>DAVH01000038.1:14292-47963 GCA_002508545.1 Methanomassiliicoccus sp. UBA6
CGGCCGCCGACGGCAACGCGCCGATTGGCTACCGCATATACCGCTCGACCTCGGGCGGAGGGGAGGTCCTGATCGCCGAGATCGGCGATGTCCTCAGCTACGACGACGGCGACGTGGTCAGCGGCGTGACCTATCACTACCGGGTGGCCGCCTTCAACGCGCATTACGAGGGCGATGCGTCCGCGGAGGTCTCGGCGGTGCCCTACAACGTCCCGTCCGCGCCCAACGACCTGACAGCGGAGCGGGGAGCGAGGAGCCTGACCGTAACGTGGACCGCGCCGGCGAGCGACAACGGGGCCGCGGTCCTCGGCTATCGGGTGCTGGTGTGGGCGCCGGGTGTCTCGAGCCCGGTGGTGCTCGACGCTGGCCTGAGCGATCACTACCACATCACCGGCCTGGCCAACGCCACGACCTACACGGTGCGGGTCGTCGCCTACAACCTGGCCGGNNTGCGGCGCGCGGCCTCCTGCCCGACGTGAAACACGCCGTCGAGGTTCACGTCCATGATCTTGCGCCACTGCTCCTCGCGCATGCGCGTGAACCACGCAGGATCGGTGATGCCCGCGTTATTGACGCAGATCGAGAGCGGCCCGAGCGCGGCCTCACCTTCCGCGAAGGCGCGTTCGACATCATTGCGATCCGTGACGTCCATCGCGACGGCATGCGCCGTGCCGCCTGCCGCTTCGATCCGCGACTTGAGGGCTTCGAGCCGGTCCGTGCGCCGTGCCGCGACGACGACCTTCGCGCCGGCTGCGGCGCCGGCGGTGACCGCGACCTCGGGGAACGCATGGGTGAACATCACGTGGACGATGCCCGCATCGGACGCGGCCATCACCGGCTACAATGTCTACCGCGGCACCTCGCCGGGAGCGATGACGCTCCTCACGGCGGTATCGTCCCTTGGTTTCAACGACACGGGCGTGGAGAACGGGGCCGCGTACTACTACGCCGTCTCCGCGATCAGCGAGGTCGGGGAGGGCGCGATGAGCGGTGCGGTCTCCGCGACCCCGTCCACGGTCCCGGGCGACCCGTCGGACCTGGAGGCGGTGTCGGGCATCGGGTACGTGTCGCTGACCTGGACCTTGCCGGAGAGCGACGGGGGCGCGGAGATAACCGGGTACGACATCTACCGCGGCAATACCGCCGACGCCATGACCTGGCTCGCCACGGTCACCTCCCTCGGCTACAACGACACCGGCGCGCCGGCCGGAGAGGGCATGGTGTACCGCGTGGTCGCGGTCAACGCCAACGGAGAGAGCGCGCATGCCGAGGTCTCGGCGACCGCGCTGTTCCCGCCCCCCGCTCCGACCAGCCTCGCTGTCGAGAGGACCGCCGAGGGAGCGGTGATCACCTGGGAGCTGCCCGGCTTGAACACGACAAGCGCACCGGTGACCGGGTTCGCCATCTACCGGCAGTCGGAGGGCGGCGACCCTGTCCTCATCGGCGTGGTCAACGGGAGCGAGGCCAGGAGCTTCACCGATGCCGATGTCCCCAAGGGCACGGCGGTCTACACCGTCGCCGCCCTGAACGGGGACGCGGCGGCCGGCGCCTTCACCATGAGCGGGGCGGCCGAGCTGTCCGCCCAGAGCTCCTTCGAGGGCACCGCGATGGCCATCGTCGTGGTGGCGGTCGGCGGCATCCTGATCCTCCTGCTCCTGGTCAGGCGCAGAAAGGAATGAGGACCAAACCCCTTCCTCTTTTTATTACCGATGCCGCGGACCGATCACGCCTTCCCGGCGGACATCTCCTTGACCTTCCTCCCGATCTGCCGGCCGTACTCCCGGCACTTGCCCCGCTCTTCCTCGTGGGGGATGTACCGCAGCTCCAGGCCCTCGAAGGGCATCTCCAGGCCGCCGCTCTTCATGATCTCGTGCAGCTGCTTGACGGCGCCTCCGGCCCATCCGTAGGAGCCGAACGCCGCCCCGATGCGGCCGGTGGGCTTGAGCCCCTTCATATAGTAGGCCGCGTCCGCCACCGAGGGAAAGATGGTGTTGTTCAATGTCGGGGTGCCCATGACCACCGCCCTGGAGTCCAGCACTTCTTTCATGACCACGCTGCGGTCGGTGTCGGTGAGCTTCAGCACATCGACCCTCACCCCCTCGGAAGCGATGCCCTCGGCGATCTCCTCGGCCATGATGCGGGTGCTGTTCCACATGGTGTCGTAGACCACCACCGCCTTCTCCTCGGTCACCGCCGATGACCACCTCGAGTACAGCGAGAGGATCTTGTCCAGATCGGTCCTCCAGATGACCCCGTGCGCGGTCGCCAGGATCTTGATGTCTATCTCCTGGGCCTTCCTGATGGTCTGCTGGACCTGGTGGCCGAACGGCAGGACGATGTTGGCGTAGTACTTGGCCGCCTCCTGGAAGAGGGCGGCCTGGTCCACCTCATCGTTGAACCGCTTGGACGTCGCGTAGTGCTGCCCGAAGGCGTCCATGCTGAACAGGACCTTGTCCTCCTCCACGTAGGTGAACATCGAATCGGGCCAGTGCAGCATTGGGGTGTCGATGAACTTCAGGGTCTTGCCGCCGGCCTTGATCACCTGGCCGTCGGCGACCATCTCCGTCCTCAGCGTCGGATAGTGAAGGCGCAGGCCCTCGACCCCGAAGCGGGACGCCAGCACCGTCGCCCCGCACACCTCCTGCATCTGCGGGAGGCTGCTGGAGTGGTCCATCTCGGTGTGATTGGATACGATGACGTCGATCTTGGACGGATCGATGACGCTGCGGATGCGCGACAGCATCTCCTCGAAGAACGGCCTCTTCACGGTGTCGATCAGGATGTTCTTCTCGCCGGTGATGAGGTACGCGTTGTACGTCGAGCCCCGGGGCGTGGTGTATCCGTGAAAGTTGCGCACGTTCCAGTCGATCGCTCCTACCCAGTAGATCCCGTCGGTGACCCGTATGGCGTCCATGTCCGAACCTCGTAACGAACTACGATGCTCTGGGTATCTATCATTTACGTCTGCCCCCGAGAATTTATATCGGAAGATGGTCTGGCGCATCCGATGGGCATAATCGAGGAGATCGTCATCTGGGTGGTCCAGCTGATGATGGACATCATAGAATCGAGCGGGTACCCCGGCATCGTCCTGCTGATGACTCTGGAAGGCATGTGCCTACCCATACCCAGCGAGGTGGTCCTGCCGTTCGGCGGCGCCCTGGCCTCCCTGGGGCGCATGAACATCACCGGCGATCCGCTGTGGGACGCGCTCCTCGTCGGCCTGGCCGGGACGCTCGGCTGCACCCTTGGCTCGGTCATCGCCTACTATGTCGGCAGGAAGGGCGGCCGCCCGCTCATCGCCAGGTACGGCCGCTTCCTGCGGCTCAACGAGAAGCACCTGGACATCGCGGAGTGCTGGTTCCGCAAGTACGGGGACTGGGCGGTCTTCGGCTCCAGGCTGCTGCCGGTGGTGAGGACCTTCATCTCGTTCCCGGCGGGGATCGCACGCATGCCGATCAAGCGCTTCATCGCCCTCACCACCCTCGGCTCCCTGCCATGGTGCCTTCTTCTCGCGTACGCGGGGGTGCTCCTGGGGGAGAACTGGGATTCCGTGGAGGAGCTCTACCGCCCGCTGGAGATAGTGGTGGCCGTGGGTGTCGTCGCCCTCGCCGCGTACTGGCTGTGGAGAAGGAGGACCGCGAGGAAGGCCTGCCAGCTTCAAGCCTGAGCGTAGTAGTACTCGCCCCTCTCCTTCTGCTCCCGGTCGAGCCTGGAGCCAGGCTTGTTGATCCTCGGGCGGTTGGTGTCGTTGTCCCGCCTGAAGGTCACGTCGACCTCCTTCAGGAACATGTTCATGCCCGCCCGCATGTCGAAGGGGCCGTTGGCGTGGCCTTCCTTCCCGGGGTGGCCGGAGAACACCATGATGGAGTCGGACACCATGTCCAGGAAGTAGATGTCGTGGTCCACGATGAGCGCGCTCCGCCCCCGCTTCTCCATGACCCGGCGGACGGTCTTGGCCGCCTCCATCCTCTGGTTGGAGTCGAGGTACGCCGACGGCTCGTCCAGGAGGTACATGTCCGCCTCCTTGGACAGGCATATGGCGATCGCTACCCGCTGCAGCTCCCCGCCCGACAGGGTGTTCACGTTCTTCTCGTACAGCCTCCTCAGCGCCAGGGGGTGGGCGATCTCGCTCTCGAAGAACCCTGACTGGAAGAACTCATGGTTGGTGATCATGAACAGGTCCATGACCGAGCCGTCGAAGTCCGGGGCGATGTACTGCGGCTTGTAGGACACCTTGACGCTCTTGTCCACCTTCCCCGCGGTAGGCTCCTGGATGCCGGCCAGTATCTTCACGAAGGTGGTCTTGCCGATGGCGTTGGGACCGACCACGCCGATGGACTCGCCTACCTTGATGGTCCCGGGCTCGGCGGTCAGCTTGAACTCCTTGAAGTCGCATTCCAGGTGTGGATAGTCGAGGAGGTGCGCGGTCACCTGGCTGTCCCGCGGGGGGTGCGACTCGAAGCGGATCTGGGTGTCGCGGAAGCGGATGTTCTCCTCCCGCATGTAGCCGTCGAGGTAGGTGTTGATGGCGATGCGGACCTGGCGCGGCTGGGCGAAGACACCGTAGGCGCCCTCCGAGCCATACACCAGGTAGGCGTTGTCCGCCAGGAAGTCGAGAATGGCCAGGTCGTGCTCGATCACCACCACCTGCTTCTCCTCCGCCAGCTGCTGGATCAGCCTCGCCACCTTGATGCGCTGGTAGATGTCAAGGTACGAGGACGGCTCGTCGAAGAAGTAGGTGTCGGCGTCCTTCATGAGGGAGGCGGCGATGGCCACCCGCTGCAGCTCCCCGCCCGACAGCTTGTCCAGCGGGCGGTCGATGACCTCCTGCAGGTCCAGGAGCTCCGAGGCCTGGTCCACGGTCATCCGCTCCGCGACCTTCGACAGGAGGTCCCTCACCACGCCCTTGACCACCCGGGGCAGCTTGTCCACGTACTGGGGCTTGAGCGCCGTGCGGACGTTGCCGGCGTACACCTTGGTGAGGTAGTCCCCGAGCTCGGTGCCGGACAAGCGGGAGAGCACTTCCTCCCTGCTCGGCGGGTTCTCGAAGTTCCCGAAGTTCGGGGTCTCCTCGCCCGATAGCAGTCTAATGGAGGTCGTCTTCCCGATGCCGTTGGGACCCAGTATGCCGGTCACCAGGCCGCGCTTCGGCACCGGAAGGCGGTAGATGCGGAAGCCGTTCAGCCCGTACTGGTGCATGAGGTCGGACTTCAGCTCCTCTGGGAGGCCGATGATCTTGATGGCCTCGAACGGGCACTTGTGCACGCAGATGCCGCACCCCGCGCACAGCTCTTCCGAGATCACAGGCTTGCCGCCATCACCGATGACCACCGCCTCCACGCCGGTGCGCACCTTCGGGCAGTAGTTCCTGCACTCGGCGTTGCACTTCTTCGGTTGGCAGTGGTCCTTCAGCAGTACGGCGATACGCATGTTCAACGCAATATGACCCGCTGATAAAAAGATGATGGGGACGAAGCACGTGACCAACCTCGTTTCAGGCATCGTGACATCGGTTCGGGTAGGGGTCGCGTCATGCTGTCGACCTGGGCCGGCCCCCCGACATCAGGAAAGACGCAACAAGGGCAGGGTCATGGTCGCGAGCGTCCTTTCCTCGTTGGATCGAGCACTTGAGCACGGGGCGGCGTTCGAGAACGGCCGAAAGCGCGCTCTTTGCTGGCCTTGTTCGTCCACAACGTTAGGAGGCTTTCCGCTCGCATAAGTTATATCCTTCCTCCACAATCCACTGGCCGATATAATGGCAAAGGTCCTAGTTTGCGTCGCCTGGCCCTACGCGAACGCAGCCATCCATCTTGGGCACGTGGCCGGCTCCCTGCTTCCTCCCGACATATTCTCCAAGTATCACCGCCTGATCGGCAACGAGGTGCTCATGGTGTCCGGATCGGACCAGCACGGCACCCCCATCACCGTGAAGGCGGACAAGGAGGGCGTGACCCCGGAGGCCATCGCCGACCGCTACCACGAGATCAACAAGAAGGCGATCGAGGGCCTGGACATCGAGTTCTCGCTCTTCACCAAGACCCACACCCCCAATCACATCGAGGTCGTGGACGATGTGTTCCTCACCCTCAAGGACAAGGGATACCTGTACAAGAAAGGCACCCAGCAGTACTACTGCCCGAAGTGCGAGAAGTTCCTTCCCGACCGCTATGTCGAGGGGATCTGCCCCGCTTGCGGGAACGAGAAGGCCCGCGGCGACCAGTGCGAGAAGTGCGGCAAGACCTTCGAGGGCGGGGAGCTGACGAGCGCGGTGTGCCTGCACTGCAGCACCGCGCCGGAGATGAGGGAGACCGAGCACTACTTCCTCAAGCTCTCCGCGTTCCATCAGCCCCTGATCGACTGGATCTCGGGCAAGGAGAACTGGAAGTCATCGGTCAAGCTGTTCACCCGCAACTGGCTGGAGGCGGGATTGCAGGACCGTCCGATCACCCGGGACATGTCCTGGGGCGTGCCGGTGCCCCTGCCCGGCTGGGAGGGGAAGGTGATCTATGTATGGTTCGAGGCGGTCATCGGCTACCTCTCGGCATCCAAGGAGTGGGCCAAGAAGATCGGCCGCCCTGAAGAGTGGAAGGCGTACTGGCAGGACCCCGAAGTTCGAAGTTATTACTTCCTGGGGAAGGACAACATCCCGTTCCACACCATCATCTGGCCGGCGATGCTCATGGGCTACGGCGGCCTCAACCTTCCGTACGACGTCCCGGCCAACGAGTTCCTCACCTTCAAGGGCGACAAGCTATCCAAGAGCCGGGGCAACAGCATCGACATACCCTCGATGCTCCAGAGGTTCGAGGTCGACGCCATTCGCTACTACGTGGCGGCGAACATGCCCGAGAACAAGGACGCCGACTTCTCCTGGAGCGACTTCGAGACCAAGGTGAACAACGAGCTCGTGGCGACCCTGGGCAACTTCTACCACCGGGTCCTCAGCTTCACCTACAAGCACTTCGGGACCGTGCCCGAATACAAGGGCTCGGATGACGATCGCAAAGAGGTCTTCGACGCCATCGAGGCCGCCGCGAAGCAGGTCGCGTCCGATCTCGAGGCCTGCGAGTTCAAGCGCGCCCTCAAGGGCATCATGGACCTCGCGCAGTACGGCAACCGGTACTTCGACGGCGTGGGCCCGTGGGCGCTGATCAAGAAGGACCGTGACGCCTGCGGCTCCGCGCTCAACCTGAACCTCGAGATCGTCAAGGCCCTGGCGGTGATGAGCTACCCGTTCATGCCCCGCTCCGCGAAGGGAGCATGGAAGCTCCTGGGCCAGGAGGGCGACCTTGAGGCAACCGGATGGAAGGCCATCGCGGCCCCTCTCAGCGGAGGGCAGAAGCTTCAGGAGCCCAAGCCCCTGTTCTCCAAGATAGCGGCGGAGAAGGAGGATGCCGGCTCGGCGTTCAGCGGCTTCAGCGCCCTGAACCTTAAGGTGGGCCAGATCACCGAGGCCGGCAACCACCCCAATGCCGATTCCCTACTGCTCATGCAGGTGGACATCGGCAAGAAGGTCCAGATCGTCGCGGGCCTCAAGGCCTACTACTCCCCTGACGAGCTGAAGGGGCGGAAGGTGGTGGTGGTCTCCAACCTCAAGCCCGCCAAGCTGCGCGGCTACGAGTCGCAGGGCATGCTGCTGGCCGCCGAGGCCGGCGAGCTGGTGACCCTGCTGTCACCGCCCGAGGACGCCGCCCCCGGCGACGCCGTCAACAGCGGCATGGTCCCCGGGGAGAAGCAGATAGAGTTCAAGGACTTCCAGAAGCTGACCCTCAGGGTCGGAACGGTGGTCGGGAAGGGCAAGGTGGACGTGGGACGCGAGATCAGGTACACTGGCCCGGAGGTCGCGGAAGGGACCAGGATCGCGGTGTTCCTCCCGTCCCCCGAGGCATCGGAAGGTTTGGCGTTCTTCACCGAGAAGGGCGCTCCGGTGGTCGGCGATCAAAGGCTGCCAGGTGGAGCTACCGTTAGATGAGGGCCGACCTGCACGTCCACTCCACCTACTCCGACGACGGCCGACAGACGGTGGAGGAGATCATCGCTCGTTGCAAGGAGCTGGGGATCGGAGCGGTGGCCATCGCCGACCACAACGTCTTCGAGGCGCACCGGGACGCCGAGGTCCTCCGCTCCGGCATCATCATCGTCCCGGCCATGGAGGTCACGTCCGATGACGGCCACATCCTGGCGCTGGGGATCACCTCCCCGGTCCCCCGCGGCTTGAGCGTGGCCGAGACCATCCGGCTCATCCACGAGGCTGGAGGGATTGCCGTGGCCCCCCATCCGTACCGGGCGTGGTCGGGGCTGGGGGAGAACAACGTGAGGACCAACGAGTTCGACGCGGTGGAGGTGGCCAACGGCCGGTCCAAGAAGGCGGGCAACCTCGCCGCCAAGCGCCTGGCCAGGGTCATGAGCATGCCGATGGTCGGCGGGAGCGATGCCCACGCGCCGNNCGTACACCGAGATCCCGGACAGCTGCCGAGATCACCGCGACGTGATCAATGCCATACTGGACCGCCAGACCAGGGCGTTCGGGGATGGCCAGGGTTCATCCCGCTCGGCGAGGTCCGGAATGGTTAGCGTCATGCGATGGCTCCGCCGCGGATGCCGGCGCATGTGAGGATAAGCTCCCGGTGAGAATGTTCTCACAGGGATGTGGAAAATTAAGATCCAGCTCAGAGGATCGATTCCGCGTTGGCCAGGAGCTCGCGCGTGAGATCGGTCACCTTCTCGCGGTCGCCGCCCTGGTCCATCAGGATGGTCACGAGGTATTTCGTGCCGACACCTACGATGATGAGGGTCTGCTCGGTGAGCTCGATGGTCACCTTGGCCAGCTTGTCCTTGAGTTCGGTGGAGGTGGTCTCCGCCGCTCCCAGGATGATAGCGGACATGGCAGCGAAGGTCTCACGGTGGATCCCCTTCAGGGGTCCGCCCATGATGTACATGCCTCCGCGGGACACCAGCGAAGCATCAAGGACATGATCCTGGCTTTTGATCTGGTCCAATGCGCTTCTTACGGGTGACATCTCGCTCATGGTATTCCTCGTTCCCGGTTTTCTGCCTAATGAGCCACCGCCATATATAGGTTTTGATAAAAATATTTCAGGGGGTGCCGTCCAGCATCCGCCAGCAGCGTCAGGCCGGCGCTCCGTTCACGGCCGCCGACGATGCGGGGGCGAAGTTTCCCGTCTTGCAGGATTTAATCCTAGCATGCCAATCTATTTGTATCCCCGCACTAGTTCAATCCAGCATCAGTGGGGCCGATGTCGTTCATTGGTATCTTCGGCAAGAAATTCGAGGAGGAACGGCTTGAGGCCAGCATGCTCGACTCTTTTTCCTCTGACCTGGAATCGGATACGGAGCGGATCCGGCGCAAGCTGATCAAGCGGGCGGGCGACAGGCCACAGGAGACCCTGGTGCTTCTTCTAAGGAACTACGAGGGCGGGGATGAGCGGGTCAAGAGGTCCATCATCGGGACCCTCGCCGAGCTGGCACAGGACCGCTCGGTGATGGCCATGATCCTGGAGGAGATGGTCCATCCCAGCCGCAGCGTCCGCAAGGCGGTGCAGAGCTTCCTGGGAGAGCACATAGGCCCCCACGCGGCGATCTACGCCTCGCTCTACGAGCAGACCATGCTCATGGTGGCGATGTCCAAGCGCAAGGATGTCCCGGTCGAGGACCTGGTGTCCCTGTCCGAGCTGACCAAGGAGACGCTCATGGAGGGCGAGGTCATGGAGGCGGTGAGGGACATCGGGTTCTGCCTGGACCACGCAAAGCACCGCTACCGCAGCTCGGAGCAGCTGAAGGACTACCTTTCCGACTTCCTGAAGCTGGCGCCCGACCTCTCGCGGATGGGCGTGTACAGCAGCTCGATCGAGGAGCCGCTCCGCAAGGCCATGAAGGCGTCCCGCAACCGGAGCTTCGACGAGACCAAGGAGATAATCGAGGAGCGAAAGAAAGAGGCGGAGCTGCGCCGGGACCTCGGCTCCATCGTTCTCAAGATCAAGAGCGCCGTGAACTCCAGGCCCGTGCTGGACATGGAGGCGTTGACCGATGAGGACAGGGAGGAGCTGTCGACATTGCGCGGCCTGAACGAGTCGGTGGGGACGCTGCTGAGCGGCAACCGCCGGACCAAGGCCATCGCCGTGCTGCACGAGTACATCGACGGTTTCCTCCGCGGCTACGAGGTCACACTGAGGCCGAAGCTCGACGCCGGGGACCAGGGGGCGGCGGCCACGCTGTACGCGATAGGCCTCACCTGCGTGAAGCTTGCTTCGTACCTGCTGCCGCTGACCGCGGAGAAGGCGTACCTGGAGGCCTTCAGGGACCTGGAGGGGACGGCCAGCGTTCAGGCCGTCGTCCTGCCCGATGCGATCACCGGCAGCTAGTGCCGTCTGACCGATGTCGGACGTGATATGGAGACCGGGGCCCGACCGGACCAGGACGCTATGGGCAGGTCATATATGGCCAGAATATTTTAATCACCCATATGGAACTAGCAAAATTTATATGTCATGGAGGCGGTTCCGTCAGACGAGGGATGCACTAATGCCAAATTCGTTGGTAAAGAACGCACTAGGTAGTGACTACAAGGAGAAGCTGGCGCCCAGAGCGGTAGAGGCTCCGGCGCCCGCGCCCGTTCAGGAGCAGGAACTGTCTGACACCGACAGGGAGATCCTGGAGATGGCGGCCAAGCTTGATGTCTGCATCAAGATCATGGGCTGCGGAGGCGGCGGCTCCAACACCATCAACCGCTGCGTGGATGCCGGCATCAGCGGGGCTCAGCTCTGCGCGATCAACACCGACGCCAAGCACCTCCTGACCATCCGCGCTCCGAAGAAGATCCTGATCGGCAAGAGCACCACCCGGGGAATGGGAGCGGGAGCGCTCCCGGAGAACGGGGAGGCTGCGGCCAGGGAGAACGACAACGACATTCGCCAGTTCCTCACCGGTTCCAACATCGTTTTCGTCACCGCCGGCATGGGCGGCGGCACCGGTACCGGTTCCGCGCACTATGTCGCCTCGATCGCCAAGGAGCAGATCAGGGCGCTCACCATCGGCGTGGTCACCTTCCCGTTCAAGGCTGAAGGTACCGTCCGGGCCGAGAACGCCATGATCGGCCTCAACAAGCTGAGGTCGGTGTGCGACACCACCATCGTGGTCCCCAACGACAAGCTGCTGGAGCTCGTTCCGAAGCTGCCGGTCGACGCGGCGTTCAAGGTCGCGGACGAGGTCCTCATGCAGACCATAAAGGGGCTCACTGAGATCATCACCAAGCCCGGCCTGGTCAACCTCGACTACGCCGATATCCAGACGGTCATGAAGGAAGGCGGCGTCGCCTTCGTCGGCATCGGCGAGGCGAACACCGAGGAGGACGACAGGGTCAAGGCGGCGGTCCACGAGGCACTGACCTCCCCGCTGCTGGGCGAGATCAACCTGAAGGACGCCAAGGGCGCGCTCATCCGCGTCGTTGGCGGCCCGGACATGTCGGTCGGAGAGGCCCAGAGGGCGGCCGAGATCGTCACCAACAGCGTCAACGAGCGCGCCAGGATCATCTGGGGTTGCTCCGTCGACCCCGAGCTGGAGGGCACCATCAAGATCCTCCTGATCGTCACCGGCGCTTCGTCCAAGTACATGTACGGCAAGGGCGGACAGCCCACCAGCCGCCTCGGCGCTCTGGAGAACGACATACCCAGGCCCAAGCTCGGTGCCCAGCCCCAGCAGAGGCCTCAGCCTCAGAGGCAGGCGCCCTACGACGACGATGGGATAGACTTCGTGCGGTGAACGCGGGGGCTATCGAGGACGTCGGGAAACCCCTTCCCTCATCTATTTGTTCGGAAGGTCAGAAATCAAAGGCGTTGTCACCGAAGGTGATAGCCGGACACGGCTCCACGCAGCGCCCGCAATGGGCGCATCTACCAACCTCTACGTGGATCCGGCCGAGCTCTAGCCTAAGTGCACCCTCGCTGCATCTTCCGGTGCACACGCCGCAACCGACGCACTCCTCGGCCTTGACCACCGTTCGCCGCACCCTTTCAACCTTTTCCTTCAATTTTTCTGCATCGGCGTCCTTGCCCATCAGGGCGCCCTCGTCGAACACCGTGACGCCGTCGACCGCCACCCAGCCCTCGTCCTCGTTGAGGGTGACCTCGCCGAGCATGTTCAGCACGTTGGCGACGCGGTCAAGGTGGAGTGAGCGATCGAACGCGCCCTCGATGGAGTAGCCCATGGTGCACGGCGAGACCCCTTTCTGAACGAACAGCTTGAGGTTCCCCTCGCCGGCAGCGTCCTTCGGCTCCGCCCTGATGGTGACGCCCGCCTTCTCCAGCTCCTGCCTTATCGACGGCGGCACCGCCTTCCAGCGCCATATCCCGTAGTCGACCCACTCGCCGGGAAGACCGCGCTTCTCGGCCCTTGCCCGCAGCACGGCGTCCCACCGGCGATAACCTTCCGAACCGGCCTCCACCAGCTTGAGCTCGGCGAGGTCCGACGCCGGGCACATGAAGCAGCCGATGCGGTCGAGGCCGCGGTCGTACCACGGGTTGTACGGCTCCCCGTCGCCGATGATCAGCAGCCAGACGTGCAATGAGGTCCAATTCTGGATCGGCGACGCGCCGATCTGTCCCGGGGTCCAGGGGTTCTCCCACACCCGGGGCTTGGACGCTCGGGACTCCGATTCGTACCGCCGCTGCCCGATGAACGATAGGACGCCGTCGGGGAAGTGCTTGGCGATGGCCCTCACCGTGGGGCCGAGCTTGTTGGTCTTGCAGCACCACCTGTAGTCCCTTCCCGGAGGACCGAAGACCTTCAAGCCCTCCTCGAACGCCTCCCGCGGCGCTTCCTCGAAGATCAGCTCGGCGCCGTGGCGCGCGGCGACCTCGCGGACATGCTGCACCGTCTCCGGGAACTCCAGGCCGGTGTCGATGTAGAAGAGCGGAAGGCTCCTGCCCGTCCTCTTTCCAAGGAGGAAGGTCGCCAGGGAATCCTTGCCCCCGGAGAAGGAGACGATCGCCGGCAGGTTCCGCTCGCGCATCACCCGGGTCATGAAGCTCACCGCTTCGGAGATCTTGCGGTCCATCTCCGGCCCGTTGGCCTGGAGCACCTCCGGCCAGCCAGCTCCCGACATCTCGGGCACGCTGTCCTCCGGAGCCTCGTACCACCGGACCTTGATGGCCATCCCCTTCCCTCCGGCGGACATCTCCGCCGAGGACATCCTCGACGAGCCGGCGGCGAACGCCCTGCCCAGGCGGTCGACCACCACCACCTCGTCGCCGGGCGCGATGCCCTCGCTGCACGACAGCACGCCGGGCGCCAGCAGGTTGGAGCCGTTCAGGATCGGCTTGAGCGCCCCGTCGTCGGCTACGACCCTGCCGCGGGCGAGAACGGACTGCATGGCCTTGGCCGCCGCCATCCGCGCCAGGAAGACCCATCCCCGGCCGAGGTCGTAGCGCAGCGTGCCGGCGACCTTGCCGTCGACGATGACCTCGTCCATCCGGTCGAGCGCCGGCGCCTTGTTCATCAGGGCGAAGTGTCCCTCCTTGAGCACCGCCTCGCCGCACCCCGGCCCGAACTGGCGGTCGATGACCTCGCGGGCGTGGGCTATGTCGTGCGCCGTGGCCGGACGGGCGTCGCCGGGCGGGGTGATCTCCATCTGGCGGGTCGCTCCCTCGCACCGCCCGCATTGCTTGGCCTCGAGAACGGGCACATTGCAGCGGTCGCACCACCTGAGAGGAATCTTTCCAAGACGAACCAGGGACACGGCCGATGTGTAGGCATGGGAGTAATTAACCTTTTTCGAGAAATAGGACCGGAGAGCCGCATCAGGAGCTTGATGGAAGGATACGGCAACCCCACCATCTTCGGTTACGGAGCGGTCCTCAAGGGATGAACCGCAACGTTCTCTAGTGCGAGCTGCCGCATATGAGCTCACGGATCGGAGGCGGTGCCTGCCTGAGTGACGTGATCGTCCGCCATCACATGCGGACGATGGCCACGGCGAAGCGTTCGGTGTTCGAGATCACGCCCGCAAGGGCCTCCAGGCTGATAGGCTTCTCGATGAAGCCGTCCGCCAGCGGCGCGTGCTCCCTGACATATTGAAGTTCGCCGGTGTCCAGGGCCATGATCACCCTGGTATCCTTGAGCTCGGGATCGCTTTTGATCTCCTTCAGGACCTCGAAGCCGTTCATGAGCGGCATCAGGGTGTCCAGGATCACCAGCTCCGGACGGCGCTCGTGGATGATATGAAGGGCTTCCACCCCCGTCCGCGCCCACGAGATGTCGTTGAGCATCCGGACGCCTGATAGCGTCTCACGGAACAAGTTGATGTCCGCCTCGTTGTCCTCGACAATGAGTATCTTCGCCGTTGTTGGGGGCCCGAGCATGCCGTCCTATCCTTCATCAAGGGTATTTTAAAGCGGGGTTAGAATGCTCCTTTTTATCTCCTTTGTCTAGAACGAGAATCCTTTAGGCCGGCATCCGTGCTCGAGCACGCTGGACCATCGGCGGAAGCAGGCCACCGGGACGCATCCATCCTTCCTGCTGCGGTGAACTAGGCCTCAGATGCTCAGCCGCGGTCGACGTGGCCGGGCATCGATCTAGAGGCATAAAGGGCGTGAGCGAGGAGGGCTCTAACGGAGATGATCCCTGCCATCCGCGGACGATCCCGGTCCATTTTCGATCATCCGTACCAGCAATGGAAGCGTATGGAAGGAAGTTTATACCCGTACTCGATTCATGGCCGGAAAAAGAAGATGGTCAAGATGAAAGCGACCAAGCGCTCCTTGGATGTATCCTACGCCATTCGCGATATCCTCCTCCCGGCGAGGGAGCTGGAGAAGAACGGCGCAGAGATCATCAAGCTCCACATCGGAGACCCCAACAAGTTCGATTTCGAGACGCCCAAGCACGTGCGCGATGCCTTGTGCCGTGCTGTCGAGGTCAACGACAACGGGTACGCCGAGTCCGAGGGCTACGTCGAGCTTCGTCAGGCCATCCTCGAGAAGGAGAAGCAGAAGAACAACGTGGACGTCGGGATAGAGAACTGCGTCATCACCAACGGCGTCACCGAGGCGATACAGACGATCAGCGCCGCGGTGGTGGAACCGGGCGACGAGGTCCTCATGCCCGGTCCAGGGTATCCGGCGTACATCGAGTTCACCAAGTTCTTCGGCGGAAAGCCGGTGACCTACCGGGCGGACGAGTCCAATGGCTGGCAGCCGGATATCGACGACATGAGGAAGAAGATCACCCCCAAGACGAAGTACATCACGGTCATCAACCCCAACAACCCGACCGGGGCCTTGTACTCCGACAAGGTGCTCAAGGAGATCACCGACCTCGCCGGCGAGCATGATCTCTTCATCATCTCCGACGAGATCTACGACCTCATGACCTTCGACGGCGTACACCACTCCCCGGCGGCGCTGTCCAAGGATGTACCGATCATCATGTTCAACGGGTTCTCCAAGGTGGACCTGCTTCCCGGCTGGAGGCTCGGTTACACTGTGTTCCGGGACCCCCAGGGCAAGCTGGACGAGATCAAGGAGGGGATGATGCGCCAGCTCCGGCTGCGCATCAGCGCCAACAACCCCTGCCAGATGGCGGTGATCGAGGCGCTCAAGGGCCCCAAGGACCATCTCGAGGCGATGAACAACAAGCTCCGGGCGCGGCGCGACTACGCGGTCAAGAGGATCAACTCCATCCCCGGGCTGTCGACCGCGAGCCCCAAGGGCGCGTTCTACATGTTCCCCAAGATCGAGTCCAAACACTGGAGCAACGACCAGGACTTCGTCCTCGACATCCTGAACAACTGCCACGTGCTCCTCGTTCCCGGTCACGGCTTCGACGAGGTCTACGGGAAGATGCACTTCCGGGCGGTGTTCCTGCCCCCGGTGGAGACGCTGGCCAGGGCTTTCGACTCCATCGAGGACTACATGAACAAGGTCGCCTGAAGCTCAGATCGAGCGGAGCGTGGTGATCTCCGGCCCCTCCGGCCTCCAGTAGCCCTTGCTCAGCCACTGCTCCAGGTCCATCAGGGTCGGGTGCACCTGCCTGATGGCCTCGATGTCCGCGTCGTAGCCTACTTCGTTGAGCCACTTCATCATCAGGTAGCGCTCGCTGTCGATGCGCTTCAGGTCCTGGAGCGGCCGCTCGCGGAAGAACACCTTCCTGCCGATGGAGGCGGAGAAGCGCTCGGCCACTTCGGGCATGGTCAGCGAGTCGCCGGCGATGTCCACCGTCCTCCCGGCCCAATCCTCCGGGTTGTCCAGGATGATCGCGGCCAAGAACCCGACGTCCTCCACCGATACCATCTGGAGCGGCTTATCCGGGCTCAGGGCCATTACCAGGTTCCCTTCGGAGATGAGCCTGCGGGCCGTCGGGGCGTTGAAGTTCTCCATGAAGTACACCGGCCTAAGCACCGTCAGCGGCAGGCCGATGGAACGCATGTACCGCTCGTTGGTCGCCTTGCTCTCGAAGTGCGGTATGCCAGTGTTGCGGTCCGCCCCGCACACCGAGCTGTAAAGGAAGTGCTGGACCCCCTCGGCCTTGGCCGCGTCCGCGAGGTTCCGGCCCTGCTTGATCTCTCCCGCCGGTCCCTCTTCCACCCAGGTCAGGACGGCGAAGACCCCGTAGCAGCCGGTGAGCGAGTTGCGCACCGACAGGGGGTCGTCAAGGTCGCCTGCCACGAGCTCCGCTCCCAGCTCCCTGAGCGCCTCTCCCCTCGGAGAGTCTGGGTCCCTCGTGAGCCCTCGGACCTTATAGCCTGCCTCCAGCAGGTGCCTGACCGCAGCGCTCCCCTGGTGTCCTGTGGCACCGGTGACGAAGATGGTCTTGTCCTTCATACGAAGCACCGGTGGTTACCTGGCAGCCCAGGTTATATTAATTGTCGCCGGGAAGCCCATGATCTCAATTTTTTACATGAATCCATGAATCAGATAATGGCCGATCCTACTGCCGGATGTCAGAGAGCGGAATGCGGCGGGCGATGAGGCCGAGCCTAGTCTCAAGCTCACGAGCTCATTCGTGAGTGGATGACAAAAAGATGATCGAGAAAGGGGTTTAAGCTAGGTTCTTGAGGAGCTTGACGACCGCCTCGACCGCGTCGCGTCCCTTCTCTATCCGGTCCTCGGCCTGCAGGCGGGTCATTCCCGGTCCGGTGATGCCCAGCGACACCGGCTTGTTGTACTGCAGGCTGAGATCGATGATCTTCCTGGCGGCGTGCTGGATGACGATCTCGTCATGCTCGGTCTCGCCCTCGATCACGCAGCCCAGCGTGGCGACGCCGTCGATGCTCTCGTCCTCGCACAGCTTCTTGATGGCCAGGGGCATGTCGTAGACCCCGGGGACCGAGATGACCTTGGCCACGTTCACGTCCAGGAAGGCGGCGTGCGCCTTCGCCCGCTCCAACATCATCGACGTGATGTCGAAGTTGAACTCGGAAACCACTATCCCAATGTTGTACCTCTTCATGTTCTCACTCCCTTATCGGTCCGGCGTCCTCGTACCCCTGGCGCAGCCCCTTCCCTGCGTTCCTGGAGAGCACGTCCGGCCGGAACAGCAGGTTGTAGGCGTTGCGGGCGTGCTCCCTCGCTCGCTGCTTGGCGAGCCAGTCCAGGGTCTTGGCGTCAGGGGCCTCGTCCTCGTGGACGAAGACCTCGATGATGTGATGATCGGTCATCAGCTGCGCGGCGATGATCCCGGTGGACGCCTCGTGCGCGCAGTTCTTGTCCTTATCCTTTGGGCCGGGCATGCCCAGCGCCATCACGATGTCGCACTTCTGCTCGACGATGAGCTTCTTGCACGCCACCGGCAGGTCCTTGATCCCGGGGACGGTGTAGCGGACGATCTTGAACCCCGTCCCCATGGTCTTGAGCTCGTCCTCCGCGGCCGCGCCCATGTCCACCCTGGCGAAGGTGGTGTCGGCGATGCCAATCAGCTTCATCGCTTCCCCTCCCCGCAGATGGTCTCGGTGTGCCACTCGATGATCCGGCGGATGATCTTCCGCGTACCGTTGAGGTCGTCGGCGTAGTGGCCGAGGCGGACCACCCTGATGTTCAAGCCCCGCCTCGCCAGCTCGTCCTCCAGGACCTTCTCCTCGAAGGTCTGGTCGTATCCCAGCGCGATGATGTCCGGCTTGATCTCGGCGACCACGCTGAACATGTCCCCCTCGCGGCCGAGGATGGCCCGGTCCACCGGTTTCAGGCTCTGGACCAGCTCAAGGCGCATCTTCTCCGGGGTGATGGGCTCATGCTTGGTCCTGCGGACGGTATTGTCGGTGGCGACCACCACCACGAGCTCATCGCCCAGTTTCCGCGCCTCGGTCAAGTAGTGCACATGTCCGGTGTGCAGGATGTCGAAGACCCCGCTGGCCATCACTCTGGTCATTTGGAATACACGCTCTCTTTCCACGCCTCGATGATCTCGGCGCCCTCGAGGTAAGGCAGACCATATCGTTCGGCATACTCTTGAGCCTTCTCCTTGCGCATGGCCTTGCCGTCGTCCCCCATCATCTCGCATATGGTCGCCGAGGGGAACATGTCGTCCATTTTCATCAGCGCCGTGGCGAGCTCGGTGTGTCCCCGGCGGTCGTTCAGCACTCCGGGCTGGGAGTTGAGCAGGAACACGTGACCGGGCGCGCGGAACGCCGCTCCGAACTCCTTCTGCGCGGTCATGGCGTCCATGTCCAGGACCTTCTTTCCCAGCTTGGCGAACTCGGAGATGGTCAGGGCGCGGTCGCGGTCGGGTATCCCGGTGAACGTGCGCCGGTGGTTGATGGTGAGCGAGAACGCTGACTTGGTGTCATATGGGAGATCGTTGGGAGCGAGCCCCCTCAGCACGGGGTGCTTGTCGTACGACTCCGCGAACAGCTCGGCCATGAAGGGGAGGTCGAGCTTCCTGGAAACCTCCGCGGGGACGGTCGTGCAGATCAATCCGCCGGCCTCCCTCCTCAGGGTCCTGATGCTCTCGTAGGTCACATGCTCGGAGGCGATCATCATGTCCGTCTCCGCCTCCCTGCTGTCCGAATCAAAGATCAGAACGAATTTTCCGGATCTCAGGGCGGCCTGTGCTTCGCCGATCTTGTCCATATTGCTCTCCATCGTCCATGTGGGCAACCGTATATTATCTCTCCGGTAGCTACCGAATTATTGGTCGCAGAGGCGGTCCAAGACCCGAGCCAGAGGTCCTGGGAACATCGGTGGAATCAATCAGCTAATATATTCCAACGTGCTATCAACCGTTCATGCCCGTGATGCTGGATGACGTCGATGCCCTGGCCAAGGTGGATGCCTCGGGCATGTTGCGACAGATGACCGCCCTCGCCGATCAGCTTGACCGATCGCTCTCCAGCGACGTGAGGATCGACCAGGGGACGGAGAAACTGTGCCTCTGCGGGCTGGGCGGCTCGGCCATGGGCGGGGACGTACTATGCGACCACATGGAGCGGACCTCCAGGGCGATGGCCTCGGTGGTGAGGGACGTCACCCTTCCCGAGTGGGTCGACCGCGGGACGCTGGCCATCCTCATATCGTACTCTGGCAACACCAGGGAGACGCTGGCGATGTATGAGGAGGCCCGCCGCAGGAAGGCGACGACGGCGGTCATCACCTCCGGGGGCCGCCTGCAGCAGCTAAGCGCGGAGAACGGCGATCCGGCGATCATCGTGCCCTCGGGCCTGCAGCCCCGGGCGGCGCTCGGGCATCTTCTTGGGGCGGCGGCATCGGTGGTCGGAGCGGCGGGCCTGTCATCGATCGACAAGGACCTCCGGAACATGCTGCCCGCCATCCGGGAGGAGCTGCGCGCGTGCGCACCCCAGGTGCCGTTGGACGAAAATCCGGCCAAGCAGGTGGCGATGCGCCTGCAGGACAAGATCCCGTTCGTATACTCGTCCCGCGGCGTCCGCCCCGCGGGCCGCCGATGGCAGACCCAGATCAACGAGAACTCCAAGATGCTATGCCTGTACGGCGAGCTTCCTGAAGCGGACCACAACCAGGTAGTGGGCTGGGTCGACGGGGACCGCAGGCCGGAGTGCCAGCCGGTGTTCCTGAGGGCGCCGTCGGACCAAGGAATGATGGCCGACATCGTGAGGGCGACCATATCCATCTTCGAGGACTTCCGCTTGGACCCCGTTGTCGTCGACCTCCGGGGCGGGTCGGCCCTGGAGAACATCATGCGGGGAATGGTCCTGGGCGATCACGTGAGCTATTACCTGGCGATGCTGAAGGGCGTGGACCCATCGCCGGTGTCCTCCATCAGCGAGCTGAAGAAGCGGCTGGGCTGAAAAGAAAAGGGGGCCGCCGGCCCCCGGAAGATGACCGGGGCTTAGAAGCCCATGATCTGTCTTTTCTTGTGGTCGAACTCGGCGGCGGTGATCACTCCGTCCTCCCGCAGCTTGGCCAGGCTCCTCAGCTCGCTGAGATAGGCATCCTGTCCGACATCCCGGGCGTCCTTGATATCGATGTAGGAGGCGTTCAGGTTCAGGGACGATATCACGGAGTTGATCTCTTGGTTGAAGAAGTCCTGATCTCCCTGGGTGTAGTCCCACAGGTCGCCCATGATGTACGAGAACGACACGAACGGGTTGCTTCCTCCGGTATGGAAGGCCACCACCAGGCTGTGGGGGTACTTGTTGACCTTCCGGGTGATCCTAAGGGTCCCCCTCTCGCCGATCATGAGGTTGGGCTTCTCACAGGTCACGATGTTGAAGCCCTTGGTCCTCAGCTCGGACCACATGCGGTCGAATATCGTGTCGGCGTCGCCGAGCGCTTTTACAGTGCGAGTGTAGACTTGAGACATGAGGGCGAAAGAAAAATTGGGCCCTAATAATATATATTGTCTCCATATCAAAACGTGATAAGCAGGTTTCCACCGCCATGGACCGGTCGCCGCTTGGCATAGTGCAGCGGCCAGGCTCAGAGCGGTCCCGAGGGCGGCCGGGGAGCTGCTTCCTCGAGCATGCCCGGGGCAGATGCAACACTTTTTTTTATATGTTGCCTCATGTCAGCCTGGTAACATTCATGAAGGAAGATGCTTACTGGATAAAGGACCAGGTAAAGGCCCACACCAAGTGGTTCAAGGAGTCCCTCCCCATGATCGCCTCCGAGAACCTCATGAGCCCCCTGGCCAAGGAAATGATGATCTCGGACTTCCACGATCGGTACGCTGAAGGTCTTCCGGGCAAGAGGTACTACCAGGGCAACATTTACGTCGACAAGGTGGAGCTGAAGTGCCTGGAGCTGGCCAGGAAGATCTTCAAGGCCCATTTCGTGGACGTCCGCCCCATCTCCGGCACCGTGGCCAACATCGCCGTGCTGATGGCGATGGCCAAGCCCGGGGACAAGATCTCCACGCCCGAGCTGGCGTCCGGCGCGCACATCTCCACCGCCCCCTTCGGCGCGGTCGGCCTGCGCGGGCTCAACCCCGTGCACTACCCCTGGGACTACAAGAACTGGAACCTGGACATCGACGCCACCCGCAAGTTCCTGGTGAAGGAGAAGCCCAAGATCGCCCAGTTCGGCCTGTCGGTGTTCCTGTTCCCGACCCCCATCAAAGAGATACAGGACGCGCTGCAGGAGGCCGGGAGCACGGTGTGGTACGACGCCGCCCACGTCCTAGGTCTCATCGCCGGCGGCAAGTTCCAGGACCCACTGAGGGAGGGCGTGCACATCATCTCCGCCAGCACTCACAAGACCTTCCCCGGCCCCAACCACGGCATCATCATCGGGGACAAGCTCACCGACGAGATGGAGGCCAAGCTGCAGAAGGCGGCCTTCCCCGGTGTGACCTCTTCGCACCACCTCCACGCCATGGCCGCCCTGGCGGTCACCATGGCCGAGTACGAGATCTACGGCAAGAAGTATGCCAGCCAGGTCATCAAGAACGCCAAGGCCCTGGGCGGCGCCCTGAACGAGATGGGGATCGATGTCATGTGCCCTCACCTCGGGTTCACCGAGTCGCACACCCTCGCGGTCAGCGTGGCCAAGTACGGCGGCGGCGCGCAGGCGGCGCTGGACCTGGAGAAGGCCAACATCATCGTCAACAAGAACATGCTCCCCGGCGACACCAGTGCGGTGAAGCCCTCCGGCATCAGGCTGGGCACGCAGGAGCTCACGAGGCTGGGCATGGAGAAGGGGGAGATGGAAGAGGTCGCCCGCCTCATCTACCGCGTCGTGGTGAAGAAGGAGAAGCCCGAGTCGGTGATGAAGGACGTCTGGGAGCTCAAGAAGGACTTCACCAAGGTGCAGTACTGTCTCAACGAGGGCACCGAGGCGTACGAGTACCACGACCTGGTCTGAAGCAACGAGGCATCGCCTCCCCTTACTTTTCTTTTTCAACGACCCGGGAGACATCGAGCTGAGGAAGCGAGACCGTTATGGGGCGAGAGGGATCGACAAGAGCCCTGCCGCGGTGGAGGGCATGTTCGACGGGATCACCGCGACGTACGACGATCTCAACCGCCTGACGTCTTTCTCCCTCGACCGCGGGTGGCGCCGGAGGGCGCTGGACGCACTGGACGCCAGGGACGGCGAGCTTTTGCTCGACGTGGCCACCGGAACCGGGGACATGGCCCTCCTCGCCGCGGCCTCCTGCCGCTGCCGGATCACCGGCATCGACCTGTCCAGAAACATGATGGCCTCGGCGGTGAGGAAGTGGTCCGAGGGAAAGAGGACCGCCGAGTATGCGCTGGTCCAGGGGGACGCGTCATCTATGCCCTTCAGGGACGGCTCCTTCGACCGGATGATGGTCGCCTTCGGAGTCCGCAACATGGCCGACGTGGGCGCGTTCCTCTCCGAGGCCCGGAGGACGCTGAAGGCCGGAGGCCGCCTGGTGGTCCTGGAGCTGTCCGTTCCCGAGCTGCCGGTGGTGCGGCAGGTCTTCCAGCTATACCTGACGAGGGTGCTCCCTTTCCTCGCCCGGGCCATGGGCGGGGACCGGGCGGCCTATAGGTACCTGGCGGACTCGATCATCACCTTTCCTCCGCCCGCCCATATCGAGAACATGATGGAAGAACGCGGGCTCCGGGTGATGTCCTCGATGGCCTTGACCCTTGGCTCCTGCCACCTCTATGTCGCCGAGAAGGGTCCGCGGCGCTAGGGACCTTCTGCCCGGGCCGGCCATTGAGCAGAAGCTCCTCTCGCATGACGCAGGCCATGCACCGGCCGCTCGGCGACGGCTCCCCGCAGCCACATAGCCTCAGTGCGGTCTGGGGGTACTTCTCCTGCAGTAGGGGCCGCAGCGCGTCGTAGGAGGCGAGGATGGAGTGCTTGGTCCCCGGCGAGCGGGCCTCCATGCCATCGATGATGTCCCGGTACTCGTTGCGCATCGCCGCCTCCCAGTAGGGACAAGTGGAATCCTCGAAATCGATCCCCCGCAGAAGGGCGTAGAGGTACGCCTCCTTCTCCGGCACCGACCTTAAGGGAAGGATCCGAGGGATCAGCCCCGGCTGCACCTTGAGGTGCGGGCCCATGCGGGCCAGCCTCTCGACGTCCCCCCGGGTGAAGTTCATGAGGATGGCCTGGGCGACGTCGTCGAGGTTGTGGCCGGTCGCAAGTGCCTGCGCGCCGATCCGGCGGGCCGCGTCGTTCATGCACTGGCGGCGGAACACCCCGCAGTACGCGCACGGCGTGCGGTGCCCCAGTTCCGCGGAGATATCGTCCATGGTCCTCCCCACCCGCTCCCGGAAGGAGACCACATGATGCTCGATCCCCAGATCGGCGGAGAGCCTCATGGCCTTCTCCAGCGCTCCCGGCCGGTACCCGGCGATGCCCTCGTCCACGGTGATGGCCGAGATGGTGACGTCCCTTCGCTGGGAGAGAATGTCGTGCACCAGGAGGAGCGCGACGCAGCTGTCCTTTCCACCCGAGACGGCGACGGCTATGTGCTTGCTCTTGTCGATATCAAGCTGTCCCCTCAGCTCCTTCTTCACCCGCCTCTCGACGTACTCCTGGAAGTGGGCGGAGCACAGGTGGCTGCCGTTATACCGGATGTAGGTCACCGCGGTCCGGCCGCATTTCGAGCACTGGACCATGGCTGCGGCCACCGTCACCGCCCTTATTAACTTTATCCGAGGCTGACATCACGTAAGATCTCCTCGGAGGCGATGGTGGATGAAGCAGGAAGCTCCGCCCCGGCGGGCGGTTCACGCATTGCCGTTCACAGGAGGCCGGGGAGGAGAGGCATGAGCGCCGCCGGATTGTTGGCGATCCAGTTGACCGCTCCGGTGAAGATGTACTCTATGGCCATGGCCGCGATGAGCAGACCGACCACCTTGGAGAAGATGTCGATGACCTGCGTGCCCACCAGCTTGGTGACGCGGTGGGCATTGCGCATCAGGAACCAGGTGATGATCAGCGAGAAGCTTCCCGCCAGCAGCACGGTCAGAGGGTCGAACTGGATGGTCAGGACTATCGCCGTGGCGATGACCCCGGGCCCCGTGAGGATCGGAGTGGCTATGATGACCCACGCGACGTTCTGATCTCCCGACCGGATGAGGCTGAGGCCGAAGATGATCTCCATGGACATGAGCAGGAGGACCAGGCCCCCGGCGACCCGGAATCCGTCGGTGGTGATGCCGAACGCGCCCAGAAGCTGCTGGCCGATGAGCACGAAGATAACGAAGAGGATGGCGGCCACCGCCACCGCGCGGTTGGCGCAGGAAACCAGTGAATCCTCGGGGTACCCCTTGGTCATCGCTATGAACACCGGAACGCTGGCGAACGGATCGAAGATGAAGAACAGCAGCGTTGCGGCGTAGAACAGCTCATTAGGGTCGAGGAAGGCCATGCGGACGTTGGATATTGGACAAGGATAATAACGATTGCGAGGCCGGTCCGGCCCCCAGGACCAGGGCCGGCCTCGGTCCCCGAAGGGACGTCGTTCCTATGCTCTCACCACGGGGCCTGTCCGGTCCGGCGGACGGCCTCGTTGTACTTCTTGGTCTGCTGATACACATCGACCAGGTTCACGATCCAGATGATGAAGCTGACCAGGCTGATCACGCCCACGATGAGCAGCAGGTCATTGCTGATGTTCAGCAGGAAGTTCGGATCGCTGGTCGCGGACAGGTTGCCGATGGTATCCCAAATGAGGGCGAACGAGAGAGCGCTCAGGCCGAAGTAGCTCACCAGGAAGATTACGCCTCTGACAAGCTTCCCCACGTATATGTGCCCCAGGCCTGGGATGAAGAAGGCCAGGATCAGCGACACTATTTCGTTCTTCAGCGGCAGGTTGGCACCGTACGGCTGCGCCGGATACGGCGGGGCCGGATAGACGGGAGCGGCGGCGCCCTGGCCGAGCTTCGCTCCGCAGTTCGCGCAGAACTCTGAGTTGTCGGGCAACTCGGTCCCGCAGTTTGGACAGTACATCTTGTTACCTCCATGGCGGCATGGCCGCCTGGCCATCTATCTCTTATTAAATATTAAAAATCTGGCTCAAGAAAGGAAAAGGAAAGGGGAACGGGTTTACCAGGGCGCCCGACCGGTCTGCTGGACGGTGGAATTGTACTGGTTCGCCATCGTGTAGGCGTCGTAGATCTGCCAGATCCAGAAGATGATCGGAATGAGGAACCCGAGGCCGAATGTGAAGATCCCCACGAAGATCCCCGCGATCCATAGGACGACCCCCAGGATCATGTACAGGATGCCCTTGGTGATCAGGCCAAGATATATGTGTCCCAGACCAGTCCACAGGAATGCCAGCACGGCGGCGAGCCCGGCGTTCTTCAGAGGCACAGGCGCATACATCGGCTGCCCATAGGGCTGCCCGTAAGGCTGTCCATACTGAGGTT
This sequence comes from Methanomassiliicoccus sp. UBA6, assembly GCA_002508545.1. Lineage (GTDB taxonomy): Archaea > Thermoplasmatota > Thermoplasmata > Methanomassiliicoccales > Methanomassiliicoccaceae > UBA6. Next base: position 40,073 of record DAVH01000038.1, read on the forward strand.
GCCCGTACTGGGGCTGTCCATAGGGTGGTGCCTGCTGGGACGGGGGCGTCTGTGCATATTGTTGATTTGCTGCCTGGGTGTTCTGGTCGGCGGGGAGCGCCGTTCCGCAACTATCGCAGAACTTGCTACCTATGGCCGAATCCTTACCACAATTCGGACAGTACATACTCATCCTCCACTTTAGGGGGTATTAATTGGCTTGATTAATAATACTACTGGCAAAAAACGTCCGTCTAGGACATAGCCAGTCAACCCGCTTGCTCGTTCTCAGGCCGTGTATTATTATGATAAATCGGCCTAGATGTGCGGGCGGCGGCATCACCCGCCGGCCGGCGACGCGATTCTCTGGCACGATCCTGGGTCGGCGGTCAAAACATTTAATTGACCCCATCACCTTAGCTCGGAACGAGCTCAGATGAATGAGATTTGGATCGAGAAGTACCGGCCGAAGACCTTGAAGGAAATTATCGGGCAGAAGGACATCGTGAACCGCCTCCAGTCGTACGTCGAGGCGAAGAACCTTCCTCACCTGATGTTCGCCGGTCCGGCCGGCACCGGGAAGACCACCTCCGCCATCGCGCTGGCCAGGGAGCTCTTCGGCGAGAACTGGAGAGGCAACTTCAATGAGCTGAACGCCTCCGACGAGAGGGGCATCGATGTTGTCCGGGGCAAGATAAAGGATTTCGCCAGGACCGCCCCTATCGGAGGTGCCGGTTTCAAGATCATCTTCCTGGACGAGGCCGATGCCCTCACCAGCGATGCCCAGGCTGCTCTGAGGCGAACGATGGAGAAGTACAGCAAGACCTGCCGGTTCATACTTTCATGCAACTATTCGTCCAAGATCATCGAGCCTATCCAGTCCAGGTGCGCGGTGTTCCGCTTCCGCCCCCTGCGGGCGGAGGACGTCCGCAACTACCTCGTGCACATCGCCGCAATGGAGACCATCAGCATCACCGATGATGCCCTGGACGCCTTGGTGCACGTGTCCCAGGGAGACATGAGGAAGGCCGTCAACTCCCTTCAGGTGGCCGCATCTCTGGGAGAGAACATCACCGTGGACCTGATCTATCACACCACCGGGACGGCGAGGCCGGAGGAGGTCAAGGAGCTGCTCCAAACGGCCATCTCCGGGGACTTCATCGCCGCCCGCAACCGCCTGGACGAGATCATGATCAACTACGGGCTGTCCGGTGAGGACATCATCAAGCAGATACACCGCACGATCTTCGACCTCGACATACCGGATTACGAGAAGGTAAGGCTCATCGACCGCACCGGGGAAACGGAGTTCCGCATGGTGGAAGGGTCCAATGAGCGCATCCAGCTCGAATCGCTCCTGGCGTTCATGGTGTTGGTCGGCGAACACCGCGCGGACAGTGCTGACTGACCGTGGCGGTAGCCAATTTATTTATAGAACCTTCATATTCATCACGAAAGAGGATTTAGATGGCACGTTTCAAGGAAGCTGATGAGAGGCTTCTTAACAAGAAGGTCTGCATGAAGTGCGACGCGCGCAATGCGCCGAGGGCCACGCGCTGCCGCAAGTGCGGGTATGAAGGCCTTCGCCAAAAGGCCAAGGAAAGCAGAAAGGCTTGAGCCTTCCCCTGGCTATCTTTCGTGGAGGTCCAAGCCTCCCGAACACACTCTTCTTAACTGGAAGAGATAGGTTTTTAACCAAGCTTATCGCTTTGACGTCAGCGACAAGTCCAGGGGGCATTGGGTATCAAGAAGGTTCTTATCGTTGATGATAATCCAGCCATCTTGGATATTGTGTCCGAGCTCGTCTCGGGCGCTGGCTTCGAACCAATGACCGCCTCCGGGGGGCGGGAAGCGCTGGAGAAGGCGGCAGCCGAGCGTCCTGATCTCGTGCTCCTTGACATCAACATGCCGGACATGGACGGGTGGACCGTCCTCCGGAAGCTCAAGGAAGAGGGCATAACCGCGAACACCAAGGTCATGATGCTGACGGCGACCACGGACGTCGGGACGGACATCTTCGGCCTCCAGGACGTAGTGTCCGGCTACATCCGGAAGCCGTTCAACAACAAGGACCTGTCCGACCGTCTCCGGTCCATTCTGGAAGAGAAGGCCGCGCCGCCCGAGGCCCCTCAGCCCAAGGAGGAGCCCCGCCTGTTCTCGCTGTTCGGCAAGAAGAAGGGCGAATCCGAGGGCAAGGAGAAGGCGGCCAAGGCGGCGAAGAAATACGAGCTGCGCCCCGGGCTTAGCTACGTGGTGAAGGAACAGAAGGCGGTCAAGTCCTTCGAGATATTCACCGACCAGGTCACCCACAACATCCAGGGGCTGTGCATCACCCGCCAGTACCCGGCGATCGTGCGGCAGGAGTATGGGCTGGAGGAGACGCCGATCATCTGGCTGAGCAACCAGCTGGGCAAGGTCTACGTCAACCCGGCCAACATCGGCATCCTGGGCGATACCATCATCCGGTTCATCGAGAAGTCCGATGACAGCGTGGTGATGATCGACGGGATCGAGTTCCTGATCGTCAACAACGGCTTCGACAAGGTGCTCAAGATGATCCACCGCATCACCGAGGTGGTCATGGAGTACAAGTCCCGGCTTATCATCTCGGTGGACCCGAGAGCGCTGGACGTGCGAGAGATGGCCCTCCTGGAGCGCAACATGGAGGTCATCGAGGGAGATATCCGCCCGCCGGTCAAGATCGCCCGGTAGGCCGCCCATTAAATTAATAGGTCCATCCATATCTACCCTCGCACAGATCGAAGCAGGGATATCATGTCGTCCAAGATTACTCGCGTGTGGGCTCGGGAGGTCCTTGATTCCAGAGGCAATCCGACGGTAGAAGCAGAGGTCGAGGCGGGCAGGTTAACGGTCACCGCAATAGCTCCCTCCGGGGCGTCGACCGGTTCTTATGAGGCTCTTGAGATCAGGGACGGAGGCGAGCGGTACGGCGGCAAGCGCGTGACCAACGTCGTCCGCGGGATCCGTGAGATCATCGCCCCCGCCCTGGTGGGCACGGACGTCGCGGACCTCAGGGGAGCGGACCGCCGCATGATCGAGCTGGACGGGACGCCCAACAAGTCCAAGCTAGGGGCCAACGCCATGGTGGCGGTGTCTCTCGCGGTCGCCCGGGCGGGCGCCGAGGTCAAGGGCATCCCGCTGCACGAGCATCTCCGGGCCGGGAGCCACGTGCTCCCGGTACCGATGATGAACATCCTCAACGGCGGCAAGCACGCCGGTACCAAGCTGCGCATCCAGGAGTTCATGGTCGCCCCGGTGGGGGCGCCGACCTTCGCCGAGGCGCTGCGCACCGGGGTCGAGGTGTACCACTCCCTGAAGAAGAAGCTGAAGGACGCCTACGGGGTCGGCGCGGTCAACATCGGGGACGAGGGCGGTTTCGCTCCCCCCGTCGACACCACCGATCAGGCGCTCGACGTCATCGTCAAGGCGATCGAGGCGGCGGGCTACGTGCCGGGAAAGGACGTGTGCCTGGCCATGGATGCGGCGGCCTCGGAGTTCTACGAGAACGGCGTCTACACCGTGGACGGGAAGAGCTTGAGCCCCGGCGAGCTGGTCGACTTCTACGCCGACCTCAAGGCCCGCTACCCGCTGATCAGCCTCGAGGACCCCGTCATGGAGGACGACTTCGCGACCATGGCGGCAATGACCGAAAGGATGGGCAGGGAGCTGCAGCTGGTGGGGGACGACCTGTTCGTCACCAACCCCGAGCGGCTGCGGAAGGGCATCGAGGCCAAGGCCGGGAACGCGCTCCTGCTGAAGGTCAACCAGATCGGCACGGTGTCGGAGGCCATGGAGGCCGCGGCGCTGGCCAAGAGCTCCGGGTACGCCGTCATGGTAAGCCACCGCTCGGGCGAGTCGGAGGACACCTCAATCGCCGACATCGCCGTGGCGCTCGAGTGCGGGCAGATCAAGGCCGGCGCTCCGGCCCGCGGGGAGCGGACGGCGAAGTACAACCGCCTGCTGAGGATCGAGGAGCACCTGGGGGCGAACGCGGTGTACGCCGGCCGCTCGGCGTTCCGCTCCGGCGACTGACCGAGCCGGGGATCGGTGAGCTGCCTCGCTCTTTCGAGCGAAGCTCCCCGCAACATCCACCATCGCCTCCGATGAGGCCTTGAATGATGCCATGCTAGCATGAGTTCCGGTCTTCCCGACCATGCTGATGCCGGAGGTCGGCCGGGGCTCGCGCCCTTTTTAGTAAATGGCCGAAAGTGCCCTTGACGATCGCTTTCGCAGCGTGGCCACTCGCACGCATAAAGTTAAACGCACAGGAACCGTTCTCCGCACTCCGAGGGACCAAGGACATGGAACGAAAGGAGGGGAAGCGATTCTTCACCGCTTCCGACGAGGAGATCCTGAGCGGACGAACGACGGACATCTATTTCGTCAGGACCATGGAGATCCTCAAGGCCAAGGGGCTCTCGGAGAAGACCGCGTTGGCCGAGCTGACGGTGGCCAAGCTCCCAAGGGAGTGGCCGTGGGCCGTGCTCACCGGCGTGGAGGAGGCCCTCCGCCTCATGGAGGGGAAGGATATTGACATCTGGGGCCTTCCGGAGGGCACGATCTTCCCGTCGCGCACCCAGAGCGGGGTGAAGCTTCCGGTGCTGAACATCGAGGGACCGTACGAGGAGTACTGCATCTTCGAGACCCCCATGCTCGGCTTCCTGTGCCACTCCACTGGCGTGGCGACCATGGCCGCCCGCTGCCGGAAGGCCGCCGGCGATCACCCCATGATCGCCTTCGGGATCAGGAGGACCCATCCCGCCATCTCGCCCATGCTCGATCGCTCCTCTTACGTGGGAGGATGCGACGCGGTGTCCTCGCTCATCGGGGCGGAGACGATCGGCAAGCCCCCCGAGGGCACCATGCCCCACGCACTGGTGATCATGATGGGTGACTCCATAGCGGCGTTCAAGGCCTTCGCCGAGGTCATCGACCCGTCCGTCCCCCGGGTCGTCCTGGTCGACACCTACTCCGACGAGAAGACGGAGGCCATCGCCGCGTGCAAGGCGGTGAAGGACCTGGCCGGGGTCCGCTTGGACACCCCAGGGTCCCGCCGGGGTTCGTTCACCGAGCTGATACGCGAGGTCCGGTGGGAGCTGGACCTGAGGGGTTACGAGCAGGTGAAGATATTCGTCTCCGGCGGGTTGGACGAGAAGACCCTGCCTTCCCTGGCCCAGGCAGGGGCGGACGGCTTCGGGGTCGGCACCAGCATATCCAACGCCCCCACGGTGGACTTCGCCCTGGACATCGTGGAGATCGAGGATGCCCCGGTGGCCAAGCGCGGCAAGTTCGGCGGGCGTAAGCACCTGTTCCGCTGCCCCGATTGCTTCAACTTCGAGGTGTCCGCCAGGAGCAACGAGGTTCCCTGCTGCGGCCTGTGCGGCGAGTTGATGGAGCCGGCCTACACCAAGCTCATGGAGAGAGGGCACCGTCTGGCGCCGGAGCGCTCCGCAAGGGAGATAAGGGCCGACGTGCTCAGACAGCTCGAGAAGATGGAGATGCCGTAATTGGAAGATGGCGAGTTCATAACCAGGATGTGCCGGGTGGAGCACTACAAGTTCCGCGTATCGTTCAACAGCGACAAGATCGAGGACATCATGGTGGATGAGCCGGCCCCCTTGGGCTCGGGCGAATACCCCAATGCCGGCAAGTTGCTCGCGGCCGCGGTGGGCAACTGCCTGTGCGCGTCGCTCGTCTTCTGCATGGAGAAGGCGCGGTCCGAGGTGCCCAATATCTGCGCCGAGGTCTCCACCACCATCGAGAGGAACGAGAAGGGACGCCTGCGCATCACCCACATGACGGTGAAGATGTTCCCGCAGATCGAGGACGAGGAGAGATTCAAGCGGTGCCGCCCTCTCTTCGAGGACTTCTGCATCGTGACCCAGAGCGTCCGCAATGGCATCCCGGTGGATGTCGAGGTCTATCCCTACCGCCCTCGGAACGGGGGACCGGACGCGGCCGACGCTGTCTGACGTCATTCGGCCCTTTTTAATTAATAGCATTAAAATCGCCAGAGATAACCAGATCGCAATGCCAGTCGATTCTCTGAACATGTTCTGTTGTTTTAACTTGATATGGAAATCTTTAAGGTGGGCCTCCAGTTCTGCCTACTATACCTGTTGTGAACCAAGTGCCGTGTGAGGGGTCACCCTCGGCCGCGGAACAGGTATTTCAAGGTATTCGTGCAAATTAAATATAATAGAAGATAGCGAATGCTATGACGCTCTCATGGGATCATCGAGGTAGAAGCGCGTCCGAAGGGACGGGATGGGATTGCCGAGGGTCGATCCAATGGGATCAAGCATTGCTGGGAGCAGAGCTCATGTTTGGTCCGAACTCGATGAACAAAGCCCTGTGCGGCTGTGGCGCCATCGCCGATCTGGATTCGGAGGTCGTGAAGAGGAAGCACGGCCTGGGCAAGAGGGTGGAGTGCTCACGGTGCCGCAACCGGCGCATCGCCGAGGAGAGGGAGGCGCTGGAGCGCCACTTCCAGGGGCTCGATGATGAGCAGGAAGGCCCTGAGTGCTTGCGACCTCCCTTTCCCGCCACGTTGCGGCATCAGCTGACCAAGCTGAGGTAGTCGCGGCCTTTCGGCGGATATAGTTATATATCGTCCTTCGAATCGCAGCACGGTTAGGTGCTCACATGGAGATGCTCATCGTCGCTGGTTTTTTGGGCTCGGGAAAGACCACCCTGCTCCTTTCGGTCATTGAACGCATCATCGAGCGCACTGGGAAGAAGGTCGTGATCGTCGTCAACGACTTCGGCACGGTGGGGATCGATGGCAAGGTGATGTCCAAGTACGGGCTGAACGTGAAGGAGCTTGCCAGCGGCTGCATCTGCTGCACCCTGGGAGCGGACCTCCTGCAGACGGTGCAGGACATCGAGGCCGCGATCGACCCCGACCTCCTGGTCATCGAGCCGACCGGCGTCGCCGACCCCTCGGCCATCGTCAGCGCCATGGAGATGTACGAGGGGAAAGGGCTGAGCCGGATCATATCCGCGGTCATCGTCGACGCCTCGCGCTTCGACGTCATCCTCAAGGCCCTCGGTCGCCCGCTGACGAAGCAGGTGGAGGCCGCCGACCTCATCCTTATCAATAAGATGGACACCGTCAGCGCCTCGGAGGTCGAGCGGATGACCGCCAGGCTCAGGGACATCAATTCGACAAAGCCCATCATTCCCATCTCTGCGACCGAGGGGACCAACGTGGACAAGGTCGTCGACGCGGTGGTGACCCCATGATCACCCCCGACTTCGCCGCCTATGCCGTCGGCGCGGACGTGCACCTTCATGAAGCCGTGTCGCCCGCCGAGCTCACCCGCAGGATAGAGGGCCTGCTGACCAAGATCGCGCTGGAATGCGTCAAGGCCGGCGCGGACCTCATCGGCCACATCAAGTGCATAGTGGAGACCGACCGAAAGGGGTTCCTGGCGATCAGCGTGGTCGATGCGTCCGGAGCGCCTCACACCCGGGGCAAGCTCGAGGATGGCATCGAAGAGATGGACGTCATCATCAACGTCCTGCTTTACGGCCTCAAGCGGTCCAGGATACAGGAGATCGTCGATCCCCTGGTCCGGCAGGAGCTGTCGGTCCCGGGCGCCCACCTGACCCTGGAGGACCTGGAGAAGCACGAGCATCATCACGGCGAGCACGATCACGAACACGACCATGAGCACGATCACTGCTGATCGAGGCCCCGCTCACTGAAATAAAAGAGGAAGAGGCGCCGGGACGCGCACGAGTCCGACCGATCACTCGGCGGCCACGGTGGTCTCGGTCGCTTTCTTGGCCGCCGGCTTCTTCGCGGTCTTCTTTGCCGCAGGCTTCTTGGCGGCCGTCTTCTTCGCCGCCGTCTTGGTCCCGGCGGCCTTCTTCTTCGGCGCGGCCT
>DAVH01000006.1:0-21248 GCA_002508545.1 Methanomassiliicoccus sp. UBA6
CTTGATGAAATTGGGATTGTTCTGCGTGCGGGCCGAGCTCTTCACGAGCGCGGTGTTAGGATAATGTTTTAGAAAACATTTTCGAATGACGATCGGACCAGCATGATCGGTGGTCGGACGGCAGCCGAACATCCGGCGGGGTTCCGGGCACTGGGCCAGAGATGCTGGAGGAAGCTTCTCCACGTTCCAAAGCCTTGTATACGAGGCCATTGAATCTTAATCCACGGGGCCATGTCGGAAACGTTCGCCCTTGTGACGGTCCTGCTCGGCACGTTGCTGGCCTATTCGCTCATAGCAGGAAGGCTGAGGGACAGCGTCCTGACCCCGCCAATGTTATTTTTCGCAGCTGGGCTGTTGGTAAGCCCGGTAGCCCTAGGGGTTGTGCACTTTCAAGAGAACCGTGAGCTCATAGTTATCTATGCCGAACTGGCCCTGTCCCTGGCTTTGTTTAGCGACGCCGCAATGGTGGACTTCGGGACCGTTCGAAGGAACCGCCTGCCGGTGAGGCTCCTGTTCATCGGTCTCCCCCTCTCCATCGGCCTGGGCACCATCCTGTCGCTCATCGTCCTCACCGGCCTCTCACTTGCGGAGGCGGGGCTGATCGGTGCCATCTTGGCGCCGACCGATGCCGCCCTGGGTCAGGCGATCCTCCACAACAAGCTTGTCCCCCAGAGGATACGCGAAGCCTTGGACGTCGAGAGCGGGCTGAACGACGGCGGATCGATACCGTTCTTCGCATTGTTCATAATACTGGCACAGGAGGAGGCAGGCCAGATATCAGCCACTACATGGATCCTCTTTTCCGTCGAACAGATCGGTCTCGGCATCATCATCGGTGCGTTCGTGGGGGTCGTCGGTGCGGTGCTCATCAACAGATCCATCCGTAGGGAATGGATGTCCTCGAAGCGCCGTCCGCTCGCCCTTATCGTACTGGCGCTGCTCTCGTTCTTCGTGGCCGACATCGTCGGAGGAAGTGGGTTCATCTCGGCCTACATCGCAGGCCTGGCCGTCGCCGCATATCGCGCCAATATTACAGAGGAACAGGTCGAGTACGCCGAGGTGCAAGGTGAGGCCCTGAGCCTGGGGGTCTTCTTCATCCTCGGTCCCGCTTTCGCCTATCTGGCCCCCAACATTACCTGGTCGATCGTCCTCTACGCCCTGCTCAGCCTCAGCCTGGTGAGGATGTTGCCGGTCTGGGTATCGTTGTTGGGGACGAGGTTGAGGATCAAGGACAAACTGTTCATGGGGTGGTTTGGGCCTCGAGGGCTGGCATCGATCGTGCTTGTCATCATTGCCATAGGCCGATACGAGAGCATACCGGGCATGAGCGTCGTGGTGACCGCGGGGCTCTTGACCGTCGTCATCAGCGTCTTCGCCCACGGCATCTCCGCCGCCCCGTTGGCCAAGCGCGCCTATTCGGTTCAGAAGGATGATGGGGACCAGCCTCAGGCATGACCAAAAAGATATATTGCCCAGGCACGCGATTCGCTGCCGTGATGTCCGCCAAAAGTGCTGCAGTGACGCTGGCCGCATTGATTATCATGCTGTCACTCGGCTTGGGCACCGCCAGCGCGGACTGGTCCGCGGAGGCGGAATTCTCCGGAGAGGTGCACGTCAACTTCAACGAGTACCTTCGGGTAACGATTGAGAACACCGGGACGACGGACATGAGTGTGCAGCTCGTCGCGCTGCTCATCAGCTGGCCCGGGATGCAGACCTGGTACGAGGTGTACTCCGGCTCGGAGGTGGTCCACGCCGGCGAGACCAGGGAGTTCGTCAGCCCGCAGACCCGGATGCCCGACGAGGTCGAGGGGACCTATCCCTACACCATATATGTCAACGCCGCAGGGGCCGACGGGCAGGCGGTCCAGAAGCAGTTCTACGGGACGGTCAAGGCCTCAAAGTTCACCGTCTCCGCGTTCGGGATCCCTGAGGAAATATTCGTCCCCGCCATGGTGACCCTCGTTCCCATAATGGTCACGCTGATCATCTTCCGCCTCGAGCGCTCGCCGAAGTGGCCGTTCGTGCAGGCGGTGCCCCGCTTCGGTCACCGGTCCCGGCGGAGGTAGGCGTACACGGTGTAGGTGGCGAGGAAGATCAGCAGCAGGATGCTCAGCCCAGCCACCAGCCCGTTGCCGAGGAGCACCCCCACCGATAACATGAAGAGGGCGGCCAGGGTCAGGATCATGTAGACCCTGAGCTCGTAGGCCTTCCACCATCGCCTTAGGGGAGAAGCATCCGCGGACATGCTCCGGACATGGGGTTCAGTATTGAATAACTATGGTGCGGCACTCCCGGCAGCGTAACCCTTCCATGAAGCAGAAGCCCAGCGCATCGGGCTTCGCGAGCCCCTCCAGGCCGAGGCTCTTGGAGCTTCTCTCGGCCATCCACTTGACCCCACCGATGAAGCTCTCCGAGCGGACGAACCCGTGCTCCATCTCCTTGCCGCACTTTGGACAGTTCATCAGAACACTCCGGGACAGGTATGAGGCGGATGCTTATACACATTTCTAACTGAGAATAATATTCTGATCGTCAGGCATCCTTCACGATGGTTATCGGCGTCCGACATGGAAGCATCGCCGCTCATTAAATAATGTTATAAATCTCTCTCCGCTTCAACCATCCATGGACAAGGCAGCGGTCAGCCCCTTCAACCCGGTGCTGAAGGGCACCAAGGTCATCGTGTACGATTCCACCCTCCGTGATGGGGAGCAGACCCCCGGCGTGGCGTTCTCCCCGGAGCAGAAGGCCGCCATCGCCAGGATGCTCGACGATGCCGGCGTCCATCAGATCGAGGCGGGCTTCCCGGCGGTCTCGGAGAACGAGGTAAGGACCATACGGACGATATCCGAGCTCGGGCTGAAGGCCGACATCCTGGCGCTGTCCCGGGTGACCAAGGGGGACATAGACGCCGCGGTGGACGCCGGCGTGGACATGGTGCTGCTGTTCGTCGGCACGTCCGAGATCCACCTCAAGTACAAGATGAAGAAGACCCGCGAAGAGGTGCTGGCAATGACCGCTGACGCGCTCGACTACTGCAAGGCGAGAGGGGTACCGGCTTCAGTGAGCGCGGAGGACACCACCCGGACGGACCTCGACTTCCTTATGCAATTCTACCGTGAATCGGAGGCCAACGGCGCGGCGAGGGTCGGGGTCACCGACACCCTGGGGTGCGCGACCCCGGAGGCGATCGAGTTTCTCGTGACCAGGGCCAGGCAGGAGGTGAAGGTGCCGATCGCGCTGCACCTCCATAACGACTTCGGACTGGCGACCGCCAACGCCATCGCCGGGGTGAAGGCGGGAGCCGCGGCGGTAACTACCACGGTCAACGGCATCGGGGAGCGCGCCGGGAACGTGCCGCTGGAGCAGTTCGCGGTGGCGCTGAAGTACCTCTACAGCCTGGACATCGGCATCGACTGCACCAAGATGAAGGCGCTGTCCGATCACATCTGCCAGGTGTCCGGCCTGCACAAGCCGAGGAACCAGCCGCTTGTCGGTACCAACGTGTTCGCGCACGAGTCCGGCATCCACGTCGCCGCGATCCTTAACTGCCCCATGACCTACGAGTCCATCCCGCCGGAGGCGGTCGGGAACGAGCGCCACATCATCATGGGCAAGAAGACCGGCGTGAACTACGTCAAGAGGCGGCTGGAGGAGATGCGCATCGAGGCCACCGACCAGCAGGCAGCGGAGATCTGCAAGCGCATCAAGGAACTCGGGGAGAAGAAGGGGAGGGTGAGCAACGCCGAGTTCAACGACATCGTCGCCCAGGTCATCCCTACAGCTTCACCCTGAGCCCGGCGTCGTCCCTCTTGCACTTCCCGAACTCCTTCATGCCTAGCACCTGCTCGCCCGTGAACACCGGGCCGTCGGCGCACACGCGAAGGCCGTCGATGACGCACGATCCGCACAGCCCGGAGCCGCACTTCATCAGTCTCTCGAGGGACAGCTGGCAGGGGACGTTGTTCTCGACGCACGCCTTCAGCAGGAAGCGGTTCATGACCTCCGGACCGCAGCCCAGGACCATGTCGTAGCGCTTCTCCTTCATCATCGCGTCCGCGAGCGCCACTACCGTGCCCTTGAGGCCGTGGCTGCCGTCGTCCGTGGTCACCCGGACGTCCGATGATGCGGCACGGGCCCGCTCCTCGAAGATTATCTCGCCGGCGTTGCGCGCGCCTATGGCCACGTCCACTCGGCCGCGATCGCCCACGGCCTCGACCGCGGGGATGATCGGCGCCATGCCGACCCCGCCGCCGACCGCCAGGATGCGCTTGGCATCGAGCTTCCATCCGTTGCCGTACGGGCCGCGCAGGCCGACCATGTCGCCGGGGCGCAGGTTGGATAGCGCGAGGGTCGCCTCTCCGACCTCTTTCACGGTTATTCCGGCGTGACCGCCGATGTGCGACAGTGACATGGGGATCTCGTCCACCCCCGGTATCCAGACCATGACGAACTGCCCGGGCCGGGCGGCCATCGGCGCCTCGAAGATCAGCGTGGTGATCCCCTTGCCGCTCTCGATGCGCTCCCTGACCCTGGTCTCAACGAGCATGGGCCACCCCCACGATCTCCTTGAGGCTTCGATGCTTGTTCGCGATCATGTACTCCGTCAGCCCGTGACATATCTCGCTGAACACCTTGAGCCCCCGGCGGCCGACCGCGCTGCCTATCTGGACCGCGCTCGCCCCGGCCATCATGTACTCCAAGACGTCCCGCGAGCTCTCGATGCCCCCGACCCCGACGATGGGGATCTTCACCGCTCCGTGCAGCTCGTACACGCACCTCAGGCCGACGCCCTTGACCGCCGGGCCGGATAGTCCCCCAGTGCGGTTGTACAGTATCGGCCTCCTTGCCTCGACGGATATGGCCATCGCCTTGACGGTGTTGATGGCGACGATGGCGTCCCCGCCGGCCGCCTCCACCGCCCGGGCGACGTCAAGCAGGCGGTGGGTGTTCGGCGTCAGCTTGGCCATGACCGGGATGGTGACCGCACCCTTGACGGAAGTGATGATCGTCCCAACTGCCTCGGGATCGATGCCCACCTCCATCCCGTATCCCTTAGCGTGCGGGCAGCTGAGATTCAGCTCGATGGCCGCCGCGCCGTAATCCTCCATCTTTCCAGCGAGGGTGGTGAAGTCCTCGGGGACCGCGGCGAACAGGCTGCCGATTATCGGTACGTTGCCCTTCTTGGCGACCTCCATCTCCTCGGCGAACGCCTCGATTCCCGGACCGGGAAGGCCCATGGCATTGATGTACCCGTCCGGGAGCTCGACCAACGTGGGATTCGGGTATCCCTTTCGGGGCTCGAGCCCTATGGACTTGGTGACGAGACCGCCAGCGCCCGCCTCCGCTACCCGGAGGAGCGAGTCTCCCGTTTCGCCCATCACGCCTGACGCCAGTAGCGTGGGGTTCCTAAGTCTTATGCCGGCGAGGTCCACCTCGAGCGTGGTCATCGCTGGACCGATTGCGTAATGGGATGAAAAGCCTTCGGTGACGATCGACCGTCCGTTCCTGACCTGATCAAGGCGGGTGAGTGATAAAGAAGAAAAGAGATTGGACGAAGGCGTTTCACTTCTTCGGGACCGAGTCCTCGATGTGGATCGGGGAGTCCACGTCCGTCTCGCAGTGGTCGTCCTCGTGCGGCTTCTTGGCGTCGGGAGGCAGTGGCGGNNCCAGGTTGGAGCAGTGCATCTTTTGAGGCGGCAGCCCGCCGAGGTTGTCGGCGACGTCCTTCCTGGTGATCTTCAGGCCCTCCTCTAGGGTCTTGCCCTTCGCCAGGTCGGTGACCATGCTGCTGGTGGCGATGGCCGCCCCGCACCCGAAGGTCTTGAACTTAACGTCGGTCATGACGTCGTCCTTGACCTTGATGTAGATGTACATCATGTCACCACAATTGTGCGTAGTAAAAGCGTCAGTTACGTACGAATGTTGGTTTAAAACTTCGAAATTGCACACTTTTCCCGAATATTCGAATGTTTCGTACGATGTGATCGGCGTGTACAGGAGCCCGTCCTTTATCCACGAGTGCTCTTTGCTCGTTCCTGTCAGCGGGCATTCCACCCCGAGGATGGCGCACAACTTCTTGAGCGAGTCGATGTCCCCGATATGTATGCGGTATGCCTCGCTGTGGGAAATGCCCTCCATGACCGAGCCTTTCTCCTTGTACATTGAGGGTATGATTCCCTGCCTCAGAAGCAGCGTCTTGATCTGCCCAGCGAGCTGAACGGAAATGGTGGCATAACCTGCCCGTGCGCCTTTCCTCTCTAGGTTAACATATCCATCGCCGCGCCACAGGCCCTTCAGCAGATGGACCTGCTTATCCGGCGGAAGGAACAGCATGAAGTCCGGGATGTGCTTGTTCGATGCTCCATGACCAAATGTTCGAGAGAAGAGATTGGCTAGATCCACATTATGAACAACAACACAAGAGACATTGCAGTCCTCTCTAATCTCCACTTTGGCAGTTATCCCGAATACTTTATCGAATATCCTGACAACATCCTCTTGATACTCCTTCTCGTCGATGTTGAAAGAGAAATAGAGGGAAGCGTTCGGGATTGCGCTCCCTTCCGCGATATAATATCCTGCAAGCGTTAGGAAATCAGCATCCACGGAAACCTTGTCAGGCAATTCAATTCGCGAGCCTCTGAGCAAAGTGTTCTTTTCTTTTTCGAGCTCGAAGTAGTCCTGGTCCTTGGTCACCTTCAGGATGGGATAGACGGCAATGTCCCGACGCTCCAGGTCGCTGACGTGGTGCCATTCGGGCTTGAGCCTTTTCTTGTGCCGCGTGTAGTTGTACTTGTGCTGTCCCGGCCGCTTGACCGCGAGGACGAGGTGCTCCGGAGTCATCTCCACCGTGCCGAGCTTGTTCTTCAGTCGGACGATCGGGCCACTGTAGTCGCGCACGGACCTCTGCTCGACCGTCGAGTACACTCCCTCGTGGGTCAGGACCCGCTCTTTCACCGGCACTTCCTCAATGCTCTGATAGTGATTGTTGAGCTGGATCATCGTCCCGCTGACCAGGCATACCGGGTTGCCGACCTGCCCGATGCCGTCGGCGTCCGGTATCTCTCCCACGTTGTGCGGGTTGGTGAAATGCTCCATGACCTTCTCAGTGTACGGTGGCGACATTGTAGTCAACTCCCTCCTTTAACGGCGACATCTTCCTCAGGTTCTCGACTATCGGGCCTATGGTGGTGATGAACCTTTCGGCTTCATCCATGGTATTGAACTTGCTCAGCGACAGGCGCAGCGACCCGTGGCACTCCTCGTGCTTGAGGCCGAGGCTCCTGAGCACATGCGACGGCTCCAGGCTCTTGGTCGAGCACGCCGATCCGGTCGAGGCGGCGAAGCCCTTCATGTCCAGGTGCAGGATCATGCCCTCCCCCTCGATGAAGTCGAAGCGGAAGTGGGCGTTATTGCAAAGGCGTTTCTCGCCCCTCGGCCCGTTCAGGTAGGAGCGGGGCACCGCGTCCAGCGTTCCCTCGATGAGCCGGTCCCGGATCTTCGACATCTTGGCGACGCTGTCCTCCATCTCGCTCATCCCGATCTCCAGCGCCTTCCCCAGCCCGACGATCCCGGGGATGTTCTCCGTCGAGGAGCGCAGCCCGCGCTCATGCCCCCCGCCGTAGATGATCGGCCGGAGCTTGACGCCCTTTCGAATATACAGCGCCCCGACCCCCTTCGGTCCGTGGGCCTTGTGGGCCGAGAGCGACAGCATGTCCACCTTGAGCTTGGACATGTCCATCGGGACCTTGGTCATCGCCTGCACCGCATCGGTGTGGAACAGCGCGCCGCCGTCCTTTGCCACCTCCGCCAGCTCCTTTATGGGCTGGATGGACCCGATCTCGTTGTTCGCGGCCATGATCGAGACCACGGTGGTCTCCTTGGTCATGGCGTTCTTCAGGCCCTCCACCGAGACCAGGCCCTCGGCGTCGACGGGCAGATAGGTGACCTTGAACCCCTGGGTCTCCAGGAACTGGCAGGTGTGGAGGATGGCATGATGCTCGATCATCGATGTGATGATGTGCTTCCCCTTCCCGGCGAGGGCATAGGCCGCTCCCTGCAATGCCAGGTTGTCCGACTCCGTCCCCCCGGAGGTGAAGATGATATCCCTGGGCGCCGTGCCTAGAGCGTTTCCGGTCCTCTCCCTGGCCAGCTCCATCGCGTCATAGGCGTCCCGCCCGAAGGAGTGAAGGGAGGAGGCGTTGCCGTAGTGATCGGTGAAGTACGGCAGCATCTCTTCCAGGACCCGGGGGTCCACCTTGGTGGTGGCGCTGTTGTCGAAATATACACGTTCCATCGGCTCACCTTTTATCTGGGTAGGCATATTCGACCGCGTTATAAATAACAATCGTTAATACCTGCCCCGATGCCCTCATACAGTCTAGGACGGACTCGAAAGATAAAAAGCATTTTCATCCGACCAGCGGCATAAACTGAAATACGAGTAATCGGAATGCGAGGGACGCCCATGGACGTCGAGCGGCTGCGTCAGGATTTCCCGATCTACTCGTCCCCCGACAGGGACATCATCTATCTCGATAGCGCCTGCCAGTCCATGAGGCCGAGGCAGGTCATCGATGCGATCAACGAGTACTACATGGAGTACCCGGCGTGCGGCGGGAGGTCCGTGCACCGCCTTGCCACCAGGGTCTCGATCAAGATCGAGGAGGCCAGGGAGAAGGTCGCCGAGTTCATCGGCTGCTCCGATCCCCAGTGCATCGTGTTCACCAAGAACTGCACCGAGGGCTTGAACATCGTGGCCAAGGGATATCCGTTCCCCAAGGGCGCGGCGGTGCTGACGACGGACATGGAGCACAACAGCAACCACGTGCCCTGGCTGCAGATGCACGCCGAGGGCATGATAAAGCACCGCCTGGTGCCCACCCCGCCGTCAGGCCTGTTCGACCTCGAGGCGTACAAGGACGCGCTCACCGCCGACGTGGCCATGGTGTCCATGGTCCACACCAACAATGTCACCGGGACGACCCTGCCGGCCAAGGAGGTCATCGAGCTGGCCCACGATCGGAAGGCCGTCGTCATGCTCGACGGTGCTCAGTCCGCCCCGCACCGTCCCATTGACGTCGAGGATATGGACGTGGACGTGTTCTGCTTCTCCGTGCACAAGATGCTCGGCCCCTCCGGCGTCGGCGTCCTGTACGCCAAGAAGGAGCTGCTGCCGAGGATCGAGCCCCTGCTGGGGGGAGGCGGAAGCGTCGGCATGACCGATTACGAGAGTGTGGAGTTCCTCCCGCCTCCGGAGCGGTTCGAGGCGGGCCTGCTGAACTACTCCGGGGTGATCGGGACCGGGGCCGCCGTGGACTACCTCCGCGGCGTGGGGATGGAGGAGTTGGCGGAGCACGAGAAGCGCTTGAACCGACTGGTCTCCGATGGCGTGAAGGACATGGAGGCGCTCACTGTGCTCGATCCTCAGGACCCGTCCCTCCGGGAAGGCCTCTTCCCGTTCAACATTCGCGGCATGACCTCGCATGACGTGGCGATGATCATCGACGAGATCGCCAAGGTGCAGATCCGCTCGGGCATGCACTGCATGCATCCCTTCTTCCGGTCCAGGAAGATCGACGGCTGCGCCCGGGCATCGTTCTACCTCTACAACACCGAGCAGGAATGCCGTAAGTTCGTCGAGGCCCTGGGTCACATCGTGGACACCTTTTCCAGCTGAACCGTGCCCGACGATGCCCTGACGACGATCACGTCCCCGCTTGCCAGCCGGAGCTCGTCGACCGTCCGGCCGTTGTCGAATAGGATGATATTCGAGGAGCAGGCCACTGCCCTGCTCCGGCCGTCGCCCTGCACCCATATGGACCCTGGATGGATGACTATGGTCTCCCCGTCGGCGATCATTCCGTCCATGGTGACCCTCATCTCCGCCGCCCCGGCCTCGGCCTCGAGCTCCTCGATGAGGTCGGCGATCGATCCGGCACCGGCCATGCTCCGGTGCTCGGCGATGCCATCGTTGAGGCCTCCGAAGGCCGCCATGATGACCGCGGCCACGGCCAGCCCGGCGACGACCATCCACACCCGGGACATCACGAACTCGATCACGGCATGACCTCCAGGGAGGCCACCGTTCGGCCGTCGACCCTGACGCACTCGATCGCCAGCCGGTGCTCGCCCGCGCTCAGCCGGAGCGTATCGCCGTTGAAGGTCATCCTCGCCGGCGGGCTCTCCGGCGCGATCGTCGAGAACGCCAGTCCGTCGCAGGCGCACCGTACGGTCAGCGAGGACCCCCGGTCCAGGGGACCGCCGATCTCCAGCACGAGATGGAAGCGGTCCGCGCTCGCCGGCAGCGTAACGGTGACGATCCTGCGGTTTCCCTCCCCGGCGGACATGACCTCCTCGACCACCTCGACCACCTGCCCGGCCTCGGCCACCATGATCGAACGGGCGGTGGACCGCTCGTAGCTCTCCATGCTTCCCATGACCACCGGGGCGGTCAGGGAGATGAGGAGGGACATTATCAGGAGCTTTAGGGGCAGGCCCTCGAGGGCCCTCCGGTCCCACCGCTTCACGCCATCACTCCGATATCACCGGGATGGTCAGCGAGCTGTCGGTCCCCATCCCGCTCTTGGTGACGGTCACGGTGATGAAGCCCACCGATCGCCCGGTCTGCGAGGCCGATAGGCCGCTCAGCAGCACCTTGCCCGAGGCGTCGGTGGTCCCGTGGACCTGCTTGCCTGAAGCGGTAACGATGTTGCAGCCGTCGAGGACCACCGTGGCGCCGGTGACCGGCTCGCCGTTCTGGTCCAGCACGGTGATGGTCATGGAGATGCTGGAAGCAGTGTATATTCCGTCGCGGTCCCCGTCGCTCAGCACCAGTTCGGACGGGTTGGAGTACACCGCGTCGATCGTCCTCGGCGCGCTCATCCCGCTCATCCATCCCAACAAGATCGCCGTCCCCAGCCCGGCGATGACCACCATGATCATCAGCTGAAGGGGCAGTCCCTCGATCCCAGCGCTCCTATCCTTCCTTATGTTCTTGATGAGACAGCTCATGTTCTCCCGGCGCTGGAGGAGCGGAGAGGGTATCTCACTCCGATGACTACACTAAGGCTACGGTCAGGAGAGGACCACCTCTTCCACCGTGGAGTACCGCGGCCCGCACTGGGTCAGGACGCTCTTCTTGAGCCTGATGCGGTCCACGAAGACCGTCCCGAAATCGCTCTGGGCGTTGTTCTCGATGATCTGCCGTATCGACGGGTTGGACGATTCCACCTTGGTCCTGGCGACCGTGAGGTGGGGCGCGAACGGCCGCCTCTCCCTTTCGAAGCCCTGCTGGGACAGCAGTTCGTCCAGCCGCGTGGCCATGGTCCCCATGGGCAAGGTATCGTTCATCCCCACCCATATGACCCGGATGCGGTTCTTCGAGGGGAACGCCCCGGTGCCCCGCAGAGGGACGGTGAACGGCTCGATGCCCTTGGCCGCCTCCCTCATCGCCTCCGCGATCACCGGGACCTTGGACTCCGGCGTCTCCCCCAGGAACTTCAGGGTGATGTGTATCTGCTTGGGGTCCACGACCTTGAGGGTGGGGTCCACGGACCTCAGCGCCACGATGTAATCCTCGATCTCTTGGATCCTGGCAAGGTCTATCGATATGAACGCTCGGAACGACATTCTATCGCCTGGTTATCGTAACCCCGAGGGCTTCAAGGTGTCGGCGCTCCGGATTCCGATGATTACGGGACGATTATCATTAATATCAATCGCGAGGGGGCGTTGTCCGCTCGGATGAATTCGAAACCCTAATAACTTGGACCTCTATTGCTCCTCCTAATGCTTCACGATCTCATCATCATCGGCGCTGGACCGGCGGGACTCACCGCAGGAATATACGCTCGAACGAGAAAGTTGTCGACCTTGATCATCGAGGCCACCACGGCCGGCGGGCAGTTGGCCAGCTTGTACCCGGAGAAGAGCATCGAGAACTGGCCGGGGTACGTCAGCACCGACGCCGGGCACCTGTCCAGCAACCTCATCGACCACGCCCGGACGATGGGGTGCGAGATCAGGGAGCACGAGCGCGCCTCGGGCCTGGACGACAAGAACGACCATCTGGTCGTGCACACCGACAAGGGCTCCTACGAGGCCAAGGCGGTGATACTGGCAACCGGGATGGGCCTGTTCAAGCCGAAGAAGATCGGGGCGATCGGTGAGGACAAGTTCGAGGGCAAGGGCGTCTACTACAAGATGCCGGAGATGGAATACCTCGTCGGGAAAGAGGTCATCTTCGTGGGCGGGGGGAACTCGGCATGCGAGATGGCCCTTCTAGCCTGCGAGAAATGCGACGCCTGCATCGTCCACCGCCGTGAAGCCTTCCGCGCCGATGAGGTCATCGTGGAGAGGGTCCATAACGCGGACATCGAGACGATGATGAACTCCCAGGTCGTAGAGATCAAGGGGACCGACCACGTCGAGAGCGTGGTGCTGAAGCAGGACGGGAAGCTGATCGAGCGGAAGGCCGACGCGGTCGTGGTGAACATCGGCACTTCCAACGTCGCGGACGACATGAGCAAGTGGGGGCTGGAGCTCGAGGAAGGTCTGATCAAGGTCGACACCGACATGTGCACCTCCCGCCGGGGGGTCTTCGCCTGCGGGGACGCGGTCGCGTACAAGGGCAAGTACAAGCAGATCGTGGTCGCCTGCGGGGAGGCGGCCATCGCCTCCAACAGCGCCTACAAGTTCATCAAGGAGCCGTACTGGGCGAAATAATCGTCAGGCGTGGTAGCCGCCGATCCTCCACCTCAGGTAGAGGATGGAGACCAGCACGAGGGCGATGGAAAATCCTAGACCAACGCCGTTGGCCACCGGGCCGATCCGCTGCTCGAACAGCTCCCCGAACGACGCGAACATGTTGAAGGCCGAGTGCATGACCACCGCGGCCACGAAGTACGGCCACCAGTGATCGGCGTACGACTTCGCCCTGGCCACCCCGTATCCGGAGATGGAGGTGGCGGAGGCGTGCATCAGCAGGGACGATATGCTGCGGATCACGGCCAGGGTCAGGAACGCCGCGAAGCCGCTGGTGAACAGGGCCGTCCCCTCGTAGAGGAAGTTCTCGGTGGCCGCGAAACCGAGGCCGCAGGCGGCCCCGAAGACAAGGCCATTCCTGGGCCGCCAGATGTATCGGGAGAACCGGAGCACGACCATTACCTTGACGAACTCCTCGATGATCGGCGCTACCCCGATGATGATTATGAAGGTGATGAGGTTCGGGTTGCGGACGAAGATGTCGTACTCGCGGATGACCGCGGAGTTCAGTATGCCCGCCGCGGCGACCTCCAGGACGGTCGCGGCGATCACGGCGATGACCGCCCCGCCCAGGAAGGTCAGGAAAAGATCGTCCCAGCGCTCCTTCCTGCCTCTCTCACCCCACCTGATCCAGATCAGGGCGAGGATGGCTGGCACGTACGCTGCCGAAAGCAGGACGACTATGGATAACAAGTAGTTCGGCAGCATTCGGGATGGGAAGCGTTAACAGAGCTATAAACGTCACTAGTAGGAGGATATAACAAAATCGGGAAGGGTGGAGCCTTGCTCCAGTTGGATCCAGACGAGCGCTTACTCGTCTACGGTGATGGCGCTGTTGGGGCACTCGTCCACGCAAGCGCCGCAGTCAACACAGTCCTTCTCGTTGACAACGGCTACGTCGGTGACCTTAATGGCCGACTGGGGACAGACGTCCTCGCAAGCTCCGCATCCAACACACTCGTCAGCGTTGATCTTTGCAACCAAGTCTAACACCTCAGATGATTTGTCCCACTCAATCTTATGATATTATAAAAGACTTCCCACGGATGGCCGTGGAAAGGAGAAAGTAACTGGGAAAGGGTTTTCGGGGTTCAGGAGAACAGGTTGAACCGGTACTCGTAGCCATCGGTCCTGACCAGGTTAGGAAGCTCTCCCCGCCCGATGAGCTGGAAGGCGTACCTGATGATGGCCTCGTAGAACTCGCAGTACGGGCTCTTCTCCATGATGGTCCCCTTCTCGCTGTAGACCTCGCCCGGGCACGGTGCCCCGCAGATGTTGCGGATGGCGCAGTCCGCGCACACGGGGATGTCCTCGGCCCACCGCGAGCGCACCGCCTTGAGCTGAGGGGAGGAGACCGCCTTCTCCACGCCGCCCTTCTCGAACACGCTGGAGGTGGCGAAGTCCTTGATCCCCAGGAACTCCGAGCACGGGAATATCGAGCCGTCGGAGGCCACCGACACGAAGCACCGCCCCCCGCCGCAGGGGGTGATGTCGCACATCAGCCGCCGCCCCTGAGGCGCGACGATGCCCAGGATCAGGTTGGAGAAGT
The DNA here is from genome assembly GCA_002508545.1 of Methanomassiliicoccus sp. UBA6. GTDB lineage: Archaea > Thermoplasmatota > Thermoplasmata > Methanomassiliicoccales > Methanomassiliicoccaceae > UBA6. The sequence continues at coordinate 14,321 of DAVH01000006.1, forward strand.
CGCCGATGGTGATCCTCTGCCCCTGCTTGGTCCTGGCGACCGCCCTGTCCACCGCCTGGGCGAACTTCGGGATGAGCACGTCGGTGGGCGGACGGAGGGCTCTCGCGACCTCCTGGGTCCCGCGGACCGGGTTCATCAGCACCGAGGGCACCTTACGGTCGGCCAGGAAGTCGATCATCTCCGGCAGGGTGGCCACGTTCATCGAGCTGATGGTGCATATGACGCTCATGTTGCGGTAGCCGTCCAGGTGCTCGATGGCGTGGACCGCCCGGTCGTAGGTGCTGCCGCCGCCCCGCAGAGGCCGGATGTGGTCGTTGACCTCCTTGTACGGGGAGTCGAGCGATATGCCCAGCGAGACCCGGTGGTCCATGAAGTAGTCGGCGCTCTCGTCGTCCAGGTGATAGCCGTTGGTCTGTATGCCGAAGATGAACTCGTCGGCGCGGTCGACCACGATGCGCTTCAGCACGTCCTTGACCAGCAGCGGCTCGCTGCCGTGGAACACGATCACCGGCTTCTTGCCGTTCCGGGCCACCGAACCGGGATAGTTCTCGAAGAAGTCGCGGAGGTTGTCGAGGGCCAGGGAGACCTCCTCGTAGGTCATGTGGTGCCCCTGCCCCCGAAGGTCGTCCGGCAGGTAGCAGTACTTGCAGCTGGCGTTGCACCGGCCAGTGGGGTTGAAGTAGACGGCGCTGAACCTCTCCTCGGTGCGGAACTGCTTGAGCTCCTTGCGCATGCTCTCGGCGTGCTCGTTGTAAAGGGGCAGCACCTCGTCCCGAAGCGCCGCGCCCAGGTCCTTGTCCTTCGCCACCAGGGCCCAGAACATGCTCTCCGGCTCGATGAGGGCGTACCATTCCCCGACGTCCAAGATCTGGAGGTGCGGTCCCTTGCCGGAGTTGAGGCCGAGCGGCTTCATAGCTATCGCTGTCTTATCGTCAGATATCATCGTCTTCACCTTGAGGAAAAAGTTTGGGGAAGGGGTTTGCTCAGAACGGAAGCTCGCCCTGCTCGTCGTATATGATGTAGTGCGAGAGCCCGTTCCCATCTACCTTGCATTCCATGCGGCACATTACCACGTTCATTTTCTTTCCTCCTTAGTTGGATGTATAATCCAACTGATACCGACAAGTCTGACTTTTCGTATATATTGATTACTATCATCCAGCATAAGTTGGATGTATACTCCTACTCATTTCGCACGTTGGACGCCCTCGACTGGCATTCCAAAGCTGGGGAGCAAGATGATTGAAATAGGTTCACCTTCTTCTCCGGAACATGCAGTACGTGTCCGGGAAGGTCCTCACTCCGGCGGGCTTCCGGGATGGTCACATCGGGTTCGAGGACGGCATCATCATGGAGGTCGGCCGCGGAAGGGTGAAGGACAGCATCGCCGAGGGCATCATCGTCCCCACCTTCATCAACGCCCACACCCACATCGCCGACTACGTCGTCCCCGTGGACCTGTCCCTATCCCTCGCCGAGGTCGTTGCCCCCCCGGATGGCCTCAAGTACCGGGTGCTGGCATCCACCCCGGAGCAGAAGCAGCGGGACGCCATCGCCCTGATGTCGGAGACGATGTTCCGCAAGGGCATCTCGGCCTTCGCCGACTTCCGTGAGGGCGGGGTCAAGGGGGCGAGCTTGATGTCCTCTGCAGAATGGGCGCGGCCGTTCGTCCTGGGAAAGCCGAGGGCGCCGAGGTTCGACAGGGACGAGATCACCGGGCTGCTGAAGATCACCAACGGCATCGGTCCGTCGGCCATCTCCGACTGGGACTACGAGGAGCTGAGGGAGCTTTCGGATTTCGTCCGCTCTAAGGGAAAGACCTTCGCCCTCCACTGCTCCGAAAGGATACGTGAGGACCTTGATAAGGTACTTGACCTAAGGCCTTCCTATGTGATACACATGACCCAGGCGACGGATGCGGACCTGGAGCGGTGCGCCCAGCTGGACCTCCCGGTAGTGGTGTGCCCTCGCTCCAACATGTTCTTCGGCATGGTCCCGCCCCTCGCCAGGATGGTAAAGGCCGGGGTGACCATAGCCCTGGGCACCGACAACGCGATGATATCCATGCCGGACCTGTTCGTGGAGATGGAATTCGCAGCGAGGGTCCTCCGGCAGCAAGGAATAGGGAGCCTCGACTGCGTTTTGGACATGGTCTCCAGTCATGGGCGAAAAATTATAAATCAGAGCCAACTGTTAGAGTTTGAACCAGACAGGGCGTGCGACCTGATGGTCGTTCGCTCCAAGCATGGGGAACCCCTCACTGACCTGGTGCTGCGCACAGCAGGTGAGGAGCCATTATTCGTCTGCGCAGGAGACAGGACATGGAGAGGAACTCTATGAACAAGTTCAACAAGATACTTATCCCGACCGATGGAAGCGAGAACACCAAGGCAGCGATCGCCCAGGGGCTCGAGCTGGCCCGGGTGATGGGGGCCGAGGTCACGGCTCTGTACGTGGTCGATCAGGCGTCGTTCGTCAACTTCCCCATGGACGCCACCGTCGTGAGCATCTACTCTCTCCTGGAGAAGGAGGGAAAGGAGGCGGTAGACTACGTGGTCAGCGAGGGCGCGAAGGTCGGGGTGAAGGTCGAGCCCAAGGTTGTGGAGGGCAACCCGGCGAAGAAGATCGTGGACGAGGCCGAGAACTACGACCTGGTGGTCATGGGCACCCTTGGCCGGACGGGCATATCCAAGCTCCTGCTGGGCAGCGTGGCCGAGAGGGTCGTCAGGTTCGCTCCCTGCCCCGTGCTGGTGGTCAGGTCCGAGCCGGTACCGGAGGACAAGAAATGACCACTATAGACAAGGTGATGACCCACAACCCCATCACCGCCGAGATACCTGGCTCCAGGAACGACGTGCTCAAGCTGATGGTGAAGCACAATCTGACCGGCGTGCCCATCGTCAAGAAGACCGACGGGAGCCTGGCCGGCATGATCACCCGCAACGACATCTTCACCAACCCGGAGGAGGACCAGCTGGCCATGGTCATGAACCGCGAGCCCCTGACGCTGTCCCCTCACGATACCGTGGAGCACGCCGCCTCCCTAATCGTCAAGACCAAGGTCACCCACTTCCCGGTGGTCGAGAACGGCAACCTGGTCGGGATCCTGACGCCCACCGATCTCCTCTACGAGGTGGAGAAGAAGGCCTCCGGCATTCCGGTAGAGGAACTGGCGCTCTCGCCCTGCGTCCCCATCTACCAGGAGGCGCCCCTGAGGGTCGCCCTGGTGACCTTCAGGGCCAGCGGGGTCAACGCGCTGCCGGTGCTCGATGTCAACGGACGGCTGACCGGCATCCTGACCGATCGTGACATTTTCAACAAGAGCCTGATCAACGGCTCCATCGCCCTTACCGCCCTGGGCATTGGCGGGGACGAGGACGAATGGACCTGGGAGGGGCTGAGGAACGTCATGAAGCTGTGGTTCGAGGTCTCCAAGATCGAGGTGCCCGCCATCCCGGTGAGGGATATCATGGTCCGATCACCCACAACTGTCTTTAGGAAGACCAGCGTATCGGAGGCCGCCCGGACGATGAGGCGCAACGACTTCGGACAGCTGCCGGTCGTGGACTCCAAGGAGAGCCTGGTGGCCATGCTGTACGATGTCAACGTGGTCTCCATCCTGGCCCAGTGACAAGTGCGGACCTATCATAGAGGTAATTACAATGGATGCGTCAGACGTTCTCTCGCTCTGCAAGCGCAGGGGTTTCCTTTACCCCTCTTACGAGATCTACGGCGGTGTCGCCGGCATGTACGACTACGGCCCCTTGGGCACCGCCATGAGGAACAACATAGTCGAGATATGGAGGCGGCTCTACACCCTGGGCGAAGGCTTCGTGGAGATCGACTCGGAGACCGTGGGGCCGGAGATCGTGTTCAAGGCCTCCGGCCACGTGGACGAGTTCGCCGACAAGATGGTGAAGTGCAGGTCATGCGAGGAGGCCCACCGCGCCGACCACCTTGTGAAGGAGCTCCACCCCAACCCCAGCATCCTCAAGGACAAGGAGCTGGACGACCTCATCAGGACGAGAGGGGTGACCTGTCCGGCCTGCGGGGGCGAGCTCTCCACGGTGGAGGAGTTCAACCTGATGTTCAAGACCGTGATCGGCCCGGGTTCCGGCCGCGTCGGGTACCTGAGGCCGGAAACGGCGCAGGGCATCTTCGTCAACTTCCCCAACCTCTACCGCTTCAACCGCGAGAAGCTGCCGCTGGGCGTCATCCAGGTCGGTCGCGGGTACCGCAACGAGATCTCTCCGCGCCAGGGCGTCATCCGGATGCGGGAGTTCAACATGATGGAGGCCGAGCTGTTCGTGGACCCGGAGGACAAGGGCTGGCCTCGCTTCAATGACGTCAAGGACGAGAAGCTGAAGCTCTTCGCCAACGACGGGCGGGAGATGGAGCTCACGGTCGGCGAGGCGGTCGAGCAGGGGGTCATCTGCAACCAGGTCCTTGCCTACTTCATGTGGTTCACCCAGGAGTTCCTGAAGTCGATCGGCGTGGACGGGGAGAGGCTGCGCTTCCGGCAGCACGAGAGGGACGAGATGGCCCACTACGCCGCGGACTGCTGGGACGCCGAGGCGCTGCTCAGCTTCGGGTGGACGGAGATCGTGGGCATAGCTGACCGGGGCTGCTGGGACCTCTCCCGGCACATCAAGTTCTCCGGCGTGGACATGACCGCGTTCAAGCGGTTCGACACTCCCCACGAGGTGGAGAGGGACGCCATCAAGCCGAAGTACGGCCTGCTGGGCCCCAAGTACAAGGCCCTCGGGGCCAAGATCGGGAAGGCCCTGGAGGCCACCGACCCCGCGCTCATGGAGAACAACGCGGTCACCGTCGAGGTCGACGGCGAGAAGCACGTCATCGGCAAGGAGATGTTCGACATCGTAAGGGTCAAGGAGAAGGTGTCCGGCGTCAAGGTGATACCGCACGTCATCGAGCCGTCGCACGGCCTGGACCGCATCACCTACACCTGCCTGGAGCACGCCTACGCCCAGAAGGGGGACATGGAGATGCTGCGGCTTTCGGCGGCCATCGCCCCCATCAAGTTCGGTGTGTTCCCGCTGATGGCCAGGGACGATCTGGACAAGGTGGCCATGCAGATCGACGAGGACATCCGGTACAGCGGCATCGAGACCTTCTACGATGACTCGGGCTCCATCGGCCGCCGGTACGCCCGCATGGACGAGATCGGGACCCCGTACTGCATCACCGTGGACTACCAGACCATCGAGGACGGCACGGTGACGTTGAGGGAAAGGGACAGCCAGTCCCAGGTCCGGGTCAACGTCAAGGACCTTCCTCTGGTCACCAGGGCGGTGCTCTGCGGGGCCAACATCGACCAGTTCGTGGTCGCCGACGGCAGCGAGTGACCACGAAAAACCCCTTCCTTCAAGCCTTTTCCGGGTCCGCGGGCCCCGATGATTCCTTCCAGAAATTATCGTTAGCCAAGGTTCAATATCATGGACGTCGTTTTCCGGACCAGGAACGAGATTCGCCGATGAGGGCGAAAACCTCTTCGTTAGTATCCCAAGCAACTGGAGAGAAACAATGAACGGACAGGAGATAGCGGGGATCAAGAAGAGGGAGCAGCTCAGGTCGATGATCGAGGGGATCAAACTTAGCGACCTGATGTCCAAGGGGTTCGTGCATGTGAGCCCCGAGGAGCAGCTCTCGGACGTGCTTAAGAAAATGGGGCAGCTCGACCTGCATGAGATGCCGGTCAGCCTGGACGGCAAGAGGCTGATGGGCGTGGTGAGCTACGGCACGCTGCTGAAGAGGAGGAACCTCCCCATCACCACCAAGGCCGGCTCGATCGCCGTGATGCCGCAGGAGATAAACCCGGAGACCCTGGTGACCGAGGCGGCGGAGGCGTTCATGACCTCCGGCTTCCGCCAGATCCCGGTGGTCAGGGGACAGATCATACAGGGCATCATCTCCCGGACGGACATGATCAAGATCGTCCAGGGGATAAAGGAACTGCGCGAGCTGAAGGTCAGGGACATCATGACCGAGGACGTGCAGACCGTCGGGTCCGAGGACCCGGTCGAGGCGGCGCTGCTGTCGATGAAGAACCTGACCATCCGGACGCTGCCGGTGGTGGACAAGGACAACAAGCTCACCGGGATCGTCGGCATCAAGCAGGTGGCCAACTACAACTGGAGAGAAAGGAAGCGCGAGACGGTGGGCGAGATGACCGGGGACAACAGCCCGGTCAAGGTCAACGTGTCCTCGGTCCAGCTGGACTCTGTGGTCACGGTCGAGGAGAATGCTGACCTGGGGAGGGCGGTGGAGCTGATGCTCGAGCACAAGGTCTCCACCCTGCCGGTGGTCGAGGACCATGACCTCAAGGGCATCATCACCAAGTACGACATCATCGAGCTCCTGGCCTCCTTCCGCCAGCGGGACATGGTGTACACCCAGATCACCGGCCTGGACTCCGAGGACAAGTTCGCGGCNNAGATGGAGGAGGACATCACCATGTCCCTGCAGAAGATCGCGAAGATCTCGAGGCCCATGCTGTTCACCCTGCACGTGACCAAGTACAACGCTCAGGCGCCGACCAACAAGTACTCGCTCAACGGCCGCCTGATCACGGAGAACAAGGTGTGGGTGGCGTCGGCGGTCGACTGGGACCTCAACAAGGCCACGGTGGACCTCATGCAGCGCCTGGAGCGCCGGGTGGTGGAGCGGAAGGAGGAGAAGCTCGACCACCGCAAGAAGGCGCGGAACATCGGGCACAGCTGAGCCCGGGACCGCGAAAACCCTTTCCTTATTCTTCATCCTTAACTCTTACCGTCCTTCCCTAGGCCATACCATATATACCCGAGGCTCCGCTGTTAATTACCGGGCTGAAATGCGTTCCCGACGAGCTTGGAGAAGTTGTGAGGGGACGGGGCCAGTTCCGCAATAGGAGGTTTTTGATGCCAGCTGA
>DAVH01000006.1:21261-36965 GCA_002508545.1 Methanomassiliicoccus sp. UBA6
AGCACGCTCATGAGCGACAAGTTCGATGCTGTCCCGCCGTCCGAGACGGTCAACAACGTGCTGCTGAAGATGAGGGACCTGGACATCCACGAGGTCCCGGTGACCGCCGACGGCAAGCGGTTGCTCGGCGTGGTGAGCTATGGCACTCTGCTGAAGAGGAGGAACCTCTCCATCGACGCCAAGGCCGAGACGATCATGACCATGCCCAAGCTCATCACCCCCAGCACCCCGGTTAGCGAGGTGGCGGAGTTCATGATCCACTCGGGCCACCGGGAGGTCCCTGTGCAGAACAACGGGTTCCTCGCGGGCACGATCTCCCGGACGGACCTCCTGCGGGTGATAAGGGACGTCAAGGAGCTGCAGCGCATCCCGGTGAGCGAGGTCATGTCCTCGGAGGTCAGCACGGTAAAGCTCGATACCACCGCCAGGGACGCGGTGAAGCTGATGAGCGTCCTGGACGTCCGGGTGCTGCCGGTGATCGACGACAACGAGCGGATCATCGGCATCGTTGGCATCAAGGACATCGCCAAGATGAACTGGTATGAGAGGAACCGACAGACCGTGGGCGAGGTGGCCGGGGACAAGGACCCGGTGGACGTGACGGTCGGCTCGGTGGCGGTGGAGCCGGCCATCGTGGCGCCTCCCACTATGGATCTGGGAGAGGTGGCGAGGATCATGACCGAGCGCCGCATCTCCACGCTCCCGGTGGTCGAGGGCGGGAAGATCCTGGGCATCGTGACCAAGTACGACCTCGTGGAGCTGATCGCGTCGCTCCGGCAGAGGAACATGATGTATACCCAGATCTCCGGGCTGAGGGACGATGACCGCTTCGTCCAGGACATGATGATGAAGGAGATCGAGCAATCGATGAAGAAGATCTCCCCGATTCTGACGCCGATGCTGTTCAACCTGCACGTGGGAATGTACAACGATGAGGGGCTGAACTACAAGTACTCGCTCCACGGCCGGCTGACCACCGACGACAGGGTCTTCACCGCCAGCTCGGTGGACTGGGACCTGATCCGGGCGACCGCGGACCTCATGCGGACGTTCGAGCGGAGGGTGATCGAGCATAAGGAGATGAAGCTGGACCACCGCCGGAAGACCCGAAACATCGGCCACCGCTATTGAGCGATGCCCCCTTCTCTTTTTTCTTTTTCCCTAGCCAAGTCATCTCGGGCACGAACCCACAAGCGCGCAAGGAGGTCTATCTACGGCTCGGCGGGCTGCCCGCGGCCAAACCCTTTTTAGTACAATGGCTATCTCGAACCCCGTCATGGCGCAATACGAAGCGGTGCAGACAGAGAAGAAGTGGCAGCGGAAGTGGAAGGAATGGGAGCTCTACCGGTTCGATCCTTGTTCCCCGAAGCCGGTATACAGCATCGACAACCCGCCCCGTTACACCTCCGGTTCGCTGCACCTCGGCCACGCGACCGGCTACTCGCTCATCGACTTCGCCGCCCGTTACAAGCGCATGCGCGGCCACAATGTGTTCTTCCCGCTGTGCTTCGACGTCAACGGCACCCCGACCGAGGTCAAGGTGGAGAAGAAGCATGGCATCACCAAGCTGACGGTGCCTCGGCAGGAGTACATCCGCCTGTGCTCGGAGTTCGCCAACTCGTTCATCGACCAGATGACCGAGCAGTTCGAGATCTTGGGCGAGAGCATGGACCCGTCCATCTACTACCAGACCGACGCCCCGTACTACCGCCGCATCACTCAGATCACCTTCCTCAAGCTGTTCGAGCAGGGACTGATCTACAAGGGCACCTACCCTGTGAACTGGTGCCCCAGCTGCATCACCGCGCTCGCCGACGCGGAGGTCGAGTACTCCGACAACATGACCAAACTGAACTTCATCAAGTTCCGCGTCAAGGACTGCGACGAGGAGGTCATCATCGCGACCACCAGGCCGGAGCTTCTATCCGCCTGCCAGCTCGTGGCGGTGTCTCCCGAGGACAGGGAGAAGGAGCGCTTGGTCGGGAAGACCCTGCTCACGCCGATCTACAACAAGGAGATCAAGGTCATCGCCGACGACAAGGTCGACCCGGTGTTCGGCACCGGGGTGGTCATGATCTGCACCATCGGCGACAAGACGGACCTGGAGTGGGTCATGAAGTACAACCTGCCGCTGGACAAGGCGATCGACGAGCAGGGCCGAATGACCCGCCTGGCCGGCAAGTACCAGGGCATGACCGTCAAGGAGGCCAAGGCCGCCATCATCGAGGACCTCAAGGCCGCAGGGCTCCTGGTCCGCCAGGACAGCATCAAGCAGAACGTGGGCGGCTGCTGGCGTTGCCACACCCCGATCGAGTTCCTTCAGGTTCCCCAGTGGTTCCTGAAGATCATGGACCAAAAGGAGCAGATCCTGAAGCTCGCTGACGAGGTGCAGTGGCACCCCGAGTTCATGAAGGTGCGGCTGAAGGACTGGATCAACAGCCTGCAGTGGGACTGGGTCATCTCCAGGCAGAGGTTCTTCGCTACGCCCATTCCCCTGTGGGAGTGCGAGGACTGCGGACACGTCGTGCCCGCGAAGGAGGAGGACTGCTACGTCGACCCGACCGTTGACGCTCCGCCCATGGACCGGTGCCCCCTGTGCGGCGGCGCGCTGATCGGCTGCCAGGACGTCTTTGACACCTGGATGGACTCCAGCATCTCGCCGCTGTACAACACCTTCTGGGGCCGGGACATGGAAAAGTTCGAGCGCCTGTACCCGATGTCCATGAGGCCGCAGAGCCATGACATCATCCGGACCTGGGCGTTCTACACGCTGCTGCGCTGCTACCTCATGACCGACGAGCGGCCGTGGGACAACATCATGATCCACGGATTCATCATGGCGCCCGACGGAACGCCGATGCACTCCTCGCTGGGCAACGTCATCGATCCGGTGCCGATCCTCGAGGAGTACGGCGCGGACGCGCTACGGTACTACGCGTGCACCTGCGCGCTGGGGGAGGACAACGCCTTCCGGGAGAAGGACGTCATTCACGGCAAGCGCCTGGCGACGAAGCTGTGGAACATCGGCAAGTTCACCGAGATGGTGGTGAAGTCAAAGCCGGAGATGAAGGGGCTGCAGCCGCTGGACCGGTGGATACTGAGCAGGTTCTCCAAGGTGGTGAGGAACACCACGCAGTTCTACGAGGACTACCAGTTCGATAAGGCGATGCGCGAGGTGGAGGAGTTCGCCTGGCACGAGTACGCCGACCACTATCTCGAGCTTGTCAAGTACCGCACCAGGGAGGGCGACGACGGCGTCCGCTTCACGCTATACACCATCACGCTCGGCCTGGTGAAGATGCTGGCGCCGTTGATGCCGCACGTCACCGAGGACATCTACCAGGACTTCGCCGCGATGGACGGGGCGAGGAGCGTTCACGTGTCCTCTTGGCCTGAAGAGGTCCTGTTCTCCGACGAGGACGAGGCCAGGGGCGAACTGGTGAAGGACGTCGTGTCCGCGATACGCTCGTGGAAGGCGGAGCGCAAGCTGCCGCTGAACAAGGAGATGGAGCTTATCGAGCTCATCGGACCGTCGGCGCTGTCGCTGCAGGGCTACGAGAAGGACATACTCGAGACCTCGAGGTCGAAGGAGCTGAAGATAGTGGCCGAGGCCGCTCTGGAGGAGAAGGTCGTGGCCGTCAAGCCGGTCAAGTCCAAGGTCGGGCCGACCTTCAAGGCCCAGGGCCGCGAGATCCTGCAGCTGCTGGACACAATCGATCCGCAGCAGGCCGCGGCCGAGCTGGAGAAAGGGAAGCTGGACCTGACCCTCTCCGATGGCTCAACGGTCTCGCTGGACCCGAGCTTCGTCGAGGTGCAGAAGAAGCTCACCCTCGAGGGCAAGGCCGTCGAAACCCTTCAGGTCAGGGACGTGCTCATCGCGCTGTCCCCCTGACCAAACCCCAGCAGGTCTGGTTCTCTGGGCAGTCGGGTAAACTTTATATTAGAGGAGTGAATTCACAGTCGCACAAGCGGGCGTAGTGTAGTCGGTTATCACTTAACCTTGCCAAGGTTAGAACACGGGTTCGAATCCCGTCGCCCGCACTTCTTCGATCATCCATTAGGAGGATTCTCCTTTTCAATAATGCGTTTTGGAGCGAGTGGAGAATGCCATAGGTTACTCTCCTCTGCTAACGCCCTTCCTTCATGCGGCAATAGCTCTCGGTGGCCTTCGTCGTTTCGTGGCCCATAAGCACCGAGACGAATTCGATGCTCACTCCTCAGTCAAGCAACGGTTGGCCGAAGGTGCGCCGGCAGGTCCAGAGGTCGAGCTTGAAGCCAACCTCGGCCTGCACGATGTCCTTAAGCTTCACCAGGCTGTTGGCCGAGAAGTGGCCGTCCCTTTTGTCGCTGAGGGCGGGTAACTGCACCTCGTTGAGGGGGCGCGCCCATCAACCGAGAGGCTGGGATGTGGAGCGGTGGGAAATCGCAAGGAAGTGAGCCACCGTCTCGAGGCGCATTCTCGACCTCGTGGCCGATCGGCTGGAACGGATGAGCCCTGAGGACGTCCCGCTGAACCACCTGCCGAGGTGGGCAGGAGCGTCGGCCAGAGTGTGCTCCTCCGACGGCCGCGCCAGCGCCGATGCGTAGCAGCCCGTGGCTAGGATGCAGGAAGTGTTAAACTCACAATCCGCGACCCAGTCGCGAGGAGGCTGGCCTTGGAGCTAGGCGAAAGGCTGGCGGAGCTGTCGCAGGCCAGCCCAGATTACGCCGACTACTGCCCTGAGGGCGTCGACCGACCGCCCCCGCTACGCGAGTTTGGCCTGTCGCCTCTTACCCTTGGCGCGCTCGGCCTTGATGCGCTCCAGGAGGGCAGACGCCGGTTCGTCGCTGGGGTCCTGTGGGACGAGCTTGCCCTCGAATGCTTTGCTTAATATGCTTTGCCGCAGTGAGCATGATAAGCGTAAACCCTCCTCGATGGACAAACTAAGCTGCGTTAACTGCCTGTAATATTCTTTGAGCAATCTCACGATATGTTCCTGCTCATCCAACTTTGGGACTGGAACTATTACCCCCTTAAGGCTAGCCTGGTTGATAGTATTCTGGCCAGCTGTAGAGACCATCATACTTTCGACCTGCCGTCTTGCAACTTCTGTATCGAAGAACCACCTAAGGAACTCAGGGTCAATGCCCTGCAGCGGCCTAAACCTGATAAGGTGATCACAGTAAGACCAGTGTCCTTCAGTGTCGAAAAGCACCATCCTACCTGTCAACGACTTGCTTCCGTTCACCCTGATAGCTAGTAAGTCATTTCGCTGGAGCTTGAAACGCTCCGCTTCGGTATCGGTTAGTGTGATGTTCCTAACATTTGAAGTATCGATTTCCCCGCCCCTGATGTCTGCAAGGCGGATGACCGGCACCGACTTACCTTCGTTTCCTGAACGCTTGGTTGTCCCGTTCTGTGGATTGTGCGTCAGCTCGCCCAACCTTCTCAATCTCCAACCGCTTGGTAAACTTGGAAACAGGGAGTTTGCGCCGTTCCCATTGCCGCGATCGACCTCATCATGGAGATGAGTTATCAATGCATCATTACCACATTCTCCCTGCTTACTGGATAGAGTTCCCAGATATGCCGAGTTTGTAGCAGATTTCCTGGCGACCTCAAGCGATATGTACGCCTGGGATAACTCGTGGATGCTTACATCGAGGAGAGCTAAGAGTGACTCAACATGCTTCACAATGCGTCGCTGCTCGGCGAGAGGCGGCAGAGCAATGCTGAACTTTGACAGCGACTGGAAATCGGTCCTCGGGTGCTGCACACCGCTCACGTTCTCGTTGGCGAACTGCACGAAGTCCCTGCTCATTAGTCGGTAGTAGAGGAACTTCGATTCGATGTGCTCGCTCTTCGGGAAGACCAGTATGTCTGTTGAGCAGACGCCGTCGAATTCGGGCATAGCGACCTTGTTAAGGTACGGTCTCAGCTTGCCGTAGAGGACGTCACCGGCGTGAAACACCGCCTTCATGCTCTTGACCTCGGTTGACCTGCCGTGCCCCAGTATCTTCCCGGTATCCTTCTCAATGTGCTCTAGGCCGATGTACGGAAGGTCCTCGCCCTGAGTGGGGTCGAATCTCTCCTTGCTGGGTGACACGAGCTCGCCCAACGTGGTCAGCGTCCACCCTTGAGGTAAGTTATCTTGCCCCTCACTCTTCATCGCCCTTCACCCGGCCGTTCTCCAACAACAACGACAGTTCATCTAGCGCGTCTTGCGCCGTTTGCAGGTGCGTCCGTATCTCACTGATGATGGTCTCCGGGTCCGGCAAGTTCTCGCCGCTCTCCAAGGACTCATCACGCAACCAGAAGATGTCGAGGTTCTCGTCTCTTAGCCGTATCTCATCGCGAGTGAAACGCCTGAACCGTTCGGTCTCCGTGCGACCCCTTTTCGGGTGACCGTTGGGGTCGTCTCCGTACGCCTTCTCGAACTCAATGAAGTACGACGCCGTTAGGGGACGACCTTTGGTGACCTTCTCGATGTTGGTACGGAGGTCGTAAATCCACACCTCTTTCGTCGGCACACCCTTGCGGAAGAACGCGATGTTGGCCTTGACACCCGGGGAGTACGGCGAGAACGTCCCGATCGGGAGGCGCAGGATGGTGTGCAGGTCGCAGTCCTCCATCCAGATCTCGCGTACCTTTTTCCCGGCGCCGCCCTCGAAAAGGACATTATCGGGCAGCACCATCGCTGCTCTGCCGCCGCTCTTGAGCACGTGCATCACGTGTTGCACGAAGTTGAGCTGCTTGTTGCTCGTGGCGACGATAAAATCGTCGCGGTTCGGAACTTCGCCCGCGCCTTTGGTCCCGAACGGCGGGTTCGTAAGCACACAGTCGTAACGTCTAGAGGCGTGCGGCCCTTCGGCGAGAGAATCGCCATAATAGATGTCGGCGACAATCTCATGGAGATACAAATTCATCAATGCAAGGCGCTTGGTTTCCAGAACGATCTCGGCGCCGGAGAAGGTACGGTTCTGAAGACGCTCCCTTTCCTCGAGCGATAGCGTCGCGCCCTCGTTCGTCTGCGACATGATCCACTCGTACGCGCCGATGAGGAACCCACCTGTGCCGCAGGCGGGGTCGTGAATGGTGAACTCCACGTTCTCGCGGATGTCGGGCTTCATGACCCGGACAACCGCGCGTATCGCCTCTCGGGGCGTGAAGTACTGCCCCGCGCCCTTCTGCTCTGCGGCGAACTTCTGTAGCAGCCCCTCGTAAGCCTCGGCCTTGAGGTCGACATCCAGCGTGGACCACTCCTCTTCATCAATGAGCGTGATGAGTCTCTTAAGGTTCACCGGCTCACGAAACTGAGACAGCGAACCCTTGAAGATGTCCCCCAACAGCCCGGGCTCCTTGCTCAAGGCCTGCAGCAAGCGAGTGTAATGCTCTAGCAAATCGTGGCCGGAACGCGAGGTCAGCGAGGACCATTGGTACTCCTTAGGAACCGGAACTTCACGCTCGTCAGCCAACTTGAGGAATAAGAGGTAGGTAAGCTGCTCGATGTAGTCGCCATAGTTGATGCCGTCGTGCCTTAAAGTGTTACAGAATCCCCAAAGCTTGCCCACTACATCGGTCACTGGACCACCGTGGCGTTGATATTCCGCAGCAGTTCATCAAGTTTTCCTCCGAATACTGAGTCAGCTTTCTTCCAAGAACCATGCCTAGAAAATGGCGGCGTGAAGAAATGTTCGCGCTCGATGAGCAAATTTCGAGTTAGATGATCTTCGATGAATGCTAGCCACTCCAGCTGCTCTTTGGTGAACTCACCGCTCGAGCGTATCCGAGCCATCGCCTTCTGCACACGCTCCTTGGTGGAGCCCAGCGGCTCATCCAGCGCGGCATGACGGACGATCGAAATAATGTCCGATAGCTCAGCATTGTACGCTTTGCGCAGGTTCTCCTCGGTGAACTCTTCCTCTTGAGCTCGCAGGATTTCCCTTAGCTGGCGCAGGGCGGCGGTGTCGAACTCTTTTGGGCGCTTGAGTAGGATGGATAGCGCCTCGATGTGCTCCTCGTTCTCCTTGACGAACTCCTCGAACTCGCGGATGTAATCGTCCGGCTTGAGCTCGCGACCCTCGCGGGTCTTGAACACAAGCACCGAGCGAACCTTATCCTCCTGCTCGACGGCCTCGAAGAAGGGATCCTTAGCACGCGAGTAGTTTTCCATGAGCCATTGGAAGCGCTTGTTTTGAAGCACGTCCAAAGCCTTGGTGCGGTCCTTCCTCACCAGCTCTGGCAGCGTCGAGGCGAAGCCCTGTATGTCGCCGTCCGGAACGAATTCCTCGAACTGCTTGCGGCCTTCGGCCGAGACGCTCTTATCGACCCGCTGTAGTCTGCGAACTAAAACCTTGACGTTGTAGTCGACATCCCGGTTGTGATATATCTCGCCCACAACCTCTTCGATCGGTCTCGTCGATTTGGACGGCGGTTCGGCCGTGAATGCCGATGCACCATGGAAGTAGTCGAGGATGCCGACGGCATCGAAGACCATGAAGTGCGTCTTGTGGATGTCCTGGCATCTGCGTGTTCCACGACCCAACATCTGCTCGAACAGGATGCGCGACTTCACCGGCCTAACGAACAGTAACGCCTCGACCGCCGGCACATCCACACCGGTCGTCAGCATGTCCACTGTGACGGCGATGGCGGGCTTCTTGCGGTTACGGAACTCCCTTATCCGTTGAAGGGGCCTATCGACCGTCGGGCTGCCAGTGATCTTCACCACGAAGTCGTCACCCTCACCGCACTCGTCACGGAGGATGTTCACGAGCTGGTCCGCATGCGACTTGTGTGCCAGGTCGTTCGACGCGAACACAATGGTCTTGGGGAAGTGTCCGCGCTTAGCTTCGAACTCCCTCGCATGACACAAGAACTCCCTGACGATCTTCCGGTTGCTGTCTGGTACAGTGATGCGTCTCTCTATCTCAGACGAGTCGAACTGCCGCTCGTCCTCGAGGAAATCGGTCCGCACCAGCCCGGTCTCGGTGTCGACGACGCGAACCTCCTCGCCCTCCTTTAGGAACACGCCGTTCATGCGAACGCTGGACTCGATGATCACGGGGTCATAGTCGACTAAGTAGCCGTCGCGAACGGCACGCTCGTACTCGTAGCGGAAGACGATGTCCTCGAAGTACGCCTTGGTGTGAAGCGCCGGCGTCGCGGTCAGTCCGATCTTGATGGCGTCGAAGTGGTCGAGTACCTCTCGCCACTTGCTATCTTCATCGGTCGTGTAGCCGCGGTGCGACTCGTCAGCGATGATGACGTCGAACGCATGGTTCGGGATGTCGATTCGGTCGGCGTCTAGCTCAGCGTCCTCGTCGCCTGTAGTAGGCATCCCACCCTCGGGACCGAACAAGTTGATGCGCATCCTCTGTATCGTCGAGACGTAAACGAACGATATCCCGGGCCTAGGGTCAGTGAGGTAATCGTTCGGCAGGACCTTAGGATCGAAGGCTTCCCCTTCGACATCCTCGCGCTTGAACCTCTGACCATACACCTCGAACACGCGGTCGAACTTGAGGCCGTTGGTCGTCTCGAACGAGGCCATCGCGCTCATGGCTTGCGCCGCCAGCGCTCGACGGTCGACGAGGAACAGGATGTGCTTGGCGTAGCCGGACGAGAGCAGGCGGTGCATGAGCTCGATGACTGTCACGGTCTTCCCGGTTCCGGTGGCCATGGCCACCAACATGCGACGCTTTCCGCGGAGCAGGGCGTCCTCGACCGCCCTGACTGCCTCGGTTTGGTATGGTCGGAGCCACTTGTGCTCCTCGCGGGTCGTCCTGAGCCACCGCTCGGCAGCGGCGGTGTCGCGCGTTAGGAGCTCAACGAGCGCGCTCGGGGTGTGGAACGAGGACACCTGCCTGGATCGGCTGTTCTCACGGCGCAGGTCACGGAACCACACGACCTCGCCGTTGGTCGAGTACACGAACGGTACCCCGTACTCGCCGTACAGCGGTCCGGTCGGTAACGCCCTCGCATACCGCTCCGCTTGCGAGATCACGTTCTGGGGGGCTAGAGAGACCTTCTTCCCTTCAACTATGGCCAGGGGCTTGCCGTCGTGATATAACACGTAATCGGCGGGACCGGCGTGCGTCGGGAACTCCTCCACCGCTGCCGTCCCGTAATCGGTGCCTGTCTTGAAAGGCGCTATGCTCTGCCAGCCCGCCGCCAGGAGCGCCCGGTCAATACGCGTCTTCCTAGTGGTCGCCTCTCTCTCCCCCGCCATGGTCAACCGGTAGAGAATAACTGCCGTTCGATATAATCCATTGCCCAGGGTTTAAGAGGAGCTTTCGTTGATGAGATCACCGAACTTGGACGACAGGGTCATGATGTCCTTTTCGTCCCGGATGCCTGTTACGATGAACTTGCCACTGGAGAACAGGAGGAAGTTCACGCCCCAATCCTTGTAGATGAGACCAGGGAACTGCTCTGGTTCGTAAGTTGCTTTAGCGGGGTCGAGGACATGAATAAGGTCCTCTCAGCTCCTAGTTAGATTCACTTTTCCTTGAGCGACGATGTTGTTGACCCTTACAGCCGTCGCTTCGACCAATATGCCGTGGCTCACTAGTTGCTCGACGACCTCTTCCGCTACTGTATGGACCTCAGCTCGGGACGTGGCGCCGGTGATCAAGAACTTTCCTGACTTGTAGAAGGCAACATATTTCTTCTACGGACCGAGTCGGTACTTGAGCCATCTGGCGGCACTTTTACATTGCTCTGTGTACGGCAAGAGCCTGGCCACCTCGTCAAGGTCTAGAGGAGAGGATAGTGAGATCGTGGCCACCATATTGACGATTTTCATGCCCGACATATACCTCAATCCTCTCGACCGCGATACCGCGGTATCAAGTGATGATACTTCATTGATGTCATAAGCGTAGGGGTATCGAGGGATGGTACTGTGACATTGCCCCAACCCTCCAACTTATCTTCCAGAAGGGTGTTCCCTCCACTGGTGGAGATGGAGCTAGGTACGACCACTTGGCTGCAGGCGGTGACAGAGGACCTCAAGCATGTGCGGGAGGAGAGGCGAGGTTACAAGACTTACCTCACCGCCTCGACCGCAGGATTCTCTTCCATTCTGACTAGTCTCTTCGCCTTCTTGGCCCTCCAGGGTGCCACCTCCGAGGTCGTCAGGACCGTAGGCTACTACCTTGTCGGCGCCTCGTTCGTGTATATGGGTGTCGTAGCCCTGGGCGGCATCTACTCCCGAGAGGCCGTGGGGCTAGGAAGAAGGGCCGCTCGGTCCAAGAAGCTCTTCGACCCCCAGCAGCTTACTCACTCGATACAGTGGCTAGCCGCATCCGGCGCAGCCATTCTGTTAGCGTTAGATTCGATATCTGGTGACTTGTTCTGGGCCGCGTTCTACGGATTCATTGGGGCAATGTTCGCGTATAGTGGGGTCAAGGTCCTCTTTCCTGATCTGCTTGAAAGGATGTCCGCATCCGCCAAGAAGAGAACGAAGAGGATGGAGGTCTCCGATAGGTACCTAAAGAATCCTAAGGAGACCATGACGACGGGGTTCCTGGTCATCGCTGTGTTCGCTTTCGCCCTCGGCACATTGGCGATAATGAACGTTTGGGACTCGGTAGGTCGGGTTGAGTACCTCGGAGCATCGATTCTCGTAATCGCCTTGTTCTCGTCAGCCCGGGTCTGCCTCGCCAACTACCGCGGTTTGATCCGAACAGAGGCCCTGGAGAGCGAGCTCGAGTCGCTCAGGCAGGGAATCATCCACGGGGAATTAGGCGAGTGGGCGCTCAGGGCGCGGTACTCCGCACTGTACTCTGGGCTCGGCAAGGAGAGCTCTGCCACCACAGAGGTCGAGACAGCCGCCTCAATCATCTCAGGGATAACGAGGTAGCATGGAGTTCAACATCAATAGAATTGTGGTGCCTCCTCCGGGAAGCGAATCCGAAGCCCACCTACAACGTATTGTGATTGAAGTTACGCACAGCTATTTCGGTCATTATTGATATAAAAAAAAGAATTGAATGGATGTTCGCGAGTTCGAATCCCGTCGCCCGCACTCCTTGTCTACTCTTCTTCTGAAAAATATATCTCCGATCTCCAGCGTGCATCTCCTGTGATCAGTGAGATAAAGCGACCACATCCATCGGATTAGCGTCGATACTTTTCCTTGGATTGGTCGCAGGTGTTCTGATCTTCGTATTATGAGGCTGGAGCAGAAAACGAATGTGTCCATTACATAGCATTTCTGCTTTCGGCGGCCCATCATCCTCGACGTCGAGTCGCGCTTTATACAGGAAGACGCTCAATACAAGCACAGGTTGCCGGCACGGGAGGAGCGACCCGGCTCAGGAACTCCACCGTTCGAACTTCTTTGATACACCATCCCTTTTCGACCGAAAAACGCGTTTGTATCTCATCAACCGAGATTTTGCGAGGTACATTAGGCACTGGAAATTCGATCGCGAACTCATGCAGATAGTAATAACCATGCGGTCTCAGGACCGAGGCGACCTCATCGATCAATTTCTCGCATTGGTCCGGATCAAATAAATGGTAGAAACCCGAATCGAAAACCGCGCCGAATTGTTGGTGAAGCAAGGAAGGCCTTAGAGCGTCAGCCACCTGAAATCTCAATGATCGAGCAATCTCATCAGGAAGGGCGGCGACCTTGTCCTTGGCGCTCTTGATGGCAGATTCAACAAAATCGATCCCAACGACCTGATGTCCCAGCTTTGCCAAATAGATCGCGAGGTCGCCAGAGCCGCAGCCCAGGTCCAATATTGGATCCATGGGAGGGTATTTTTCAATAAGAGCGGCCATAGCAGGCTGAGGTGCGCCGATATCCCAAGGCGCAATGTTCTGGTACACGGAATTGAAAAAAGTTAGCGGATCGGAACCAAATCTGCTCATGATAAAATTCCATATGGTGTTCTGTTGTATAAGCGCCTGGCTAGGTGTGAAGGTGTGAAGCCCCAATAACATATCCATTCCTGAGACTTGAACGCCATGAACGTGTTGGGGAATGATTGCAACAGACTAATAATGGCCAGGTGGGCCAGGCGCTCCGCGGAGCGGTGACATCTCCGAACGTGAGCGATAGCGCTCATTCCACGAACTCTCGCAATGGCGACGGTCAGCTGATTAATAGGTTACGGTTCGAGGGCCCAGTGGCCCGAGAGGGCCATGAGGGAAAGAACATGGCAGAGAAGAAGAGCACACACGAGAAGCTGTCCGAAGCGGGAAGGAAAGGTGGAGAGCGTTCACACGGCGGCAGAGGTTCCGAGAGCGAGGAGCGCCATGGCATGTCCCGCGAGGAGGCTGGGCGCAAGGGCGGGGAGAAAGTTGCAGAAGAACGAGGACCAGAGTTCTACAGTGAGATCGGTAGGAAGGGAGGAGAGAAGGTCTCTGAAGAACGCGGGCCCGAGTTCTACAAGGAGATCGGCCATAAGGGCGGAGAAAAGGTAGCTGAAGAGCGTGGACCCGAATTCTACAAGGAGATCGGTCATAAAGGGGGCGAGAAGGTGGCCGAGGAACGCGGTCCTGGGTTCTACAGCGAGATAGGCCAGAAAGGCGGGGAGACCGTCGCCGAGGAGAGGGGACGGGAGTTCTACCAGCAGATAGGCAAGAAGGGCGCTGAAGCCCAGCCCAAGGAAGCCAAGCGCAGGGGCGGCGAGCGCTCGCACAAGAACGACTGAGACATAGCAGGGCAGCTCGCCCCTAAACCATTTTTATTCATTAGGCCAGAAGACCTTAGGGCCTGAGCAAGCGGCATGATAGTACGCAAGCCGTCCTTCTCGCTGCCTTCCTCTCGACAGTAACGAGTGCTTCCGTCGACAGCGATGTTCTATAAGGCGCTTTCCGGGGCCGCCATCGGTTCATTGCAGACCCACTTCATCTCGGCTATATCTTGAAGCCGCATCGATCTTCTGAAAACCTGAAAAACCATTTATATGGATGCCCCTTCCTGCGGAGCATGTCTAGCGGGCGGAAGTTCACCAATACTGAACTTGGCATGACCTACGGTCTGATGATAGGGGCAGCATTCGTCAGCATGGCCTTCGCCCTGACAAACGACCCCATCTACTTCTCGTATCTTGGCTTAGGCCTGGTCCTCGGCCTGGTCATCGGCTCATATCTGGATTCCAAGGAAAAGGAGGCCCATTAGGGCGGCCGCTCTCAGCCTCGTAGAAGCCGAGGCGTGCGATCATCGATAGTATCTCTCGTATATCCTCTCTGGCTCCCAGCCGATGAGGTACCAGAAGTGGCACATCAGGATAAGATACGTCTGGCCCAACACGCCGTTGCGCCGGAACGCTTCCCCGCTCGTGATCACCTTCTTGGGGGAGACCACCACCCTCCCCCGCGCCCTCATCTGCCGACAAAGCCGCACGTCCTCGAAGATGGGTACGTCCATGCTGCCGATGCACTCCTCGAGCACCTTCGACCTCACGAAGAGCGCCCGGTCGCCCCATAGGTGGCCGGTGAGGCCTCCCCAAGCGTCAGAAAGGAGGATGAGGACCTTCATGGCGGACGCCCCGTCATCGAATGACAGGGAGAACGCTCCCCCTGCCACCTTGTCATCGCTCAGGATGTCCCTGACCTCCTGAGCCCATCCGTCCGGCAGGACGGTGTCGGAGTGGAGGAAAAGGACGACGTCACCCGTGGCGTGAACCGCTCCCTCGACCATCGCGTATCCCCTCCCCCGCCTAGCGGAGCGGACGATGACCTCCCCGGGGCGGGGGGACAGCTCCGACATGGCCGCTTCGCCGTTCAGCACGATGATGAGCTCGATCCCCGGCCTGCTCCCTAGTTCGTCCCTAATGCGCTCGAGCTGCCCGCCGGGCCGGTGCACCGGGACCACCACCGAGATCGTTCCCGGGGACGGCATCTACCTTCTCACCAGGCCCATGGCGGCCATGACGCTCACGGTCCTCGATGAGCGGAAGGCAGGGTTCCTGCAGCGCCCGGCCAGCGCCTCCAGGTCGTTCGCGGTGTCCACGTCCGGCCAAGGAGGCAGGAGGTGAACGGCCAGGCCCTCGAGCCTCGACATGGTGTCAGAGAACGCCCTCTCTGTGCTCCAGGCGATGCCCTTGAACGCCTCCTTGCGGAACGCGTCCCGGCGGAAGCCGATGATATAGTAACCGCCGTCGGGCGAGGGGCCGATCACCGCGTCGCTCTCCTGCAGCGACGCGTCCGCCTCCCTGAGCACGGCCGGATCGATGTCCGGAACGTCACTGGCCAGCACCATGGCCCTGTCCTCGCCCCGTGAGAAGGCGTCGATGAAGGTGTTCATCAGCCTCTCGGGGTGGTCCCTTCCCCTCTGGGGGTAATAGCTCAGGGACGACCCCAGCCACTCCCTGATGGGGCCGAGCGCCCCGGGCGGGAAGAAGGAGATGGCGTGCTGCAAGCCCGATGCCCTCAGCACTGACAGCTCGTCCAGGACGAAGCTGCGGTAAAGTTCCACCGCCATCTCGTCCCCCAGGTCGAGGGCGAGTCGGGACTTGACCTCGCCCGCCTGAGGATGCTTGAGCAGCAGGATGGCCATGGAACGACCCACGGAGCCCTCACCCGTCCAGCGCGCCGCCGCATGACGAGCCTTGCCCCGCGGTGCATCCGAAGCAGTGTTCACCGGTGACGATCTGCCTTTGCGCCAGGGCCTCCAGGTCGAGATCGCCTATGCGCCCTTTGCCCTCCGACCTCAGCCCCATGGCCAGGTTGAAGTCGCAATCGTATACTCCTCCGTCCCAGC
>DAVH01000026.1 GCA_002508545.1 Methanomassiliicoccus sp. UBA6
TTCGAGCGGTTCGACGAGGGCCTCGCCGCCCAGGTCATGCACCGGGGACCGTTCGCCGACGAGCCGCCCACCATCGAGCGGCTTCACTCCTTCATCCGCAGCAAAGGGTACGAGCTGAGGGGCAAGCACCACGAGATATATCTCAGCGACTTCAACCGGACCGCCCCGGAGAAGCTCAGGACGATACTGCGACAGCCGGTGGCGCGTCAGTAGTACGGGCGGGAGCGATGGGGCAGCGTCCTGACCCGGGAGGCGCTCCTCACCATCAAGCTTCCGATCGTCCCCAGGTAGATGCCGTCGGTCAGGTACACCTTCCCCTCACTTATGTCGAGCATTCCCTCTGAGAACAGGGGACCGAGCAGCCTCCCGCGGGCTAGGTTGACCGGCGAACCCCCAAGGCCGCGGTTGAACGCCGGCACCATGATGATCTCTCTCGGCAGCTCCATGTATCGCTTTATCGCCCCTTCCCTGACCGGCAGCCTGACCCAGCAAGGCTCCTTGCTGATGTTGCCGAGGGAATCCTCCAGCGCCACGGTGGGATGGTTGTGGCCGAGGATCAGGGTCTGCGCGGCCATGACCTCGGGGGAGGGCCAGGTGTGCCCGTGAGCGAAGCCGACGTCCCCGATGCGGAACCCGGTGGAGGGATGCAGGTCGATGCCCTCGGGAAGGAACTCCTCGATGTTGGTGTCGTGGTTCCCCCTCACCAGGTCCACGCGGGAGTAGTGACGCTTCATCGAGCGGAAGAACCCGGGAAGCTCGGCGTACTCCTGCTGGGTGGAGCCAGGGACCTTGTTCTTGACGTCTCCGAGCAGCACGAGCCTATCCCTCCCATCGCTGAGGGCGACGAGCTCGCGTTCCATGTGGTGCGTCCGCGAGGGCACATGGACGCCCTTGGCCCTCATCTCCGATTCCAGGCCGACGTGGAGGTCTCCCACGCAGATGATGTTCTCCTGCCCTCTTATCTCCAGTGCCAGGTGATCGGGCAGGGGGAGGATGTCGGTCATTTCCATTCTCTATGCGGGGGCCGGATATAGATATTGTTCATCATCCTCGCCGGAAGGACGAACGCTCAACGTCCTAGCTCCAAGCGCTCGGCCAGGGAGCGGGGCAGTCCCACCTTCAGCGTTCGTTCCACCACCTCGGAGATATCATAGGGTACCCGGAGGTACATCGCCCTCTCCCGCGCCGTGTCGAATATCGCGTAGCTCGAGTCGGGGTCACCATCACGCGGCTGTCCGACCGAGCCGGGGTTGACGATGACTCCGCTCGGATATCTCCTTATGAATGGAACGTGAGTATGCCCCAGCACCAGCAGGTCGCATTTCGCCATGGCCAGGAGGGACTCGTCGGCCTCGTCCTCGAAAACGTAGTGGTCGTCATCGAACGGCGCTCCGTGATAGACCGCCACGCGCACCCCGTCCAGCTCGATCGAGATGTGCCGTGGGAGGCCCCTCAGGTATTCCCGGGACCGCTCGCCGATGTGATTGGCGGTCCACGTGACGGCGCTCCTGGCCATGGGGTTGAGATTATTATCCCAGGCGTTGAGGACCGCGCGGTCATGATTGCCCTGGATTGATGTGACGTGCCGCTCCCGGAGCAGCGAGATGGTCTCCACCGGGTAAGGGTAGTAGCCGACGACGTCCCCCGCGCACAGGATGGTGTCCACGCCCCGTTCCTCCATGTCCCTCAGGACCGCCTTCAGGGCGATCAGGTTGGCGTGGACGTCGGATATCAGGGCGATCTTCATGGCCCTTCATCCTCTCCTCCGATATTTTATCCTGGTGTCTCAATGGACCTTTCTGAGACTTCGGCGGATGATATCGGGCAGATTGTCGATGACGTCGGTGGCCATCAGGCTGTACCCGATCCGGTCGAAGGCCAGGTCCCCCGCCGCCCCGTTGGAGTATGCGGCTATGCGCGCGGCGTTGAAGGGGGAGACGTGCTTCGAGAGCAGGGCCGCCACCTCTCCGGCCAAAGTGTCGCCGGTGCCGCCCACGCTCATGCCGGCGTTGCCGGTCTGGTTCAGCTTCGTCCATTCCCCGTCGGAGATGACATCGACCATTCCCTTGACCAGAAGGACGACTCCCAGCGCTCTCGAGCTCTCCGCCACATCGGCCATGCGGGCATCGATCTCATGGGGCAGGGCGTGCCCGGTCAGCGACAGGTACTCTCGGGCGTGCGGGGTGATCACGCATCTCTTGCCCTCCAGCACTGAAACGTCCTTGGAGACCGCAGTGATGCCGTCGGCGTCGATGACCAGAGGGAGCCTGCACGCTCTCACGATCTCCCTGACCGCTTCCTGGGTGCGCTCGTCGACCCCCAGCCCGGGACCGATGAGCACGGCGTCCGCGCGGTCCATGAGCCTCATGACCGCCGGCACGTCCTCCCGCCCCAGGACGTCATCGGACAACCGGTGGACGATGAGGTTCGGGGAGTACGAGGCGATGGGCGCATAGGACATCCAGGGGGTGGCAATGTTGACCAGGTCCACTCCCATGCGGTAAGCCGCCAGCCCGGCGAGCGCGGGCGCCCCGGTGAACGGTCCGCCGCCCACGATGAGCAGCCTTCCGTTCTCTCCCTTGTGCACGTCCTTGCCCCGGACCGGGTAGTAGACGTACTCCCCGGGGCCGACGTACTTGCTGGCATCCTGCGGGACGCCGATGTCCTGTACCACGATGCGCCCCGAGTTCTCCGGGGTCATGCCCTCCTTCACATCGGTGAACGTGACCGTTATGTCCGCCTTGATCTGGACGTCGGTCCCCAACCCGGACGGGACGTCCACCGACACCACCAGCGTCCCCGAGTCGTTGATGCGGTTGATCAGCGTCCGGTACGGCTCGCGGACCTCCTTGATCGTCCCGGTGCCCAGCAGGGCATCGACCACCAGGTCGAACTTCGAGAAGTTGACGCCGACCGATGACGAGGAGATATGCTTGACCCTCTCGAACGCCCGCTTGGCCGCGTCCGTCCTTATGTCCCCGGGAGGATTGGCCAGGAGCACGGTGACGTCGTTGTGGCGCATCAGGTTGCGAGCGGCCACGAAGCCATCGCCGGCATTGTTCCCGACGCCGCATACAACGGCGATCTTCTTGCCCGTGCCCACCTCGTTGGTGATGGTCTCGGCCACGGCTTCGCCGGCGTTCTCCATTAGGGCATCGATGGGAACCCCGAACTGCTCGGAGTTGATGTCCAGTACGCGCACCTCCAGAAAGGGGAGCATAATGCGGAGTATGAGGCCAAGGGAGTTAAAATTTGGCCTTGACCGGAGTGGCCGCCAGTCCTCTGGGCGATCCAGGTGACGGGCCTGGGGCGCCCGGTCGCACATCAGGGCTACCATTTAATATTTGGATGTCATTCAAAAAGCAGGATAAGTGACTAGTAAGTGAGCGATATAAAAAGAGTAGTTTTAGACGTGCTGAAACCGCATCATCCGGGGATCGTGGAGCTGTCCCAACGCCTCAGCGTTCTGCCGGGCATCTCCGGCGTCAACATCACCATCGTTGAGGTGGACCAGGACACCGAGACCGTGAAGATCACGATCGAGGGGAACGCCATCATCTTCGATGAGGTCGAGACCGCCATCACCGAGGCCGGAGCGGTCATCCACTCGGTGGACAGTGTTTCCGCCGGCAAGAGGCTGGTGGAAGAAGTAGAGACCCTACAGGACCGCTGATCCCAGCGTCCCGCGGGAAAATGACATCGGGCGTGAGCGAAAGCTCCGCCCCCTTTTTTTACGCCTGTGGCCTGGGCACCGTGCGAAGGACGCTGGCGACCTTCGGCAGCAGCTCGGACTTGGGCATGCTGTTCTCAACCAGCAGCATGCCTTGCTTGTTCCACCATGAGCCGGGGTAAGCCTTGCCCTCCTCGAGCTTGTACTGCAGTCCGAGCTTCTCCACGGCCTTGATGATCATGGACATCTGAGGCTCCGGGATCGCCAGGTTCTTGGGGACCCTGCGCCCTTCCGCCCTGGTACGGGAGTTGTCAAAATACTCCGGCCACAGCACCCACGCCTTGTCCGCGTCGAAGACCATGGTCGGTCATTCCCCAAGAGGGATAAATGGTTTGCCTCACTCGGTGAGGAGAACGGCGTTGACGGTGCCGTCCTGTCCGGGCCGGGAGGTGACCCTCGCCATCCCCAGATCGGTCTGGATGGTGGCCCCGCGGTTCATGATGTTACGCTGAACGTAGTTGGGGTTGGCCGGGTTGACCTTGACGGTGACGATCTTGACCCTCTTTACTTGGTTGGTCTTGGGGTCCACGACGTTGGCATAGGCGGCGCTGAGCATCTTGACCTTGGAGTTGCCCCCCATGGTGCGGTATTTCCTGAGGCTCTCCTCACCGAGGTTGGTCAATAGGGGCTCACGCCCGATCTCGTAGCGCCTCTTCT
This sequence comes from Methanomassiliicoccus sp. UBA6, assembly GCA_002508545.1. Lineage (GTDB taxonomy): Archaea > Thermoplasmatota > Thermoplasmata > Methanomassiliicoccales > Methanomassiliicoccaceae > UBA6. The sequence continues at coordinate 4,388 of DAVH01000026.1, forward strand.
TTCTGTTCTGCACCAAGCGGCCACCGGTCGGCTTCCGCTTCGATTTGCCCTGCCACAATGCCATACTAATCCTCTGCCACTAAAATAAAGGTCATATAAAAGGTTTTGTTCGAACGCCTTCCGCGGCGGTCGCGGAAATGCCTGCTATCATCATTGTTCATCCGCGGAGATGAAGATGCCCATGTGGTGAAGCCTCACCGCCCCCGGGGCGTCGAGCGATTCGCCCATGTAATTGTGCCACCGCTCGTTGAACTCGTCGATGGGGAGCACCTCCCGGCACTCCTTCAAGGCGGGGTCCTCGAGATATACCCGGTCGCCGTCGACCCCGATGACGATCATGTAGTGGCCGTGCTCCCAGTCCTCGGCCCAGCAGAACCCGTCGCCCCGGTCCTCAGCCCAGGCCTGGGCGCCGACGATTACCGGGACCCCCTCCCTTATGGATGCGGCCAGGTCCCCGACGGTCAGCCCATCCTTCATGTACGCGCTGAAACCGAGCTCCCGGGCGACGCGCACGATGTCATGGGCGTCCGTGCCGTGATCGGGCGAGGTGTTCAGCCACTCCATCAGGTCGTCCTCCCGCAGGTCCGTGCCCCAGTACGACAGGACCGCCTGGAGCGAGGCGGCGCCGCAGGAGTAGTCGGTGCCCTGCTGGACATAGGGGACGTCGGACAGTATGTTGGCGCCGCTCACGGTAACGGGGCGGCTGATCGGCCGGGCGGTCGCCGGGCACCACGCGAACGTCAGTAAGGGCGAGGCCTCCAGGTAAACACCTCCTTGCAGGAGCGTTGTTCACGCCGGCGACAGTATATAATCCTCACGCCGGCAGAGGGCCGATGTCTCAGGCCTGCATCGCTCAATCGGCGCCAGGAGCGCGCAGCAGCACGGCCTTCATCGTCTCGCCGATCTCGAGGAGGGCGGCGTTCCCGTCCTTGGCCGCCCCCGGGTTGAGGAACAGCGTGCCGTCCTTCTCCACGATCCCCCGGGCCTCGTGTATGTGGCCGGAGAGCACCGCCCGGGGCTGGTACTCCTTGACCAGCCTAAGGATCGCCTCGCTGCCAACGCTCAGCCCGCTCCCGGTCCGGTCGTTGATGCCCTTGGGAGGGGCATGCAGCACGAACACCGCGCTTTCCTCCATGAGCGGACGCAGGGCGGCCTCGATGTCATCCTCCTCGATCTCGAACGGTGTGTCGAAGATGGTCGGGTTCGAGCCACCCAGGCCGATGAAGGTCTCTCCGCCGATGGTCACCTTGCGCTTGTGCAGCAGCGTTGCCCTGGCCTCGATCTCCCGACACACCAGCTCCGGGGGGTCGCAGTTGCCCGGAACGGCGTACACCGGCCGGTCCAGCCGGGCGAGGAACTCCCCGGCCCAGGAGCCCGGGCCGAAGTGGGTGATGTCCCCCAGGATGATGTAGGCGTCCGCTCTGTGCTCCGCCGCCAGGCGCTTCGCCCAATCTGCCACGCTGTCCCTTCCATGGATATCTGACAGGACCAGGAACCTCATGATGATCGCTCCATCATGCGAGTCCCGGTTCAAAAATCCTTTTCACAGGCCCAGCATCTCCAGGCCGATCGACCCGTAGGCGAGCGCGTACGCGGCGAGGTAGCCGAGGATCGCCCCGGTGTTGAGGAACGGCAGCCCTGCCTGCGGCTTGCCCTTCATGACGATGCGGAACAGCACGAGGTAGCCGACCAGGCCGCCGATCATCGCCCCGGCCGCCGCCCAGAGGTTCGCGCTCATCAGCGGCGCGGCCTCGGCCGGAAGGTACAGTGACGCCGACACCACCAGCAGGCCGGGGATGACCGCGTCCCCGACCCCCATGAAGAACGCCTCGCGCTCCCCGCCCTCCTTCTTGACCATGCCCTCCTTCTCCACCTTGTCCATGGTGAACCCCTTCTCCTTGGGCACCACGAACAGCACCGGCAGCCGCATGGGGGCGACGCCTTCCGCGAGCGCGATCATGTGCTTGGTCTTGTACACCGAAATGGCGTCGTACACCGCCATGACGATGAGCAGGATGATCACCGGCAGGATGGTCAGGGACATGCCCAGGATCGCGGTCACGCCGACGCCGACGACGAGCGCGATCGCATCGATGACGTACCACTCCCCGCTCTTGGCGAGCAGGTAGATCAGACCGCCGGCCACGGCCAGGGAGGCGATCAGGGCCAGGATGCCCTCGCTGTCGAACAGGAGGAAGATGGGCATGAACACGTACAGCATGGTGATGAAGATGCTGACGTAGAAGATCGCCTGGATGATGCGCTGCCGGCCATACTTGATGAGTATGAGGATGATGGCGGTCATCACCAGGACGATGAAGATGTAGATGAACGGGTTGACCGGCGAGCTGGGGTCGGGAAACGCCGTGAACTCCGGCAAGAACAGCGGGGCCAGGAGGACGGCGGAGACCTGAACGAGCACGTAGATTCCGGCCATGGCCAGTAGGGGCAGGTTCTTGCGCACGCCCCCACTATGAGCTACCGCATAGATAACGGTTCCCGGAAGGTTCGAGGAGCAACGTTTATCTAGTCGACGGACGTAGAAAGAAGTCGTGAACGCAGGGTTAACAACTACCGGTTCAAAATATCCTGCCAGGCTGGAGAAGGCCAAGACCCTGGCGGACATCTTCGAGATCGTCAAGGACGCGGTGAGCGCTCAGCTCGGCCTGTCCCGCGGCGGGCTCATGCTGGGAATCGCTGAGCTGGGCGGGAGGCCGGACTCCTGGATCGGGGGGTTCTATCCGGTGGCGACGAACATCATCGTCATGAACAAGGGGCCGATGAACCGCATCCTGAGCGAGCAGCCGGAGCTCTACAAGGCATACTGCTTCCACATCCTGCTGCACGAGTACATCCACACCGTGGGCTACATGGACGAGGCCCTGACCAGGAGGCGGGCGCTGGAGATCAGCGAGCGGCTGTTCGGGACCGACCACCTGGCGACCAGGATGGCGGCGGACATCACCCAGTTCTTCCCTTACCTGACGTACGCGGTGCCCACCGAGCCTCCCGAGGACCTCAACGTGGAGCTGGTGAAGGGCTTCGATCGCTCCTGCGCCAGCTACATCTGCTGAGCGCTCAGGCCGGCCGCGTGATGGCCGGCAAACCCCCCTCCACATATTTCTTGTTCGCCGCCCGTAGGTAGAGGGGGACCGAGGTCAGGGCGATGAGCGCCGCGAAGATCAGGCCGGCGGAGGGCGTGCTGGTGTCAAGAATCGCTCCGAGGGCGATCGACACCCCCGCTCCGGCGATGTAGGTGAAAGAGGCGAACAGCGCCAGGGCGGAGGCCCGGATCCTCGACGGGACCAGGCGGTTCCTCCATGTCATCATCGAGGGCCATCCCAGGCCGTTCGACAGGCCGCACACGGCGAAGAGGACGCACGACGCCGCGAGCCCTGGGGAGAGCGAAAGGAGGACGAACCCGGCGAACAGGCCGATGCTCGATGCCACCATCACCCTATGGGTGCCCAGGCGCTCGGCCATCCGGGGAGCGATGAGGCTGCCGGCCGCGCTGGTCAGCATCAGCACCGAGAAGTACACTCCCAGGAGCTCGGCGCCCATGCCTGCGGCTATAAGGTACGGCTGGTATAGGAAGAGATAGATCAATTGGGCGATGTAGCGAAACGTCTCGCCCGCGGTCAGCAGCTGAAGTCCCCTGCTTCCTTTATAGAACGACAGGCTGTCCGCCAGGATCGTCCTCAGCCGGACGCGCTCCGCGCCGAAGTTCTCCGGGAGCCGCAGGTAGACCAGGGCGGTGCACACCAGCGCGACGATTGCCGCGCCCAGGAAGGGCATGTTCAGCGAGAAGGTCACCAGCAGGGAGGCGATGGCGCCCCCGACGATGCCCATGGCGTAGGACACGCTCATCATCACCGTGAAGGTGCGGGGGCCTTCGGAGGTCCGGCCTTCCTTGCCCAGCTGGTCGACGACCCACGCCTCGTTGGAGCCATTGAGCAGGGCCCAGCCCACCGCCCATAACACCTCGGCGACGAGGAACGCGCCGAACGCGTGGTTGAACGCGTAGACGAGCATCGACACGCTCATGATCGCCGCGCCGATGGCGAAGCCCCGCCGGCGGCCGTAGCGGTCGGCGATGTTGCCCATGGGCAGACCCAGCAGGGCGCAGAAGACGAGGTTCACCGCGTAGATGATGCTCATCTCCAGGTAGCTGAGCCCGCTCACCTGGAGATAGATGATGAAGTAGGACTGGAAGACGTACGTCGACAGGTTCGCCAGGCCCATGGCCAGGATGTACTGCCGCGAGGTGCGGCCCAGCGAGGATGAAAGGGACAGGGGACCACCTGGACGCGGTCGGGCAAGCGGTCCCGCTGCTTATGACCTCAGCTCAGCTGGGCGTCCGCGGGCGCGGGCACCGAGAAGGCCACGTTGCCGGAGATCTTCTGGATCCTCACTTTGAGCTTGGTCCCCTTGGCGGCGCCGGGCACGTAGATGATGTACTTGTCCAGCTTGGCCACCCCGTCGCCCTTGCGGCCGACGTCCTCGATCATGACCTCGTAGACGCCGCCCTCCTTGATGCCCTCCTTCTCCGCGGCCCGGGTGGACTTGCGGACGTTGACCGGACGGTGCGCGCCGCAGGCCTCGCACTCGAGCACGAGCACCCGGCCTTCCTTGTTGATCCGGGTGTCAGGCTTTCCGCACTCCGAGCAGAGGACGAAGGTCTCGGTGTAGTTCATGATGCGGTCGGTGATCTGGGCCGGGGTGAGCTTGGCCTTCAGCACGAGCCGCTGGCCCTCGATCTGTCCCGGCGTCCCGAGCTCGCGCAGCAGGTACTGCAGGAGGTGGTCGGGGTCCCGGCGCAAAGCATCGATGATCTGCCCGAAGTTGCGGATGACGGTGATCTTCCCCTCAAGGAAGATGTCCGGCTCGGGCACGTGGAACCTCTCGTGCTTCTCGATGGTCTCGGGGAGCTTCTCCTTGGCGCGACCCAGTAATGATAAGTAATCGTCATCAGGCATAGAATCCCTCCTCTCAAGATGCTCCGCTGATATAAACCTAGCTATGCGCCAGCGCGGCCTTTCGAGCACCCGTCGTCAGCTTTCCTCAGCGGTCACGCTGACCACCGTTCCGGCCACCTTCCGCTCGCCCCACTCAGAATAGGTGATGTCCCGGACCTCGACCCTCGTTCCGTACCTTCGCACCCGGCTGCGCTCCATGTAGTCGCGGAGCTCCTCCCCTGCCCGCTCGATGGCGAAGGCGACCGCCTCGTCCCGGTCGGCGAACACCCTATGGCCGTCGCCGGTGGTGACGTGGTAGGAGATCACTTCCTCTCCTTGCACCAGCCTCGGCTCGCACCTTACCGTCAGCTCCCTCCGGCCGAGGACCCCGGTGCAGACCGCGCCGACCGCGTTGCCCACCTCGTGGTGCTCAGGGACGATGATCTCGCAGCTCACCCGTCCGGCGAGTAGGTCGAGGAACGGACGGACCGGCGCCCCGATGCCCACGATGGGCACGTCGATGCTCAGCACTGGGCGGAAGAGGCGGCCTCCCCTGAGCAGGGCCTCGGCCTCGCCTCCCTCCGACGCCACCCGCCCGGTGAGGGCGGTCGTCAGGGCCATGAGCAGCCGGGTGCGGATGACCTCATCGAGCACCGCGAACAGCTCGCCAATGGGCACGCCGCACTCATCGGCCAGGGCGGCGAGGGCGGAGACCGCTACTTTACCATCGCCGAACCCGCTGCGCCCCTCCGCCCTGAACAGGTCGGTGGGGGTGATCCCGCTCTCCTTCCCGCTGACGGGGAAGAGGAACGAGCGGTCCCGCATCTGCCGGGGGGCGTCAGGGGCGAGGCACAGGGGCCGCACCGCCCGGCGGCCGAGCCGGGGCCGCCCGTCCTCGCAGAAGATCTCGGTGTCGCCGCCCAGCGCGAGGGTGGTGATGTCCGCCGACGGCACCCGGAGCCGTGCTCCGCCTACCAGTGCCCCTTCCTCCGAAAGGCGCACCCGCCCGCCCTCCAGCAGGGCGATGTCGGTGGTGGTGCCCCCGATGTCGACGACCAGCGCGTCCCTCGCCCCCGCCAGGACCGCTCCCCCGGTGGTGCTGGCCGCCGGTCCGGAGAGGACGGTCATGATCGGCCTGAGGGCCGCCTCCTCGGTGGATACCAGGCTGCCGTCGCCCTTCAGCACGAATATCGAGGTGTCGGGCACCCGGGTGACCGCTCCGATCGCTCGTATCAGTCCTTTCATCACATGGACCAGCTCGGCGTTCTTGGCCGCCAGGAACAGCCGCTCCTCCATGCCCAGCGTCCCGGTGAGGTCGCTCCCCCTCACCACTGTGGCGCCCGGGCGCGCTCCGAGCACCGCCTCGGACGCGGCGACCTCGTGCTCGGGGTTCCGGGCGCCGAACCGGGCGGATATGGCGAAGGAGGCCTTCGAGGACCGGGCCACCGCGTCCATCAGCTTCGGCAGGTCCAGGGGACGGACCTCAAGGCCCATGGCGTCGTGGCCTCCGTCGACGATAACCGTCTCGCTCGCGTACTCCGCCACGCGCCGCGGCACCAGGCCGATGCATATCGCGCACACGTCCTTCTTGGTCCCCTCCACCATGGCGTTCGTTGCCAGCGTGGTCGATATGCAGAACCGCGAGAGCAGCGAGGGCGAAGGAACGGCGAGGGCGGAGAAGCATCTCAGGACGCTGCCCTCGAGGTCGCCCTTCTCGGTGGGGACCTTGGCCGTGCGGAGGACCTTCCTGCCGGGCATCTCCACGAGGACGCCGTCGGTGTAGGTCCCGCCAACATCGATCCCCAGCGCGTTCATGCCATGCCCCATAAAAAAGGAAAGGGAAAGGGTTTCGCCTAGTAGAGGGCCTTGCGCGCTTCCTTCCAGTCTCTGCCCGAGCATACCTCCGTGGCGATCTTGACCGCGTCCAGCGGCGATTTGCCGTACACGGAGTTGCCGAAGGTGTCCACGAAGCTCCTCGACACCGCCGCTCCGCCGCAGGCCAAGGGAACCTTGACGCCCTCTTCCTCCAGCGTCTCCGCGGTGCGCTTCAGACCCGCCTTGGTGGTGCTCATGAGGGTCGACCCGCTGATCATCTGCAGCCCGTGCTCCCTGGCCGCGTCCACCACCTTGGCGGTCGGCACGTCCCTGCCGAGGTCGAGGACGTCGAACCCGTTGGCCCGGAGGATCGCCGCAACGATGTTCTTCCCGATGTCGTGCAGGTCGCCCTCGGCGACGAAGGTGGCCAGCTTGCCCTTCTTCGGTATATCCCCTAGCTTCTGCTGGCACAGCAGGATGCCGCCCTGCATGGCATCGTTGGACATCAGGATCTCGGGCACGAACGCCTTGCCCAGGTCGTACAGCTCGCACTGGGTCTGGATGCCGGGCATCAGCGCGTTGGTCACCAGGTCCACGGGGTCCTTTCCCTGGTCCAGGGAGGCGGACACCAGGTCCTTGACCTTCGCCCGGTTGCCGGCAATGACCGCCTCGGCGATCGCGGCGTAGGACGCTTCCCGGGGGCGGTACTTCGCCCTCACCTCGTCGACCGTGGGCATCTTCGAGGACCCGGTCGCGATGTCGAAGCCGAGCTCGGCGAGCATGCCCTCCTGGATCAGCCTCTTGTAGCGCGCGGGGTCCCTGGCCCTCAGCTCCAGCATCTCCTCCGCCAGGATATCCATGTGCCTGACCATTACTGACCACCTCCTAGGCTTTCGGCCTTCATCTGCCTGGCCTTGCCCGCCCCGATCTCGCGGACCATGGACTCGACGTCATCGTAGTCCGGGATGGGCGTTTCCCTGCACGCCCGCACGTAGGCCTTCAGGTTCTCCAGGGAAGTTCCGTACGATACGTCGCAGGCCGAGCCGACAACATCCACGCCCTGCCGGATGCACTCCACCGTTCTCGCGTACACCTGCTCTGGAGTGCCGTTCGGCATAAGGTCGATGACATCCAGGCTTCCGAGGATGGACATGCGGTTGCCCAGCGCCTTGCGGACATACCACGCCGGGACGTTATCGAACGAGAAGCAGTCCAGGTTGCTCTCCCGGATGTAGGGCAGCAGCGCCCGGGTGTTGCCGCAGATGTGCAGGATCTGGGGGCAGCTTATCTCCGCGGCCATCCTCCTGTGGTACGGCAGCACGAACTCCTTGTAGGTCTCGCCGGAGATCAGGTCCCCGGACGCCGAGGGGTCGGCCGGGAACAGCATGTGAGCGCCGTAGGCGGTCTGCAGCCTCCCGTACTCGATGCAGAAGTCGGTGGCCGCGCTGATGAACGCGTGCGCCTTGTCCGGGTCGGTCACGGTCATCATCACCAGGTTCTCCACCCCGGCGATGTGGCCGGCCACCGTGAACGGCGCGGTCAGCACCGGTATGATCGGCAAGTTGCCGTCGTACCGCTTGCGCAATATGTCGATGGCCCCGAGGACATGGGGTATCCTCCCCGCTTCCTCCAAGTTGTCAGGCCAGGTGATGTCCTTGGGGTCCTTGTACGCGGGGCCCATCACCGGGGGCCTGTCCGGCTTGTTCCAGTCCAGCTTGCAGCCGAGCACCTCGGCCTCGAGAGAGATGTCGAATTGGGGCCGAGCGGCCTCGATGCCGCATACCTCATAGGGGGCCGCGGCCAGGTCGGCCATCATCTTCGCGTCGAAATGGGCCTTCGGCCATTCCGCGTTCGCGAACCTCATAAGATCGTTGGTCGTCTGCGCCAGGGGGTTCGCGGGCGGCACATAGTCCACCCTTCCTCCCAGAACGGCAGCGAGTGCTCTACGAGTCGGTGTCATTTCACTAGCCATTAATTCTCCTCCTGTTGGCCGGGCGCGGTCGTTAAAGCTACCGTGCGAGGTCGCTACATCAGTGTTTTTATTGTTATTAATAAGTGGACATGGATGGTTTCTCCATCCATTTGGCCCTGCGCGCGACGCACAACGCTCGGCGGGCGGCGGTAATGCTCGATCGAAGAGAAGGTGTTTACAGAGAATCCCTGCCCGTTAGGGATCTCAGCCAAGAAGTGGACCTAGCCGTTCTCCAAAGCTCTGAGATTTCATTTTTTATCCACTGGCGACATATAGTAAGCGGTGAGCAATTGGCAGTGTGTCCATTTTGTCACAGGGAAGTAAAGGACCAAAACTAAAACCTTGTTGGGGAGCATGTGAACACCGGGCAGACAGCAAGGCATGACCTGACCTCGGCCAAAATTATGGATGTGAAAACGACGATATTCTCATGCGGACATTGCCATGCCGTTCTGGGGTTCGCTCAGTACACTGGTTATTTCTGATCTGGGCATGTCAGCATCTTAGGCAACGTTCGCCCAGCTCGGATAGTAAAACAGCAATCGGATAGAATGTAGGAAAAGAGGGTTTGGTGGGGGTTTCAGAGAACGTGACGGTCCTCTCTCGCCTGCTTGTACTCCAGCGCGGCCTTGATCAGGCCGAGGTGCAGAGGGGAAGGCTTCTTCGGCCGGGACTTGAACTCCGGGTGGAACTGGCAGGCAACAAAGTACGGGTGGCCCTCGAGCTCCCCGATCTCCATCTTCACGCCGTCCTCGGAACGGCCGGTGAACTCCCAGCCAGCGCTCTCCAGCTTCTCGATGAAGTCCGGGTTCACCTCATAGCGGTGGCGATGGCGCTCCCCGATCTCGGTCGTGCCGTACAACGCCGCGGCCTTCGAGCCCTGCTTGACCAGGACCCTCTGGGAACCGAGCCTCATCGATCCGCCCATGTCCTTGACCTCGCGCTGCTCGGGCAGCAGGTCGACCACTGGGTATGGAGTGTTGGGATCCAGCTCAGTGGTGTGCGCCCCCTTCATTCCCAGGACGTCCCGGGCGATCTCGATGGTGGCGATCTGGAAGCCGAGGCACACTCCCAGGTACGGGATGCCCCTCTCCCGGGCCAGCCTCGCGGTCATGATCTTGCCCTCGATGCCCCTGCTCCCGAACCCGCCGGGGATCAGGATGGCGTTGCAGCACGCGAGCTCCTGCGAGATGCCGTCCTTCTCCACCTTCTCGGAGTCGAAGAACCGGCATTCGATCTTGGTGCCCAGCTCCGCCCCGGCATGATGGAACGCTTCGAGATGCGAGAGGTAGCTGTCCGCGAGGTGCGTGTACTTGCCGACGATGGCGACCCTCACGGTGTTCGAGGGGTACAGTATGCGGTCGAGGTACTCCCTCCATGCGCTGAGGTCCTTCTTCTGGGCGTCAATGCTCAGCCTCTTCAGGATGTAATCGGTGAGCCCCTGTTCCTCCAGGACGATCGGGACCTCGTAGATCGACTTCGCGTCGGGTGCGGAGACCACCGCCTCCAGGGGCACGTCGCAGAACAGTGAGATCTTCCTCTTGATCGAGTACTCCAGTGGTTCGCACGCCCTGGCCACTATGACGTCCGGCTGGATACCGATGGACCTCAGCTCCTTTACCGAGTGCTGAGTGGGTTTCGTCTTCTGCTCGCCCACAGTTCCCAGCATGGGCACCAGCGTGGTATGGACGAAAATGCAGTTCTGTCCCCGGCCCATCTCGGTGTTCATCTGGCGGACCGCCTCGAGGAACGGCATGGACTCGATGTCGCCGACCGTCCCGCCGAGCTCGACGATGCACACGTCGGCGCCGGACGCTTCAGCGACGGTCATGATGCGCCGCTTTATCTCGTTGGTGATGTGAGGGATGATCTGAACGGTCTTGCCGAGGTACTCTCCCGACCTCTCCTTCTCGATGACCGTCCGATAGACCTTGCCCGTGGTGATGTTGTGATCGCTCCCCAGGCTTATGTCCAGGAACCTCTCGTAGTTGCCGAGGTCGAGGTCGACCTCACCTCCATCATCGAGAACGTATACTTCGCCGTGCTCGAAGGGGTTCATCGTACCGGCATCGATGTTCAGATAAGGATCGATCTTGATGGCAGTGACTTCCAGGCCTCGGGATTTCAGGAGGCGGCCAATAGAGGAGGCGGTTATGCCCTTCCCCAAGCCAGAAATGACCCCACCGGTGACGAAAATATATTTCATCGTCTCCATGGGATTGGCCAATAAGCCTGTTGACTATAAAGGGTTTCGCTCGTGAGGATCAGCATATCTGGATAGGCAGCCGAGGGCCGACGCCGCCCCCGCCATAAGCGGTGTTCGGTGCCAGGCTAGTGCCGCACCCGCGAGGCCGCTCGCCTCGCGACCGCTTTTACTTGATGACTAGCTGCTTCAGGGGGAACAGCCCAGAGCGAGAATGGTCTATGAGGTGCTCGCCCCAGCTCTTCGACAGCCCGACCTCGTCGTCGGCAACGAGCTTCCTGCCGCAGAAGGAGCAGAACATGGACGCCCCATAATCGCCCGTCTGCTCCCTGGTAAGTGGGAGCTCGGACACACAGCCGACCATGCAGCTCTCTTCGTTGTCCCGCCTGATCTCCTGTGAGGTCCGCGCGGGGGGAGCGAGATGGGACCTCATGCTGGAATCCAGCTTCAGCAGCTCATCCATCATCTCATCGCCCAGTTCGTCCAGCATTCCCGCGACGTCCATGAGCTGCTCCGGGGAAACGTCATGGGCAGTAATCAGGTGATCTCTGACGTTCGCGGTGGTCTCCTGTTCGTCCTCGCCCTCGACCTTTGCTCCGCAGGGACATCTCACGGCCATAATCTCACTTATAATGATCTTTAACGGCCAAGTTCATACTCCCTTCCCGACGTTATTGTAGGGCCCTATTAAGGGGGCTTGAGGACAGAGCGGAGCAGCGATCGACAAGCTGATCGGTTTGCCTACCAATCCATTGAGCATGAAGATCACGCCCCTCTGTTCGAGCGATCCTGCTGAATGCAGGAGCTTATGCGCTCCAGAAGTTGTCCTCTTCCTCCTGGTTCTCGGAGAATAGCCATACTTCCTTGATCTCGCCGTCCTCGATCCGCATGACGTCCACTCCCCGCATGGACATGTTCTCGCTCCCTCTCTCGGCCCGGAAGTGGATGATCGCGCTGATCAGGTCGCCGTTGGACATGATCGCCTCCACATCGTCGATCTCGAAGGTACCGTTGCTCATCTCCCCGAAGGTGCGGAACAGGCCGAAAACACTGTCCTTGCCCTCATAGGTCCCGGAGAGCACACCGGCCCCCGGCTGATGCCAGATGATGTTTTCGGAGAATAGCGTGTCGAGCTTGGCTATGTCGCCGGCGTTCACCGCCCTAAAATAGTCCTCGACGATCGCTCTGTTGTCTTCGCTCATCTCGGTCAGTTGCTCCATGAGCGAGCATGGCAAGCAGCACGTATTTGCGACCGAGCCGTCGAAATCTTGGATGGCAACGATCATATCGCAGAAAGCGGAGAGCAAGGAGCAACAAAGCGCTCGCGCTGGAACAATAGAAAATGAAAAAACTGACAGTGACGTTCGATGCAATTGGTTTTGGTGCTTGGTATCCTACCAGGAATTGGGCAGGAAGAGGCACAAAGGCCTCTCCTTGCTTGGTTGTTACGTAGGAGGTGATCCATCTGCAGGTTCCCCTACAGATACCTTGTTACGACTTAACCCTCCTTGCTGAATCTCAGTTCGAAGGCCCCAATTAGAGACATCCTTACTGAAACCCAACTCGGGTGGTTTGACGGGCGGTGTGTGCAAGGAGCAGGGGCATATTCACCGCTTGATGTTGACAAGCGATTACTACGGAATCCAGCTTCATGGGGGCGGGTTACAGCCCCCAATCCGAACTATGGATGGGTTTCAGGATTGTCTTCACCTTTCGGTGTCGAAGCCCATTGTCCCACCCTTTGTAGCGCGCGTGTTGCCCAGGGGATTCGNNTCGGGGCATACGGACCTACCGTTGACCTCTCCTTCCTCTGACTTAGCGCCAGCGGTCCCATTAATGTGCGCCTCCTCCGGAGAAGAGACTAGCAATTAATGGTGAGGGTCTCGTTCGTTATCTCACTTAAGAGAACGCCTTACGGTACGAACTGACGACGGCCATGCACCACCTCTCGGAAAATCAGGTAAAGTCATCAGCTTGACCTTCATATATCCGTCGCTCCTGGTGAGTTTTTCGGCGTTGAATCCAATTGAACCGCACGCTCCTCCCGTTGCGGTGCTCCCCCGCCAATTCCTTNNCGTACTCCCCAGGCGGGATACTTAACGCGTTAGCTACGGCACCACCAGGGTTGATACTGATGACACCTAGTATCCATCGTTTACGGCCAGGACTACCGGGGTATCTAATCCCGTTTGCGCCCCAGGGCTTCGTCCCTCACCGTCGGATCCGTTCTAGTCAGACGCCTTCGCCACCGGTGGTCCTTCCAGGATTACAGGATTTTACCCCTACCCCAGAAGTACCTCTGACCTCTCCCGGTCCCAAGTCTTCCAGTCTCCCCGGACTTCGGACAGTTAAGCTGCCCGATTTACCCAAGGATTTAAAAGACCGGCTACGGACGTTTTAGGCTCAATAATATCGACCACCACTAGGGGCGCGGGTATTACCGCGGCGGCTGGCACCCGTCTTACCCGCCCCTTACTCCTCCTGTTTTTTAGACAGGAGAACAGCCAACACAAAGTGCTGGCACTTGGAATTCCCTCGTCGGGGTTGCCCCCATTGCGAAGTTTTCGCGACTGCTGCGCCCCGTAGGGCCTGGACTCATGTCTCAGAGTCCATCTCTGGGCTCCCTCTCTCAAGGCCCATATCCGTCACGGGCTAGTGGGTCCGTTACACCCACTACAGCCTGATAGACCGCAGACCAATCCTAAGGCACCGGAGTTTTCGGCCTGAAAGCATTCCAGCAGATCAGACCTATGGGGTATTACCCTCAGTTTCCCGAGATTATCCCCCACCTTAGGGCATGTTATCCACGTGTTACTGAGCGGTCCGCCGAGACCTTACGTCTCTCGACTCGCATGTCTTAATCGTATTCCAATAGCGGTGGCCGCCGGCAGGATCAACCGGAATCCATTCCTTAAGCAACAGAAGTTGCCGTCAGGACACACAAACTTATAGGTTGGCAGGATTACCAAGTTTCACCAGCGTAACCACGCTGATATTATCTTGTTCTTGCATTTATTGGGTTGGTTACATTGCATCGAACGTCAGAACCAAGAGAGCACGCGTGATTCGCGGAGATCTTAGTTCTCCATGTCTTGTGTACGAAGCTTTGGATACGATCGCATCATAGCCGGCCTTTCGACCGTCGCTCAGGACCGTTTCGCAGCATCGTTTGCTGTCAAACGCAGCTTTCCCTCGAATGCAGATGTTATATATAAGCATTTGCATGCTCGGGTTCTGCGTTTTAACGAGGATGTGTATGTTGTTTTCCACATCCGCGCCTTTCCCACTAAAACCGAAGTCATATATAAGCCTTTTCACGCAGGGTGAAAGACTTTTTCGCTCCGATCCGTGTGTATGGGAGATATGGGTTCTGTGTTATTCCATATCTCACAGCTGAATCTCCTTATTCAGCCCTGATATATAAAGATTTCCGTAGCCCTCTTGCATCTTGTGTTCCTAGGAATTGGAAGGGCGGCGACCAAGCTCGGCGCCGGCGTTCTTACCGGGATAGATGACACGATCTTCGTTCAAAACGGACCGCGCCGGTTCCTTATGATCAACCTCCTTGAGCACGCGCGGACATATATACAGATAATATTAGAGAGTTCGCGATTGTTGTGCTAAAAGAACAATGCGCATGCTTGGTCGGACATCTGGAGGCCTCGCAAAATGGTCAAGGGACAAAAAAGTTTAAGTGAGACATTACCTTGTGTGGCATCAAAGCGGAGGTGGCCCAGCCCGGTAAGGCGCAGGATTGCTAATCCTGTGACCGCACGGTCTCGGGGGTTCAAATCCCCCCCTTCGCGCCATCTGGCTTCTACAAGAATGAAGTGGTGTTAAACCTACCGAGTTTCTGGTACGTCACAGGACTCCCAGGAATTGTTGCATGGCCCTGGAGATGACTGGATGGAACCGGAAGTCATAGATTTCGGCCTTATTAGGTCACAGGACAGCCCCGAGAGGTCACAGGACTCCTTGGGCGGGAACTACGACACCTCCTTCGCCAACTGGCTCGTGGCCAGGAGGGGCCTCTCGGCCAATGAGGGAAGGAACACCGCGTACCGGATACGGCGGATCTCCGAGGGAAACCTCCCCCGCACCAAGGAGGATGCCGAGCGGTTGGGGATGAAGGTGATGCTGGACACGAAGATGTCCAAGTCCACCAAGTACGGGTACCTCTACACCATCGAGCGGTGGATGGCATACATCGGCGTCCCCGTGAAGTTCGCCCACAAGCCCCAGGCCACCTCTCACTCCGCTTCCTCATCCACAAGATCTCATGGGGGCCCCACTCGGCCCCGCCCGGGGGCACGGGTAACGGCAATGTGGCCACAATCAACAGCGTGACCCTCCAGCTGAACCCCCTGATTGCCAGGTAGGAGTTCGTCACCAACGATGGCCCGACCGCCCTGGGTGACTCCCGTGGATGATGATCGTCCTTCAGAAGTGAAACGGTTAAGACTCAACTGGTCAACCGAAGGCCACGCGGCGAACCCTGGATGACCAGTCCCAGTCCTTCCCCTCTTTTTTAAGAAGGCCCATCCTCTCCAGGATCTTGCAGGTACCAATTCTGGGCGCCTCTATCCAGATGGGGTCGGCCCCCCTGTGAGCCTCGAAGAAATCCCACATCATGAGCCGCCCCAGGCCCGTCCCCCGCTCGGTGGCCACCACGAACAGTTGCCTTAGGCACGGCTCCCGCTCCCTCCCGGGGGCCTTCTCAGTCCAGACGTAGTAGCCGATGGGGTGCTGCCGATACCACACTATCTTGGCCCGCTGCGTCTGGGGGTCGAACCGCTTGAAGCCGATGGTCTCGCGCCCTCCCGATTCCCTCAGGAGCTCGATGATGGCCCGGTCCTTGTAGTCGCGGGCCGTAGTAAGGGAGTAGTCCTCCAGGCCCCAGTTCGCCACATCGTAGCGGCCGATCTCGGTGCCCCTGCAGTACTCCCTGTAGGCGTTGATGTCGAGCTCGTTTCTCATGTTACCCCCAATTCTGTTCCTGCCCGATGAAGGAACCGCCGCACCCTAATCACGCCACCTTCCTCCTGAAGTACGGGAGATCGACGTTCCTGGTCCACGGATGGTTGTGATCCACGTTGCGGACCTTCATCTCGTAGCGGCACTCCTAGTACGTGAGGATCCGGCCATGGGTCGCCATCCACCTCCGCTGATAGTCGGGAATCTCGTGGCCGCACGGTCTCGGGGGTTCAAATCCCCCTTCGCGCCATTATTGCATCCATCAATCCGGCAATTTTGCTCAATTAGAAGTATTCATACATAGCCCTCCTGGACGGCTGGCCCTGCGAAAACCTAAAACTCGTCCTAAAGAGAGTAGTGGGTTAGTATGGGAGAGATTTTACGGACCAATGGAAAAAGTGTTGCCTAAGCTGGAGATATTGCCTATGATAACTTCCGGACAATGAGGCAGAACATGGGCAACCAGCAAGGGAAGTGATCGTACTCGCAAAAGAACGCTCCTTCCCCATAGGGCTCACGCCTGGTAGCAAGATAGCAGGCCTCAATGGCGCGCTGTCGAGATCATCAATGCCGGACCTGAGTGGAATAACTGCAACGGTTCCACCTTTCCGTTCATGATGCCGCGGCAAAACTGGGGGATGAATTGCTAAGAGAGGCGGTCGACGTTCAAGGACCGTCATCGCATTGAGAAAAAAGAAAAGGGTAAGGGTGAGCCTGGTGGCTCAGTTAAACTCCTTGGCCATCTTCTTGGTCAGCCCGTACGCCACAGGCAGCAGTATGATGGCCAGGGCGATCGCGAAGGCCCAGGACACGTTGGCCACGATGCTGGTGACCCCGGGGAAGGTGGCGAAGATCGCGCCCGCACCAATGATCAGGAAGATCGCGTAGAGCACGAACTTGGCATACCCGGCGACCGGCTTGAACTCGGCGTGGTCCTCGACTATGGACCGGATGAGGGTATCAGTCAGGATGATCCCCACTCCGATTACGACGAAGCCCAGTATCAGCGGGTAAATGGTGCCTCCGGACAGGAGCATGGTGTCAAGGGCCAGCAGTATTATGAACGCGATGAGGCCGATGAACAGCAGGTTCCTGATCATGTCGGCTATCTCGACCTTCTCCGGCGGGAACATCGGCCTGATCAGCCTGCCAATGAAGGTTGCCAGGAAGTCGACCAGAACCGCTCCTAGGATCAGGATCAGCAGACCGGCGAGGAGCCTCGGCAGATAGTTCGCGATTATCGTGAGATAGCTGCCCAGCGTCCCTCCGATGTTCAGTATCTCAATGGCGTAAACGATCGCCAGAATGATGATGAACGCCTTCACGAACACGCCTATGACATTCGACAGGTCCAATCCAGCCCCTCGGAACGACTTGCCGACATCGCTCTTGTCGAACGCTCTCTCCATGCCGATTTTCTCCACCAGCATGTTGACGGCCTTGCCCACGAGGGTGCCGACCAACCAGCCAATGACGATGACGATTATTGCGGCTAGAATAGCCGGAATCGCCATGATTATGCTCTCGGCCATGTTTTCAAATACCTCTACTAGATCAGCCACTAGCAATCACTTCCTGAAAATAATATAATGAATCACGGTATATGGTTTTGTTGATTATATTACGCAAAATAAAAGCTCAACGGCCCAATCTATTCGTATCTGTTGATAAAAATATAATTTTTCGTAGATATATAAATGAAAAGATATAATGCCTTAGGAACCAGGGCAGTAAGCGCGGAGTTTGAAAGAAAACCGCGCCAGAAGCATCCGTGCACTTAAACCCTTGATTGACAATAGATGCGGGCCATCTGGATACGCTTGAGGCGGTTCTTCCTTCTAACCGCTTCATATCTTGCAGATCATCCAGAAGTCTTTGGAATAGATCGGCTCATTGCCTTGTAGCTCCGGGGCGAAGCTTTTCATCTTTCACTATGGCCGATAGCATAACGGCCAATATCGCCAAGACCATGCCTAGCAGCATTACTCTATTATAGCCGTTCAGGAACACATCGAGCTCCAGGTCTGTGAAGGGCGTGTTGCCAGCACCGCTGAAGAGCGAGAAGAATGCGGCATAGGCGGCGGCGCCAACAGAAGCTCCCAGATAGGTCGCGACAGCAATGAGGGCCGATCCCGTCCCCTTCTCTCCATAACCAATTCTCTCCACGATGCGGCTCGCAGCCGGGCCGCAGGTCCCCCAGAGAACGCCCATCAATAGCAGGGCGATGATCATTGGGGCCGTCCCCATCGCCGGATCGATAAGGAACAGGATGCCGCTGGCGATGGTCATTGCCATGCAGGACATGATGCTGAACCACCTTCGCCCGGACCGGTCGGACCATCTGCCGATCGGCATGCTGATGATCAGGGTCACGGCCGGCGGTATCAACATGAATATGCCGCTCGTGGCCGGGTCCAGCCCCATGGCCAGGGAAAGGTAGAACGGTGTCAGGTACCAGATCCCAGTCCCGACAAGGTTGATCAACAGGTACGCCGAGAAAACCGAATTGAAGATCCAAGAGCGGAATATCCTCAGGTTCAGGATGGGGTCCTTGCATCTTCTTTCCCACACTATGAACAACACGGTCGAGAGGACGCAGATGAAGATCGCGGCAGCGACCTGGGCGTTGTCCAATCCCGTGTGGGAGGAACGTTCTAACGCGAACACGCCCGCAATTATGGCCATCATCGACAATATGGACCCCGGAACGTCGAAGATCGCTCGGTTATATCCCTCATCCTTGGGAATCGCCCGGGTCAGGAACAGAATGCCAGCTATGCCGATGGGCACGTTGATGATGAATGTCCATTGCCAGGAGAGATACTGAGTTATGAATCCGCCGAGGGTTGGTCCCGAAGCATATCCGATGGACGCCCCCACGGCGATGATGCTCATGCCTAGCCCGAGACTGCTCTTGGGAAGGAACCTGACGCATAACAGGGGGGCGCAGGCCCCCATGACGGCCGCGCCCACCCCCTGGAACACCCGGCCGATGATCAGCACCTCGAATACGTTGGCCAGTCCGCAGACCAGGGAGAAGATGGTAAATATCGCCAGGCCG
The DNA here is from genome assembly GCA_002508545.1 of Methanomassiliicoccus sp. UBA6. Taxonomy (GTDB): domain Archaea; phylum Thermoplasmatota; class Thermoplasmata; order Methanomassiliicoccales; family Methanomassiliicoccaceae; genus UBA6. The sequence goes on from DAVH01000026.1 coordinate 23,368, forward strand.
GCTATGAGGAGCCTCTTGATGACGCCGCGGTCCGCCAGCCGGCCGAACACCAGGAGCAGGCCCGCCATCATCATGAAGTAGGTCAGGGAAACCCAAGCGGCAGTGCTGGTATCGATGGAGAACGAGGCGGCGATGCTGGGCAGCGCGATGTTCACGATCGAGGCGTCCATGCCGTCCATGGTCGTCAGGAAGACTATGGCGATCAGCAAGAGCACCCGTCCTCTACTATCCTCAATGATCGCCATCCTTTCATGAACATGGGTATGTTTAGAAAAAGCCTTGGGACGCTCTTTTTAGTGGCCAAGCTAGCAACAACCAGCTCCAAATGACCGCCTTTCGCCGCCCCTCACCGCCCGCCGCCGGCCGGGCCGCCGCGTCATAGAAATAGATTCTTCATCAATGATTTATACAACTGCATGCTTTATTTTTCCAGGTAGGGCTGGACTACAAGAGATCATTTCTGTCTCAATGATAAAAGATTGGAGGACATGGCAATGGGAAAGAAACTCACCAATAACGTGACATGGGTCGGCAAGGTGGATTGGGAGCTGAAACAATTCCATGGTGACGAATACTCGACGCGGAAAGGCTCATCCTACAACTCCTACCTCGTAAGGGATGGAAAAAACGTATTGATCGACACGGTGTGGAAACCGTTCGATAAGGAATTTGTGAGCAACCTTCGTCAGGAGATCGACCTGGAAGCGATAGACTTCATTGTCGCGAATCATGCGGAAATCGATCACAGCGGCGCACTTCCGGAGCTGATGCGCCACATCCCCGATACTCCCATCTACTGCACCGCGAACGGGGTCAAATCCCTCAAGGGACATTACCATCAGGATTGGAACTTTGTCACGGTAAAAACCGGGGACACGTTGGATCTGGGAAGGATGAAGCTCATCTTCATCGAAGCGCCGATGCTGCATTGGCCGGACAGCATGTTCTGCTACCTGACAGGTGAGAACATCCTGTTCTCCAACGACGCCTTCGGCCAGCACTATGCCACTGAATCCCTCTACAATGACATGGTGGATACCGCCGAGCTCTATGTCGAGGCCATAAAGTATTATGCGAACATTCTAACGCCGTTCTCTCCGCTCGTGACCAAGAAGATAAACGAGGTGCTGGGCTTCGGTCTGCCGGTGGACATGATATGCCCGAGCCACGGAGTTATTTGGAGGCAAGAGCCCACCCAGATCGTTAACACTTATCTGAAATGGGCTGACTCGTACCAGGAAAATCAGATAAGCATTGTCTATGACAGCATGTGGGGGGCGACCCGTCGCATGGCCGAGGCGATCGCCGCGGCGACCGCGGCCNNTGGCCGAGGCGATCGCCGCGGGCATACGAAGCCACGATGCTGACGTGACGGTAAAGCTGATGAACGCTGCCAAGGAGGATAAGAACGACATAATCACCGAGGTATTCCGATCGAAAACGGTGCTTGTCGGCTCATCCACGATAAACCGCGGCATCCTGCATTCCATCGGCGGCCTGCTGGAGATGATGAAGGGACTAAGATTCAGAGGCAAGAGCGCAGCGGCGTTCGGGAGCTACGGGTGGAGCGGCGAATCCGTGGGATATATATCGAAAATGCTTGCCGATTCAGGTTTCACCGTGCTCGATGAGGGCATCAAGGCCGCTTGGATGCCGGACACGAACGATTTGTCCAGATGCGAGGCATATGGGAAGGCCATAGCAGGAAAGCAACCGCGTGAGAAAGAGAGCGACTGATCCGATCAAAGAACAGCGTATCTCATGGGGGCTGTAGGGCCTCTACAACGGGGTGACAGGAGGCGAGAGGCTAAAAACGCTGATCGCAGCACCGCTCCAGATGGCCCTATGCCCTCGACCTTAGCCGGTTAAACCATACGAACTTTCCATGGGCGAGAAGGTCCCAGAAAGATGTGGTCCTCTCTTCGTTCATGCTCCCTATCCGACCGTTCATGACGCTCTCTCCCTGCGCTCAGCGAAGAAAAGCATTCCAGCGCTTCTTGTGAGCGCTCTCATCGTGTCATTTTTAGCTTTGGTCGGCATGTCATTGATGTTATTCCTGCTCACGGAGGCAGCTGAATGGACCCACTCGACAGAAAGCTGTTGCGCATCCTGGAACGGGACACCCGGATCACCTATCGCGAGCTCTCGGAGAAGTTAGGCATATCGATTCCTTCGGTCCAGAAGCGGATCGTATCCCTGGAGGAGACCGGCCGGGTCCTCGGCTACACTGCCCATATAAGCCTTCAGGCGCTGGGCGGATGCATGGTGGTCATCCAGGGCAGCTCAACGACCGACTTCGCCCCGGACCTGGTCGATGAGCTCGGCAAGAACGGCTCCATAATGACCGTGATGTGCGGGAACCAGAACAATCTGGTCATGGGGGCCTTCCTACGGAGCATATCCGATCTGGACCCTCTCGTCTCCTTCGTCCAGGATGTCGGCAGGATCCCTGAGCCCGACGTCCTCTTGGTCAGCCAGGGCTCCGACATCAGCTGTACTCGCATATCCGGCTCGAAGGTTGGGCCACAGTTGTCCGACCTCACCAGCCTGGACCTGAGGATAATTTGGGCTCTGCACAAGGACGCGCGCCGCTCCGTTTCCGACGTCGCCGCCGAGCTAGGCGTATCATCGAAGACGGTCAGTCGTAGACTGTCCAGGATGATGGAGAACGGGCTGATCGACTTTCACGTTCAAGCCGTTCCTAACCTCGACGAGGACCTGCAGATAATCATCCAGGTCCGCATATCGCCCGGCACCGAGAGGCAGAAGGTCATCGAGCGGGTGCGCAGGCTACCCGGCGACTTCATCGACGAGAACCTGACATTCTCCAACATGCCCGATAGGATCATGTTCGTCCTCTTCACCCAGACGTTGAGCGAGCTCAAGAACCTGCTATTCCAGGTGAAGGAGATCGAAGGGGTGGTCAAGGTATCCTACGACACCTTCCTCTATCAGAAGTACTTCGATACCTGGAGGGACGACCTATTGGCCGAGAGGATCAAGCAGATCGGGCTGAAGGGCGCTCTCGACCGCGCTCCGGACCCGAGCTAGGTCGGCGGCCAAACGCTCATCGGTTGTCATCATTTCCCAAATGCGGTCCAGGTCATCATCGTACGAGGTGCAGCCGATGGCTCGGAGCGCCTTGTCTAGGCGCTGCCTCCTGATCATCATGTCGTCATAAGCGGCATGGAACTCCTCATCAAAGAAGGAAGCGACCTCGATGAAGCTGGCCGCGGAGCCATCATCCGATATTCTGGAACCGACGATGATCCTGAGGCCCGGCGTTTTCAGTATCGTCGTTATAGCCTCCTTCTCCTCAAGTCCCCGGGCCCTCCGCTCCAATGAGCTCGCATCCACGTCGCCATCGCCGTTCATGCAATCTCCCGAGAGAGTGCAGGGGCAGTAAGGGTATATTCCTATGTTAGCGGCCGATATCATGAATTTCCCATAAATGCCAGGCAAAAGGCCGTAAAATCGCCCGGCCGGTTTAATTTGCGGACATGATGCTCCGCGAGCACGGGCCGGACATAGCAGGCCAGCATAACTCCGTTGCCCATGCAATGACCTATTTTGATATGAGCATGGAGAAAAAACGGCCCTCTCGTCACATCTCGACACCGTTTTTTCTACTGACCTGCTAACGCAGCCTTAAGCCGATTCCCTTGCTCCCATGGTCAACGGCAGGGCACGAAGCTGCCTGTGAAAGACGCTGTATTAAGGAGATATGAAGATGATCGGAGAGGATGTATGGTCTCATTTCGGGATGTGGGGTGCCGTGGCGGTCTGGATCGCCATCTATGGCATTTTCATCCTGTTCGTCCCGTTCTACAAGAAAAGCCAATGGAAGCCGGCCGGAACGTTCGCCGCCTTCGTGGTCGCGTTCGCGATAGAGATGTTCGGGGTACCCTTCAGCATGTACGCGATAGGATGGGCGTTCGGAACACAGCTGCCAGAGGGCATCCTGTGGGGGCACACGCTGCAGCAGTACATCGGCGATGCGGGTAGCTGGTTCGGCGCCATTCTGTCGCTGCTCGGAGGTATCCTCGTGGTGCTGGGGTGGAAGGCGATCCACAAGAACTACTGGAGCAAGGAGGCCGGCCAGGGAAAACTGGTAACCGCAGGCATATACCGTCTGATCAGGCACCCCCAGTACACCGGTTTCTTCCTGATAACCCTGGGCATGATGATCGGATGGGCCACTCTCCCCCTGATAGTCCTATACGCCCTGCTGGTCGTCCTCTACGTTCGGCTCGCCAAGAGGGAGGAGAAGGACATGGAGAGGGAGTTCGGCGATGAGTACGTCAGGTACAGGAAGAGGACGAAGATGTTCATCCCCTTCGTGTACTGATCGACCGACCAAACCTCTTATTTTTCTTGAATTTAGCACACCGGTTAGGCCCCATCATCGGCGGGCGCCCTTCGTCCTTTGTCGAAGAAAAATTTTAACTTGCTGTCGAATAATTTCCCTATTACGCGAACGGATACCTTGCTCTTTGGCTCGAGAGGCATTTTTACTGTCAAAGTAGCGGTAGTGCGCGTATAGCTGAGGCGCTTGGTATGCCGGGCGTCCTCGCCGATTGTGGGGTTGAACACATGGTATGCTACAGATTCATGATGAGCAACGGGGGAAAAATGCCGGAAGAGAGAACCGAGAGCCATAAGGTCATGGAACGCTCTCAATGGTATGGATCACTGAAAGACATTCGAGGGATTGACGGAATTGTCAGGAAGGTGATGACATGCTGAACGGGGAGGAGCAAACGCAGGAGACCAAGACGGTGACGGAGGAGGTCATAAGCGAGCCGGCCAAGGAAGTGATACCTTCGGTCGAGAAGGGAAACCTCGAGGACTACGAGAAGATGTGGAGGGAGTTCAACTGGGCGACCATGGACAAGGAGTTCGACTGGTCGAACGGAGGGGTCCATAACATCGCCGCAGAGGCGATGGACCGCCATGCCCGCAACTGGAGGAAGAACAAGATCGCCCTCTACTCTCAGACAGCGAGCGGCGAGGTGAAGAAGTTCACCTTCCGGGAGATGTCGCAGCTCACCAGCAAGTTCGCCAGCGGCCTGGAGAAGCTCGGGGCGGTCA
>DAVH01000047.1 GCA_002508545.1 Methanomassiliicoccus sp. UBA6
AGACGGTGGCCTGGATCGGCGACTCGAACAACGTCTGCAACACCTGGCTGCAGGCCGCCGAGGTGCTCGACTTCAACGTGCATGTGTCGACGCCGCCCGGCTACGAGCTCGAAGCCGCCCGCATCGGTTCGCCGTCCGACAAGGTGCTGCGCCAGTTCAAGGACCCGATGCAGGCCTGCCAGGGCGCGCACCTGGTCACCACCGACGTCTGGACCAGCATGGGCTACGAGGCCGAGAACGAAGAGCGCCGCGCCGCCTTCGCCGACTGGTGCGTGGACGCCGAGATGATGGCCGCCGCCGATCCCCAGGCCGTGTTCATGCACTGCCTGCCCGCCCACCGCGGCGAGGAAGTTTCCGCCGAGGTCATCGACGGGCCCCAGTCGGTGGTCTGGGACGAGGCGGAAAACCGCCTGCACGCCCAGAAGGCCATCCTGCTCAAGCTGATGGGCTGAGCTGGACGGTGATCAGCAGATCGATCGCCAGCAGGAAATCCTCTTCCCTTTCCTCGGGGACGGTGGCGCCCGCCGCGATGTTGTGGCCGCCGCCCGACCCGCCCACTAGTTCTGAGGCCGAGCGCATCGCCGAGGAGAGGTCCAGTCCGTTTCGCACCATCTCCCTGGTCCCCCGGCCGGAGACCTTCAGGGCGCAGCTGCCGTCACCCGCCTGGGCGAAGGCGATGAGCGGCCGGTCGGACGGGAAGTCCGGGCTGCCGAGCAGCATCCCGGCCACGATCCCCACGATGGTGTCCTCGATGCTCGATCCCCCGTGGAAGTAGCGTATCGATCTCAGGACGCGACCCTCGGGAGTGACCGTTCTCGCCTGGAAGTCGGGCGAGTTCTTGACCAGCTCGATGGCGTCCCGGAGCTTCCGGCGGTGATCGTCCTGCTGGGCCATCGCGACCTTCAGCGCTTCCCGCCGGTCGCCAAGGCAGACCTGTATTCCCACCTCCGCCCGTTCATGGCGGCCGCACGCGTTCAGCAGCGTGGCGAACTCCTTGGCGTCCAGCAGGACCTTCGCGCTCGGCCTCCACAGGTCCCCCTTGGCCTTATCGGTCGGACCGTCGATGGGCGTGAGGAGCCAGTCCGCCGGCGCCCCGGGAAGCCCGGGCGAGAGGGTGTAGACCTCGCCTATCAGGCGGCGCACCATCGGCAGCCCCTTTCCTGAATCGATGATGCGGTTGACCAACGCGCTGATGATCGTCCGCTTCTCCTCGAAGCTGAGCTGGGACCACGTCCTGAACTCATCTTTCTCCCGGATGGTGATGCCCAGGTCCTCGAGGAAATCAATGGCGGCCATCCTGTCGTCCTCGTCCTCGATGTCGTCCAGGGCCGCCTCGCCGCGGCCGCCGGCGATGAACGGCATCAGCGACGGCTCGGACGAATACTGGAGGAACGCATGCACCGGGCGGGTCTGCCTGCCGAACAGCCGCAGGTCCTTCTCCACGGTGATGAGCCCGAGGGAGGCCGCGTCCCCCAGGATGACGCGGTTGTAGCCGATCAGCCGGCCTTCCGCCGCCTCCTGGAAGTCGCCCACCGCCCCCACCACGGCGAGGGCCGAGAGGTCAATGTTGCCGGGGTCCAGCTTCTTCGCGACCACATAGGTCACCCCGGCCCCGGAGATCTCGCTCGAGCCGTCCAGCCCGAAGAGGTGAGGGTTCACGTGCCCGGGCCACTCCCCGGCGGCCGACGGATCGATCCGGTGGTGGTCGGTGATCACGCACCGGTCCGGGTCCAGCTTGGACAGGACGCCGCTGCCCAGGTCCACGAACCACACCGTCTGCGCGGGATGCGCCTCGGCGCGGCCCATCTCATCGGCGTCCAGCTTCTTGACCGACCTCGTCTCATGAGGTATCCCCGCCCGGGTCAGGGCCAGGGATGCGATGGAGGTCGCGGTGATCCCGTCGGCGTCGATGTGCCCGACCACCAGCACCGAGCTGGAAGACCTGAGCTTCTCCGCCGCCCTCTCCGCGGAAGCCTCGAAGCCGTAGACGTCCCGGGCCGGGGTCAAGTCCCGCACCGCTCCCCGGAGAACTTTAGGATGCGGTCGCTCAGCTCCCCGTACACCCGTTCCGCGATGGGCCGAAGGTTCACCGTGTCCTCCTCGTTGTATCGCTTGAGGAGCTTGAGCGCGTTCTTGCTCCCCGAGCGCTCCCACGCCCTCCACAGGTACACCGCCTCCTCGCCGGTGACGTACTCGACCTCCCTGGCCCGGCACATCCCCAGCTGCTTTTCCACCGATTTCAGCCCTCCCACCAGCCCTACCCTGCGGCAGGCATGGCGGAGGTCGAAGTGAGGGACCCGGGGCACGGCCAGCGGAAAGTGGTAACCCAGTATGGGCAGGTCGAAGGAGCTGCCGTTGAAGGTGACCAGCAGCTTGACGCCGTCCAGGGCCTCGGCGAGCGACTCGGCGCTGAGGTCCTGCCCCCTGACCAGGGCCACGGTCCCCTCGCTCCGGTGGATCCCCACCACGGTGACGTTGGCGTACGAGGAACGGCCGTCGGTCTCGATGTCCAGGAAGGCGGTGTCCTTCCTGAAGCGGTCGTAGAGGCGCCAATGCTCGACCGTAGGAAGAATTCTGGAGAAATAGTCGGTCATGCCCCGGTCGAGGAACTCGTCGGCCCGGTCCAGATGCCGGTCCATCGCTTCCTTCCGCTCCGCTGAGATCCCCTTGACCTTTCTCTCGCCCCGGAACTCGTCCCAGTCCCGCACCCCGTTCTTCCATAGGTTCCTCTCCTTGCCGTTGCCGACGGAGGGCAGGATCTGAAAAGTGTTCCGGATCACGCTGCCGGCATGACCTGCGGTCATTCATACATCTTTCGGGCGGATGGTCGAAAGTACCCGGAGAGAAAATACTAATAGTGTTCTACTCTTCGAAAAAACGCCTGACCGGGCTGGACAGTAAACAACATGGAAGAGATCGAGGCGTTCGACAATGTGCTCCTGTCATCCGACCTGTGCCTCCACCTGCCGGAGGAGAGGACGGTGGTCATCGCCGACCTGCACATAGGCTATGAATCCGCCCTGGAGGCCGAGGGCATACACATCCCCCGCATACAGACCAAGGCGGTCATGAACTCCCTTTCGCGGTTAATCGACAAGTACGAGCCCGACAGGCTGGTCATCCTCGGCGACCTAAAGCACGAGTTCAGCCGCAACCTGGGCCAGGAGATGAAGGACATCCGCACGGTCCTGGACAGCGTCTCCGACCGGACCGATATCGTCCTGGTCAAGGGGAACCATGATAACTATATCGAGAACATCGTGTCGAGGATACAGGTGCCGGTGGTCCCCCAGTACAAGGCGGCAGGCATCACCTTCGTCCACGGCCACCTCCCGTCCCCCGAGCGCCCCCTGGTCATGGGGCACGAGCACCCGTCGATCAAGATCGTCGACAGGGTAGGGGCCTACCTCAAGATGCCGTGCCACGTGTGGTTGAGGGAGGAGCGTATCCTCGTGCTCCCTGCATACAGCCCCCTCGCCTCAGGCACCGACCTCACCGGGTTGAGCTCGAGCGATTACCTTTCCCCGATCTTGAAAGGCTGCGATGTAAGGAGGGCGGAAATTTTCGCCTGCAGCGACATCGGCCTGCTTCCGCTAGGTCAGCTCTCGTCCCTGGAAGGCCTCCGCTTATAATATATTACGAAATTAGGAGGCCTCTAAGGTCCGGTTTTGCCGGCGTGAAAGAGCTGTCTGAGTACTGAAATTTGAATGAAACAATGTAACAATCGTTTTTTGGAATTTCTGATTCAGACTGGAAAAAGTTAACCAGTGTTAATCATGGATGGTCCATCCATCCATAAAAGAATTTATTATGAAGCAACCTTATCCAATTCCCAACCATTTTGATATTTGAGGAGGGAATCTAGAATGAGCAACGAAATACTTGACAAGCTAGCAGATGTCGTAGTTAGGGGAAAGATCAAGGAAGCCAAGCCCCTCGCTGAGCAGGCCTTGGCCGCCGGTGTCGACCCCAAGGTCATCATCTTCGACGCCCTGAGCAAGGCCATGGGAGTTGTAGGTCAGAAGTACGAGAGCAAGCAGTACTTCCTGCCCCAGGTCCTTCTGTCCGCTCAGACCATGTACCAGGCCCTTGACGTTACCCTGCCCAAGCTGAAGGTCGACGCCAACGCCGTTCCTGGAAAGGTCGTCCTCGCGGTCGTCGAGGGTGACGTTCACGACATTGGCAAGAACATCGTGAAGGCCATGCTGACCGGCGCCGGGCTGACCATCTTCGACATGGGCCGTGACGTACCCGTCAAGAACCTGGTCGAGAAGGCCAAGACCGAGGGCGCCCAGGTCCTTGCTACCTCCACCCTGATGACCCCCACCCTGGCGGGCATGAAGGAGATCGAGAGGATCCTGAAGGAAGAGAACCTGAAGGGCAAGGTAAAGACCATCATCGGCGGCGGCGCCACCTCCAAGGAGTTCTCCAACCAGATCGGAGCCAACGCCTGGGCTTACGACGCTGTCGAGGCCGTCGAGGCCGTTCAGGGCCTCCTGAAGTAAACATTAAAAAAATGAAGGGCTCCGGCCCTTCCCCTTTACGTTTTTATTCTTTTCAATACCAATAATGTGTCACAGATCGTTCGGCGGCCTGTGCTGCCGCGAGGCAATGGTGACCGGATGGCCGATTATGATGGCATCGATGTCGAGGTGACGAACCGGGGTAAGGTCATGTTCCCCCGGGACGGCCTGACCAAGGGGGATGTGGTGGACTACTATGCAAGTATCGCCGGCCACATGCTCCCCCACATCAGGGGCCGTCCGGTATCCATGCTCCGGTACCCGAACGGCATAGACGGAGAGAGCTTCTTCCAGAAGCAGGTCTCCGATTGGTTCCCGGGATGGTTCCGCACGGTCAGGGTGGCCAAGAAGGGCGGGGAGGTCGTGCACGCGGTGTGCGAGAAGAAGGCCGATCTGGCCTACCTCGCGAACATCGCCTGCCTCACCCCTCACGTGTGGCTCAGTCGGGCGCCCTCGCTCGATCGCCCGGACCGGATGGTGATGGACATGGACCCTTCCGACCACGATTTCGAGGTGGTCAAGGACGCTGCCCGGGCGGCGGGGCAGGAGCTGAGGGAACTCGGCCTCGTTCCATACGTGATGACCACCGGCTCCCGGGGGCTCCACGTGACCGTGCCCCTCGACAGCACCTCCCCGTTCGACGATGTGCTGTCCCTAGCCAAGCACGTGGCCTCAAGGGTCGTGGAGAATGATGGCCGGTTCACCATGGAGCGGTCGAAGGCGGAGCGCGACGGCCGCCTCCTGGTCGATATCTTCCGCAACGCGTACGCTCAGACCGCCGTCCCTCCCTATGCCCTTCGAGGGCGCGACGGCGCCCCGGTGGCCGCTCCGCTGGAGTGGAGCGAGCTGGAGGATCCTGACTTGACCTCTAGGACATACAACATCCGTTCCGTGCACGACCGGTTGAAGGCCGAAGGCGATCCCTGGAGGGACATCGACCGGCATGCCGGCTCGGCGGGAGAGGCTGTGAGGCGTGCGAAGCGATGAACGTCGGCTTTCGATGGGATGATATCGCCCGGAGGTCAAGTCGGATGGGAGCGTCGGCGAACCCCGGCCCCCATGCCCGGCGCTAGGGGACGAGAGCTGTGCGGAAAACGGAACGATGTTGCATTTTCTGACCCCCGCTGCAGATATGGCCAGCATGTCGCTTTCGTGACGATTGTTTATCTAGCCTGACGAAAACTAATTATATGGTAACTCTAATTGCGAACCAAGTTACCTAAGGATGTTAGGAGGATAAATCATGACACCCAAAGAGAGATTTCTAGCAGCCCTATCTCGCGAGAAGCTTGACAGGCCCGCGGTCGGATGCGTTACCCAGTCCGTCACCGTTGACCAGATGGATGCCGTTGGCGTGCACTGGCCAGAGGCCCACAGCGACGCCAACATGATGGCCGCCCTCGGTGCCGCTGGCGCCAAGGTATTTGGCTTCGAGAACGCCAGGATCCCCTTCTGCCTGACCGTCGAGGCTGAGGCTCTCGGCGCCGTCGTGGACCTGGGCAAGGTCGACAGGACCCCCATGGTCAAGAAGCACCCCTTCGAATCCGACTCTGAGCCGACCTTCGACAAGGACTTCATCAACAAGGGAAGGGCCAAGACCGTCATCGAGGCCACCAAGCTGCTGAAGAAGCAGGTCGGGGACGAGCTCGCCATCGTCGTCGGCACCACCGGCCCTGTGACCATCGCCGGCCACATGGTCAGCACCGAGAACCTGCTCCTGATGATGATCACCGAGCCGGAGACCGTCCACAAGTTCATCAAGGTCGCCGCCGAGATGGAGAAGATGTACATCCAGGCCCTCGTCGAGGCTGGCGCCGATGTCATCGCCATGAGCGACCCGTCCGCCTCCACCGACATGATGTCCGCGGAGATGTTCGATGAGTTCGCGAAGCCCTACATCAAGACCTGCTGGGAGGGTGCCGGGAACGCCAAGAAGATCCTGCACATCTGCGGGAACACCACCATCCTGCTCGACCACATGATCGACACCGGCGCTGACGGCCTGTCCATCGAGGAGAAGGTCGACCCGGCTGAGGCCGTGAAGATCGTCAACGGCCGTGCTGCCCTCGTCGGCAACATGGGTGTCGTGCGCCCGCTGCTCCAGGGAACCCCCGAGGAGTGCCGCGAGCACGCCCTGAAGATCAAGGAGGCCGGCTTCAACGTCGTCGCCCCCGGATGCGGTCTCGCCGCTCGTGTGCCCAAGGCCAACATCGAGGCCATGGTCAAGGCCATCAAGGGCTGATCAGGCACCAGCGTCGAATCAGGAAGCTGAAAACCCCTTCCATTATCTCCCTTTTTTAAAAAGAAAAAAAGACCAAGTGGTTTAGTACCTGCCGTAACTCTCGCAGGCCTCGCGCACCCTGAGGATGTTCTCGAGGGGGCTCTTGAACGGGATCTCGCTGCCGGGGGCGGCCATCAGGCCGGGACCTTTCCCGAACAGCTCGATGACCTCGCGGACCTTGGCCTCGACCTCCTCGGCGCTCTTCTTGAAGATCACCACCTGGTGGTCGATCCCGGGAGCCAGGCATAGGCGGCCACGGTGCTTCTCGATCAGGGCGGGCAGGTCGACGAGGTTGTTGTTGAAGTGCACCGCCGCCGCCCCGGCCTCGATCTGCTGCTCGAGGTACGGGAGCTCGGAGTCGTTGTGCACGAGGGCCCGGATGCCCAGGGCGCGGTACTTCTCCAGAAGCTGCCGCAGGTAGGCGGCATCGTACTCCGCGCAGAACTCCGGGGATACCAGCTGGCCGGAGGCCCCGCTGCCGTCGACGAAGGTCGCCTCCAGCCCCAGTGCCGCGATCCTCTCCCCGTAGATCATTTCCGACTCCAGGGCCACCTTGACCATGCGGTGGACCATGTCCGGGTCGTTGAAGGTGTCCATCATGAGGTTCTCATAGCCCCTGAGCTCGGTCGCCACGAAGAACGGGGAGATAACGCTGCCGATCACCGCGACCTCCTTACCAAGCCGCTCCTGCAGGATGGCCCCGGCCTTCAAGGGCACAGACCAGAAGCGGTCCTCCGCCGGGTCCACCGGGACCAGCTTGTCGACGTCGCCGGGCTCCCGGACGGCGTACTGGTCCATGCGAGGGTAGAAATCCTTCTCGGGGAACTTCCAGGTGCTGCCCAGTGCCTGGGCCTCGGTCAGCAGGTCGCCCCATCCGATCATCACGTTGTCATATCCGAACAGCTCGTGCGCCTTCATCATGATCCGGGCGAAGACGTCGGGATCGTGGAAGCCTTCCCTGATGGTCAGCCCCGAGGCCTGGAGCACGTGCTTGGCCCCGCCCAGCTGCTGATAGAAGACCGGAACACGGTCGGGCGTCTCCATCTTCAGCGCGGCGAGGAACCTTTCCCTGGAGTTCATGCTTTATCATATCCCGCGCTCCATAATTCTATATTTCGCAGCTCGGCGGGAACACATCGCTGCGGCTTTCGTTAACACCGGTAATCATCTTATTTCAGAAGTTATTGTGGGAACCGACCGGAGGCAGGCGACCGATGCTGGAATGGGAGATCGACGAGTTCGAGAAAAGCGACTCCGTTCGCAAGGCCCGCAAGCTCTCGGAGGGGTCGATGGACAAGATCGACCGTCTGCTGACCGACTCCCTGGCCATCAAGATCCTGGCCATGACCATCGGCCGGGAGCTGACGGTGCAGGACATCAAGGACAACCTGGACGTCTCCATCGTCACCTGCTACACGGTGGTCAAGCAGCTGCGGGATGTCGGCCTGCTCATCGAGGTGGGCAAATCGCGCACCTCGACCCACGGCCTTTCAACGCTCTACACATCGACGCTGAAGACCAGCATGATCCGGCTTACCGGGGGCTACATCGAGATCTTCTACATTTTCGATGACGGCACCGTGCTGACCCGCATCGAGCAGGTGTTCGACCAGAGCAAGCTCGGGAGCTCGCGCAAGAGGCGGCCGGTCCTGAACCCATAGCGGCGCCGGGCGAGAGCAGTTAAATTGATTTTAATGCCAGCCCCAGAGATATATAGCCCCTGGACGATTTTCCCCGCGATATTATGGGTTTTGGAATCGCTCTGGATGTGGGCACCAGTGGCTATCGCTGCCATCTTGTGGACCTCTCTAAGAACGGCAAGATCATCTCGACCGCCATTACCATGCGCCACCCCCTTCCGGGGGCGAACATCATGGACCATCTCCACTTCTGGCTGGAGAACGGGGCTGAGGTCGGCCATAAGATCGTCATGGACACGGTCGGCCGCCTCATCGAGATGCACGGGGTCGACGCCAAGCAGATCGACCGCCTGGCAGTGTGCGGGAACCCCGCCCAGGTCTCCATGTTCGAGGGGATCGAGATCCGCGACCTGGCTTACGCTGGGCAGTCGCTGCTGAAGAGGCTCAACGTCAAGGTCCCGGACCGCCGGGCCAAGGTCATAACCGCCGGCGACATCGGGCTCTCCGTCCTCCGGTCGGAGGCCGAGGTGGTCATCCCGCCGTCCATCCGCCACGAGATCGGAGCGGACGCGCTGGCCATGATCATCAAGTCCAAGATGATGGAGGAGAAGGAGACCTGCATGGTCACCGATTACGGCACCAACGCGGAGATGGGCCTGTTCCACGACGGCGAGCTGTACACCGGCTCCGCCGCCGCCGGTCCGGCCATGGAGGGGCAGGCCATCCATCACGGGATGCTCGCGGCCCCGTTCGCCATATCCGATTTCAGCTTCGCCGAGGACGGCATGTGGAACAACCACGTGCTCGATGACGCCCTGAAGCCGGTGGTGGGCATGAAGATCAACCCCTCCACCGGGGCTGTCAGCATGGTCAATGACATCCATGCCCGGGGCATCACCGGCACCGGGGTCGTCGCCGCGGTGGCCCTGGGCCTGGAATCGGGGCTCATCGAGCCGCCGTACATCCGCACCCCGACCAAGACCCTGCACTTCCAGAACGGCATCGACTTCGGCGAGGAGGACCTCGGCGAGGCCGGGAAGGCCATGGGCGCCATCCGGGCCGGCCACCGCACCCTTATCGAGGAGGTCGGGATCGATGACACCGATGTCAAGTCCATGTATCTCGCCGGAGCGTCGGGGACATATGTCGACCCGATCAAGGCCCAGACCGTGGGGATGGTCCCCCGCGTCATCGAGAAGACCGTCCAGGTCGGAAACACCTCGCTGATGATGGCCTACGACCTGCTGGTCAAGGACGAGGCCGTGGACGACATGCAGCGGGTGGCCGATTCCATCGCCTCGAAGCACATCATGTTCGCCACCAGCAAGATCTTCGAGCACATGTACGTGAACGAGATCGCGTACTGGGTGGAGGGCATGCCCTTCGACCTGTACAACGAGTCGCTCAAGAGCAACGGCCTCAAGCCCCTGCCCCCCATCGTTCGGCCGAAGTCCACCCGCCGCATCGTCAGCTCGGACATCCCGGTCATCGGCGACAAGGGACTGAAGATACTGGACAATGTCGGCGTGTACCTCATGGGCGGGTTCGAGGGATGCATCGGATGCAAGAAGTGCGCCAAGGAGTGCCCGGAACGCGCTCTGGAGGTGCTCGAGGGCGGTCCTTACGGGTACACCATCAAGATCGCGACCGAGTTCTGCCTGGGAACCGCCTGCAAGAACTGCGAGTCCGTCTGCCCCCAGAAGGTCTACCGCTTCAGCGACCTGAAGGTGACCGAGAGGAGCTGAGCGAGGCCCAACGGCGCTCCCGGTCTCGGGAGCGCCTCTTCCCGTTTTTATGCGCTTTATCGGCAACGAGTGAACCGCCCCGTTCTATTGGGCGGAGCTTCCATCATCGTCAACAAATACCTCCGACGAGGTCTTTCACGGCGCTATGGGAGAGCGAGCTCCGGCGTCTTGATCGTACTGATGCCGAAAGTCGGCCGGGGCCTAAGTCTAATGAGGAGATGACCGAAGTCGCTCTTGCCCCTCTCATGCCCTCGCGTACGCGGGGGAAGCCCCTCGCTCGCAAAAGTTAATACATATTACTTCGTTATGTGCAACAAACTCCACAAACAACTCTCTCAAAGGATTGTTTTTGGAACATTGTTGCAGGGGAGCTCATGGACGAGATAGACCTCAAGATCCTGACGATGCTTCGAGATAACTCCAGGGAGAGCCTGGGAAAGATATCCGAAGTGCTGGGCATATCGAAGGCCACGGTCTCCCGCCGCCTGTCGAGGATCGAGCAGGAGGGATACATCACCGGCTACACCATCATCACCAACCCCAGCCGAATGGGGCTGATGAAGGGCCTGATCTCGCTGCAGATCGTAGGCACGGCGGTGAACGCGGTCATCGACCAGCTCCGCCGGTTCAAGGAGATCGAGTCGGTGATGAGGGTGTTCGGAGACCATGGACTGATATGCGTCGCCTACACCACTAGCGTGGATTCCCTCTACGAGCTCATCCAGAACGATATCCTGAAGATACCCAACGTCCACAACGTCGAGGTGGACATCGTGATCGACCGCTTGCCGATCAACCCCAACGCCGAGCTGGACGTCTCCAGGGCCAATGGTCCGGGGAGCAAGTGATCACTCGGTGATGACGCACACCCACCGGTCGTAGAACCGGTCGTTGGTGTTCTCGAACACCCTCACCTTGCGCTGCTCTCCCAGCGCCCACATCTTCACCAGCTCGGCCTCCTTCTCGCTCTCCACGGTCACCATCGTCTCCGCGGTGAGATCGATCAGCTCGTGGATGATGCCCTTCCAGATCATGGCGGTGAAGTCGTTTATCGTGCCGGCCATCAGGGCGAGGCCGAGATCGGTCGGCCGGATGTAATGCCCGGCCAAGGTGGCGTCTATCAGCATCGTCTCCTCCGGCAGGAGCCTCCCTTTCGACAGCCCTAGGGCCAGCAGGGTCGGGTCGTTGTCGTACGCAAGGGAATTGATCCCCGCTTCCCTCAGTACCGCGGCGCCCATGCCCGAGCCGCAGCCGCAGTCCAGGCAGGTCTCTCCGGCGCGGTCGCCCCACACGTCATCGATGAGCGACCTCACCAGCGCTGCGCGCTCGGGCGAGTGGTCCTCCATGGCCGGCCGGTTGTGCTTGAGGAGGTCAAGGGAGTAGTACTCCCTGGTCGCCCTCATCCACTCCTCCTGGGTCGTCCTGAGGATCTCGCCGTCCAGCTGCTCGAACCTCTCCACCACCTCCATGCTCGGCCCGCGCAGGATGAAGTTCGTTCCCCTCCAGCCCTTGGAGGTGCGCAGGGCGAGGGACAGCGGCCACTCCGCCTCGTCGACCACCAAGCGGGCCTCCTCCGCGTCCTCGCCGAGGAGCATGGCGGTGAACGCTTCGTCCGGCAGGAGGTTGAAGGCAGGCTCATTGAACGTGATCTCTGGTACGCCCAGGATATCGCAGATCTTCATCTCAGGTCGACCCCGCCTAGACAGGGCGCCCCCGTATATTATTATTGGTGCCAGGCCCGGGTCGGTTTCGAGAGATTTATAACCGGGGGAGGTCATCGAGGCGGCATGATTCTGGGATCCCGACCAAAGCGTTCGACCTCGGACGGGGAGAGGGCGGTGGACCCGAAGGAGACCCTGGAAAGGATCGAGCCTTTGATGAAGAAGGCGGGGATCACCCGCCTTGCGGACATCACCGACCTGGACCGCGTAGGCATCCCGGTGTTCTCGGCCATCCGGCCTTCCGCGGAGAGCGGGGCGATATCGGTGTACAACGGCAAGGGCCTGACCAAGGAGGAGGCCAAAGTGTCCGCCCTGATGGAGGGCTTCGAGCGGTACAGCGCCGAGGTCCGGGGGTACAACATCGTGCGCAAGGGCGTGGAGGAGTTCATGGAGTCGCACAATGCCGTCGATCCCATGGAGCTCATCCTCACCCCCGCGTCCGCCTTCCACCTGCTCAAGCAGCCCGTGGGGTGGGTCAAGGGCTACGACCTGAACGGCATGGAAGAGATCTGGGTGCCCGCCAGTGCGGTCTTCCACCCCTACATCTCCAAGCTCGATCTTGCCCTGTTCAGGACGTCCACGAACGGGCTGGCGTCGGGCAACAATCACGAGGAAGCGGTGCTCCACGGGCTGTGCGAGGTCATCGAGCGCGACGCGTGGTCCCTGGCGGAGGGCCGCCGCAAGCTCCAGGGAGATGTGGAGGTGCCCGAGAGCGGCATGGTCCGGGAGCTGGTGGAGAAGTTCACCTCGAAGGGCATCGAGGTCCACCTGAAGAACCTCACGTCGGACATCGGCGTCCCGACCATCGCCGCGGCCGCCGACGACGTGGTCGTGCAGGACCCCGCCCTCCTGACCCTGGGCATCGGCACACACCTCAATCCCGAGGTGGCCGCGATCAAGGCGCTGCTCGAGGTGGCGCAGAGCCGGCTGACCCAGATCCATGGGGCCAGGGAAGATACGGTCCATGCGGAGCACTCCCGCAAGCTCGGCTATGAGCGGATGAAGCGCATCAACAAGATGTGGCTGACCGAGACCGGCCCGCGGGTCAAGCTCTCTGACATGCCCAGCCTCGATACCGACGACGTGTTCGACGATCTGCAGGTGGTGCGCTCCCAGCTCAACTCCAGGGGCCTCAAGAGCACCGTCGTGGTCGACCTGACCAGGAAGGACCTCGGCATCCCGGTGGTCAGGGTGATCGTGCCTGGCCTGGAGGTCTTCGCCATCGACGAGGACCGCGTGGGGCCGAGAATGATGGGAGGAATGGTCTGAAGCCGATCATCTACGTCGGCCCCAGCCTCGAGCACGAACGGGCGAGGGAGATCCTGGACGCCGATTACCGGCCCCCGGTCAAGAGGGGCGATCTGGCCGCTCTGCCCCCTGAGGCCGACACCGTAGGGATCATCGACGGGGTCCTCCTGACCGATTCAGCGGTCGGGCATCGGGAGATATTGTCCTTGCTTGATCGCGGGGTCAAGGTCTACGGCGGAGGCAGCATGGGCGCCCTCAGGGCGGCCGAGCTCTCGGACCTGGGGATGATCGGGATCGGCCGAATATACGAGGAGTATGCCTCCGGCAGGGTGAACGGGGACGACGAGGTCGTCCTCGCCTACGATCCCTTCTCCCTCCGGCCGCTCTCTGAGCCCCTGATCAATTTACGGCTTAACCTCGAGGCCGCGGCCGAACGCGGCGTTATCGACGGAGCAGCCGCCGAGCGCCTAATTTCCGCCCTAAAGCGGACATTTTACCCCAAGAGAACGTGGGATTCTCTTTATCAGTTCGCGAAGCAAGAGCTGAAAAAGAACGATTTCGAGGCCCTCTCGAATTTCTTGAAAAATGAGGGAATGGACTACAAGCAAAATGATGCGATTTTGCTGCTAAAGGCCGTTAAGGAAGGACGCGTTTTTTTTTGAAAATTTAACTCATGTTAAGGAATTTGCGGTCTGCCTGGCCGAACCTTAAAAATCACGATTGTTTACGATGGTTGGATTATCCATCCAGCACCATGTTTATATGCTCCTCTTCACTTACAGGCCATGACAGGGGATTCGATTTTCATCGCAAGAGGCTCGCTCGAACGATGAAAATCATTTAAAGTTCTTAGCCCGGCCGGGGGGACTCTGCCGGGTGAGCGAAAAGACTTGATTGGAGGTAGAAATTTGGCGAAATACAAGGACAAGATAGACTTGTATGACGACAGGGGTAAGCTTATCGAGAAGGATGTGCCCCTTGAAGCGATCAGCCCTCTGAACAACCCCGCTGTGAAGCGGATCGCCTCCTTGGCCAAGAGGACCATCGCCGTGGACATGGCTGGACTTGAGAAGAGCCTCAAGACCGGACGCGTCGGCGGCGGTTACATCAAGGGCAAGGAGATCGACGCAGCGGTCGTTGCGAACGCTGACAAGCTGGCGAAGAGGGTCAAGGACATCCTGAAGGTCGACAAGGACGATGACACTGAGGTCAGGGTCATCATGGACGGGAAGAGGATGATCATCCAGGTCCCGACCACCCGTGTTGACGCTGGTGTTGAGTACACCACCGGCTTCACCTCGGCTGCAGCCGCGCTTACCCAGGCCGTCATCGATGAGTTCAACGTGGACATGTTCCGCGCGAACATGGTAAAGGGTGCCGTATGGGGCAGATACCCCCAGACCCTGAACTTCCTGGGCTCCAACCTGAAGTCCATCCTGGAGGTTCCGCAGGTCAACGAGGGTGCTGGTTACGCCCTGAGGAACATCATGGCCAACCACCTGGTTGCTCTGTCCGGCAAGAACTCGATGAACGCTGCCGCGCTGGCATCGGTCTTCGAGCAGACCGCGATGTTCGAGCTCGGTGACGCCGTCGGGCCTTTCGAGAGGTACCACCTGCTCGGTCTGGCCTACCAGGGACTGAACGCGAACAACATGACCATCGACCTGGTCAAGGAGAACGGCAAGACCGGTACCGTGGGTACCGTCGTGGAGTCCGTCGTCGGACGCGCTCTCGAGGACAAGGTCATCAAGGTCAAGGAGAAGCTGCCTTCTGGATACAAGGTGTACACCACCAACGACTTCCCGCTGTGGAACGCTTACGCGGCCGCCGGTATGCTCGCTGCCAACATGGTGAACATCGGTGCTGCCAGGGCTTCTCAGGCCGTGCCTGCGACCATCCTGTACTACAACGACCTGCTTGAGCACGAGACCGGCCTGCCTGGTGTCGACTTCGGTCGTGCGATGGGTGTGTCCGTCGGTATGTCCTTCTTCAGCCACTCCATCTACGGTGGTGGCGGACCTGGTCTGTTCCACGGCAACCACGTCGTGACCAAGCACTCCAAGGGATTCGTTATCCCGTGCATCGCAGCCGCCTGTTCCCTTGATGCGGGTACCCAGTACTTCTCGCCCGAGAGCACGTCCTCCCTGGTGAGGGATGTCTTCGGTGACATTCCCGAGTTCAAGGCCCCGCTGAAGGCGATTGGCAAGGAGGCCAAGAAGCTGAAGTAAAAGGTCTGGTGTGGCCTTATGACAAGTACTGATACCCCCGAAGCTGTCCCGTTGCCGGAGATCCTGATATTCCCTAACAGGCTGCTCAAGGCCGAGACGACCGAGAAGCTCCTGAACAGGATCTATGATGTTCCCCACGTGAGGCAGGTCAATATCGCCGGCGAAGGATTGCCGGCGGTCCTGAGCTCTGGCCCCAACAAGGGACTTCCCAACGAGCACCCTGAGCGCAGGGTGATCACAGTGAAGGGAAAGCAGGTCGAACTTCGCCTGCTGGTCGGAAGGGTGTTCGTCGAGATCGACGACATCGACAACGTCCAGCAAGCACTGGAGGAGATCGACAAGATTTGCACCGAGCTCCTTCCGTTCGGGTTCAATCTGGAGGTGGGTAGGTACTCGAAGTTCAGGCCTACTGTGACCGATTACAGGAAATGCAAGAGGTAATCACTATGGCATACCAAGCTCAGTTCTATCCTGGCAACAGCCAGGTCGCCAAGAACAGGCGCCGGTACATGGACCCCTCCCAGAAGCTGAAGAAGCTCAGGGATGTCGCCATGGACGACGTCGTGAGGATCATGGGCCACAGGGCCCCCGGAGAGGACTACAAGAGCATCCACCCCCCACTGGAGGAGGGCAACGAGCCGGATGACCTCATCCGCAAGTTGGTCACCCCCATCGAGGGCGCCAAGAAGGGCGACAGGATTAGATACATCCAGTTCACCGACTCGGTGTACTTCGCCCCCATGGTTCCCTACCTGAGGGCCTGGATGTACTTCACCAGGATGCGCGGCTTCGACACCGGTACCCTTTCCGGCAGACAGATCATCGAGATGAGGGAGAGGGACCTTGAGAAGATCGCCAAGGAGCTCATCGACAACGAGACCTTCGACCCCGCCAAGACCGGCATCAGGGGCGCCACTGTGCACGGGCACGCTTGCAGGCTGGACGAGAACGGCCTGATGTTCGACGCCTGGCAGAGGTACCGCTGGAACGCCAAGAAGGGCGAGGTTGAGTACGTTAAGGACCAGGTCGCTCTGCCGCTGGACAAGCCCATCTCCGTGGGCAAGCCCCTGCCGGACGCTGACCTCAAGAAGATGACCACTATCTTCAGGGCCGATGGAGTTGACATGAGGGACGACCCCGAGGTCATGGCCATGAACCTGAGGATACACAGGCTGAGGACCCTCTGCGGATTCCAGGCCTTTGCCCTGAAGGGGGAGTAAATCTATGGCTAAGGAAAAGGACAAGTTGTTCCTGGACGCGATGAAGAAGAAGTTCAAGGAGGCCCCCACTGCGATCAACACCAACTACTACACCTTTGGCGGCTGGAAGCAGTCCAAGAGGAAGAGGGAGTGGGTTGAGCAGGCGAACAAGATCGCCAAGCAGCGTGGCATACCGATGATGAACCAGGACATCGGTGTACCTCTCGGCCAGCGTGTACTGATGCCGTACCAGCTGTCCCACACTGACATCTACGCCGAGGCTGATGACCTGCACTTCGTCAACAACGCCGCCATGCAGCAGGCGTGGGACGACATCCGCAGGACCGTCATCTCCGGCATGGACACCGCTCACGCGGTCATCGAGAAGAGGCTGGGCAAGGAGGTCACTCCTGAGACCATTAACCACTACCTCGAGACCGTGAACCACGCGATGCCCGGTGGCGCCGTCGTGCAGGAGCACATGGCCGAGTGCAGCCCCGCCCTTACCGCGGACTGCTATGTGAAGGTCTTCTCCGGCGACGACGAGCTCATCGACCAGATCGACAAGCGGTTCGTCATCGACATCAACAAGGAGTTCCCCAAGGACCAGGCCAAGCAGCTGAAGGAGGCCATCGGCAAGTCCCTGTGGCAGAAGGTTGCTTGCCCCACCATCGTCGGCCGCGTTTGCGACGGCGGTACCATGTCCCGGTGGAGCGCCATGCAGATCTCGATGTCGTTCATCAGCAGCTACAGGCTGGCTGCCGGTGAGGCCGCCATCGCCGACTTCGCGTTCGCCGCCAAGCACGCGTCCGTCGTCGAGATGGGTACCATGATGCCCGCCAGGCGTGCCAGGGGCCCCAACGAGCCCGGTGGAATTCCCTTCGGGTTCCTCGCTGACATGGTCCAGTCGCTGCGTGTCAAGCCGGACGACCCCGCCAGGGCCGCCCTCGAGACTGTCGCGCTGGGTGCGGTCGTCCTCGACCAGATCTACCTCGGCTCGTACATGTCCGGCGGCGTCGGGTTCACCCAGTACGCTACCGCGGCCTACACCGACGACATCCTGGAGGACTACACCTACTGGGCCATCGACCTGGTCAAGACCAAGTACGGCGGCCTGTGCAAGAGCAAGCCCTCCATGGAACTGATGGAGAAGCTCGGCTCCGAGGTCAACAACTACGCCCTCGAGATGTACGAGAGGTACCCCGCCGCGATGGAGGCCCACTTCGGTGGTTCCCAGCGTGCGACCGTTGCCGCCGCTGCCACTGGTATCGCCTGCGCGATGGCCACTGGTAACGCTGACTTCGGTGTCAACGGCTGGTACCTGTCCATGCTCCAGCACAAGGAGAGGCACGGCCGCCTCGGGTTCTACGGGTACGACCTGCAGGACCAGTGCGGTTCCGCCAACTCCCTGTCCTACAGGAGCGACGAGGGTCTGCCCTTCGAGCTGAGGGGTCCGAACTACCCGAACTACGCCATGAACGTCGGTCACCTGTCCGGCTACTCCGGAATTGCGGCTGCCTCTCACGCGGCTCGCGGCGATGCCTTCGCCTGCAGCCCGCTGATCAAGGTCGCCTTCGCCGACAAGAACATGCCGTTCGACTTCGCCAACATCACGAAGGAGTTCGGCCGTGGCGCCCTCAGGGAGTTCATGCCCGCGGGCGAAAGGTCCATCATCATCCCCGCTCAGTGAGCTCATGATCGTAGGTGACATCGTCAAGTACAGGAACACCGGAACGGTGGGCAAGATAGAGGACATCATGGAAGAGGGAAAGGTGACCTGGGTTCTCCTGGACACCTCGAACCTCTACTATGACGCCTCCACTCTCGACCCCGCGTCACCGGACGAGTACCGCGATGCCGCCGATCGTGAAAGAGACCAGAGGGAGCAGCTGGAGGACATCGAGCGTCTCCGCCAGGAAATGGCGGAGATGGCCGAGAAGGTCTCCAAGATAACGCCCTCTGGCGCGGGATAGGGCCTTCAGGCGTATCCAAACCCCTTCCCTTCACCTTTTTACATTCACTTGATGGGCGAAGCCATCGACATGAACGATCAACGATCTTTCACGTTCTCCCACGGTCCAACGTGGTTGCCCTCGCTGTCCTTGACGATCGCGTTATAGGCGAAGTCCAGCATAGACTTCTTGGGACGGGTCCTCCCGAGGCCACGACATTCTCTATGGCTTCGTCAATGGAGGCGACATGCGCCTCCAGGAAGGTTGCCTCTATGCCGTGGGTGCCCCGCCGGAAAAGGCCCCATTTATGGGGCCAGGAGCGGACGGCCCCCATTATCATCTACCTCGGTGGTCTGGGCGGAATGAAAATCTCCGCCGCTGCCCCCAACCTGCTCAACGGACCAGCCGAAGGCATCCCGGGAGAAGTCAGCGGCGCGCCGCAGGTCGTCTACCGGGATTTTGAACCCCTGACCCCGTCCATATTTTCGAGGGGTAGATCGGCCGGCGAGGCGATGGTTTCTTCGCTCCGCCTAAAGTATATCCTCGTCGCAATCGAAGCCGATGAGGATGGACGCGAGCTTGGGATCGTCCTGGAAGCCATGCATCTCCCGCAGCATCATATCCGCCGGCGCGGACGGGGAGCAGGAGACGACGTTCTTGAACCCGAGATCCTCCACCTCGGGGAACGATACCGGGGGCATGACGAAGAACTCCTTGTTGCCGCCCCTCCTCTCGGGGTAGATCACGAACTCCTCCGAGAGCCACATGTACTCTTCCTTGACGTTCTCCAGGAACTTCTTCTTGAACGGAGGCAGGATCTCCTCTCCCAGCACGACCCCAGTGTTGGTCAGCAACATGACCGTCGGTTCCGGTGGCGGACGGAAGCTAGCTTTCTTGATGATGCAAACCACATACTTCCGATGGAGACATTCTTCGACCCCCTTGTTGATCACCGGGATCCCCAGGGTCGCCTTGATCTCCTTCTCGATGTCCCAGATCTTGCTCCTGCAATCGTCGTTGAGGACGAAGGCGTGGACGGTGCCTCTCATCCCCTTCAGCGTTTCGAGAACATCGTTCATGCTCGCCATGGTTGCTCGAAATCGATTAAGAATTGATAAATCTATGCCAGGTCGGCCGATGCGGGTCCGATGCGGGTCCGATGAGACGCAGGACCGTTTCCCTTGGCAAGTATTATTAGCCGCTCGGTCAGTCATACTGGCATGTCCCTTACGCTCATCGCCAAGCAACAGCCGCAAGCCATCAACAAGCTGTACGCCCTGAAGAACGAGGTGTTCAAGGACGGGGCGCTATCGGCCAAGGACAAGGAGCTGATCGCCGTGTCCCTATCCCTGACCCTTAAGTGCGACACCTGCCTGGAGACCCATGCCCTGGCGGCCAAGCAACTGGGGGCCACGAGGGACGAGCTGAGGGAGGCCATGCTGGTGGCGATGTACCTGGTCGGCCCATCGGCGATGGTGTGGACCCCGGTGATCGACCAGATCCTTGATGGCAAGTCCTAGGTCAGCACTCGAACTCGAACCGGACCGTCCTCTTGAGGCCAAGCCCCGATGCGGCCTCGGCGGACTTGATGATGGCCGAAGGAACGGGGCAGGCGGAGTGAGCGAGGACCTTCCCGCACGCTTCGTAGACGGGATTGGCGGAAAAGGGCATCTTCAGGGCGTCGAACGGGCTCAGGTCATCCGCGAGCTGCCCCTTGACCTTCTTGACGTGAGGGCAATCGGTATCGATGTCAAAATGCAAGCGACCGTCGACGCAGCGGGTGGTTATCTTGGTCTTGAACCTGCAGACGCCGGGGTCTACCGTCAGGCAGGCTTGGCCCAATCCTTCATTATCCGAGGGCATTGCTCACCTTATTCTCTCCTGCGCAATTAACCATTTGTTCGAACTATCGACCTCTTGCTTCGCTAGCCCTAGCATGAATGTTGTCGAATGGCCCTCAGGATAGACGGCGGCTTGTAGCCTTTCGATGGAGATGGTGAGAGCGGACCAGCGAACCTTGCCTCGGCCTGACGAGAATATATGAGCTCGCGGGTCGGTCAACCTTAAGAGCTCGTCTTGTCGATCAGATTCAGATAGTTCGTGATGGACTTCAGGGATTCCCTTAGCTCGTTAGAGGTCACGTACGCGAACCTCTGCATGTCCGAATTGAACTTTACCAGGTCCATGGTCTGTTTCTCAAGCTTCTGCTCGATCTCCTTTTGGTGGGTAATGTCGGTAAGTATCGTTACGGCCCCCTCGACCTTGCCGTTCTTACCTCTGACCGGCGAGGCGCTCGATAGTACCGTAATCAGGTCCCCGTTCCTTTTCCTGACGATCGTCTGGTAATTGTTTACTGTTTGATTCTCCCGCAGCGCACGAGCCAACGGATATTCATGCGCGGCCAGCGGCTTCATGTCATTGATCTCGAGCATGCCAAAGTTGGTATACTCTTCGATGCAGGTGGGCACAGTTGCGTTTATGGGCATCATCTTTCTTAGCTCATTATTGCAATAGCTGATCTTGCCAGTCTCTTTCTCAGCAATCGCGGCACCCACCGGCATCTGGTTGATGATGGCCTCCAGATATGCCTTAGTCGCTTCGAGTTTTCTCTCTAGCTCTCTCAACTGGGTAATGTCCTGGTCAATTTCGACAGCTCCGATGACCATTCCATGACGGTTCTTGATTGGTGCCGCCGAGTTGATGATGGTGCCTGGCTTATTCTCGAAGCTTATGTAATCGATCACCGCCCCAATGGTGGTCTCTCCCTTCCTAACCGCTTTCGCTATCGGCCAGTCGTCCACCTTTAGGCTCTCCCCGGTGTCTGGCCAGGTCCCTTTATAATCTCCATACTCCTCGATATTGCGGGGTAGCGGCCTATCGCCCCAAATCTTCTGCCCCATCCGGCTGATCTCCAGTATGTGGCCCTCGGCGTCGCTTATGTAAACACCCACGGGCACTGAATCAAGAAGGGTCCTTACGCGGTACTGCTCCTCCAGCATCGCGTAAATCAGGCGCGCGTTCTTCTTGTTGGTATTCTCCCATTCAGTTACATCAGTTATTAGGCTCAGAATCCTGAGGGGACCATCCTTTGTGGCCATGGGGATGAAAGAGACCTGCCAAAAACGTAATACGCCCTTGCTATCCCGATCTTGGATGCATCCATAGGACACTCCTCTCCTGCTCGAGGCAATGGAGTCATAGACATTCTTGGGCGGTATGCCCTGCATCTCCTCTGAGATATAATAATACGGCATCGTCACGACGGCCAATCCGCGGTACTTGTCAGGTATGACTGAATCATATGTTTCGTTTGACCATATCACCTTCCCGTTCTTTGTATCGAGCAGGGCGGCCCCGATGTTCATGTGATCAAGATACTTTCTTGATGGTATGGCTTCTCCCTCCCTAGACCAGATATAGCGGTCCTCGCTGAAGGCCAGTGCCAGCACGCCCCCGATTTTCTTGACCAGATCTCTGCTGTATCCAGAGAAGTGAAGGATATGAGAGCGGGAGGCGAGGGTCAGAACGGCAAAAATTTCCCCTTGGATATGGAGGGGGACGGCAACCAAGAAATGGACCCCCCACTTCTCGGCCATGCTCTTAGCGAAATGGCTTTCGCTGTTGAGGTCGTTGAGAATGTAGACGTCCTTGCACCTCTGGAATCTCTGGACGATTGCTGGCTGCTCCTCCAGATATATGCTGTCCTTCGGCGAGCTGCTCACACCATAGGAATACTTCGGGTACCAGTGCTCGTCCTGCCTGAACAGCAGGGTGATGACATCCATGTCGAAGGCCGATGCAATGTCCTTCAGAACCTGAGGGACCACATTGTCTATGTCGTTGGATTTCTGTAACTTCTCCATTATTCGGTCCATGAAACGGCTTGCTTTCAGATAGCTCTCCCGCAAAGAGATGTCCCTGAAGATCGCGTTCAAAAACTCGATATCGCCTCTTTCGTTAAAGGCGGGTACAATATTGCATTCATAGGTGCAATAGCCGCTCAAGTACTCCGGGCCGATCTCTACTCGGGTGGTCGTCCTGTTCTCCTTGGCGATCTTAAGGTTCGCCGCGATTACCTCTATGAGGTTGACAGGAAGACCCGTCTCGCTCCAGCTCTTCCCGGTGATCTGCTCCTTTTTGACACCGAACAGGTCGCACAGGAGGGGGCTGGCATAGATCAGACGGCCATCTGGCGCAATCGAAAGAACATATGAGGAACTGGAGTCCATTATCTTTTCATACAGGTCATTTTGCATCAATAGGCGCCTCCCTCCCCTTGATTACTGATACTTGCTCTATGATTATGTGCATAAATATAACAGCTTTATTGGATGTTTCTCTTTTTCTGATTGACTATTGTAACTTATTTAATACTATATCATTGTAATCGCATTTATCACTCGGCTGGCCGGTACAGTGCTAGGCAACAGCAATCCATTGGCTATATATGAGGTTTTTTTAGTATACACACGCAAACATTATTAAATAAGCAGTTCAATGAAGTGGCATGGAAAGTGAAGAAGGTGATGAATCATCGATTACCATATCATACCGGGTCGCGAGGGGAATATCTGATCAGATGGATGAATACATAAAAAAGAAGAAGTTGTTTAGGAATCGGTCTGAGTTCAGCTCGATGGCGGTCAGATACTTTCTTGAGCATCTTCACGAGACCGACGAGAAGAGGATTTACACTCAGAGGATAGACGTTCAGCGTCTCTTAGAGCAAGGGAAAAACGGCTGATCTCCTGCTCTACGAAGATGCGGTGTCTTCTGTTGATCTCCTCGGCGATGTGGGGGTCAACGGATCTCGGTATCTTCAATATAAACTCGATCTGGTCATGCAATGAGCCGCCCCCTAGTGGCGACGATGCCGTCAGTTTTGCCTCGCCAGCATCGGCCAATAGGGGCTGCTCTATACCCCGTTTACACTCTCTCCCGTAAGCCACGAATACTACCTCACCGAGGTATAATGATTGTAATTTAATAAATGTAAGTATGCATAATCGGACAATTAATGTCTATTTTTCTCATTTTCAAACTAATACTCATTAATTAGGTTTTTTACAGAAGCGAGATCATTGGTGCCCAACTCCTACACTTTGCTGCCTCATAGGATTGTTCACGGCATGTTCATCCTCGAATCCTTCAAACGCAACGCTCCAGTGGGGCAGGCCATCTCGCACCGCCGGCATGCTGTTCCAGCGCATTTCTCAGATCTAACAATCGCGATGACATGATCGTCCTTCGATGCAATGCTGATGGCCTTCTCAGGGCATCGTTCGGAACATTTACCGCATTCTATGCAACCCACGAGGTCGATCTCAAGCTCGATGCCGATATCGGCGATAATGCTGATGCCGTACCGGCCAAGATCCTGGATATCTCGGTCCATCATTTTGACGGTGGTCGCCTTGGCGGTGTGAAGGGAGATGTGGGGAAGCTTGTAGATATCCAGCATGTCATTGTACATGCTCATCGGCATCCCGTACGACCACAGTGAGAGCTCGATCGAGTATATGTTCTTGAATGTCTCAGAGGTCGCGAACATGCAATGGCTCGCCCTAAGTTCGGTGGCGAACGACCTGAGGTCGTCCATAATCGCCGGCTGACGAACAAGCCGATCTGCCAGCAAGAGAGAGGTATTGCCGATCTGAACTATCCGCTCAGTATCGGCCGGCACCAGCCCGATGCGCTGTGCCTTGATTGCGTCCATATATATGCCCGTCGCTCCTGACGTGAACGTGGTCTTGAGGTCGCGAGGTGCAATCCCCGCTTGTTCGATCAGGGTAAGGTATCCTGCCCGGATAGCACCGATAGCCTTCCCGGCCTCGGACACATCCTTTTCCGAGATGAACAGACCATCCTGAAGATGTAGCACATGGTCGCTCGTATCGATCTTTGATGACCTAATGATGCCCTGGTCCAAGCCACTGGAAATGGTGGCGACGACCCCGGTACCGGTTATCCCCCTTGCGCGTCCATGCATAGATCCCGTCCTCAGGACTTTGCCTGAGATCGGGTCTATCAGGTCGCCGTCACAAGGGATGAAACACTCATCCAGGACCATGCAGGACCATCCCTTCTGCGAGATAAGGACGTCCGAGAGCGCTCCCGGTGCGGCCAGCATCCCTTTCTCGATCTCCTGTCCTTCCAGCGCCGGCCCAGCTGCAGCAGAGCCCGTGTAGACCTGACCTTCAACGATGAGCGCCATCTCCGCGTTGGTCCCGTAATCAACGACCAGGCAAGGCCCCTTCTCGTCCATCGCTCCGGTAAGGAGGAGCATGGCGAGCGCATCGGCCCCGATCTCGTGGCTGACGGCCGGGGGAATTAGGACATCAGCCTCGGGATTGATGTTCAAGCCCAATCCTTTCGCGCTCACGATTTCCCCATCGCGCTTCGGCTGCACGACACCCAGCCTGTCAAGCTTTCTCTTTCCGGCATATGCAAGGTCCCTGATCTCGATGTTCTGGAAGAGGGAAAGCTGGAACGGGTTGCCGCAGACCGCAAGCCGGATAACCTTGCTGAGGTCGATCTTCAGGTGAGTGATCAGGCGGTTTATCGTATTGATGATCAGCTGATTGCCCACCGACCCTCCCGCCTCTATGGCGAAGTTCACATGATCTATGACGTTCGCACCTGGTAGGGGGTGGCGAACGGTAATGGCAGTGGATATGATCTCCCCGCTGTCAAGATCGATTGCTTGAGCACGGAACCCGCTCGTCCCGAGATCCAGCGCTATTCCGCATCTGCTCATTCCAGGACCTCTATCGCCATCGGGGCCACCTGAGGCTCGGATATGGCCGAGCGAGAGAAACTCGCGCACCAGACCGTCATGACCGCTACACCTATCTGGAGGGGATCGTGGACAATCATCCTGGCCCGGCGCTCTCCTTCAGCGTCAAAACCATACGGTACTCCAGGTGTCGAGATGATCGTGCCCTCTGTGATCCATGTTCCAGGGATGGCAACCGGTGCAGCGTTGAGGATGATTCGAGCCTCGGCGATTCCCGACCTGAAATCGGATACGAGGATCACGCCGAGCTCCCGAACGGCCCGCGAAGCCTTTTCAGCATCCGACTCCAGCAGCTTCACAATCGCCCCCCGAGACTTCAGGTGCTTGATGGCCACGGACCCCACTCTCCCCGCCCCGATGACCAAGACCTCCTTCCCCGATAGGTTCCCCAGAGCCGCCTCTATGACCGAACAGTACCCAAGAGCGGTGGAATTGGTGTTGCTGACGTACTTGCCGTTCCTTATATTCAGGGCGATGAATTCCTTATCGTCCGCCATGAATAGGATGTCGACACCAGCCGTGATTGCTTCGGCCATCCCCGCCACGTCGCTGTTCTCCGTAACGAAGCAGTCCAATCCCATGTGCTGAGCTATCGCACAGACCGAATGAGAGAAGGTCGGTATGACTCCATCCCCGCTCGATACGGGGATCGCCGCCGCGCGCAGATGGCTGAGGTCAAGATCGTTCATGGTCGGACACACGGTCCTTAAGGCTAGCCCCTTCAAGGTCAATCCAATATTCCTAACAAGGTCCCTATCCCTATCGTCCAGCGAACAGGACACCTCGTTTATCAGGTCAGTGGTCAGGCGAGTCATATGCACCCCTCTGGGCTGGGATCATCGTAGCGTTCGATCCCCTCGCTATCGATGATCGCTTGGAGAACCTTCTCGCGCTTGATCCTTGCATCGCATGCGGTGGCTCCGGTGTTGATGATGGTTGCCCTCCAATTCTTCTTTCCGGGCTCGTAGTCGGTTATCATCTCGTCGGAACCGAAAAGGCCTCGAACGATTCTTGGGCTCCTCACTCCAGCGAACGACCCCTCTCCGCTGGATCGCATGATCCCGCCGTCCACGGCAACATGCTCATAATAGGCCGTCCTGGCCCTCTCTTTCGGCGGGGAGGGCAGCTTACCGTTGATGGCCATATCGGTCAGCATGCTGATGATATTGATATCATGGGAGTGGAACACCGCCGCCGGTGTCTGGCTAGGGATCCTGGCATCGATCTCGAGTATGCGTGGCACTCCACCGGAGACGATGGCCTCAACATCCATTATCCCCCGTAGCCCGAGATCTATGGCCATTCGACGGCCGGCATCTGATATTGCCTTCTCGACCTCCTCCGTCTCGTCCTCCCATGGCGACTCCACCATCTTACAATCGTATCCGTCGTCGAGGAAGATCTCGGTGGTCACGAGGGGTACCGCGTCCTCACCGTCAGCGATCACCTCGACCGATATGGAGGGGCCGTCAAGGAACTCCTGGACAACGATCTCGTCGTTCAACTGGCGGACTCTGTCCATCCCGGCCACGAGTTCGTCCGAGTTGGTTGCCCTGGTGACCCCCACACTTCCCGACTCTCCAGATGGCTTGACCACGACAGGGAATCCGCATTCCGGCCACATTCTCGGCAGAGGGACCCCGACTCCCCTCATAAACTCGTTCGACCTGGTTTTGGACGAGGAGATGGAGTATGCGTTCATGTCGAAAATCAGCGGCACGTCCATCGTCTTGAACATCTCGGTGAGCACGGTCAAGGTTTCCAAGTTCTCGTTCGCTGGAATCACGGCATCGCAATCGGCGAATATCTTCCTCGCTTTCGCCCTATCGTGGACAACATCGATTGCACGTGCCTCATCAGCAAGATTAAGGGCCGGCGCTGACCCGCACTTGTCGAGGACCACGGTTTCGATGCGAGCCTTCTTGGCGAGATATACCACCTCCATGCCTTGGAGCTTCCCGCCAACGATGGCCAATCTGGTCAAACTAGGACCTCCTGGGGGAGCCTATGTTTCCAACTATCGACGAGCCCCTGATATTCCGACCTCGATGCAACGGTCACGCTCAGGCCGGCAAGCATGTCCTCTACATTTCCTGGCGAGCGTTCGCCGGTGTCTATGTCCAGCTCATGCTGGGCAACCCCTGCCAGGCCCTTCTGGGGAGGGATGATGGAAGTGATCACGTTCGCGCCTGCGTCCAGCCGGGGCTTTAGGCCCTTCACCCCTTCGATGTCTAAGGATGCGGGGATGAGCTTGTCCTGGTGTACTAGGCGCATGACTGCCAGAGTAACAAGCTCCTCCGTGAACGAGGGCGACCGTAATTCCTCCATGGGGGTGTTGAGCTGGGGGACGAACGTCATGGCGCGCACCTGTTGTACGCCTTCAATGCCCATCATTCGAAGGGAATCAGCCCGGTCTTCGATGGTCTCCCCAACGCCTATCATGATACCTTCCTCTGTCAGCATACCCGCTCGTCTGGCCCAGATCTTCTGATTAAACCTCAGGCCATAATCCTGGTGAGGGCGGAGCCTCATGAACAGCTCCTTGTTGTGGGTTTCCTGATAGCAAGCAAACCAATCGGCCCCCGCTTCCTTCATTGGCAGGAACATATCCTCAGAGAGGACGCCGGGAGAGGCCATTATGGGAATGCCAACAGCATCATTGACCGAGCTCACCACCTCTATGAGGGATTCGTTTTTCTTTCTCCCATGGTAGAATGGGTCCTCGCCCATTGTAAGGTCGACCATGTGCACTCCAGCATCTTCGAGGGCCGATGCCAGGGCAACAATATCTTCCAGGGTTTTTCGATACCTGACGCTCTCTTTGTTCGAGCTGCGGTAGAAGCAGAAAGAGCAATTGTTGCGGCAGTAAGTGGAAAAGTACACGAATCCGTAGAGGAAGACCTTGTTCCCAAATCGTCTCTCCTTGATCGACCTTGCTGTCTGGAATAGCTTATTAAGGTCGTCCTCGTCCCGGAGGGCCAAGAGATCACGGATGTTCCCGTCGGTCAGGGGATGACCGTTCCATGCTCTATCTAGCACATCATCCAAGGATTCGTACGTCATGTTATCACGCCTAGATATCGATCCGCGCTCCGTTGAGATAGATCAAGCTTCTACCAATCGATCGGATGTTGGTGACCTTCTTCTGGAGCATCAGAATCCTTTCCAGGCCGAACCCGATCCCTGCCCAGGGATCAACGATCCCGTGCGCTTCATCCATCGGCAGTGGTCCAACCGCGCCCGAGGCCAACTCGACTCCGTTCACCTCAACATCGACGGTCCGACCGTAGACCTCTGAATCGGCCTCTACCAGCTCATAGTTGAGCCCGACCGAGTCCATGATCGCGACGGCGTGCCCTCTCAGACTTGCCATGGCATCGCCGTCCGGGCCCAGTTCGACCAAGTTCAGCATGGTGAACTCCTCCAGATGGTTCGATCCTTTGGATTCCTTTCTGAAGCATGATCCTATCTCGAACAGCTTCATGGGAAGAGGAAGGCTGCGTTTTAAGTGGCGCATCAGGAAATACAAGTTCGGCGCAAGCATCGGCCTCAAGCATTTCTTCCGGCTAATCCAGAAAACCTGGTCCAGGAGGGGGTGGTTCTCCCCTATGCCCATCTTGGTAAGGCTGGTAGCCGGCAGGATGATCGGGGTCTTGACTTCTATAAACCCCCTTCCCGTAAGAAGGTTGGCTAGCGAGTCTTCTAAGGCACCTATGGGGTTCCTTGAGGGCAGCTCGGCGACTTCTGTGAGGATCCTGCGGTTCTTGCTCTGTAAAGAGCTCACTTCGTCCTGGAAGAAGTCATCCCTTTCTATCGGGGAGGTGAACGTCAGCGAGGTGGAAATCGAACCACCCATTTCTCTAATGCGTTGTTCCTGGGACGAGGTCAACCTAATCTCCATAATATCCATCCAACGGATTGTCACGTTATTGTTAGAGCGAAGTGCCCGGGAGTCGAACCCGGCTGCCGTGGCTGTAGAGGCCTGGCGGTCACCGAACCAACACTCCATGGTGTTGTTCCTGAATGGGCATTCGGTACTATAATCCTTTCTATAATGAATGCATATTATTGCATATTGTAATTATTGTATTAGTGATTAGTGAATATGAAGTAATATGCAATATTTGAGGATGTATCTGACAGCACTGTTGTAGGTCATCATTTGCCATATGGAAAATGTGATTGCCAGAAGAAAAAGATAGCTGCATACAAGAAAATGAAATAAGAAAAGGTTTGTACGAGCTTCATCAGCACGAAAGCTCAGAATTTTGCTACGAACGTCCTCGCAGACCAAAGGGCTAAGGCAGCCACCACTAGAACGACCGCGATGAACACGATCTCTGAGTTAGGCACTAGTCCTCCTGCGAACAGGGCATTGTAGGCGTCGACCGCTTCTTGTGATTGCATAGTCATCCCTCACTCTTAGCCTTTGGCGAAGCAGGATTCACTAGCACGGACCTTGCCGAAGTCTGTGATGGTGTACTTATGAAGAAGAGCGTTTGCCTTGTATGTGCCCTCCTCATCCATCTTCACGTCGATCTCCTTCAGCATGCCTCCGGCGGCCAATTCTATGATGTTCCAGTTGATGGAATCCCGCCCATAGTCTCCGCTCATATGATACTCTTTCTGGAGTTGCAGCACCACATCGCTGTTCCAGTGGCTCTGACCATCCGAATAGAGCTCCAGAATGCGGAATTTAATCGGTCCTAGGCCAGCCAATTCACTCCCTCCTGAGAGAATGGAGCTCTAAGCTTTCCTCTGTGAACATCACCAAACTCCCGACCACGCAGAATATCCCACCGAGGAGGATGGTCCATTCTGGTGTTGAACCGAGGAAGATAAAGATGAATATCACAGCGAACAGGCCATACAGGTTGCCAATGCCTTGCCCCCTCCCAACCCCGATCAACGGGAAGGATTTATACCAAGCCACATAACAGAACCCGAAGGTGATTCCCGCGATGATCAGCGTGAGCAGGACCATGGGCTCAAACACCTCCACCGCATATGTGAACATGGGGAAGCCAGCGATGATGAGCACGGGGATGATGATAATCCACCAGATGATGTTCTCGCCCAAGAACCGCAGGGTGATGCCAATGTCAGGCTCCGAGACATCGAGGCCCTTGGCCGCTATTGCCCCTTCGACACCCCATCCAACGGCAGCCATGATGCCGCCGATGTACCCCAGCAAGGATCCGCCGCCGTTGGCGAGGTCATCGATCAGGCCACCGGCATAGATGGTGAACCCGCCGATGATAATGATAATGATGCCCATGAGCGCTCTCTTGGAAATCTTCTGACCAAGCCAGTAGTAGGACACGGTCGAACCTATGACAGGGTACAGCAGCGCAGCGACGGCCGCGAATGCTGCTCCCACGAAACCCATGGCGATGAACGAACCCAGGATCGCAATAGGCCCGCCGAAGATGGATGCCAAGAAGAACCACTTGGTGCAAGACTTCATCTTCTTTACCGTTCTTCCCATCTCCTTCAACTTACCCAAGCCTCCGTTCCACACCATCAGCGCGAGGATGACCGTGAGCGCGTTGAAGGCAGAGATAAGTACCGCGGTGACGACCAGTGCAAACGAATCACCGTGGAGCGCCGCAAGGTCGGCGAACATGGTGTCGAACGGGTTCAAGACCCAGATGGTCGTTCCTGGGATGTACCATAGTCCCCAGAGGATCGCACAGAAGAGAGCCATCAGATAGCCGATTTTCACTCTCCTCTTGTGCTCATTCTGTCTCATAGATTCAAGCTCTGATTCTGATCGATTGACCATTTGTTTACTAGTTATATTTACGTCCACTCACTCCCTCCTGTTTTAATATTTTTTAAAAAATAAAAGGTCCCAGATGCACCGTGCAGCATCTGGTTGAAGGGTTTATTGCAAGGCCACCTTCAGCTTGTTGACGGTATCGGATGCGTTCTCTGCATACAGGTTCGCACCGATCTGAACCGCCCAGTCCTTGGTCACCGGAGCACCGCCAACCATTGTGAGGACCTTGTCTCGGATTCCCTCCTCCTTGAGGAGGTCCTCGATTTTCATCTGGTTGACCATGGTGCTGGTCATGAGGGCTGATGAGCCGACGACATTGGCCTTGTGCTTGACCGCGGATTCCACGAAGGTCTTTATCGGGACATCTCTACCGAGGTTGTGAACATTGAAGCCAGCGATCTTCAGCATAATGGCCACAATATCCTTCCCGATGCAGTGGATGTCGCCCTCGATAGTCCCTATGACCACGGTACCCAGGCCCTCCCCCTCTTTCACTCCGCGCTTCTCTAGCTCAGGGGTCAGGACGGCGATACCAGCAGTCATCGTCTCCGAAGCGGCGATAACGTGGGGAAGGAATAGTTGCTTCGCCTCGTACTTGTCACCCACTTCGTTCATCGCCTTGGTGAACCCGTCCTGTATGATCTCGACCGGGTTGATGCCGGCCTTGATCGCCTCTTCCGCAACCTCGGCCGCCTTATCCTGATCGTATTCTAATACGGCCGCCTTCGCCTTTGCTATGATTTCTTCTTTCGATGCCATACCATCACACCTCAAAGCTGACTCTTGAACTCCTTGTCGCCCCTCTCGACGATGGCCTTCAGGTCCTTGACGATATCAGCATCGATTGGCGGCACAACATGGGTCTTCATGATGCTGACGACCTTTTCATGCGCCGCTATGGCGAGGTCCTTAGAACCCGCGTTGATCCAATCCCCTATCATGTCTCTGTTGATCATCATAGGGTCGGAGGGCAGGTCGATGTTAGCCATCGTGGTCTTGTGACCAAGGAAGTTGTTGCCAATGCCCACCTTCTTAATGGCCTCGACCGCGAGGGTCTCCTCAGTGACCGGAATGCCCTGCATGACCTTCTTGGTCATGGACGCGATGTCGTTATCGATTACTAGCTGCTCCATTGAGAACGTCATGCCAAGCTCCAGCATGCCAGCACCATAGATGGTGTTGGCGCCAGCAAGCGCGGGGAGAAGAGTGGTTAGGGTCTTCTCGTGGCCCGCCTGCGCATCAGGGAGCTTGGCATCAGCCTATATGCCCGCCACGAAGGTCGGGAGCCCATAGTATTGTCCCAACTTCGCGACAGCAGCGCTGATCATGCCTAGTTCCGGAGAGCCGACCGGTGCCGTTCCTCTCTTGACATCGAAGGTCGTGGTCGAGCTACCGTACCACACTGGGGCGCCAGGGGAGGTCAGCTGCGACAGGACTATTCCCGCTAGAACCTCGGCATTGTGAGTTACCAGCGTTCCGGCTAGGAATATCGGAGCGGAACCCCCGGACATGGCCATGCTCAGGACGTTGGTGGGGATGTTGTTCCTTGCACCCTTGATGATGACCTGGCACGCGTTGTGGCTCAGCTCCAACGGGCTTGTCGGGCATACGAGCATGGAGAACAGCGGCTTCTTGCGAGCCTCCTCCTCGTTCCCGCCATAGTATGCCTTGGCCATGTCGAAGTAGTACTCCACGTTCTCTCCGACCGGGTCGATGTGGTGGAAGTGCTTCGTCGTGTTCATAATGGAGGTGTACATCTCATGGACGTCCTCCTTCCCCTTTCCGGCCCAGTCCCTTGCCGAAACCGCAAGCGAGTAGTAGTCGATGTTCTCAGCCCAGTCAACGATTTTTGCGGTGTTCGCAAGGTCCTGGTCGGTGGAGTCCACGGTCTGGTACTTGCCACCGCCAACGTAATTGCACATCTTGATGCCCGTACCGAAGCACGTCCAGTGCACCTTGCCCTTATGCTCCTGAGTCAGGGTGTTCTTCTTGTCTCGTCCAAACAGGGTGAATCTGGATGGAGCAGACGTCAGGGCACTTCTCACGATGTGCTGGGGAATCTTGACCACTTGGGTCTTGTCATCGACCTCGCAACCAGCTGCCTTGAATATCTGCCTAGCCTCGGCGTCAGAGACCTGAATG
This sequence comes from Methanomassiliicoccus sp. UBA6, assembly GCA_002508545.1. Taxonomy (GTDB): domain Archaea; phylum Thermoplasmatota; class Thermoplasmata; order Methanomassiliicoccales; family Methanomassiliicoccaceae; genus UBA6. Next base: position 33,258 of record DAVH01000047.1, read on the forward strand.
CCGGGGTTTTGGAGTACATCCATGGTAGCATAGTCGATGCTCCGCAGTCCCTCCTTTGAGAAGAGCTCCAAACTTACTCCATCCAAAATCATCCGTCCTGGATAGTAGTGTTGAGCCATTTTCAATCCTCTTGCATGCTTATGCATGCATAGTAGACCATAACGTTATCATATTATTAAAAATTGATTGCTTTAAGTGCATATTGTATGCATATAGTTACATTTATTGGTATTTCACAAGATTTGAATGGAATCATTTAAACTTGCCATGTTGGTGGGCGCTTAATCTATGCAGTCCGCCTGATGGAAGCATAGCATTGTAGCGCAGTTCTCATGCCAGGCTCGTATACTGCATACAACACTCTATTAAAACTAAATAGTAATGATGCGTCTGCTCGATAGTAAACTGCCGCCCCGACTTGCATGACATTATCTCTGGGGTTGCCAACATAGGATATTGCTACCCTGCCGGTTCAATTATCAGAAAGTTGTTCGCCGGGGCGAGTGCGTAAAACGAGCCTGTATCATCTTTATTCGGCTCGTGCCTCCGGAGCTGTGCAATAATGATGTCCCTTTATCCCGAGGAGGATTCTGACCACCAGAAGGAGAACAGGTAACTCGATCACTTCAGGGATGATGATGGCGGCCTGAATTAGAGGCTGGTCAGGGAAGAGGCCAACGGCGATTGCTAGACCTATGGGTGAGTTTCTGGCGATGGTCGTACAGCTTAATAGCGCACATTCCCCATACTTGAATCTCATTCCCCTGCTGACCATTTGAACTAAGGTGAATGTGACGAAGAACAGAATTGCCGTGGGAATGAAGATTATCGAAAGGGGGCCTATGTTCTCCAAAATAATATCGGTCTGGGCAGCGAACATCAAAAATATGATCACGACCATGGTAAGAACCTGAAGGTTGGGAAGGGAACGCCCAAGAACGTCATTCCTCCACTCCTCAGATCTTGCCTTTTTCATTCCCCATCTAACTATGCCAGCCAGCGCAAACGGTAGAATAATGAATACGGCGAAGGTCTCGACGAGGGCTGATAACTGAATTGGGACAATGAGTCCAGCGAAAAGCAATAGATACACTGGAATAAGGATGACCTGAAGGATAAGGTTCGTTGGTAGAAGCGCTAAGCCCAACGGGACATCGCCCTTGGCCATCGAAGTGAATATCAGGAACCAATCGGTACAGGGTGCTATCGAGTAAAGGATGAAGCCGACAAATATCGCGGGATACGGGCCAAGGAATGCTAGAGCCAGTGCGAACGCGAGCAGCGGGACCACGACGAAGTTCATGAACCATGCGGTGGTGAAAAAGCGAATATTCCTGAAAGAACGGAGCACGTCTCCGAACTGTGCTCCCAATACAAGGCTGAAGACCAGGATAATGAGCGAGAAATAGACAATGGTCTCGAACCAAGCATAGACATACTCAGATAGAATCACTCCATACGCAAGCCCCGCAAAGATCGCCCCAATAAGCAAGAGCGGGCGAATCCTGTCGAGTGTCCCTAATGATGCGTCTGGCACAAAACCTATAATATGTGTGACGATATCAATCTATTGTATAGTATTGTATACAATAATGTTAGTTGATGCCCTGCTCATGACTGTGGCTTGATGAATCGTGATAAGACCTTCCCTGAAATCAAACGCGTGGACCAGGCGGTGGAGCAGATACGATGTCCAGCCAGAAGGGTTGAGTCCCATCGATGCATGATTTATCAAGGGAAAGCACGCCGTGTTCGAAATGAAGTTCCGCTCTTGTGTAGTACCTTAAGTAATGAAACCATGAAAGAAGAGAAGATGGTTCATTTCCTAGGCCTCCACACCTCCCCCGTCTGCAGCATAGCTTTGACTCTGCCTCTGAGAATACATCCATACCGGGACATAAGATGCCAGGATCACGATGCCCACTGCGATAGCCGTCGATCCGAACTCCAGACCGTTAAGATATAGGATCCCGACCAGGCATAGAGGGACATTGAACAGTCCGAACACCAATGCAACGTATTTCCAACCGCGAGGGGCCTTGAACGGTCGTTCCAGAGCTGAAAATTCCGGTGACGTAATTGCCTTCCAGTATGCGAACAGGCTTATCGTGTTGGCACAGGTATAGCCGATCGCTGAAGCGGCAAGAATGGCCGTTGGCGTCTTCAAGGTAATCATCAGCAAGTTTAGCGCTCCGATGACCAACATCGCTCGAACGGGTACACCCTTTGAGTTCAGCTTAGAAAGGAAGTGGGGAAGATTTCCTTCCTGGGCCATGGAGTGCATAGCCGTCGCAGAGCCGAGGTAGGCTGTCTGGATAATCAGGATCATAGCCGCCACTAACATGATGATCATGACCGCTCCTCCAGCATCCCCGAATGTCATCCTTGCTACAGGCAGTAGTGGAGATATGGGCTCATTTAAAATGCCATCGACGCCCAGTGTCCCGGTTACGGAGGCTTGGACGAACACGAAGGTGAAGAAACACACAATCCCGCATGCGAAGAGTGCCTTAGGTATGTCGGAACCCGGATTCATATACTGCGGCCCATAGATGGCCGCTGTCTCCCAGGCGCAAGCGCTCCATTGGGCAATGCCGAACAGGCCCAGCAGGATAAGTATGCCATTGAGGTCCCATGCCCAGCTCACCGGCATCAGATTGGTAGTAATATTATCTAGATGGAACGAGCCTGTGAAAAACGGGGCCGTTGATATAACAATCAGGGGGATTAACGACACTGCTGCCAGTACCAAACCAACCTTTACACCATTGGCCAAACCCCTGGAATTGACCAAGACAAGGAACGCAAATATCATCGCCCCGGCGGTGAGGGATAGCATCGTGGTATCGACCTCAGCGAACGCAGGAACAAGTCCTTGCAAATACGAACCGACAAGAAGCGCGAAAATGGCTAGGACGGGGTTCCATGCGAACCAATAGCTCCAGGCACTGAAGCCCCCAACGAACTTGCCGAGATTGTACTTCGAATTCTTTTTTTCTCCACCGAAAACTTGCTGGGCGAAACCCGGAAGGCCTGAGGCCTTGGGGAACGTGGTAGCCAATTCGCCATAGGCCAAGTTCTGCATGAAGCCTTGGAAGACCGATAGGCCCCAGAGAATGATTGCCGCAACCCATAGGTAGCTGGCAGTATAGCCGATGGAAGGTAGTATCAGTAGGGGCACTCCGATGGCGATCGTGAGCCCCTGTTTCCAATCTATGCACCTTATCGGATCATCACGATTCTTGTACGAACCATCGGTGACCAAATATACACTCTCAGCCCCGTATCGCTATGGTCAATAAATAATAGGAAAGGGTTTGGCGCGATTGGTCTCAGCTACTTCAGCTGCTTCCTGAACTTCTCGCAGCAATTGATCTTCAGATCGAGAAGCTTCTCTATATTCAGCTTGGCCGCGCACCCTTTGGGGGCGCCTGCAACTGAAGTAATGACACCTATTCCGAGGCTTTCTCTTACCTCCCTCATGACGTACTCATCGCTGAGGTCGAAGGTAGAGACACCTAGCTTCTTAGCGACATACTCCTTGGCCTGCTTGATCCTCATGGACTTCGAGAACTCCATCCTCGCCACTAAGTCTCCAGCAGCCCTGATTCCGCTCATACCACTGGTCATGATATGAGTGATCGGCATACCCATCGGGTCGCCGACCCCAACCTATATGCCGTCTACACCAGCGACCTCCACCATTGCCTTGCTGGCATGGGAGACCGCGTCGACTGTCGGCGTCTCGAACATGGGAATGCCTCCTACACCCATGCCCATATTGACGTGACAGGGAATTGGTGATTCCTTGACCGCGGCCTTGACGAAGGTCACTGCTCTCCCCAGGTTCCAAGGGGAAGACTTGCTGGTGTTGGTATTGACAACTGGACCGAAGATGTTGGACCCGGCCTTGCCCATCAGCTTTGCCTGCTGGTGAGGCCACAATCCCGCTAGGAGATCTCCTTTGTACTTGAGCTCCCCATGCATGCCCAGAACCATTTCGCCTGCCATGCCGGTCTCGATGTACATGTCTGGAAATTGCTTCCTGAGCTGTTCGACTGCATTCAGGGTGGCATAAAAGTCACCGTCGCCAGCAGCTCCGGTGGTATCGAAGTTCACACCGTCAGCGCCGGCTTTCATCATCCGCTGCATGATCCACACCATGTCTCGGGTGAGGTGTTCAGCGGACTTCTCAGTCATCTCCTGAGCTTCCTTGATCTTAAAGGACTTCATAAGGTCCCCGGGGTTCTCGAACGGACCGTCAGGAGTATAATAAAGACCCATGTTGGGCATGGCTCCGTACAGGATAGGAACGATCATGTTCTGCTGGACGACCTCCATCGCCTGCATCTCGTTCGCTATGACTGGCTTCACGGGCTTGAAGCTGTAGTCGATGTGGCCCAGCTCCATGGTGTCCGCACCCATGGCCCTTTCGTGAAACATCATGCCCACAAGCCTGCTCGATGGAATTCCCACGCCGCTGTTTCCCTGATCGCCGTCCAACCTAATGGTCCCGATATCATGAGTAACCGGAACTTCCATACCGGTTTCCACGCCCACCATCCTGCCGGGGGTCATCAGTATCTCTGCAAGCTTGTCCAGCTCGTCCGAGCTGAGGGCGGGCACGGAGCCGAGCTCGGCCGCGTCGTTCATCCCTTCCTGGAGGTCGTCGAGAATCTGGCTCTTCTTCATGAGGAGCCTTTTCCCATCTCCCCTCCTCAGTGCGTATTCACCTGTCATTTTTTTCTCCTCCTACTCTCGAGGTTACTTAACCCCAAGCAGCGCGTTCGCCTTGCTCACTGCCTCACTGGCATTCTCGCCATAGCCATCGGCGCCGATCTTGTCCGCCCAAGCCTGAGTGGCTGGTGCACCACCGACCATGACCTTTACATTGTTTCTAAGGCCCTCCTCAACGAGCATCTCGATGCATTCTCTCTGTGCCTGCATCGTCGTGGTCATGAGGGCAGACATCCCGATCATCCTGCCGTTCTCGGCCTTGACTGTTTCAATGAAGTTCCTGATCGGCACATCCCTGCCAAGGTCAAAGACCTTGTATCCGGAGCATTGGAGCATGGTGGACACGATAGACTTGCCAATATCATGGACGTCACCCTCGACGGTTCCAGTAACAATGACTGCCGTTCCCTCCTTGCCACCACCTTTCGGCAGATCTCCTTCGATCAGTTTTACGCCAGCGGTCATCGCTTCAGCGGCCACCATGACATGGGGCAAGAAGAGTCTGCCGCGTTCGAATCGGACACCAACTTCGTTCATGCCCAAGGCCAGAGCGTCGATGATCTCCTGAGGTTTCAACACATTCCTGGCCTTTTCTACAGCAGCGACCACTCTATCTTTGTTGTATGCGACGATCGCGTCAAACAACTCGTTCTTTGACGACTCAGCGGTTGTCATTTCATTCCTCATTTGTCGTTGACGGGGGCAAAGGTTGTTAGCCCATTGCGCGGATAGGAATTGTACCGTTTATATTTGTATCTTTTGGCATTTGTATGCATACAATTTAATCACATTCAATGCACCAATGAAATACATATGCAATCTTTTTATCGAATAAACCTCGTTGATATAATATCCAGTAATCAGGTATAGGTCTCCATCTCATATCTAGCCGGATTTGACCATTACATTGCATGGTAATTGAATACAATTGCAATAGCAGTAGAAATGAATGAAATACTTTAATAGTTGAATGCATATGCATACATAGTGAGATTCAATGGATAAAAAAATGATATTGGAAAATCTCAAGGTCTCGATCGAGACATGGAATGTCGATCTGGCCAAGAAAAGTGCCCAAGAAGCCATTGATGCCGGCATCTCTCCCGCCGAAGCTGTGGAAAACGGGCTAGGAAAGGGCATGGAGGTTATCAGCCAGAAGTTCGACCTGGCTGAGATATACCTCCCTCAGGTGCTCGCCGCTTCGACCGCGATGGAAGCCGCGCTCAAGATCTTTGAACCCCATATGAAGGGAGCCGCAGTGGCGACAAAGGGCACGATCGTGGTCGGTACCGTGTTCGGGGACATCCACGAGATTGGCAAGAACGTCGTTGCCGCTATGCTCACCGGTGCTGGCTACAAAGTCATCGACCTCGGCCGTGATGTGCCAATCGAGAACTTCGTGGAATCCGTCCGCGAGAACAAGGCGGATGTCGTCGGAGCATCGGCTCTAATGACCACCACGGTGATTGGCCAAAAGGAGATTCTCGACATGATGAGGGAGGAGAAGGTCGTAGCCAAGAGCATCTTCGGCGGTGCACCGTGCAATGAGGAATGGGTAGCTAGCATCGGTGGAGATGCCTACTGCCCGTCCGGTGCAGAGGTCACTGCCATGGTAGATAAACTAATCAAGGGGTGAACAGGATGGCACCATCTCGACCAGTAAATATATTCGAGGCATACGAGCGGTCGATCAAGGGACCGAAGATCGCCGAGAAGGATTTCGACTACAGCATACTGCCCACGAACCTGATGAACATCAAGCAGAAGTACAACATCAAGTTCGGAAAGGAGATCATCCCTGAGGACAAGGAACTGATCAACAATCTGTTCCTCGCTGGCATGGAGATGCTGGTCACGACCGGCATGTACAACGCCGATACGGGACGGGTCATCCATGTGACCGAGGCGGAGGTCAAGGAAGGGATTAAGAAGACCCCGAAGCGCCTAGTGCTGGGAGAGGGACGGGATGCAGCTTACTTCAACCCCCGTCACGGCAATGAGGCCAAAAAGCCAATCATCCAAGGCGGCCCAACTGGTGCGCCGGTTTCCGAAGATATATTCATCCAGGTTATGCAGTCCTATGCCCAGGAGGCGGTAGTCGACACGCTCGTCAACGGTGTGATGAACACCATTGAGGGGCATCCTGCAAAGACCAACACGCCTTGGGAGATTAGGGCGACGATGGCCGAGCTCAGGGCGGTCCGGGAGGCGAGGATTCGCGCCGGACGTCCGTATATGGGCATATAGGGTCCGGAGACCCCGCTGTCCGCGGCGGGACGTCTCGCTGGAGATCTCCTTGGAGGTCAGAGGCCTTGTGACGCGCACGAGGTTTCCCAACTCAATGAGCTGAAGATCGACATGGCCGGGCTGAACATGATCGCTGGCTGGACCGCGAACGGCGACACGATTATGGTGGAACAGATGCCCATATTCGGCGGATACACCGGTGGGGTCGAGGAGACTGCCATATGTGATGTAGCCACCACTCTAGCATCGTTCGCACTTCTATCGGGCAACTTCCATCTTGATGGGCCGATTCACATCAGGTGGGGTATAACGACCGCCAGGGAAACCCTGAAGGTGGCTGCCCACGCGGCTGCAGCCATAGATGCCAACACCGATCTGCTGATTGCCAATCAATACTATCCTGTGGCCGGGCCGTGCACCGAGATGTGTCTTCTGGAGACTGCCACCCAAGCAATATGCGATACTGCATCGGGCAGAGAGCTGCTTTCCGGATCAGCCGCCGCGAAGGGCGTTGCCCAGGACTACACCACTGGCATGGAAGCGAGGATCATGGGAGAGGCGGCCATAGCGACGGCCGGTATGAAGGTGTCTAAGGTCAACGAGATCCTGGACGCTCTCGTCAGTAGCTATGAGAAGGATTACGCCAAGGCTCCAAAAGGCAAGAACTTCCGGGAGTGCTACGACGTCCAGAAGGTAACTCCAACCCAGGAGTACCTGGAAGTGTATGATCGGGCGGTCAACAAGCTGAATGAGTTTGGTCTGACCATCCGCTAAGCCACTTAAAAACCACCTAGAAACCCCTTAACCTCAAACCATTTAATTCCTCCTCAAAAACCTCTTAACCTCCTCAAACCCCTTCAATATTTTTCCATTATGGTAGAACCAATAAAGGGTGGCCAGGAAGGGAGAAAGTGAGAATTGGGATATTGGGCTGTGAAGTATTGAAGAATGAGATAGAGATGCTTACCGAAGGGGATCCGGAGGTCGTTCACCGAGAATATCTGGAGAGAGGGCTTCATGATTTTCCTGAGCGGCTCAGAGAGACGCTGGAGAAGAAGTTAAGCGACCTTGAAGGCAAGGTAGATGTCTTGTTTCTCGGTTATGCAGTCTGCAAGTCCTTGTATGATGTTCCTAAGACCTCCGGGTTCCCGGTGATCATGCTGAGGGAAGAGGATTGCATCGGTTCGATCCTCGGCCCGGCAGAATATGTCGGCGAGCGATCAGCCTGCCCCGGAACATGGTTCTGCTCCCCCGGATGGGCAGAATGGGGACTTGATGCGGTTGTCAGCGATGAGCAGATCGAGGGCCTCGAGGAAATGGGCTTCGATAAGATGTACTTCGTCAAGAAAGAACTGGAAGGCTACTCTCGTTGTCTTTTCATAGACACCGGCGTAAGCGGTAGCGAAAAATACCTAGCCATGGCTGAAGACTTTGCCCATCGGACCGGATTGAGGTTGGAATGCCGCAAAGGGGACTTGAGTTCCATAAAGGGCGCGTGGCGGAAGGTTAAGTCATTCTCCGATGGTTGATGACGCGCGGTCCAATTCGTGATAGAACAACGAAAGACTTGTGCATCCTCCACCACGGAAAGGCAGGATCGGTCGCACATTACCGGCGAGGTGATTATCGGTTATCTGTTGTAATTGCATCATGTGGGGGTGGCACGATCAATGGCCGGTTCGGCCTTAGGCCGAGCTACGCTCCTTGCGCGCCCGGGCGACCACCTCGAACATCCCGCCCTTGGTGATGTCCACGATGCCGAACACCGCCACCGCCTCGTTCTTCCTCACGATCGGCACGACGACGACCGGCACCCCGCGGTAGGGGCCATAAGGCGAGACCTTCCTGACCGCGGCGCTCCGCTTCAGCGCCTCCTCCAGCACCGGGCCGGTGAAGTTCATGTCGACGATCTCCCCGTCCTCGCAGCGCACCCCGTAGTGGTTCCTGCTGCGCATGGTGACCGGGAGGCGGCCCACGAGCTCGTGTACAGCGAGAGCGAGGCAGCGGAGGTCCTCAGCCTCGGTGTCGGCGCTGATCAGGCTGTTGGATATGCCGTCCCTCCAGCATGGCCGAGGGGAGTCGCTGAGCGACAGGGCAGCGGCCACCGCGCCCTTTTCCGCCGCCTCGTACGAGTTGCCGGTGCCTATGATGACGACATCGTTCTCCTCCAGGGTGAAGGCGGCGCGGACGGGGGCCAGGAGGGACGGATCAGGTTCCACATAGTCGCCCGGGAAAAGGAGCTTGCCGCCGTTGACCACGAGGGTGGTGGCGCCCATCGCTCCCATGCGGACCGCCTCGTCCCTCTGCTCGTACCCTGTCCCGATGCGGTCGGCCATGCCTTTGACCAGGACCGCGCAGTTCTCATCGGAGATGGTTAGTCCGTCGATGGTCACCGGCGTCACCGTGATGCCCGATCCCCTGAAGTTCTTGACCCCTCTCTCGGTGAGGACCGCCCCGAGCTTGGTGTTCTCGACCGAGCCCTCCCTGATCATCTTGTCAAGGATCGTGCGTGTACTACCCTCGCCGATCCCCAGGATCTGGGCGAGGGTCTTTCTCCCGATGGGGCCCTTGGTGTTGATGACCGAGTACGTCTTCCAAACATGGTACAGAGAGAACTTGGGGTTTGGCCCTCCTCCCGAGTATGCCTGGAACTTCAGGACCATATGACCCTGGATGGATGCTCCATCCTAAATACCTTTCCAGCTTGATATAAAAAGGCTATCGACCGCCGATTTATTGTAAAAATGCTGCGCACATGCATTGCTGCATGGCTCATGGAATGGATGCCATCAGCTGCCTGGATGGGAACCACAAGTGGGCGGGAACCCCTCACCCTTTCTTGTGGCGCAACACGAGGACCGCGGCCACCAGCGCGACCGTCGCACCGATGATCCCGACGGCCCAAACCTCCACGCCGCCGAGGCCGGCATCGTTCTTGGACACGCTCAGCCCAGGTAAGACCGTCGTCACACCGGCGGTCGCGTTGATGGTCAAGGTCGAGGTTCGGTAGCCTTCCTTGGTGATGCTGAGGACGTAGGGCCCGGAGGGGATGCCTGCGATCTCGAAGCAGCCGTCCTTGTCCGTGGTCGCGGTCATGCCGTTGTCCAGCTCCACGACCGCGCCGGCTATCGCGTTGCCGTTCGCATCCCTTACCGTTCCAATTATCGAGCACTCGTTCCTTGTCGTGGTGAACTCGACCTCGGAGGCCATGAAGTTCCCCGCGAGATCGCTTCCCGAGACGGACACCTTATACGTTGTATAGTAGGCGAGCGGGCCCGAGGGCGTGAATATGGCGTCATTGCCGTTCCACAAGATGGTGCCCGACACGCCCTCGACGACAATGCTCACCGAGTCCCGGTCCATAGGCTCGGAGAAGGTCACGGTGACCTTGGTGCTCACGGCCACGCCGCTACCGTTCGGGATGATGGTCGAGACCGGGGCGATCGTGTCCACGGTAAACCTCAGTTGGTCAGACGATGTCTCGCCCTCGCTGTTGTGGGCGGTCACCACGATGCTGTGGTACCCGTCCTGCAGGTCCGGTAGCGATAAGACGGTGCTGGTCCCGGAGCTGATGACGGTGCCATTCAGGCTCACGGTGTAATGGGAGGCCCGGTGCCCTATCCACGATACGGTCACATCACTTCCGTTGAAGAACTCTCCCTCCGACGGCGAGATGATCACGACCGAAGGGCGGGTCGATGGATCATAGACGCTTGCATAGATGCTGCCGATCGAGGTGAAGTCCTCTCTGGCCTGCCACACCGCTATGGCATAACCGGCCCCGTTCATCGCAAGAGCAGATTCGTAGCAGTCCTGGTCCGGCAGGGAGATCGTCTCATAGCCCTTCCAGGCTCCGCCGGCGTAGGTGTTGGCGACTATGGCCGAACCAGAGGGGCCGGATTGGCTCCAGACGGCGATGGTGTTGCCCGCGTCATCCATGGCCACCTGGCAGGGGAGGGAATGGCGCGCCGGGTCAGAGATCACGCTCGTGGTACCCCAGGCTCCGTCAGACCATGTGAGGGCGCGGATGACAGAATAATCATTGACGAACTGCTTCCAGGCGACCACGGCATCTCCACCTGGACCGATCGCCACCTCCGGATCGGCGCCACCGTCCACGGCGACCGCGATTTTCTGAGGGGTTCCCCATGAGCCGTCCGTGCAAATGACCGCGACCAGGCTGTATGCGGCTCCATTGTTCTGATTCCATGCCATTATGCCGTTCCCAGCGCCGTCCAGCGCGACGTGGCAGCCGAAGCAGTCGATCATGGCGTCAGAGAACGTACGGATGTCGCTCCAGGTTCCGTCGGAATAGGTGACGGAATCGATCGTGACCCGCATCCCCTGCCTCTGAGACCAGACGATCATGGCGCCTCCATCCCCGTCGGCCACTATCTGGGGGGACAGGGCGCGGCCAGGATCCAACGAGATCCGCGTGGGGCCCTCCAAGACCTCACCCGACAACACGCTGGCATAAATGTACGACCATTCCTGCTCGTCCTGGAGCCACGTGATGATGGCCTTCTTGTCGCTGTCGATGATGGCCTGGGGCATGAAGGCGCGCCCGCCCTCCGGAGAGACGGGCCGCGCGGTCCCCCAGGTGCCGTCGATGTAGGTGCATGCGTAGATGACGTAGCCAGGAGAGACCGTCTGCTGCCATACGATCACCGCGTCCCCGTCATCATTCATCTCCACCTCGACGTAATTGGCCTGCGTTGGCATCGACGAGATGGTGGTCACCTCTCCCCAGGCCCCGTCCGAGAACAAGCGGGCGTTGACCTGAGAGGAGGTGCCGTCCCCGCTCACCCATGCGGTGATGATGTCCCCATCATCGTTCATCGCCACCCGGGGAGCGGTGGCGCCCGGGCGGACGACCCCTTCTTGGAGCACCAGAGGCTCGCCCCAAGCCTCTGTTCCAGATGCCCTGGCGCCGCTCGTCAGCACGATGCAAGATGAAGCGATCAATATAACGCACAATAGCAATACTTTCCATTGCCCATTCATCCACTATCCCTCTCCGCCCCTATCTTATTATTTTCACAATATTTATTAAATCCCTCTATTCAGAGCACATGTAGGATGACCAGCACATCAAGGGTGAGCGATCATATTCAAGGGAAGCGATCGCATGGCGCTCGACGATCACGATCTGACTTCTGATATTCCGCGAGCGAAAAAGGAGCATATTGGAACTATCGTTAAGGGACTGGCATGCCGTATGCTCGGGGTTGGTCCTGAGATATAAGGGCGAAAACTAATAAATGATTGGTACGCTAGACCGTTAAAGCCCGCCCCGCGACGAAAGGCTTTATAGTGTTAAGAGAGGTTGCTGGTTCAATATGGCGCCGGAATCCGAGGATTTTGTACTCATCAAGAACGTTAGCAAGAAGTTTGGCGGTAATTATGTTCTGCGCGACGTGAGTGCTACCATAGGTTCAGGGGAGATATTGGGTCTCATCGGAAGGAGCGGCGCCGGTAAATCCGTGCTCATCAACATGCTCAGGGGCTCCCCGGACTACCGCCCGGATGCTGGCAAGGTCATCTACCGCTTCAACTCCTGCTCCGCCTGCGGGTGGACGGAGCTGCCGTTCGAGGGTGCCAAGTGCGGCAAGTGCGGCAGGGACATGGAGATCAAGGAGGTCGATTTCTGGGCGCTCGATGACGATGACCCTTTGAAGTCCCAGATCCGCAGGCGGATCGCCATCATGCTGCAGAGGACCTTCGCTCTCTTCGGCGAGATGACGGTGATCGAGAACATCTTCGAGGCGCTGGGGGAGCAGATGCCGGAGAAGGAGAAGATCGACCGGGCGCTGGAGCTCCTCAAGATGGTCAAGCTGGACCACCGCGTTACGCATATCGCCAGGGACCTGTCGGGAGGGGAGAAGCAGAGGTGCGTGCTCGCTCGGCAGCTCGCCAAGGACCCCATCCTGTTCCTCGCGGACGAGCCGACCGGTACGCTGGACCCCCAGACCGCGGACATCGTGCACAACGTGCTGGTGGACGCGGTGCGCTCCAAGGGCATGGCCATGGTGGTCACCTCCCACTGGCCCAAGGCCATCAACTCCATGGCGGACCGGGCGATCTGGCTGGAGTCGGGCGAGATGATGAAGATCGGGAAGCCGGAGGACGTCACCACCGAGTTCACCGTGGGCTTCGACCTGCGGACCGAGGACAAGGTGGACATCGGCCAGCCGCTGGTCAAGATCGAGAACGCCAAGCGCTACTATTATTCGTACACCCGGGGAGTGGTCAAGGCGGTGGACGACGTCTCCCTCACCGTCGGGGAGAAGGAGATAGTCGGGCTCGTCGGCCTGTCGGGCGCGGGCAAGACCACCCTCTCCAGGATGATCGCCGGGATATGCGAGCCGTCGGGAGGCAAGGTCGCCGTCAGGGTCGGCGATGACTGGGTGAACATGGCCGAACCCGGGCCGGAGGGCAAGGGAAGGGCGACCCAGTACATCGGACTGCTCCACCAGGAGTTCTCCCTCTATCCGTTCGATACCGTGCTGCAGAACCTCACCGTGTGCATCGGGGTGAACCTCCCGGCCGAGCTGGCCAAGATGAAGGTCATCCAAGTGCTCCTGGGAGTGGGCTTCACCCGCTTCGAGGTGGAGCGCATCCTTTACGCTTACCCGGACAACCTCTCGGTGGGGGAGAAGCAGAGGGTGGCCCTGGCCCAGGTCCTGATCAAGGAACCTAGGCTGGTGATCCTTGACGAGCCGACGGGGACCATGGACCCCATCACCAAGCTGGCGGTAGCGCGCTCGGTGCTCTCCTCCCGTAAGGAGCTGGGGGAAACCTTCCTTATAGTATCTCACGATATGGACTTCGTCATCAACTGCTGCGACCGCGCGGTGCTGATGAAGGACGGTAAGATCGTGGTGATCGGCGAGCCCAAGAAGATCGTGGAACACCTTACCGCCCGGGAAACCGAGATCATGTTCGGGGGCGGTGCGGAAGAGTGAAGGATCGGATAGGAAGGCATCTCAGCTTCGTGGAGTGCCGGGAGTCCAGGGGACTGGGCGTCGGTGGGGGACTGGCCCAGCGGGCCACCATATCGGAGAGCGGGCGGGACGTAGTGGCGGTGGCCATGGGTCCCGGGAAGAGGCACATCACCAAGCCGGTGTGCGAGATCACCTACGCCCTCCGGGAGGAAGGGATCGACACCAGCGTCATCGTCGTCAACGCCGGCTCGGGCGTACCGAGCGATGCGCCGGACGTCAGCACGGGATCGATATTTGGCCTCGACCAGATCGAGATCGACCGCATTCAGCAGTTCAAGCTCGCGCTCATTCACCTGGGGAACGTCCGGAACCACATCATCTACAAGGCCAGGCTCATCCTCAGGAACGTCGACCTGCCCGCGGTGATCGTCTGCCAGGCCCCGGTGGACTTCGAGGACTTCGCCCGCATCGGGGTGAAGACGCGCCTGGTCATGCCCCGCAAGGAGGACATCGGTACCAAGGGCACCATCGTCGACATCGTCACCGGCGTGGTCCGGGGGACCACATCTCCGCAGCACAAGCTGGACGAGATCGTGTCCAAGGTCCGCAGGAACCTCTGAGCCTCATTCCACGAGATCGAACCCGACCAGATGGGTCCACATGTTCGGTCCGGCGAAGCCGAGAAGCTCGCGGAGGTAGTCGTCGGAGAGCGTGGACATGCTTCCCGAGGTCACCCTGGTGATGCCCGGGACGTCGTCAAGGTAATCGAAGCTGATCTCGTCGATCAGGAAGTATGGCTCCCCGTGGATCTCTACATCGGTATGCATGATGAAGTCCTCGGACAGGAACTTGGTGTCCGGCTTCTCCTCGAGGATCTTCTCCCGCTGCTCCGGGGTGACGTACTCGCCCAGGACCTGGCCCTTCTGGTCCATCATGTACAGCAAGCCCTTGTTGTCGACCAGCAGCTGGGCGTTGCCGATGATGACCAGCGAGACCTCTCGGCCCAGCGCCTCCCACACGCCGCGGTTGACGAAGGGCATCAGCCCCCCGCAGGCCCCGTTCTTCTCCGCCTGGACCTCCAGGTTGGTGACCTTCTCCTTCAAGGCCGGGTCTAGGAACTTCACTTCCATTACCCCAGGTATCTCCCTGACCTTGTCCTCGACCGCCGCCAGGATGCCCTCTCGGTCCATCGTGCCTCTCCGTCAGGCTCCATTGGGTTACCGCGCCCTTAATGGTTTTCCTCATTGGATATAGCATCCTGCCAGGCGGTCAGAGTACGGGGATAAGGATATCTACCCCCATTCACTTTATCAATGGGACCAGATGTTTCTGAAGGTTAACGGCACGGAAAGGCAGGTCAGCGAGAACGCACGGCTGGGTGATGTCATCGCCGGGGAGCCCTACGAGCCCGGGGCGATGATAGCGGTCGCCCGTTCAGCAAGCTCCATACAAAAGGAGACCAACGAGTTCGAGCTGGTGACATCCAAGGGCTCCCTGTTCCTGCGCCTCAACGGGTCGGAGTTCGCGGAGCGGTGGAGAGAGCTGGTCCCCCAGATAATCGGCAGCACCGTGAGATGGCAGAGCAGCAAGGTGCTGGCGGTGGGCTCGTTCCCCACGTCCCTGGAGGTCGACCGGGGCCGGTACCACTACTCTAAGTACGATTGCTACTTCTCCCTGGGAGGGTTCGACAACCGCTCCACTTACATGATGATCGCCAAGATCGATCACGACGGAAGCTACGGCACGGCGGAGGGCAAGATCGGAAGGATTACCCGCGGCCGGCACCTGCTGAGGGAGATCGACGAGGGGGAGACGATCATCGACATCCACCCGGTGGTGCTGGAGATGTCAGGCAAGGACGCCTTCGCCACCACGGACCTGGACCTCCGGCTGGAGGACGGGATGTCGGTGGAGACCTGCGTGCGGGTCACCCTCGACCGCCGCTCCCCCGTCAGCTGCGAGCAGTTCCTGGTCGTCGCCGGCAGCGGCCGGCTGGACATCACCGACCGGACCACCACGTACTCGGCCAACTCGAAACGAATGGACGTCACCTTGGTCCCGGAGCATGTAGAGGTAAGGCAGGAGGGCGACGTGACCGTCCGCCACGAGGGCGCCTTCACCGGCCGCATATACTTCTACCGCAAGCGACGGCAGCTGTCGCCGGCGCATAATCTCGTGGGAAAGGTCACCGCCGGCCAGGAGCTGGTCCGGCTGGCACCCCAGGGATCGTACATCACCGTTCTCACAACCCCGGCGAGGATAATGACCATCGGGATGACCCAGAAGGACGCTCAGGCGTTCCTCGAGGCCAAGGGGCTCAGGCAGAAGAGGACCGGGCTCACGGACGACCACGCGCTGGTGGGCGAGCAGGAGCCGGAGCTGACGATGGAGATACCGGACGGGGCCGAGGTGGAGACCTTCGGCGTCCTGCCGGAGAAGGTCTCGGTCTGGGAGTTCGACGACGAGAGGGCGCCGAAGACCTCGCACTACCTGAGAAAGATGACCGGCCTGGACCACAAGCCGATCGGGACGATGAAGGTCTTCTTCACCTATCCGGAAATGCCCATGATCACCTTTGTCGGCAACGCCAAGGAGGCCGCTGTCCTCCTGCCGGAGAACCCCTTCCAGGACGAGTCCCCCAGGGGCCAGGTGGGCATCACCAACATGTCCCGGCCCAGCCGGGGGACGATCGGCATTCGGCTGGAGGGGAGCGCGGAGTTCGGTCCCACCGGTGAGGAGCGCTACGGGACCAATGTCGTCGGCAGGGTCCTCTCGGACATCGAGGTCCTGATGAAGGGCATCAAGGACGGGGACATCATCTATCTGCGGGAGCGCAGGCCGGGGGAGGAGTTCGAGCCCCAGGCGGCCGAGGCGCCGAGGAAGCAGGAGCTGAGCCTGGACGAGATCTCGGAGATCGCCCGCATGGCCGAGTTCGTGGAGCATGCGCCTCCCGCCGGTCCGTTCCAGGGAGCGGCCAGCGAGACCGCCAGGACCTCGGAGAAGAAAGAAGGCAAGAAGGGGGGAAGGCCACGAGCGAAGAGACCGAAACAAGAATGATCGTGATCGCGCCCAGCTCGGAACTGACACCGGACCAGATCGCCCGGTTCATACACACCCTGGGCCTCAACATCAATGTCAAGGAGACCTGCTACGGCGCTAACATCGAGGGCCCGAAGAGCGTCGTGCGCAAGGCGCTGGCCGAGGTTCGGAAGCTCGACCCCAACCGGATATTCTCCAAGGTGCGGGCGTTCCCCATCGGCGACGAGAGGAGATGCCGCGCCCACCACGGCTCGCGCCCGGGGTTCAACCAGGTCGAGAAGGAGTGGAGGGACCTCGCCATGATCGACGTCGGCCTGTGCGCCGCGGACCGGGGGGAGACCTGCGAGCTCCCGCCCAGGCCTAAGCCACTGCCGGTCAAAAGGCTCAAGGAGATAGCAGAAGAGGTGACGAAATGAAGGTGTTCATGATCCCGCCCAACAGCCTGATATTGTACGATCTGGTCGAACGGTTCGGCCATCAGCCACTGTCCCTTATGGGCGAGCTCCGCGAGCACGTGGTGAAGCCCGAGGTCGAATCCCCGCCCCTGAACATCTCGCAGGAGGACATCATGAAGGGCCTCAAGTACGCGGGCATCGAGGTGCCCTCGGGGGTCCGAGGACGATTGGCCATATGGGGGCCGATGGTCGATGAGGCGGAGGCCGCGATCATCATGCACGACATGCCCTACACCTTCGGCTGCGTCGGCTGCCACCGTACCAACCTCATGCTCACATACATGGTGCGCCGGAAGGGCATCCCGACCCTAGAAGTGCACTATCCCCATGACGACGAGGAGGCCAAGGTCATGGTCACCAAGATAAAGGCCTTCCTGGAGGGACTGAAATGACCATCAAGATCGCCCAGCTGTCCTGCGGGACGGAGTACTCTGGAATTCAGTCGGAGATAGACCACGCCGCCGATACGGTCGGCGGCAAGATGGTCTACCCGGACGTCGCGTTCGACGACATCAACCGCTCGGTGGAGGAGTTCGGCTTCGAGCCGGCGTCCCCCCAGCTCCGGCTGATGATCGCCCGGGCGAAGGCGCTCGCCGACGGCCATTACGATGCGGACGCGGTGTTCATCGCCACCTGCTTCCGGTGCGCCGAGGGCGCGCTGGTGAGGAACGAGGTGCGGAGGTACATCCAGGACCACACCAAGCTGCCCGTGGTCACGTACTCGTTCACCGAGCGCCTCAAGGCCGCCCAGCTTCTCACCAGGATGGAGGCGCTGGTCACCATCGTGGAGAAAAAGGAATTGCTGGCCAGGGAGCGTCAGGTCGGGCTGACCGCCGGGATCGACTCCGGCTCCTCGACCACCAAGGCCATGATCCTCCGGGACAACGAGATCATCGGCAAGTACTGGACCCCCACCGGCCCGGTGCTCGAGACCGGCATGGAGGTGCTGGAGAAGGCGCTGGCGGAGGCCGGGGTGAAGCAGAGCGAGCTCGAGGGCATCGGGGTCACCGGCTATGGCCGATTCCTCATCGGCAAGAAGCTCGGCGCGAAGCTGGTGCAGGAGGAGCTGACCGTCAACAGCAAGGGCGCGGTCTGGCTCGCGGACCGCCAGAAGGGGGAGGCCACCATCATCGACATCGGAGGGATGGACAACAAGGCCATCACCGTGCGCGACGGCATNNGCATACCGGACAACTTCACCATGGGCGGCATCTGCGCCGGGGCGTCAGGGAGGTTCCTGGAGATGGTCACCAAGCGTCTCCGGGTCCCCATCGAGGAGCTCGGAGCATTGGCGGACAAGGGCGACTGGCGCAAGGTGAACATGAACTCCTACTGCTCGGTGTTCGGCATACAGGACCTGGTGACCTCGCTGGCGGCGGGCAACACCATCGAGGATGTCGCCGCGGCCGCCTGCCACTCGGTCGCCGAGCAGGTGTACATGCAGCAGCTGCAGGAGATCGACGTCCGGCAGCCAGTCATACAGGTCGGCGGCACGTCGCTCATCAGCGGCCTGGTGCACGCCGTGGGAGAGATGGTCGGGTCCGACCCCATCATCCCGGAGAACTCGCAGTACATCGGCGCGGCAGGGGCAGCCCTGCTGGCCTCGGGCTTCCTCGAGGGGCTGTGATGACCCAGACCGACGAGCGGTTCGCCTACGAGAACTTCGAGTGGATCTTCCGCCAGATACTCCAGGACCTCGGGATCACCCGCAGCGTCCTGGCGTTCCGGATCATGGCCGATCCCGCCGCGCCGTACTTCCTCATATCCATCAGGCTGGGGAGGGCGCGGTCGGCGGTCAAGGTCTCGGACATGGCGCAGCTGAACCCCCACACCGGGGGAACGGCCATCACCATCACCGATGAGGGCTGGGCGCCGGCGCTGCTGAACAAGCTGTGGCAGAGGTACGGCCGGGACCGCGTCGAGCAGCTGACCAGGTTCGAGATGCTGGTCCGCGGGGTGGGGATGGACGAGCTGTCGTCCCTAGAGCTTGACCCCGGCGAAGAGCTGAAGTCCAAGATACTGGACGCAGTGTGGCGGGTCTTCCCGGAGGGCTTCACGGTGCGCTACAACATCGTGGACGACCGGGCGATGACGATCATCGGGACGGAGCACGACATGGACCCCCGGTGGATCGAGATCGCCAAGGCGGTGCACAAGGAGATGAGCGTGAAGGAGGCGGAGTGATGTACGAGGTCCTGATGTACGACGGCGGCGTTTACCGCGTGAACGAGCTCTACGAGCTGGTCGAGGACGTCGGAGGCTTCGTCATCCAGAAGACCCAGATCCAGGTCCAGATCCTGGTGACGATGGCCATCCCGGAGGAGGAGCGCCCGGCCATCGAGGCCAAGACCCGCGAGCTCGGGGGCAAGATCGTCAACGTGCCGCTGGCCGGGACCGAGATCGCCGTGGTGGCTCCGACCCTCGGCCGCCACCACATGCCCCATCCCACCTGCGACATCGCCGAGCAGCTCAGGAGGCTGGGAGCGATCACCGTGGTCATGGGCCTCGCGCGAGGCAAGGGCCGCCGGACCTCGCAGATCAGCGCCGACGAGAAGGCGATCATCGAGGAGTACGACGCCGCGGTTTTCGTCCTGGGCAACTTCAAGGACTGCATCCTGGAGCACAAGGTACGCCTCTTCGAGGACATCGAGACCCCGGTGGTCGCGGTGTGCGGCCCGCAGATCGGCTCTCTGCCCCACTGTGAAGCGATAGTGTGTGGCGTCGGCCGCAAGGTGGAGAGGATGCGGCGGGAGGAGGAGATCGCCCGCCTCGAGGACGTGTCGGTCGCCATCGAGAAGGTGATCAAGGACAAGCGCAGGGTGCTGGAAGAGGACCCCCTGTTCGTGCACCCCGCCGAGGTGAAGGACCGCATCGCCGAGCTGGAGCCGGTGCAGCGCAGCCTGCGCCCGGCGCCCATCGTTCTGCACCTGGACGGCCTCAGGGTCAAGATACCGTACCGGGAGTGGAAGGACCAGATCGCCGCGGTCGAGGTCTACGGTCACCGGCTGGGGGATATCGCGCAGATATCCGATTCCAGGCTCGGTGGGAGTACCCTTATCAAGATCAAGACCCGCTCCGAGGTCGAGGACCACGACCGGCGGAAAAGGTCCGGCTGACGCCGGGAGGCCCCGAACTCCCGGGGCGTACATCATCCTCTTTAAGCTGCCGAGACTGCGAGCGGTGCGGATCGGAAAGCTGGGCGTGTTCGACCTCGAGGCCGGTAGGTACGCGTACGTGGGCTCGGCGCTGAACGGGCTGGAGGCGAGGACGCGCCGCCATCTCACCGGTCAAGGTAAGAAGAGATGGCACATCGACCACCTGATGGCGGTGGCCGAGGAGAGGGAGGCGCTGCTCATCCCCTCAGAGGTGGACATCGAGTGCTCCCTGGCCGGCCGCCTGCGTTCCCTGCCCGGGGCGAGCGAGCCGATCACCGGGTTCGGGAGCTCCGACTGCCGGTGCCGCTCTCACCTTTTCTTCCTCGCCCCGCAGGCGGCCGCCCGGGTCAAGGAGCTGTTCACGCCGGCCGGGGAAGGGGCGGAACGCCCGTGAAGAACGCTCCCCTTCGTTTGGTTCCTTCCATGAGATTGGTAGGTCCAGAACGTATTTGTAGGATGAAAATCTAATTAGATAATGCTCAGAGGCGGAAGACGCATCAGAGCGGCTTGAGGATACCGTGTCCGTTAAATGACGGTCACAGGTCCAACAAGTTCCATTCACGGTCGAAAGACCGTACATGACTCCAAGTCTCGAAAGAGACATAAGGGCCATGTCTACCTGCTAAAAGGATCGTTTCCTGATAAGGGCCGATCCCAGAAGGAATGGTGCTCATCGAGGCCGAGCGAGGTGATTGCCAGGTACTCGATGGGACCGCTCAAAGTGCGCTCGAAAACTCTGAGCGCCCCTACTTTCATCATGCTCTGGAAAAGCAACTTAACACCCCCCGGCGGGGCATAGATTTCTTATATACCAATGCGACTATCAGGTCAAGATTTCGATACACCCAGAGGGCATTACATGGAAGCTGTCGCCGATACTTCTGAGAAGTCACAGAAACCCTATGTTAAGAAGCTCGTGGACGCCATCGGTGCGGAGAACGTGAAGACCAGCGAGATGGAGAGGTTGCTGTACAGCCACGACTCCACCGGCCTCCCGAAGGAGATCGACATCGGGTTCAAGGTCGTCCCGGATGTAGTTGTGCGCCCCTCCTCCACCGAGGACGTTCAGAAGATCGTCAAGATCGCGGCCGACGCCGGCGTACCGATCACCCCGAGGGGAGCGGCGACCGGGTATGTGGCCGCGGGCGTCCCTGCCGCCGGCGGGATATCCATCGACATGGTGGCCCGCATGAGCAAGGTCCTCAAGGTCGATGAGGAGAACATGACCATCACCTGCCAGGCCGGAGCTTCGTGGAAGGCGGTCTACGATGCCGCGTGGGAGAAGGGCTTCCTTCTCGGCGCCTATCCCAGCAGCTTCCCCAACGCCTCCGTTGCCGGCTGGATCGCCATGAGCGGCGTGGGCATGGGCAACTACAAGTACGGCTCGGCCGGGGACAACATCCGCAACATGGTCGTGGTCGTTCCCAGCGGCGCGGTCATCAACACCGGCTTTGAATCCCTGGCCGACAACATGACCGGCTACAACCTCAACCGGCTGTTCGTCGGGACCGAGGGGACCCTGGGCATCATCACCGAGGTCACCCTGAAGCTCTACCCGAAGCCCGAGGTGCTCCGCCCGCTCGCGTACTCGTTCGAGAGCCTGGACAAGGTGGGTGCGCCCCTGAAGGACCTCACCCGCAGCAAGGTCCAGCCCCTTCACGTCGCGTGGTCCGACGGGAACCACTTCAAGTACCTGCGCAAGATCGGGCACCACGCTCCCGAGGTCGGCTGCCTCTGGCTCGTGACCCTGGAAGGCGACAAGACCATCGTCGACTACGAGGAGAAGGTCATCGACGAGATCGTGGCCAAGCACGGCGGTAAGAAGGAGAGCTACGAGCTTGCCCAGCACGAGTGGGACGAGCGCTGCTACGAGTACCGGACCTCCATGCTGGGCCTCGGGACCTCCGCCTCGGAGATACTGGTCCCGGTGGGCGCCTACGCTGAGGCGGTAAAGGGCCTCTACGATCTCATGGGCAGCATGAAGATGGAGGGAGCGCTCATCGGGGTCCTGGTCGACCGGAACTCGGCCATGATCATGCCCTACTACCTCTTCGACAAGGAATCCATGGCCAAGTCGATGACCTCTCTGTCGTTCGCCTACAAGGCCGGGGACGTGGCCAAGAAGCTGGGCGGAAGGCTGATGGGCGGCTTCGGCCTGTTCATGAGCTCTCAGCTCAAGCCCCTCCGCGGAGAGGGCTACGAGATCCAGAAGGCCATCAAGGAGGCCATCGACCCCAAGGAGATCATGAACCCCGGCAAGCTGCTGGGAATGGAGACCCGCTTCAAGCTACCGGTCGGCGCTGGCCTGTTCAGCTTCGGCATGGGCGCGATGTCCGTTGCCAAGAAGATGCTGCCCAAGGACAAGATGATCGACGAGAAGGCCAAGGAGCTCGAGCTCGAGGAGCTTGAGAAGGAGAAGTTCGAGCAGCACAAGCACGACCCGCTCAAGCAGAAGAAGTAAACCCCTTCCGCCCAAACCCCTTCAGCCTGATTTTTTTCTTACCGTCCTTACTTCTGGACCTCCGCCTTCACCGGGTTCTTCGACCACTTGTCGGGGTGGGCCTCGAACTTGGCCTTGCATGCCTCGGTGCAGAAGTAATATGTCTTTCCCTCGTACTCGGTCTTGAACTGCGCTCCCTGCTCATCGACCTCGCAAGCACAAACTGGGTCCGTTGGCATCCCTATACCTCGGACATGACGTGCAAGCAGGTCCCATATCAAGGTTGCCCGCGGTGGCCGGCGGTGAGGCGCCGAACGGAAGGCCATCCGCATGGGAGCGCACCGTGATGGATGCGGCCGCCGGGCCCCGGCCTCATTTCTTGGCGTCCTTCCGCTTGATCTCCGGGGTGTATCTCTTCAGCAGCGCGGCGTTGGTGACCACCGACACCGAGCTCATGGCCATGGCCCCGGCGGCCACTATCGGGTTCAGCAGCACACCGAGGAACGGGTACAGCACCCCAGCGGCGATGGGGATGCCCGCCGAGTTGTAGCCGAGCGCCCAGAACAGGTTCTGGCGTATCTTGGTCATCGTCCTCCGGGACAGCTGTATCGCGGCCACCGCGTCGAGGAGATCGCTGCGTATCAGCACGACGTCCCCGGTCTCCATTGCCACGTCCGTACCGCTGCCTATGGCGATGCCCACGTCCGCCTGCGCCAGCGCCGGNNCCGGCGCGTCGTTGACGCCGTCACCGATCATGGCGACCTTCCGGCCCTCGGCCTGCAGTCTCGCGATCTCCTGCGCCTTGTTCTCCGGAAGGACCTCGGCGATGTAGCGGTCGATCCCCACCTGGGCGGCGATGACCTTGGCCGTCCGGGGGTTGTCGCCGGTGATCATGATGACCTCTATGCCCATCCTCTTCAGTTCGGACACCGCCTCCCGGGAGGTCTCCTTCACCACGTCCGCGACCCCTATTATGCCGACGAGACCGCCGTCGGCAGCAATGAGCATCGCGGTGCGGCCACCCTCCTCCATTTTCCGCAGCTCGGCCTCGGCCGATGACATGCTGATGCCGCTCACTTCCATCAGCCGGCGGTTGCCGATGAGCACGGTGCTGCCCTCGACGGACGCCCTGATCCCCTGTCCGGGAAGCGCTTCGAAGCTAACGGCGTCCGGGAGGGCGATGCCCTCGCTCTCCGCCCGCCGCACGATGGCCTCGGCGAGCGGATGCTCCGAGCCCCTCTCCGCGGCCGCCGCGGTCCTAAGCACCTCCGCCTCGGTGCCTTTGACGGCGATGACGTCCGTAACCTCGGGCTCGCCCTTGGTTATGGTGCCGGTCTTATCCATCACCACCATCTGCACCTTCCCCGCGGTCTCCAGGGCCTCGGCGCTCTTGAACAGGATGCCGTTCTCGGCGCCCTTGCCCGACCCGACCATGATCGCCGTCGGGGTAGCGAGGCCGAGCGCGCAGGGGCAGGAGATCACCAGCACGGAGATGAAGATAATGAGCGAGAACACGAAGCCCTCGTCGCCGCCCACCAGCGCCCCGTAGGCGTAGAGGTACCAGGCCAGGAATGCGACGGCGGCGATGGCGATGACCGCCGGGACGAACCACGCCGACACGTTGTCCGCGTACCTCTGGATCGGGGCTTTCGAGGACTGCGCGTCCTCCACCAGCCTGATGATCTGCGCCAGCGCGGTGTCGCTGCCCACCCTGGTGGCGCGGACGGTGAGCACGCCGTTCTTGTTGATCGAGCCGCCCACCACCGATGAGCCGGCGGTCTTGTCCACCGGGATGGACTCCCCGGTGATCATGCTCTCGTCGACGGCCGAGGCGCCCTCCTCAACCATGCCGTCCGTGGCGACCTTCTCGCCCGGGCGGACCACGAAGAGGTCATCGACCTTCACGAGCTCGATGGGCACCTCGACCTCCCTGCCGTCCCTGAGCACTCGGGCGGTGCGTGCCTGCAGCCCGATGAGCTTCCGGATCGCCTGCGAGGTCCGGCCCTTGGCCTTGGCCTCCAGGTACTTGCCGAACAGGATGAGCGAGATGATCATGGCCGAGGTGTCGAAGTAGGTGTGATGGTGGAACGGTATGAGCGACGGCAGGAAGACCACCACCACCGAGTAGAAGTACGCCGCCGACGAGCCCAGGGCGATCAGGGTGTCCATGTTCGCCCGCCGGTTGCGCAGCGCGTAGTAGGTGCCGACGTAGAACTGGTAGCCGGCGATGAACTGCACCGGGGTGG
>DAVH01000054.1 GCA_002508545.1 Methanomassiliicoccus sp. UBA6
CCAGGATGATGCGCTTGCGGTTGGTGCGCACGAGCTCGTGGAACCACTCCGGGTCGGTTATCGCCCGGGTGCCCACGACCACCCTCGAGGCCCCGAGGTTGAGAAGCGTCTGCGCGGCCTCGGTGGTGCGGATGCCCCCTCCCACCTGGATGGGGACCTTGACCCGGGACAGGATGGAGGTGATGGCCTCGAAGTTATCGCCCCGGCCCATGGCCGCGTTGAGGTCGACCACATGGATCGCCGGAGCGCCCTTTCGCTCCCAGTCCAGGGCCACCTCTCGGGGGTTGGGCAGGGATACCTTCTCCGTTCCTGGCTTGCCGCCTACCAGCTGGACGGCCTTGCCGTCCAATATGTCCACTGCGGGATACACCATCATAGCTTGGCCTCGATGAATTTTACGAAGTTCCGTAGGAAGGTCGCCCCGGAAGCGCTGCTTTTTTCCGGGTGGAATTGCACTCCGAGCACATTCTTTTTTCTGAACGCCGAGGGGAACTTACCGTAGTAATCGGTGGTGGCGACGGCCACGTCCTCCTGGGGGCTCCCGTGGAAGGAGTGCGCGAAGTAGAAGTACGGCGAGCTCACGCCCTCGAAGAAGGGGTCGCTCGAGACCACCTCGTTCCACCCCATGTGCGGCACCCTCTCCGCCTTCAGGCGGACGACCCCGCCCTTCATGAACCCCAGCCCGGGGCCGGAGCCCTCCTCGCTCCTCTCGAACAGGATCTGTGCCCCGATGCAGATGCCCAGGCACGGCGTTCCCGCCTGCAGCCGGTCGATGATGATGTCCTTGTAGGGAAGCAGCCGCTCCATGGCGCTGTCGAACGCCCCCACCCCGGGGAAGACGATCACTTCCGCGTCCATCAGGTTGCGCATGTTCGACTCGATCACCGGCCGGGCGCCCGCCAGCTCCAGCGCCTTGCGTATGGAGTGCAGGTTCCCGACCCCGTAGTCGGCCACCGAGACCCTGACCTTGGGCCTTTGGCCTATGCGGTACGAGTCCGTCTCCTCGGGGTACTTCACCGACCGCCGGATCACCATTCCTCGGTCACCTCCTTCAGCTTGCTGAGCAGCATGTCGTTCAGCTCCCTCGTCCCGATGGTCGTCCGCACGCAGTCCTCCAGCATCCTGAGGTGGCCGAAGTCGCGGATGAGCACGCCCTTATCCGCCAGCCTCTTGACCAGCTCCTTGGAAGGGCGGGGGCTCCTGAACATGATGAAGTTGCTCTCCGACGGGAACGGTCGGAAGCCCAGGGCCGCAAGGCCGGAGGACAGGCGGTCGCGCTCCTCGCGCACCAGCCTCACCGCCGCGTCCACGTACTCGGTGTTGGTCAGGGCGGCTATGGCGGCCATCTCGCTCACCCGGTCCAGGGAGTACGGTATCTTGACCCGCTGCATGGTGTCGGCCATCTTCAGGTTGGAGGCCATGTAGCCGACCCGGAACCCTGCGAGGCCGTAGGCCTTGGAGAAGGTGCGGGTGACGATGAGGTTGTCGAACTCCTCCACCCGGGACATGAACGAGTCCTTGGCGAACTCCCCGTAGGCCTCGTCCACGATCACCGGCCCGTCGTGCTCCTGCACCACCCGCTCGACGTCGCGGTGGTCGAAGCAGTTGGCGGTCGGGTTGTTGGGGGTGCACAGGATGATGATCTTCCCCCTGGCCTCGAGCAGCGCATCGGGGTCCAGCTGGAACCCCGGGCGCAGGTCGACGTTCACGAAGCGGCCCCCGTTGACCTTGACGAAGAAGCCGTGCAGCACGTACGAGGGGTACGGAGCGACCACGGTCTCCCCGGGCTCCATGAACGTCTTTAACGCGGTGTCCAGCACCTCGTCGGAGCCGTTGCCCACCACGAAGTTGTCCGCGGCCAGGCCGTACATGTCGGCCAGGGCGCCGCGCAGCTCGTCGGAGTACGGGGCGGGGTACTGGTTCAGGTCCAGGTCCATGCATCTCGTCAGGACGTCCCTGACCACGGTGTTGGGCCCGAGGACGTTGACCGAGGTGTCCATGCGCACGGCCTTGACCTTCGGATTGTAATAGAGCGGGATGTCCCGCACGGTGGATCTGACCCACGATTCGTTCATCGCTCCACCTCAGGGCACCATGCGGTCGATGGGAACGATCAGTATGCCCGTCGCCCCTAGCCGCTTGAGCCGGTTCACGGATTGGTAGATCGCGGACTTGTCCACGACCACGTGGATGGCCACCACGTCGCTCCGCCCCACCAGGTTCATCACCGTGGGGCCGGCGATCCCTGGCAGGAAGGCCCGCACCTCGTCGAGGGAAGCCACGGGGACATCGGCCATCAGGTACCGCTTGCCCTCGGCATCCATCACGCTGCGGATGGCCGAGGCCAGCTCCTCCATCTCGGTGCCCCGGGCGACCATCGCGTCCTTGTTGGCGATGAGCACGGCCTGGGACTCGGCGATCACCGCGATCTCCTTCAGGCGGTTGGTCTTGAGGGTGCTGCCGCTGGACACCAGGTCGACGATGAGGTCGGCCACTCCCAGATGGGGCGTCACCTCGGCGGCGCCGGAGATCACGGTGATCTCGACCTTCTTTCCCTGGGACTCGAAGTACTTCTGGGCCATGTGCGGGAACGAGGTCGCGATCCTCGAGCCGTCGGGTATGTCCTGCACGGTGTCGATGCCCCTTCCCTCGGGGACGGCGACCGACAGGCGGCACCGCCCGAAGCCCATGTCCATGAGCTTGTGAACGTCCAGGCCGGACTCCAGCACGAGGTCGTAGCCGGTGATGCCCATGTCCACCGCGCCCTTATGGACGAACCTCACGATGTCCTGGGCTCTGAGGAACATGACCGAGAGGTCGCCGTTCTTCACGGTGGCGTATAACTTCCTTTCTCCTCCGTCCTCGATCTCCAGACCTGCCTGGTTCAGGATCTCGATGGACCGCTCGTTCAGCCGCCCTTTGTTCGGCACGGCCAGTTTGATGGACATCAATTCACCTTTCTAAAGCGTCAAAGGTGATAACCTGTCCCCATAAATAACATATGGGATTTTCGGGGTCTTCCAGCACATCCATCCGCCGTTGGCTGTTCAAAAACTATTTTATCGGCCTCGTCCGATTTCATTCGAACATGAAGCTGATGCTCACCACCCCGCCTTGGAAGACCACCGAGAAGTGGCCGCCGCTGGGGCTCCTATATCTGGCCGGCAGCGTAAGGAAGGAACGAGGGGACGAGGCCGTGGTGGTGGACGCGTTCTGTCACAACATGACCGTCGAGCAGCTGGTGGAGCGGGTGGCGAAGGAGCGGCCGGACGTGCTGGGAATGAACTGCTCCACCCACACATTCAACGCCACCATGGAGGTGCTGAGGAAGGCGCGCGAGCTCCTTCCCGACCTGACCATCGTGCTGGGGGGCTACCACGCCACCTTCGCGGCCAGAGAGATATTGAGCGAGTACGGGTTCATCGACTATATCATCAAGGGGGAAGCGGAGCGCTCGCTCCCGAGGCTCCTTGACCACATCGAGGCGGGGACCGAGCCGACCGACGTGGACGGCATCTCGTTCGTCCGCTCCGACGGGGAGCTGTTCGAGCGGCCGCTGACCCTGGTCGAGGACCTTGATTCCCTGGACTTCCCGGACCGCGGCCTGCTGGGCGATTTCGAGTACGGCTACATGTTCCAAGGGGTCCCCCTGACCTTCGGGAAGTTCACCACCATCTCGACCTCCCGGGGCTGCCCGTTCTCCTGCTCCTACTGCTCGTGCGCGGCGTTCTCCGAGCGCCGGTGGCGGCCCCGGGGGGCGGATAGCGTGGTCGACGAGCTGGAGATGCTGTACCGGCAGGGGTACCGGGAGTGCGTGATGGTCGACGACAACTTCACGCACAAGATCTCCCGGGTGGAGGAAATCTGCCAGCAGATCAAGGAGCGGGACATCCACATGAGGCTGTACTGCGAGGGCCGGGCCGGGCACGCCCAGCTGCCGCTGCTGAGGATGATGAAGTCCGCAGGCTTCAACGTCATCTACTTCGGGGCGGAGTCCTCCTCGCCGAACGTCCTCGAGTACTACAACAAGAAGCAGACCCCGGAGAAGACCGCCGAGGCCGTGGCCAACGCGAAGAAGGCCGGCATGCTGGTCATCACGTCCTACATCCTGGGCGCGCCGGTCGAGTCCAGGGAGGAGATGAGATCGACCATCCATTTCGCCCAGTCGCTGCGCCCTCACGGGGTGCAGTACAACATCCTCGACTACCTCGTCGGCACTCCCCTGTGGGAGGAGATGAAGAGGGAGGGAACGGTCAAGGACGGGGACTGGAAGACCAACCACCGGGTGTACGAGTACTTCCCCGAGCATGCGTCCAGGGAGGAGCTGGAGAGCCTCGTCAACGAGGGCTACGGATCGTTCCTGGGAGCGTGGAAGAGCGGCTCCGGGGTGCTGGAGCTGGTGCGTACCATGATGGTCAACTCCACCGCCCGCCGGATCGTCATGGGCAACCTCACCAACCCGGCCGCCCGCCGGATGATCACCGACGGGCTGAAGGGCTTCTGACCCTGCACGCGCCGGCCGTTAATAGCGACCGTGCCCCCCGGGTGAACGGCGACGGGAGATATTTTGCCTCCCAACGCCATGTACCCCCGCCCTGTCAGGGCGAGGTCGTACCAATGGCCGGAAAGGAGGAGACACCAGAGATACTGAAATGGTATACCCGGTGCGTCACCTGCTCTTATAAGGTACGCTGCCGTGATGAGAAGGTCACCCGGGGCTCGAAGAAGTGCATCAACCTACTGAAGCGCAAGGCCAAGAGCAATTAGGGCGGGGTGGAGGGCAGCTCGATCTTGGCGACCCTGCCCGCGGGGACCGAGACGCGCGCCAGCTTGGGGAGCCACCCCTTCATCGCCACCTTTCCCCCGACCACGGCCAGCGCCCCCTCGATGCCGGGGATCGAGCACACGTTGTCGAGAGCGGAGCGCATCGCCTCGTCGCGGTCGGAGGTGAGCAGGTTGCCCAGCCGGGTCGCGCAGGCGTCGGCCAGGGTGACGTCGGCCGCGAGGACGGTCGCAGCGTCGGAAACGCCGAACGAGATCGACGGCCCGATGGTGGCGGACGAGGTGCAGATGCCGAAGACGCCCTCCCGGGGAGGGCACAGGAACCCGATGCCCTTGACCTGCTCCCCGGCGTACAGTCCGACGGTGGTCTCGCGATCGAGCAGGAGCGCGATGTCGCCCCCGTTGTCCACCACCGCCTGGGTCGCCCCGGCCGCCTGCATGTCGAGCACCGCCCGCTCGGCGATGGCCCCGGCCACCGCGGCCATGGGGCCGACCTGTGCCTTGCGCGCGGCGGAGCACATGCGGGCGATGAGCGGAGGCGCGTCCGCGGGGCAGGGGTACGGCTCGAGGGTCGTCTGGAAGAAAGGGTCGCCGCGGATGAACTCCTGGACGATCTCCCGGGAGCGGAATATGGACTCCTGCGCCGCCTCCAGGTACTCGTCGTCGGCGACGATGGTCACCGCGGTCTCCCCGACCTCGAAGTGCTTCCGCCTCATGCTTTAAGTTTCATCGCCCGGGGCGGGCAGGAGGACACGCACAGCCCGCAGGCGATGCACTTGTCCAGGTGGAAGATGACCTTCCAGCCCTCGCGGTCCATCTCGATGGCGTCGGCCGGGCAGATGGACACGCACATCCCGCAGTTGGTGCACCTCTCCTCGTCCTTGGTGACGAACTCGTTGAGCTCCTCCACCTTCACCCCCATGTTCTGGAGGTAAGCGACGCCTTTGGTGATCTGGGCCGGCTTGCCGTCGACCTCGATCAGCAGCTGTCCGCCCTTCTCCATGACCTCCGCCCTCAGGATGTTGAACTTGAGGTCGAAGTCCTTGACCAGGATGTAGGTGATGGGCTCGTTGACCAGCTCGGGCACGAAGTACAGGTTGAACTTGCGCTTGGACATCACAGCACCTCCTCCCTGGAGCACACCTCGAGGGGCTTCTGCACCCGATCGGCAGGCAGCGGCACCACCGGCGCGGTGAGGGTGAACTCCTTGTCCGCGATCATCCCCTTCAGACGCTCGGCGATCGCCCTGGCCTTGTAGTACGACGACAGGGAAGAGGTCTTGACCTTCTTGCCGAACAGCTCTACCGTCCCGCTGCGCAGCTGGGCGTAGCTGACCTCCATCATGGGCTTGCGGTTGCGGGACTGGATCGCGTAATCGAGCACCGGCGCGAAGATCTCCTCGTCGGTCCGGGCGGCGCAGGTCATCATGTCCTCGTCCAGTATCGGGATGGGAACCCCGATGCCCACCGCCATCGACAGCCCGTAGCCGTGGAAGTTCAGCGCCCGGACGAACTCCGTGCTCATCCCCCGCAGGTCGCCGATGACCGCCAGGGTGCGGCCGGAGGATGCCGGCACGCCGTTGCGGTACGGAATGTTGGTCTTGAACTGGGTGCCCTCCCAGGCGACGTAACCGATGCCGCCGCCGAGGAAGATCCTGGTCCCCATGCCGATGGTGCGGAGCTGGGGGTCCTTGAGCAGCGGGGACAGCTGCCCGGCGCTGCTGTAGGTGGCGTTGCCGTAATGGGGCAGAAGCTTGCCCATGTAGGTGAACAGCGCCTTCTCCGAGGAGTTCGTCGCCACCCCGTAGTTCTGGTACGCGTTCCTCGGGTTGTACATGTACGCCTGGTTCACCGACTTCAACGAGATGTAGGTGTCGATGTCCCGGCGCGGGTAGCAGTCGGTCCCGTGGCCGGTGGCCCGCAGGTGCACCGCCTCCCCGGCGATCAGCGACTCGATAACGTGGGCGCCCCCGTAGTCGGCGCCGTCGCCCTCCCGCTCCTCGGTGGCGCCGATGTACGCATCCACCGCGGCGAGGCCGGTGTACGCCGGAACTCCGTTCAGCCATACCTTGCTCATCCGTATCGGCGGCTCGGCGTGGCCGAAGTTGATGAACGCTCCCGAGGAACACATGGCGCCGAAGGTGCCCGTCGTTACAACGTCCACCTCCTTGGTGGCCTTTTCTATGCCCTGGCTCTCCACCAGCCGGATGGCTTCCTCCGCGGTCATGACCACGGCGTCGCCCTTCTCGATCTTGGCGTTGATCTCCTCGTATGTTCTCTTCAACTTCTCACTCCTTACAGCAATTCCTTCGCCCGGGCCAGCTCAGCGTTCAGCACCGACCCGCCCGCGCCACCCCGGAGGGTGTTGTGGGAGAGGACGAACATCTTGAAATAGGTACCCTTCTTTCGAACGCGTCCGACCACGGCGCTCATTCCTCTCGCCCTCAGCGGCTCCCCGGCGTTCACGTCCAGGGCCGGCTGGGGCCGGTTGTCCTCCCGGCGGACGATGATCGGCCGGAGCGGGGCGGTGGCCAGGTTCAGCTTCTGGGGCTCTGCCGCGAAGTCCTCCAGCGCCTTGATCATGCCCCCGACGTCAACGTCCTCGGCGGTCCTGAGCGTCACCGCCTCCAGGTGGCCGTCGATGACCGGCACCCGGGCGCAGCTGGCCAGCATCTCCACCGGGTGGTCCACGAACCTGCCCTCCTTCACCGAGCCGAGGATCTTGGCCAGCTCGCTCTCCATCTTCTCCTCCTCGGACCTGATGTAGGGGACCACGTTGCTCATGATGTCCAGCGATGGGACGCCGGGGTACCCGGCGCCGGAGATCGCCTGGTAGGTCGACACGCAGGCGAACTCCAGTCCGAAGGCCTGGTCGATCGCCTTCAGCGGCAGCGCGATGCCGGTCGTGGAGCAGTTGGCGTTGGTGACGATGAACCCGCCGTCCTTGAACGCGGGCTGCTTCCTCACCATCTCGATGTGGTCAGCGTTGCACTCCGGTATCAGCAGCGGTACGTCGGCGTCCATGCGGTGGGGGGCGGCGTTCGAGAACACCGCGCACCCGGCCCGGGCCAGCTGGGTTTCGAAGTCGCCGGCGATGTCGGTGGGGAGCCCGGAGAAGGCGATCCTGCTGGCCTTGGCGATGCGGGCCACGTCCAGCTGCTCGATCCTCATTTCCATGGTCTCGTCCTTGAACTGGTGGTCCCTGACCTTCAGGGTGTCTCCCAGCCTCTTGCCCTCGGACCTCTCCGATGCGTACAGTCCAGCGATCTCGAAATCTGGGTGATCCTCCAGCAGCTGCACGAACCGCTGCCCGATCATCCCCGTGGCGCCCAGGACGGCGACCTTCACCTTTTCCATCTACTTACCTCCGAAGTATTCCCTGCCTTCTAGCATCATCCGCTCGAACGCCTCCCTGTCCCCCTTCACCGCGGCGTCCTTCAGGTCGTCCACCGCGCGCTGGAGGTACTCGAGCGCGTCCTTGTTGAACGGGTTGAGATGCTGTATCTCATAGTAAAGCTGAGCGTTCTCCTCGGCCACGCTCCTGGCCGACTCCACCTGCCGCATGAAGGTGGTGGACGCGGCGCGGTTCAGCTCCGCGAAGGAGCGGCCGCTCTGGCGCAGCGCCTCGAAGAAGGCGATGTTGACCGCGTGGCTGAGGCCGAGCACGTAGGCCATCAGGGGGTCGTGCTCCTCGATCTCCATCTCGATGATGTTGGACCCGTCGACCAGCGAGCGCGCCAGCTCCGTCGCCTCGGCCGAGCCGCAGTGGCAGATGACCACGTTGCGGTCGATGATGGACGCGGTGTCCGGGCCGAACATGGGGTGGAGGGAGCACACCTTGGCCCCCTTGGCCGAGGCGTTCCTCAGCACCGGCACCAGCGGGGTCTTGATGGAGGCGATGTCCAGCACCACGCCCGAGGGCTGGTATGACAGCACTTCCTCCAAGATACCGGGGGTCGACGAAATGGGGGTCGAGAGGATGATGACCTCGGCATCGCGGACCCCCCTCTCGAGGTCGCGCTCCACCGGGAACTGGGGGTTGTCGCCCTTGTCGTACACGCGGATGCGGTGCCCCCGCGCGGCGAAGAAGCGGCACAGCCACATGCCCATGCGGCCATTGCCCCCGATGATGAGCATCCGTTTGGACAGCTGCGGCCTGGGGATGTGGCCCTGCTGCTCGATGGACTCGCGGATGAGCAGAGTGGCGATCTGGCGGGCCGACTCGGCGGACATCCCGAACTCCCTGGCCCGCTCCACGTACCGCCCGATGACCTTCTCCTCGACCTGGGGAGCGCGCAGCGGGATGGACTCGGCGGCCTTCATCTGACCCATTTCCACCGCCGCGGCCGTCCGGTTGGCCATCATGCGAAGGATCTCGCGGTCGATCTTCTCGATGCGTTTACGGATGTCGTCTATGCTCTCACGCAATGAAATCACCTCTTAGGCACAGGTCGGCCAGCACCAGGGCGGTGGCCGCCTCGACCACCACCACGGCCCGGGGCACGATGCACGGGTCGTGCCTTCCCTCGATCTTGATGGTCGTGTCCTCCATCCTCTCCAGGTCGATGCTCCTCTGTTCCCTCGATATCGAGGCGGTGGGCTTGAACGCCACCCTGAGGTCCAGGGGCATGCCGTTGGATAGTCCGCCCAGCACCCCGCCGGCGTGGTTGGTCACGGTGTGGATCTCTCCGTCCTCGACCAGGAACGAGTCGTTGTGCTCCGAGCCCCTCATGCCGGCGGCCCGGAAGCCGGCCCCGAACTCGATGCCCTTGACCCCGGGGATGGAAAACATCATCTTGGCCAGCTCTCCCTCGAGGGAGTCGAAGAACGGCTCCCCGACCCCGATCGGCAGCCCGACGGCGAGGCATCGGACCACGCCGCCCACGCTGTCATCCTCATGCTTGGCCTCCATGATCTCCTGGATCATCTCCAGGGCGATCTCGGGATCGGCCGCGCGGACCGGGTTCTCCCTGGCCTGCCTCCGCACCTCCTTCAGGGTGCGGTCCTCCGGGTCGTCCACCCTGCCCAGCTGCTGGGTGTACGCGGCCACCTGCACGCCGATGGTGCGCAGCATCTCCCTGGCCACCGCTCCCGCGGCCACCATCGGGGCGGTCATCCGGCCGGAGAACTGACCCCCGCCCCGGAGGTCGACGGTCTCGCCGTACTTCCTCAGCTGGGTCAGGTCGGCGTGGCCCGGCCTGGGGACCGTGCGGAACCGATTGTACTTCGAGGAGTCGGTATCCCGGTTGGCTATGAACAGGACGATGGGCGCCCCCGTGGACCTGCTGTTCAGAACCCCGGCCAGGATCTCGACGGTGTCCTCCTCCGCGCGGGGGGTCCCCAGGGCTCCGGAGGGCTTGCGGAGGTCCACCTCCCGCTGGAGGTCCTCGCGGTCCACCTCGATGCCCGGGGGCACGCCGTCCAGCACGCACCCCACTCCAGGCCCGTGGCTGGAGCCGAAGATGGTGAGGCGGAGGGCCGTGCCTATCGTGTTCAGGCCGATTCCTCCATGCTGCAGCCCAGCGCCCTCATGTCCTTGGTGAAGGCAGGATAGGATATCTTGTAGCAGTCGGCACCGGAGAGGGTGGTCGCGCCCTCGGCCACCAGACCGGCGACCGCGGCGGCCATCAGGATGCGGTGGTCGCCGGAGGGATCGATGCTCCTCCCCTTCAGCTTGGTCGGCCCCCGGACCACGCAGCCGTCCTCCCGCTCCTCCACGTCCGCCCCCATAAGCCGGAGGAACGAGGTCGTGGTGGCGATGCGGTCGCTCTCCTTGAACCGCAGATGCCTGGCGTTCGTCAGCTCCGACGTCCCCGAGGCCTGGGTGGCCAGCACCGCGAGGATGGGGAAGGCGTCGGGCATGTCGCCGACGTCGACCTTCGCCCCGTTCAGCTCTCCCTTCTCCACGGTGACGGCGTCGCCGCTCACCATGACCGGCGCTCCGAAGCGCCTCAGGACGTTGAGCACCCCGCGGTCCCCCTGGCGGTCATCGGGGTCGAGGCCGGTGACGGTCACCTTGCCGGTGAGCGCTCCCGCCACCAGGGGGAAGGATGCCGACGAGTAGTCCCCCGGTATCGCGTAGTCCCGGGGGCGGTACCGCTGGCCCCCCATCACCCGGTAGCCGTTCTTGGTCTCCGTGCTGGAGACCGAGTGCCGAGCCATCATGTCCCGGGTGATCTCCACGTACGGCCTCGATAACAGCGGGGTGGTGATGACGATCTCGGTGTCCAGCTCCTTGAGAGCCGACGAGATCAGGAGGGAGGAGATGAACTGGGAGCTGATGTCCCCCTTGATGTGTGCCCATCGCCCGCGGTTCGGCCCGCGCACGGTGATCGGCGGGAGGCCGTTGTTCCTCGTCGATGCGGCCTTCACGCCCATCTCGTTCAGCGCTGCCAGCAGGGGCTTCATCGGCCTCTCCTGCAGCGACTCGTCCCCGGTGAGGGTGACCTCGCTGTTCAGCAGGGAGGCGATGCCCGACAGCAGGCGGAGCGTGGTGCCGGAGTTGCCGCAGTCGATCGGTCCCGATGGCGCCTTGAGCTTGCCGCCGCGGATGAACAGCTCGCGGCCTTCCACGCGGGTCTGCGCCCCGAACTGCTCCATTCCCCTGAGGGTCGCCAAGGTATCGCCGCTGAGCAGCGGGTCCTTGAGCCTGGAGTCCCCGTGGGAGAGGGACGCGAGAACGATGGCGCGGTGGGTATAGCTCTTCGAGGGCGGCGCCTGGACCGAGCCGTCGGCCTGCGAGCCCCTGACCACCAGCTTCATCGCTCCCCCTCCGGGTTGCGCACCTTGACCTCGATGAGCTTGTAGTCGGACATCGCCGCCTTGAACTCGCTGACCTTGTCCTCCACCACCAGCATGACCATGGCCGGCCCGGTGCCGGTCAGGCCGGCGGCCAGCGCGCCGTTCATGAGCGCCTTGATGGCCACTTCCTGGTCGAGGCCCAGCGCGGTGCTGTAGCACATGCCGTTGAGCGTCAAGGCCCTGAAGTACTCGCCATCATGGGCCTCGCGGAACGCGATGTCCACCAGGTCCCGGACCGCAGCGATGCGCTCCCTCGGGAGGGATGATTTACGCACTTTGAACTCGGGAACGTGGACCAGCACCCTGAAGTAGTCGGGCATGTGGCCGTGGAAGAGGATCTCCTCGGAGCGGTTGTCGGTGAGCACCACCCCGCCCATGGCGCAGGCGCAGGCGTCATCGAACGCCCCGGTGACCGAGACCCCGGCCTCGACCGCCGCCCGGGTCCCGATGCGCACGGCATCCTCGAGCTTCATCTCCACGTTGAGCGCGTCGAGGGTCGCCAGGACCACGGCGTTGGCGGCCGCGGAGCTGCTCTTGAGCCCCCGGGACACCGGGATCTGCGACGATGTGCGCACCACGGCGTGGTAGCGCTTCCCTTCCGCCGCGCGGTCGAGGACCCCGAGGACGCAACGCTCCACCAGCGATGTGCTCTCTCCAGGGAGGCCGTCCATGATGATGGTCATCCCGTCCCCCTCGGTCAATTCCACCGTCGCTTCGGTCCTCAGGTCAAGGCCGAACGCCGCGCCCTTGCCGTTCGCGATAGCGTTGACTATGGTGGCGGCGCCATGGCTCGTTCCAGTGCCCTTCATCGTCATCCAGTCCTCGCGCCCTCGGCCATGACCTCATAGGGAGGCCGCTGCCCGGTCCAGGCCTCGAAAGCATCCATGGCTTGATAGATTAACATTTCCATTCCCGAGAGCGTCCTCGCTCCCCGTTCGCCGGCCTCGGTAAGGAACCTCGTGGCCACGGGGTTGTAGACCAGGTCCACCGCCCACTGCCCCGCCCGGAACACCGCGGGGTCGACCGGCAGCTCGTCGGGGAAGCCGGTCATCCCCAGGGGCGTGCAGTTGATCACCATGCCGAACTCCATGCCGGTGACATCGGCGTGCCCGGCCACCCGGCCGTTGAACCGCCTTGCGAGCTCCTGGGCCCGGGAGGCGGTGCGGTCGACGACCCAGATGCGCGCTCCCCTCCTCTCAAGAACAACGCAGCACGCCCTCGCCGCTCCTCCCGCGCCGATGACCAGGACGTCCTTGCCCCGGGGGTCCGCCCCGGCGGCCAGCATCGCCTTCTCCAGCCCGGTGACGTCGGTGTTCCTTCCCTCCAGCTTCCCGTCCCGGTTGACGATGACGTTGACCGCTCCGGCCCTCTCGGCCAGCGGATCGACCGAGTCGAGGAAGGGCATGACCGCCGACTTGTGGGGTATGGTGACGTTCAGCCCCCTCAACCTCAGGTCCCGCACCAGGCCCATCAGCCCCTCGAGCTCCTCGTCCTGCGCAGGGAACAGCAGATACCGGCCGGGGACGCCCAGCGCCTGGAAGGCATGGTTGTGCATCGCCGGGGAGAGGGAGTGGGAGAGCGGGAAGCCGGTGAGGCCGGTGATGATCGGCTGGTCCCCCAGGGCCTTCAAGGTGGCGACGTCCAGCTGCCCGGGGGCGGCCTCCTTTCCCTTTTCCAGGGAGGCGTAGGTGAACGCGCTCCCGAAGCTGGCCGGCAGCACTCGGGTGATCTCGCCCAGCGGGCCCATGCCGATCACCACGAAGCGGTTGCTGGTGGCGGAGAACAACCTGGCGGCCTCCTGCAGCCTGAGCAGGTCGCTCACGCTGTTCACCTGGAAGGCGACCTTGGCCAGGTCCCCCTTGGACGCCGTGCTGACCAGCGCGTCCAGGAGATCGGGCAGCGGGGGCGTGCCGGTGAAATCATGGTATGAGCAGATCACCCCGGTGTTCTTCAGCTCCCTGCCCATCCTTCGGACCAGCGGCGAATCGGACTCGATGTCCACGTACTCGAAGCCTATCCTGATGGCCCGCCGGAAGAACCGCAGCCGGTCCTCGTCGCCCAGCTCGCTGCCGCCTCCCTGCGACACCG
The DNA here is from genome assembly GCA_002508545.1 of Methanomassiliicoccus sp. UBA6. Taxonomy (GTDB): domain Archaea; phylum Thermoplasmatota; class Thermoplasmata; order Methanomassiliicoccales; family Methanomassiliicoccaceae; genus UBA6. The sequence goes on from DAVH01000054.1 coordinate 13,671, forward strand.
TCCTCAGCGTGGCTATCCGCGGGACGGAGAGCCGCCGGAACGGTGAGAGGTCGTCGGGCAGCTTGGCCATGCGGTCGAAGCGCACCTCCAGCAGGTCCGCTCCCCGCTCCTGTGCCGCCAGTCCCGCGGCCACCGCCTCCTTGACGCTGTCCTCCACGAGGGAAACGCAAACCTTCATCAGATCTCCGTGATCGTTTCCTTGATGCTGTGGCCGAAGTGCCTTCCGCCTTCTTCCAGCCGGACCAGCACCTTCTGCCCGACCTCGAGGTCGGAAACGGAGACCGGCCCGTCCGGCGTGCACAGCCTTATGGTCTCCGCGTTCTGGAGAATGGTGCTGTACCTTTTTCCACTTTCCCCTGCCTCAACGAGCAGCAGCGGCCGGCGCTCGATCTTCGCCCGGCCCACCACGACCTTCCTCGATCCCCCCTCCTGATCGACGGCCAGTACCTCCTCTCCGCCCTTCAGCTCCGACAGGTACTTGGTGCGGCCGTTGGCCATGAGCACGTAGGAGTGCACCGCCCCGGCGTTGACGCGGAACGGCCTCGAGGCCACGTACTCGGAATCGGCGGCCTCCGAGCCGACGAGGAACAGGCAGGAGGACTGCGAGCCGACCAGCATGCCCTCGCCGACGCTCAGCAGGGAGCAGGTGTCCACGCACACCCGGTCGCCCATGGCCAGCGGGTAGATGCCGGTGACGGTTATGGGCGTGAGCTCCACCTTCCCGGCCCCATGGAGGCCGAGGCCGGAGAACGAGCGCAGGGCCGAGGGGTCCTCGACCTCGATGACCACGCCGTCCGCCCCCTTCTCCATCGTCTCCAGGAACAGCCTCGCCTCCTGGGGGTCGGAAGCGGCCGCCAGGAGCTTGGTCTCCGAGCCCTGGAACTCGGCGATGAGGTTCTCCAGGGGGATGACCTTCCAGTCCCGGGCGCGGATCACCAGGTACTTCACCTTGTCCCGCAGCCCCGAGGCCTTCTCCAGGTCGGCGGGGCCGGCGATGGTGACGAACGCCCCGACCCGCTCCTCCCCGGCCAGGATGTCATCGCCCCTGGCCACCAGGGCCTCGAACCGGCCGAGACGCTTCAGCGCGGCGTCATCGTCCCGGACGACGACGGTGCCGAACCCGGCCTCCAGGGCCGAGGACACGATGCTCTTCCGCTCCTCGTACTCTCCGGGCAGGTCGGCCCGGACCCATATGATCTTGGGGGACATGCTATTACTCCAGCTGCTTCAACGCCTCATCGACNNGTGATACCAATAACATTGCGGTGCTGGAAGATGTTCCTTCCGATGCTCACCCCCATGCCTCCCGCCTCAAGGGAATCCTTCACCATCTGCAGTAGGTCCCGATCGGAGTCCATCTTCGGCCCGCCGGCGATGAGCACGGGGATGATGGCCCCGCGCACCACCTCGCGGAAGGTGTCGATGTCCCCGGTGTACGAGGTCTTGACGATGTCCGCCCCCAGCTCCATGCCGGCCCGGGCGCACTGCTTGATGAGATCGACGTCGTAGCCGTTCTTGATGTCCTTGCCCCGGGGGTAGATCATCACCATCAGGGGGATGCCCCACTCGTTGCACTCCCGGGCGACCTGCCCGAAGTCGCGCAGCATGTACGGCTCGGTGTTGGCGCCGATGTTGACGTGTATGGACACGGCGTCGGCGCCCATCTTCAGCGCCTCCTCCACCGTGGTCACCAGCACCTTGGAGTTGGGGTCCGGGGAGAGAGAGGTAGAGGCGGACAGGTGGACGATGAGCCCGATGTCCCGGCCGAAGCAGCGGTGGCCATAAGGCACCACGCCCTTGTGCATGACGACGGCGGTGGCCCCTCCCTGGGACACCTTGTCGATGGTGGCCTTCATGTCCACTAGCCCCTCTATCGGCCCCATGGAGATGCCATGGTCAACGGGCACTATCACGGCCCGGCCGGTGTTTCTGTCGATGATCCGCTCGATGCGGATGCCCTTTCCTGACATTGGTACGCCTCGCTTGCTAGACAATATCTAGCATGTATATACCATTTTCTTCTCCGCCGTCAGGACGTCCAGGCCGCGGACGGAGCCGTCCATTTATATATTGAGCTCGAGAAGGAACTGCGCCGGAGGTATTTTTCAATGGTGTTTCGGGCGATGATAACTCTTTTAACGCCCCGGTCGATGCTCTGGTCATATGTGGTACTCCCTGTCGAAGTACTTCGGCCGCTATCCTTCCCAGGGCAAGGTTGCTAAGCTGCTGTTGACCAATGGCCTGAGGATCAAGGACGGCCGGGTCTACTGCGGCGATGTGGAGATAGGCGACGTCGCCATCGCCCGGGCGATAAACGTCGACCGCCGGATCGTCCGCGCCGCGGTGGAGACAATCGAGTCGGAGGAGGAGCTTCGGCAGGTGTTCTCGCTCCTCCGCCCCACCGCGATGCTGAAGGACGTCGCCCCGGTGATGGGATGGAGCTGCATCGAGGTCATTCCCACCGACGCGCACGTCCCGGGCATCATCGCCGACGTCACCAGCGTGATCGCCGAGGCCGGGATCAGCGTCAGGCAGGCCCTGGTCGACGACCCCGAGCTGAGCGAGGAGCCGCGCCTCTACGTCATCACCGGCAGCGAGGTGCCCCCGGAGATGATCCCCCGCATCAAGGCCTGCCGGGGAGTGAAGAGCATCCTGCTGCATTGAGAGTGGTCCGCTGCGCGAGCCTCGGGACCTGAGCTACGCCGGGGTGGCCGCCGCCATAGTCTCCATCTCGTTCGCCAGCATATTCATCAGGTGGAGCGATGCGCCGGCGGTGGTCATCGCCGCCTACCGCATGCTGTTCGCCGCTCTGATGCTAATGCCCTTCGCCCTGCGGAGGAGCCACCGGGAGGAGATGCGGTGGCTGGGGAGGAAGCAGTGGTGGGCGGTGGTGCTGATCGGCGTGGTGCTGGCCATCCACTTCGCGTCCTTCAACGCCGCGCTGCAGGAGACCTCGGTGGCGTCGGCGACCATGCTGGTCACCTGCCACCCCATCGTGGTCGGCGTCCTCGGGTACATCTACCTCAAGGAGGTCCCCCGCCGCTCCGGGGCGGGCATCGCCCTCGGCCTCGCCGGCGTGGCGGTGATATCCTCGGCCGACCTGTCCGCCGGGGCATTGTACGGCAATATACTGGCGCTGGTGGGCATGCTGGCCGCGGCGGCGTACCTGCTGGGCGGTCGGGTCCTCAGGCAGCGGGTGTCGGTCGTGACCTACGCGTTCCTGATATACCTCGTCGCCGCCGGCGTGCTCTTCCTGGCCGCCGTCGCCTCGAACATCCCGCTGTGGCCGTACCCGGCCGAGGAGATCGTGCTGTTCCTCGCGCTGGCGGCGGTGTCCACCATCTTCGGGCACACGGTGCTCAACTGGTCCCTCCGGTACCTCCCGGCGGCGTTCGTCAGCCTGTCCATGCTCGGCGAGCCGGTGGGGGCCAGCATCCTCGCCTTCCTTCTCCTGGCGGAGGCCCCGAGCTTCGGCATGGTGGTCGGCGGGGCCATGGTCATGGCCGGGATATTCCTCACCGCCGGGCCGGCCCCGAGGCCTACCGGTGGTACGACCCTAGGTCAGTGACGTCCAGCGGGCCCAGGCGGGCGCGCTTCATCGCCTCCACGGTGGCCCGGGCGGCCTGAACGGTCGTGAGGAACGGTATCTCCAGCTCCACCGCCAGGCGGCGCATCATGTACCCGTCGCGCCTCGCCCCCGAAGCCTCGCTGGGGGTGTTGATGATGAGGTTGATGGCCCCCCCGCGCATGAGGCCCAGGGCATCGGGCGCCATTTTCTGCGAGATGGTGTACACCGTGGTGGTCTGCAGCCCCTTCTCCCGTAGGAAGGTGGAGGTGCCCTTGGTGGCATAGATGCTGAACCCCATGTCCCTGAGCTCGCGGGCGATGTCCAGGATATGCGGCTTGTCCGCATCGCTGACGGTGATGTACACCCCGCCGGACAACGGCAGCTTGAGCCCCGCGGAGATCAAGGCCTTGTAGCAAGCGGCGTCGAAGGTCTGGGCGATGCCCATGACCTCGCCGGTGGACCGCATCTCCGGGCCGAGGATGCTGTCCACGCCCGGGAGCTTGAGGAAGGGGAAGACCGAGGCCTTCACCGCCACGTGGTCGTAGCGCGCCACGCCGACGTGCCCCAGCTCCTTGAGCGTCCGGCCGAGCATGACCTTGGTGGCGATCTTGGCCAGCGGCACGCCGATGGCCTTGGAGACGAAGGGTACGGTCCTCGACGCCCGGGGGTTCGCCTCGATCATGTACACGTCGCCGTCCTTCACCGCCAGCTGGAGGTTCATCAGGCCCCGGATGTTGAGGCCCTTGGCGACCTTGCTGGAGATGTCCACGATCTTGGAGATCATCTGCGGGGAGAGGGTCTGGGGAGGCATGCTCATGGTCGCGTCCCCGGAGTGCACGCCGGCCTCCTCGATGTGCTCCAGGATGCCCCCGATGAAGATGTCCACGCCGTCGGAGACGACGTCGACGTCGATCTCGATGGCGTGGGATAGGTACTTGTCAACAAGGATCGGGTGGGCCTTGGAGACCTTGACCGCGGTGGCGACGTAGGTCCGCAGCTCCTCCTCGTTGTACACGATCTCCATGGCCCGGCCGCCGATGACGTACGACGGGCGGACCAGCACCGGATAGCCGATCTCGCTGGCTATCGCGCGGACCTCCTCGAAGGAGTGGCCGGTGCCCGAGCGGGGCTGCAGGATGCCCAGCTTGTCCATCAGGGCGGAGAAGAGCTTGCGGTCCTCCGCGACGTCGACGTCCAGCGGGGAGGTCCCCAGCACCTTGGTCTTGGAACCTTCCAGCGCCTTCAGCAGGGGCATGGCGAGGTTGATGGCGGTCTGCCCCCCGAACTGCAGCACCACGCCGTCGGCGTCCTCGTTCTCGATGACGTTGAGGACGTCCTCCAGCGTCAGCGGCTCGAAGTACAGCCGGTCGGAGATGTCGTAGTCCGTGGACACCGTCTCCGGGTTATTGTTGATGATGATGGCGTCCACGCCCTCCTCCTGGAGGGCCATGACCCCGTGCACGCAGGCGTAGTCGAACTCGATGCCCTGGCCGATGCGTATGGGGCCGCCGCCGACGATGATGACCTTCTTGTTGCTCGAGCACCGGGCCTCGTTCTCCGTCTCGTAGGTAGAGTAGAAGTACGGCGTCTCGGCCTTGAACTCCGCGGCGCAGGTGTCGACCATCTTGTAGGTCGGCATGATGCCCGCCTCCCTGCGCGCTTTCCGAACCTCTTCCGCGGTCCTCCCGGACAGCTNNTCGCCCGGCGCAGCGCCGCCGGCGAGAGGTCGACGTTCTTCAGCGCCGACTCCATGTCCAGGATGTTCTTGATCTTGTGAAGGAAGAAAGGGTCCCAGTTGGTGATGCGGGCGATCTCCTCGATGTCCATG
>DAVH01000042.1 GCA_002508545.1 Methanomassiliicoccus sp. UBA6
CCGACAGCCGCTTGCCCTCCCGCTCGAAGCCGAGGAACTCGGTGCCGGTGAGGATGTCCGCACCCTCCCGGACCGCCCGCTCGCTGCACGCCCGGTCGAACCGGGCGCGGTCTATGACCACGGCCTTGACCTCGGAGGAGCGAACCTCCAATGTCCTTCCCCCCGGGGACACCAGCCGCAGGCCGGTAATCTCGTTCATCACAGTGTCCTGGGCCTGGGCCATCTCCACGACCCGGGGGTTCACCAGCCCGGTGCACTGTACCGGAGAACCGATCTCTGCATGCTCTTCTACCACCACCGTGGTGAAGGTGGCGGTCTGTGCGGCAAAGGTGCTGCCCACCGGGCCCCCTCCGATGATCACGACCTCGGCGTCCACGGACCTCACAACGCTGGTAAGTTATAAAAATCCTTTTTGAAAAGGGGAAAAGGGGTTTGCTCTCTACTTCTTGGGAACCTTCGCCCAGTCGTCCTGGAACCTCTTGATCCCGATGTCGGTGAGAGGATGATTGAACATCTTCTTCAGCACGTCGTAGGGTATGGTGGCGACATGCGCGCCCAGGCGGGCGGCCTCCACCACGTGGACGGGGTCGCGCACCGAGGCCACGATGACCTCGGTCTCGAGGTCATAGTTGTCCAGGATGTTCATTATGTCCGCGATGAGCTTCATGCCGTCCTGCCCGACGTCGTCCAGGCGGCCGACGAACGGCGATACGTAGCGCGCTCCGGCCTTGGCCGCCAGGAGAGCCTGCGCGGCTGAGAATATCAGGGTCATGTTGACCTTGATGTCCTCGGAGGCCAGGGCCTTGGTGGCCTTCAGCCCCTCCTCGGTCATGGGGACCTTGATGATGACGTTGGGGTGCAGCTTGGCGAGCTTGCGGGCCTCCTCCACCATGTCCGCCGCCTTGACGCTCATGACCTCGGCGCTTATGGGCCCGTCCACGATCCGGCATATCTCCTTTACCAGGGTCTCGAAGTCGGTGTTCTCCTTGGCCACCAGGCTAGGGTTGGTGGTCACTCCGTCCAGGATGCCCCAGCTGTTGACCTCTCTGATCTTGTCCAGGTTAGCGGTGTCGATGAAGATCTTCATTTTTTCTTCCTCCTGATGACCTCTTCGGCCGAGTCGATGATGTGCTCCGCGGTGAGCCCGTAGCGGCTCATCAGCTCATTGCTCTCCCCCGACTCGCCGAAGCAGTCAGGGGTCCCCACCCTTCTCAGCGGGGCGGGATAGTTCTCCGACAGGGAGCAGGCGACCGCGCAGCCCAGTCCAGACTTGGTGGAGTGCTCCTCCGCCGTGACCACGCATCCGGTCTTCTTGACCGAGCGCAGCAGGGTGGCCTCGTCCAGCGGCTTCACCGTGGACATGTTCACTACCTCGGCGGACACGCCCCTCTTTTCCAGCTCCTCCGCGGCGTCCATGCACACCGCGACCATCTGCCCGCAGCCCACCAGGGTGACGTCCGCGCCTTCCCTCAGCACAGTGGCCTTTCCGATGGTGAACGGCGAGTCGACCTTGGTCACCATGGGCACGTCCGCGCGGCCCAGCCGCACGTAGCAGGGGCCCTTGTGCTCGGCGACGGCCTTAACTGCCTTGTAGGCCTCGATGCCGTCCGCCGGCACCAGCACGCACATGTTGGGCAGAGTGCTCATCAGCCCGATGTCCTCCAGGGCCTGGTGCGATGCCCCGTCCCCGCCGACGGTGATGCCGGCGTGGGTGGCGACGATCTTGACGTTGATGTTGGGGTAGGCGATGGACTGGCGTATCTGGTCCCAGCACCGTCCGGTAGCGAACACCGCGAAGGTGGAGGCGAAGACCGTCTTGCCCGATACCGCGAGCCCGGCCGCCGTGCCCATGAGGTTCTGCTCCGCGATGCCCACGTTGAAGAACCTCTCGGGGAACTTCTTAGCGAACTCCACCGTCCTGGTGGAGGACGACAGGTCCGCGTCCAGGACGACCACGTCGGTGCGGGCCATTCCGATCTCCACCAAGGCGTTGGCGTATTCCTTGCGCTGGCTGGTGTAGACCCACTTCATGCGCTCTCCCCCAGCTCCTTAAGAGCGATGCGATACTCGTCGGCGTTGGGTGCCTTGCCGTGGAAGGCGATGGCGCCCTCCATGAAGGAGACGCCCTTGCCCTTGATGGTGTGAGCGATGATCATCGTCGGCTTGCCGGTGACGTGGGCGGCCGCCTCGCAGGCGTCCAGGACCTGCCGCATGTCGTGGCCGTTGATCTCCAGGACGTTCCAGCCGAAGGCGCGCCACTTGTCCCCCAGCGGCTCCAGGGACATCACCTGCTCGGTGGGGCCGTCGATCTGCATCTTGTTGCGGTCCACGAAGGCGGTGAGGTTGTCGAGCTTGTAGTGGGACGCGAGCATGGCCGCTTCCCAGTTCTGCCCCTCCTGGAGCTCTCCGTCCCCCATCAGGCAGAAGATGCGCGAGAGGCGGCGGTCCAGCTTGGCCGCGAGGGCCATCCCGTTGGCCACGCTCAGCCCCTGGCCCAGGGACCCGGTGGAGATCTCCACCCCCGGGGTCTTCATCCGGCAGGGGTGTCCCTGCAGGTGGGAGCCCAGCTTGCGCAGGGACAGGAGGTCCTCGACCGGGAAGTACCCGGACTCGGCCAGGGCCGCGTAGTAGACCGGAGCGGCATGCCCCTTGGAGAGAACGAACTTGTCGCGGTCTTCCCAGTTGGGCTCGCCGGGGCGGTGTCGCATTACCTTGAAGAAAAGCGCGGTGACGATGTCAGCGTAGGATAGCGAACCGCCAGGATGACCGGACTGGGCGGCAAAGGTCATCTTTATGATGTGTCGCCGGAGCAAGTTGGCCTTGGATTCCAGCATCTGTATAGTTTGGTCATCGTACAAAGTCAAATTAGGCACCTCGGGGAGAGGAGATGGTCAATAATAGGGGCATGTTAAATAAGTTTTTATTTTTCCCCGGGCCGGGGCCAGACCTATCGCCCCCCGCCGTGATTCCAAGCTTAATGAGAAAGGGATGAAAGGAATATTTTGTAAGGGGTTTGGAGAGCTCAATCGCTCTCGATCCTCGGGGCGAGCAGGTAGTCCACTCTGCCCTGCTTGTCCGCGATCTCGAACTCCAGCTTCACCGGGAAGTCGCTACCCAGGTTGATCGTCACGACCGAGCCGGCCGGTATCGAGCGGACCATGTTGGAGAAGTAGTCCAGCGGGAACAGGCTCTTGACCTTCTCCGAGACATCGAGGGAGATGAGGAGGTCCTTCGGCAGCTTCAGGCTGACCGAGTCGGTGTCGCCCTCGGAGTACATCTCGAACCCTTCGGGCGAGGCGTTCAAGGCGATGTGATCGGAGACGGATTCCGCGGCCCGGATGCCCTTCTGCAGCTCGTCCGAGGTCACGGTGATCTTGGCCGGCAGATTCAGGTTAGGCACCTTGGGGTCGCTCATGCCGGCGGTGTCGACGAGGTTCATCCTCCTGGTGATGTTGCCCACGTTGAGCACCAGGCGGTTCTTGGCCTCATCCTGCTCCATCTCGATGATGTCGCCAGCGCGAGAGAGACGGAGGACCTCCTTGATCTTGTCGAGGTCAATGCCCAACTCGGTCTCGTCGGCCGAGAACTCCTCGAACGCCGACTTCTGGACCTTGAGGTCGACCATCGCCACGTGCGCGGGGTCGACCGCTTTCAGCTCCATCCCGTCGGCATCGATGTTGAACTTGGCCTCGTCCACGAGGGTCGAGACCACGTCAACGACTCCCTTGAGGGTCTCGGACTTGATCTTCGCGTGAAACATGAATTTCCTCCAAATGAGATCCTAGCAGTTTTTAATGGTAAACATGTTGGCCCTGATAAACCTTGCTTAGGAGCAAGCTGGGTCAGTACTTGCGCCACTTGTGGCCGCACTTGCAGCAGGTGAGGAAGGTGGTCTCCGGCTCATCCGATTTCCTGGTCTGACGCAGGTACCAATAGGCCTCGTTGTGGCCGCACTTGGGGCAGGGGACCGCGGTCTTGGGCATGACGCCCTCGATGCTGTCGACGACCGGGCAGTCCTCGACCTCGCTCTTGTTCCTCTCAATCTTGACCCTGGCAACTCCTTCCTTGGAGAGGTCCTTGGCCTTCTGCTCGAAGCCGCACTTGGGGCTCGGGCAGACGAACTCGGTCTTGCAGCCTTCCTTGGGCCTAAGCAGACCGCCGCACTTTGGACAGAACATTTTGACTCGCCTAATGTCGAAAAATTATGCTCGTATAAAAGAGTTCTGGATGGGACCGGGAGCGCGTCGAAGTTTCAGATGAACTCCCAGTCCTTCTTGTCCCCGATCGGCCGGCGCTCCGGGCGCTCCTCCTCGACCCTCCTCGCCACCTTCCTCTCGATGCCCCTCTGCTCCCGGGCCATGGTCTGCGCCCTCTCCCGCAGCGCCTTGCGCTCCTTGGGCGGGATGACCAGGGGATCCTCCTCGTCGTAGATGGCCTTCCTGGCCGAGCGGATCGTCCTCGGCATGTCCTCGGCATCGTCGTGCTCGGCGGCGACCATCTCCAGCTCCTCGAACCCCCGGCTCCGGCGGCGGGCCAGGGGCTCGCGCAGGGCGGAGGTGAAGGTGTTGCCCTCGAGGACCACCGTGGTCTGGTTCCCCCTGCTCATGCGGGACAGCAGCATCATCTCGCGGTGGGTCTGCTGGGAGAGCACCCCTCCGATGTAGGAGAACGCCACCGTGGTGACGTAGCTATCCAGGCCGAGGCTGGCGGTCGAGTGCAGCGAGGTGAAGAACGATGTGAGGTACATGTTGACGAACGCTACGTAGGGCTCGATGATCGGCACGTAGCCGGTGACCACCGCCACCACCGCCTCGGGGGTGAGGTCCACGCCGAAGATCACCGTCGGGATGATGCCCACGTTCACCAGCGTGCTGACCACGAAGATGAATATGACCGGGATGAGGGCCGCCATCATGCCCTTGAAGGGCGCGCCGGCCCGGCGGCCTCCCACGTACCCGGCGATCATCTGGCCGAAGATGGGCAGCCACCACAGGATGAGCGACAGGGTGAAGGTATACTTGACAGCGCTCCAGAAGCTGTAGACGATGGGGCCCTCGAACTTCTTGGCCTCCTCGTCGTCGTACGTGTCCGCTAGATGATAGACCCCGTTGTGAACGAGCGAGCTGGTGGTCTCGTCCCTGATCCTGGACCCCTTTCTTAAGAGCACTCCCATCCCTGCAGTCGGACGGATGTCCGACGAGGATGGTCATCTCCGTGAGACTATAAATCACTACCGTGGTATTATAATAAAAAATGAAATCTCCCTCTCAGCGAGGGATGAAGTAGAGCATGCCGCAGGCGTCGAGCGCCCGCCTGGTGCTGTCGAGGGTCACCGCTCCGTGCTGGGTGCGGTGGCGCATGATGTCCTCCAAGGGATAGTCCATGAACTCGGAGAGCGCCTTGAGGCGCTCGATGGGGAACGGTTGCTTCCCGAGGAGTATCTGCCGGATGCTCCATCCGGGATGGACCCGGGACCGGTAGCCCAGCGCCCGTCCCAGCTGGTTGATGCTCCCAGCCTTCTCGATGCCTTCCTTGATGAGCTTGACCCGGAAGGTCGAGGACAGCCACACCCTATCGTTGTCGATGGTCCTCTGACAGTACTGTTTCAGATCAACGTTCTCAGGCACAAAAAAACTCAAAATCGTGGACGTAAAAATAACTTTCCTTGGTTCGTTGCGTGGTGCCCGAACGCCCTCTGCCGCCTCGAGGGCGACGGCCGCCTGGATGCGATCGGATGCCTTTCGGCGAATGATTATTCACAAGCATCAAATTAATATACTCTTCCATGGCTAGCCCTGATAAAGAGAGAGTCATGGGTAGCTATAGGAAGGTCCTGACGGTCAGGACCTCAGCGGAAGGCGACATCGTCGACCTCACCGAGGAGCTCAATTCCACAGTGCGGGCATCCAAGTTCATGGATGGCCTGGCCTGCGTGTTCATCTGTCACTCCACCGCCGCCTTGTTCACCATAGAGAACGAGGAAGGCCTCCGAGCAGACATGAGGGAGGGCCTGCAGCGCCTGTTCCCCAAGGAGATCGATTACGAGCACCACCGGCGCTGGGGGGACGGCAACGGCCACTCCCACATACGCTCCGCGTTCCTGGGCACATCACTGACCGTTCCCTTCCACGAGGGGGTCCCGCAGCTCGGCACCTGGCAGCAGGTCGTCCTGATGGAGCTGGACAACCGCGGAAGGGAGAGGAAGATCATCATACAGATCATTGGAGAATAACAAGGAGGCAAGAAAAATGAAGATAAAGTTCCTGGGAGGGGCGGACGTCGTAGGCCGCATGGGCATGCTCGTGCAGAACAAGGGCGCCACCCTTCTCTTCGAGTATGGGATGACCGCATCCAAACCCCCAACCTACCCGCTGGCCGCACCCCCCGTGGACATGGCGTTCCTGACCCACAGCCATCTCGACCACTGTGGAATGATGCCCTGGCTGTGCGGGAAGTACGACACCGAGGTCGTCGCCACCCCCACCACCGTGGACGTCGCCGAGCTCCTGGTCCGCGACTCGCTGAAGATCGCCGGCCTCGAGGGCTACCCCAAGCCGTACGACGAGGCGGACATCCTGGCGATGATGCGCAACTTCACCACGATGACCTACGGCGAGATCATGGACGTCGGAGGGTTCGAGGTGTCGCTGCACCCCGCGGGCCACCTGCCCGGGGCGGCGATGTACGAGCTGAAGGGCGAGCAGACCACCGTGTTCACCGGGGACATGCACACCTACAACATGCGCCTGGTGTGGGGCGCCCACCCGGTGCAGTGCGACAACCTCATCATCGAGGGCACCTACTCCGGGCGCCTTCACCCGGACAGGCAGAAGACCGAGTACGAGCTGATCGAGAAGGTCAAGGAGGTAGTGGAGCGGGGCGGGACGGCGATCCTACCGTGCTTCGCCGTTGGCAGAACGCAGGAGATCATGCTCATCCTCAAGGACCTGAAGTACAACATGTGGGTCGACGGGATGGGCAAGACGATCAACCGGCTGTACCTCGACCGTCCGGAGTACATCCGCTCGGAGAAGGCGCTCAAGGCGGCCAAGCGCCGCTTCAACGAGGTGAGGACGCCCCAGGACCGCCAGAAGGCCCGCCGGGACGCCCAGGTCATCGTCACCACCGGCGGCATGCTGGACGGGGGACCGGTGCTCACCTACCTCGACGACGTGAAGAACGACCCCAAGAGCGCGGTGCTGCTCAGCGGCTACCAGGTGGACGGCTCCAACGGCAAGGCGCTGCTGGACGAGGGCGTGATCAACGTCCAGGCCACTAAGGAGGAGATCCCCCATCCGGTCAGGATCAAGTGCGAGGTCAAGAAGTACGACCTCAGCGCCCACGCCGACCAGGCCGAGCTGCTCGCGTTCATCAGGGCATGCAAGCCGGAGAAGGTCATCATCATGCACTCCGACGACCGCGAGCCGCTGGCCGAGGCGGTGAGGCAGGAGGGCATCAAGGTCCTGCTGCCCAAGGCCGAAGAGGAAGTCGAGCTCTAGGCCTAAAGTTCAATAGCCCGGCGCCTGATTCCCGGGTCATGAGCGGCATCGAGGACTTCCTCCGCGAGGACATCGGCCAGGGCGACATAACCTCCGAGGCGCTGATCGGCGACCGCAAGGGCTCGGGCGCGATCATCGCCAAGCAGGAGTGCGTCATCGCCGGCCTCGAGGAGGCGGCCGAGGCGTTCACCCTCCTGGGCCTGCGGGCCTCGCCCCTGGTGAGGGACGGGGACAGGGTGGCGCGCGGCACCGCCGTGCTCACGGTCGAAGGGGACCTGAAGGCCATCCTCGCCGGGGAGAGGGTCGCGCTGAACCTCGTGATGCGCATGTCGGGCATCGCCACCGCCACCCGCGAAGTGCTCTCCGCCTGCCAGGCCAGGAACCCCGCGGTGATCGTGGCCGCCACCCGCAAGACCANNCCCCCGGCTTCCGCCGCTACGAGAAGAAGGCGGTGAGGCTGGGAGGCGGCGATCCGCACCGCTTCGGCCTGGACGACGCGGTCCTCATCAAGGACAACCACCTGGCGGTGGTGGGCGGCATCACCGCCGCGGTCAAGGCCGGGAGGAAGGCATCGTTCACCAAGAAGGTGGAGATCGAGGTCACCTCCCTGGAGGGCGCGGAGGAGGCCGCCCGGGCCGGGGCGGACATC
>DAVH01000067.1 GCA_002508545.1 Methanomassiliicoccus sp. UBA6
TCGGGAATGGTCGCCGTGCTTTCCCTTGGACGAAAAAGGCAGTAGGGCGCTGGCCGCCCTACCGTCCCTAATTTCTCTTCACCGATGTAGAGGAAGATGCCTGCCCAGCTGGACAGGTATGATCGGAGGAAACCGTTGCTGCAAGGAATGACCTGCGCGGCCCCACCAGCCGGGCGGTGATGAATGAATTATATGGATGTAGATAAAGATGATGATATAGAATGGCACGATATGAAACACCCGTGCCGGATTTAAAACACTTCGGCGGGCATGGCGACCCGGCTCGATCGCCGTGGCCCATGGAAGAGGGCAGCCCGCGGCTCAGCGCCATGCCTCGATGCGCATCTCCCTCTGATCGAGAGCACGGTCCAGCAGGCGGACGCCGAAGAGATAGTGGACCGCCACTCCGACGACCATCCCGGTGATCGGGAACGGGAACCACAGGAACTCGCTGACGAACGTCAGGTTTATCGCGGTCAGCAGCGCGCCCACCGCGGTGACGACGACGGCGTGGGCGATCAGTCCCTTCTTCGCGTCCCTGGTCTCAAGCTCTCGGCTCCTTCTCTTGTACTCATCTATGGTCATGTTCTCCATGTCATTGTCTCCTTCATAGCGACCTATCTTGTCGCAATTCCGCTGAGGGCCGGTGACAGGTATAGTTGTGAGTCAATCGGTCGGTGAACAAAATGCCGCCCGCCCTCGCCGCCAGGGACAGAGCGTTAACCCATGGGTTAACGGAACGGCATCGGCGATCGAGGCCAGATCACTGCGCGTCCGCCCGCTTCGCCTGCACCTTGTCGAGGAGCTTCTCCTTCCACGTATCGAAGAAGAAGCCTTCGCAGATGGAGTGAGGGACGATGGAGGCGAAGGCCCCCTCGGCCATCATCTCGTCGATCAGGGCGGTGATGCCCTTGGGCGACCGCGTCCACACCGTGGTGATGACGAGGTCCGGAAGGTTGGAGAAGCTGGAGAGGAAGACCACGCTGCCCGCATACTTGCCGTACAGCAGGCCGATGACCGCCTGCTTGTCCGCGCCCGGTTTCAGGGTGATGCACAGGAGCGCCACGGTATCGCTGGAGTAGTCCGGCCGCCAGCGGGTGATGAGGTTGATCTTGCTGGCCTTCACCATGCTGTCGAGCTTCGAGCTCACCGTCCTCGCCGACACCCCCAGCTCGGCGGCGACATCGGCCGCGCGCTTCCTCGCGTCGTTCCGCAGGGAGGCAATGATCCTCATCTCCAGCGGGGTGATCTCCCCGGGGTCCTGGATGTCGGTCATGCGGACCCCGGACGGCCGGATGGTGTGCAGGCCGGCCTCGGCCTGGGGCATCTTTCCCTCCCGCCTCACGAAATCGAGGTAGCGTTCCAGGTCGGTGAAGGAGCGCAGCATCGCCCCGACGAACACGAAGTTCCCGCTCCCGACCAGGACCATCGAGGTCGAATCGTCCGCTCCCAGCGCCTGGAAGAGCTGCTTGGGGGAGGATATCTCCGAACGCCCGAACACCATGACCGACGCTCCCCGCAGCGCGCGGATGTCGATCTCCGCCCGGAAGCCGTCGATGATCCCACTGGCCATCAGCTCCTGGACCCGCTTGTGCACCGCCACCGGCGAAAGGCCGACCAGCTTGCCGAGGAGGCGGTACGGCATCCGGGCGTCCCTCATAAGCGCCTTGCAGATGACGATGTCGAGATCGTCCATGAACAGCTCCGCCACCCAATCGGCGCTTTGCCTGATAATACGTTCGCGCCCGCTGCCTGCGGTATCGGCCGGGGTGCGTCCCATGGGCTTTCTTACCCCGCGAACTGTTAGGACAGGTTTTATTACATCGACCGGGTTTGACACATTAGGCCGTCAGCTATCGGCGAACGATAGCTTCGATATCGGACCGGCCGCAGCCCATGCCGGGGTGCCAGAGCATCAATGGAGTAGACCGCAAGTCCACGTTCGAAGGTGCAACTCCTTCCCCCGGCCCCACTTCTTCTCACCGGTCATGCGATATTTTCTCGTCCGAGATATTAATAATGTACCACCCTCGCTCCCCTGGACGGGGCCGATGGGATGAGAGCGCGGCCTTGCCAGCGTCTCCAGGACCAGGCCGCCCATCGCAATGGTTATATTCGAACGGCTCGGACCTATCAGGACATGAAGGCGATCAGCCCGTACCTGAACTTCGACGGTAAGACCGAGGAGGCGTTCAACTTCTACCGGTCCGTCTTCGGTGGCGAGTTTTCCTCGGTGAACCGGTACAAGGAGATGCCTGAGGGGGACAAGCTGGCAAAAGATGAGCAGGAAAGGATAATGCACATCGCCCTGCCCCTGAAGAGCGGGACGCTGTACGGCAGCGACTCCCTGAGGTCCACGGGCCCCCAGGTCACCATGGGCAACAGCGTCTACATCATGATCGCTCCGGAGAGCGAGGAGGAGGCTCGCACCCTCTACGAGAAGCTCTCGGCCGGGGGCGAGATCGAGACGGCATTGGGGAAGATGTTCTGGGGAGACCTCTACACCTCGTTCAGGGACAAGTACGGGACGTGGTGGATGATCGATTACGCCTTCCCTGAGAAGCGGCCCGGCCGCTGACGGCCTGAACGGCTCAAGAGTGACCTGAAGGGCGGACCGCCCGTTCGGCGGACGTGCTTTATCTGCCATCCCTTCCCATGATATCCGGCGATCAACATGCCCAGAGGATTCACCAAGAAGGAGGAGCGACAGTACGAGCACATCAAGGAGTCGGAAAGGGAGCAGGGTCGCTCCGAGGATGACGCCGAGCGCATCGCCGCCGCCACCGTGAACAAGCAGAGGCGGGAGAAGGGCGAGACGAAGGAGCAGAAGGGCGAGAGTTAGGACGCCGTTCGGCCGGTCATCGCGGCCTACAGCCCCAGCTCGCCCGAGACCTTCCTGAGGCCTTCCAGGGCGACCTCAAGGAACTCGTCCCTGGACATGCCCAGCTCCTCGCAGCGCATGATACGCTCCCGGCTCACGCCCTTGGCGAAGTCCTTGTTCCCGAACTTCTTCCTCAGCGAGCTGACCTGGACGTCCGCGAGCTTCTTGGACGGCATGACCAGCGCGCAGGCGATCACGAGCCCGGAGGCGGCATCCGAGGCGATGAGGGCGACCTTGAACCTGGAGTCCACGGGGACCCCGGTCGCCTCGTGATTGTGGGCCATGATGACCTCGATCAGCTCGTCGTCCACCTTCCCGGCGAGGAGCTCTCTCGCCCTGAGGGTGTGGTCCTCCATGCCCGAGCACATCTCGAGGTCGATGTCGTGGAGAATGCCGGCGAGCTCCCACCGGTCGGCGTCCTCTCCCGAGCGGGCGGCGACCTCGCGCATGATCGCTCCCACCGCCACCATGTGCTTGATGTTGCTCTCCTTCTTGACGTGCTCGTGCACCAGCTCGATCGCTTCTTCCCTTGACGGCATGATCAACACCATCGGTATGCGGCCAGCGCATAATGATTGTTCTGCTGGCCGGGCCCATCTACATCGAGCATCGACTTATATGAACCCCTACAGCGATTCCGCTCCAAGAGGGAAGAATTGTGGGAAGGTACATCGATCCGACGGCAGTGCTGATCGGCAACTACGAGCTCCATGACGGGGTCAGCATATGGCCGTACGCCGTCATCCGGGCAGACCACGACAAGGTGGTGGTGGGCGAGGGAAGCAACGTGCAGGAGCACGCGGTGTTGCACGTGGACACGGGCTTCCCGACGCTGATAGGGAAGAACGTAACCGTCGGGCACGGGGCGATCATCAACGGCGCCACGGTGGGCGACTACTGCATCATCGGCATGAACGCGACGGTGGTCGAGGGCGCGGTCATCGGCGACGACTGCATCATCGGTGCCAACGCGGTCATCACCGGCAACATGGAGATACCGCCCGGCTCGGTGGTGGTGGGCGTTCCCGGGCAGATCATAAGGTCCAACGACCCGTCGGTGCACGAGCGGGCGGAGAGCAACGCCCGCGCGTACCACGCCCTCAGGGACGAGCACTTGGCCGGCCTCTACCGCCGGGTCGGTGGCTTGAAGCCCATGAACCCATGCGCGGACGCTGACCTCAGATAGCTCTAGAAAAGCGGAACCTGGCCAACGTCCTCGGGCCCCATAGGGCCACGACGGCGAGAGCAACCGAGGCGGTAACGGCCGCGGTGATCAGCGGATCGTATAGCGTGGTGTCCGGGAACAGCGAGTAGACGCTGACGTTGTCCATGGCGTGGACGATGATCGCGGCGAACACGCTCCGCCCGGCGCTGTTGTATATCCAGACGATGAGCACCCTGAGGAACACCGAGAAGGTGCGCTGGCCGAGGATGAACGCCGCGGGCTGCCCGGCCTGGATGTCCGGGACCAAGTGCCACGCGGACCACGCGACCCCGATGATCAGGGCGGCGACCACGGCGCTCCGCCTTCTCTGCAGCGGGTCGGTCGCGTAGCCGGTCCACCCGATCTCCTCGAATGCCGCGGTGACGAAGAACACCGCGAAGAGCAGCGGGACGAGCGGCAGGACGGCGGGGTCCAAGGGCGCGTCGGGCTGCAGGGTGAACGACAGAATGTAGATCGCCGGCATGAGGAGGAACGACGCAAGCAGCCAGGCCTTCCGACCGATCCTCCGGGCATCGAAGATCCGCATAAGGAGCGCCGCCACGCCGCTCCGCCCCTCCTCCCGAAACACCAGGATGGAGGCGGCGACCAGCGGGCAGGGGAACATCAGGGCGCTGAGGGGGAGGCCGAAGGGCAGGCCGCTCCCCACCGCAGCGGCGAGGAGCCAGAACGGGACCGCGAGAAAGAAAGTGAGGAGGAAGAAGGTCAACGGCCTCCTCTCCGCCCGCCCCTCCTCGCCCATGGTCCACTATTTCGAACCCGTCCGGATTAATCCTTGCTGCCCTGCCGCCATCCCATGTTCTATCCCTTCGGCCGGGCGACGGCACCAGGATCTTGGATAGTGAAAACTGCGTCGGACCCGGGTTCACGCTCTAGGTCCGGTGCTCACTTGAGCTCGACCAGCACGACCTGCACTTCGGTGTCCCCGACGTTGGTCACCTCGTGCGATTGGGCCTCCATCAGCATCGCCTTGCCCTGCTCCATCTCCACAGTCCTCTCCTCCCCTGAGGGAAAGGTCATCTTGAGCCTCCCGCCCTTCACCACGAACAGCACGTGATCGGGATGAGAGTGCATCGCCGCCTTCTCCCCTGGCCCGAGGCTCGAGCCCAGCACCCGCACCCTGTCGTTCTCGACGAGCATGCCGACCACTTTGCTCGCCACCCTCACCGGGTCGCGCTCCTCCCTCTCTTCCTGCGCCGATCTCATGTTCCCGTCCTCCGAGCAAGGCCTCTCGAGGCCCCGACGTCCTTTCCGACAGCTGCCTATTAATACGTTCCCGGCGCCCTCCCCCCAGGGCGGCCAGCATCCTTAAATCGCCTCTGGCGATACCCCAGGAGATGAACGCCACGACAGAACGCGTCACCGTTGCCAAGGACCTGACGGGCAACCCGGCCCCCCTGGGGCTGATGGGCTTTGGCATGACCACCATTCTGCTCAACCTGCACAACGCCGGTCTGATCGACCTGACCGCCGCCATCATGGCCATGGGAATATTCTTCGGGGGCTTGGCCCAAGTGGCGGCCGGCCTGATGGAGTGGAAGAAGGGCAACACCTTCGGCACCACCGCGTTCACCTCCTATGGGTTCTTCTGGCTCGCCCTCGTCGGCCTGTGGGTCCTCCCGGAGCTGGGCATCGGGGCCGTTACCGACAAGGGAACGCTGGCCTGGTTCCTGGGGCTGTGGGGCGCCTTCACCGCGGTCATGTTCGTCGGGACGCTGCGCACCAACCGAGCGCTGCAGTTCGTCTTCGGCTCGCTGGCAGTGCTGTTCTTCGCCCTCGCGATCGGCGACGCGCTCGGCAACGCCGGGGTCACCGTGGCGGCCGGGGTCATCGGCATCGTCTGCGGCATGTCCGCCATGTACACCAGCCTCGCGCAGGTGCTCAACGAGACCTACGGGCGGGAGGTCGTGCCCCTGTGGCCCGTGACCGGCAAGAGGGCCGCCCCCATCGCCGGCTCCGAGGCGTCCGGGGAGTAAACACCACGTCCTGCCCGCGGCCGGCGATGCCGGGGCAGTGCGGACCCTTTTTTTCCCAGCTCCAGTTAACTAGTTATCCGGTGCGGTCTGTGATATCCCTGCCAGAGGGGAATGATGAGCGGCATCGATATCCGGGCGGCGGTGGACGCGAGGTCCATGATCCAGGAGGAAGTGGACCGCCTGGAAGAGAAGCGCGAGAGGATCCTCCGCCCGGGGAAGGAGGATAGGGCCTGCATACTGGCCATGGGAGCGCTGATCGCCGCCTCGGCCGCGGTCCTGCTCACCTGGCCCGGGGCCCTCATCCTGTGGGTCCTCGCGACCTTCATCCTGTACTCGTTCAACTACATCGTGTTCTTCCTGCCCATCACCAGGCACCACGGCGGCAGGGAGCGCAAGCGTCTCGTCCTTGAGAGGCCGATCAAGGGCCCGCTGAGCCGCCTGCTGACAAGGCCGAAGTTCCTCGTCGAGGTCGGGACGACGATGTTCCTGGCGGGGATGGTGCCGCTGGCGCGAAGCTTCCTGCTGCTGTTCGGCTCCGGGGTGATGTTCATCATCTACCACGGCGTCTACATGGGCGATCTCCCGCTGCAGTTCACCGGGTGGCTGGTCCTGCAGATCCTGGTGATCCTCGGCTATTTCCTGATGGTCGTGGCGCTGAACCCCCAGTCCCAGGGCTTCACCCGGATCGCCCGCTCCCTCAAGTTCAAGGTCCTCTCCGCCCGCTCCGAGGGGCGGAGGGCGTACGTCATGGCGATGGCGCTGGCGGGAGCGCTCATCGTCGCCATATCGGTGGTGGCGGTCGGCGCGGTCCTCCTGCCCGGCAGGACCATGGAGTCCCTCATCGGCTTCCTGGGAGGCAACGCCCTGGTGGTCATCCCGGCCATGGTCGCCATCCTGGCCGTCGAGTTCTTCATCATGAGGGTGCCCCAGAGCGTCGGCAGCCGGAGGATGGCCATCGACCTGATCGACGACAAGGTCCGGGCGCTGAGGTACTGGTGCCTGGAGCCGCTGGACGCGCTCATCGTGGAGGCGGCGATGCAGAACAGGACCGTGGTGGACAGGGACCGGCTCGAGGAGGTGCTCTGCATCTACTACCCGATCGTGATGTACAAGGTGGTGGAGACCAACATCTTCGGGCGCCTGCCGGTGTACCTCGTGGCCCCCGACTTCGGCCTGCTCTTCGACCATGAGGCGCTGAGGCACGTCGGCGTGCCCCGGGACCCGGACGGCCGGCCGGTGCTCGACCGCCGCTCCGACGTCTAGACTTGCCCGCCTTCAGGGAAGGCGAGGGACGGGGATGCTTGCGCGCCCGGCCCTCAGTCCTCCCTCCATTTGAACAGGATCACCGCGGCGACGAAGAAGGCCGCGGTCAGCGCCGCCACCACCGCGATGTCGAACAGCGCGCCTGGGATGTTGTCGTAGACCATGACGTTGTTCAGTCCCTCGATCACGTAGAACAGCGGGAGCACGTGGGCGATGGACTGCAGCCATCCGGGCATGATGCTGATGGGGAAGAAGGTGCCTGCCAGGAACATCATCGGGAAGGTCACGATGTTGCCCACCACGCCGGCGGTCTCGGGGTTCTTGGAGACCGTGCCCACGAGCATGCCCATCGCCGCGAACAGCGTGGGGCCCAGGATGAGGAAGGGGATAATCCACACGGTGAGCGTGATGTGCGCTCCGAAGGCGGCGACCCCCACGGCCACCATGAGGAGGAACGACGCGGCGGAGAGCACGATGTACCACATCACCTTGGAGGCGAGCCACTCCATCTTCGTCAGCGGGGTTAGGCTGAGCTGCTTGAACAGCTTGTTCTTCTTGTACTCCGAGGAGATGTTCACCAGCGAGAACATCGGGTTGACGAGGATGGAGAACCCGATCAGCCCGGGGATCAGGAAGTCTATGTACTGGGTCTGCTGCGAGCTTACGGTAGCCTGGTCCACACCGATGACGCTGGTCCCCTCGAACAGCTGCAGGTTGAACCCGTTGGATATTCCCACGACGGTGCCGGCGACGATACCGCTGCTGCTGGACGACGGGTTGCCGTACACGGTGATGTTGATCGGCTGTCGTTCGAGATAACTGGATGAGAAGCCCTGGGGGATGACGATGCCGTCTGACGCGGAGTGATTGGCCAGGTACCTGGCGAAGTCCTCCGAGGGCGACACCACGACCACGTCCAGGGTGCCCGAGCTGTTGAGGGCGTCTATGAACTGGGCCCCGATGTCCGCCTGGGGCGTGGGGAACGGCCCCTGGTCCAGGTTCTGGACGTACACGGTCACCTTCCCGGTGCCGGTCCCCGAGAATATCGCTCCGAAGATCAGGATCAGGATGACCGGGAATATCAGCCCGAAGAACAGGCCGATGCGGTCCCGCATGTAGCCCCTGCTGTACACCTTGAAATCCGCCAGGATTCGCCTTCCGCTGATCCTCCGGCGGTCTGGACGCTTCTCATCCACTGCGCTCACCTCCCACGACCTCTCCGCTCTCGTCCACCTCGCCCCTCACCAGGCGCACGAACACGTCGTCCAGGCTGTCCCGCCGGGTGCGTATGTCGCCCCACGGCATCTTCGACCGCTCGGCCGCCTCCAGGGCCGCCAGGGCGTCGTTCTTGTGCCTGAGGGCGATGCTGACGACGTTCCCTCTGGACTCGACCTCCAGGCCGGCGTTGGCCCGGATGTACTCGGCCAGCTCCGGGCTCCCCTGGATCTCCAGGCGCTCCCCGGAGCCGTGCTGGCTGATGATCTCCTCCGTCGTCCCCATGGCCACGATGCGCCCGCGGTTCATGATGGCGACGCGGTCGGAGAGCTGCTGCGCTTCGTCAAGATAGTGAGTGGTGAGCACGATCGTCCGGCCCTGGGCCTTGAGGCCGCTGATGACCTGCCAGACCGCCCTCCGGGCGTTGGGGTCGAGGCCGGTGGTCGGCTCGTCCAGGAACAGCAGGTCCGGGGAGTTCACCAGCGACAGGGCGAGACCGGTCTTCTGCTTCTGCCCGCCCGAGAGGTTCGCGAACAGGTGGTTGGCGGAATCCTCCAGCAGCACCGTGCGGAGGATCTCGTCGGGATCGACCTTGACCCCGAAGAGGCTGGCGTAGTAGATGATCGCCTCCCGCGGGGTGGTCTTCTCGAAGAAGTTGAAGCCCTGGGGGATCACCCCGATCTTTCTGTGCAGGCGGCTTCCGTCGGTCCAGGGGTCCAGGCCGAGAACGAGGGCCTCTCCGCCGTCCTTCCTGCGGAGTCCTTCCAGGATCTCGATGGTCGTGGTCTTGCCCGCGCCGTTTGGTCCCAGCAGGCCGAAGACCTCCCCCTCCCGGACGGAGAACGTTATTCCGTCGACCGCTTTGGTCTCGCCGTAGTGCTTTATCAGACCGGATACTTCGATGGGCATCAAAGATGGCCGCCTCTTCCGGGGTAGAACGCACTTTCCCTTCTTTTTATTTCGCTTCGACACCTGGGTGCGGGCACGGCGCCGGGCACCCTACGATGTCGTGCGATGAGGCGGCTGACGCTCGGTCCCGTCAGATCAGATTCCGCGTTCCTATGCCTTCCACTTGCCCTTCACGATGAGGAGGGCGGCGATCACGACCGCCGCGCCCAGGCCGACGCCGCCGACGATGCCCGCCGGACCGGCGATCTCATCCTGCCGGCCGCTCTCCGCCTCTCCGCCCATCGGCCCCTCCGGGGGCGCTTCCATGCTCTCTTCCACCACGGGGCCGGGGGCGACCGGGGCGCCGGTCTTCGCGTACCTGAGGTGCTCGCCGCCGCTGTCGGACGCGATGTAGCACATGTGCGCGTCCCCGCCGCTGTCCACGGCGATGGAGGCGAAGGAGCTCGCCGAGCCCAGGCCGTCGACCCTCTGGATGCTCCATGAGCCGCCCTCGTTGGTCGCGTACATCAGATCGTTGGTCGTGCTGGCCCGGTAGCATATGTGCGCCGCGTCCCCGCCGTCGATCGCGAGCGACCGGTCCCAGACGTACCCGCCGATCTCGATCGCCTCCGAGGCCCAGGAGCCTCCGGAGTAGACGGCGTTCTTCAGGTCGACCTGGCTTATCTCGTCGCTGGTGGAGACGGCGGCGTGAGGACGGCCCTCGGAGTCCACGGCGATGGAGCAGAAGCTTCCTATCCACACGGTGTCCTCGATGTTCTGGGTGCTCCACGAGCCTCCCGCATTGGTGGTGTACTTGAGGGGCATCCCGCCGATGCCGGCGTAGGAGATGATGTGCACCGTGCCGCTCGAGCTCACGCCGATGGCGTTGTAGTAGCCGGATATCCCGGTGTCGACGCTCTCCACGCTCCACGCCCCGCTCGCGTCGGTCGCGTACTTCAGGGAGTCGTTGAGCTCGTCATGGCCGGTGTGGTAGCTGATGTGCACGCCGTCGCGGGGGTCGACGGCGATGGAGGTGTGGCCGATCACAAAGCCGTCATCGACGAGGATGCTGCTCCACGAGCCGCCCTCGTTGGTCGCGTACATCAGGTCCCCGTAGCCGTCCTGCTCCGCACCCACGTACGAGACGTGGACGGTCCCCTCTGAATCGACGGCGATCGAGCTCGCCCTGCCGGCCAGTCCCTGGTCGGCGACGGTCTCCGTGATCCATGAGCCTCCCGCGTTGGTCGCATGCATAAGGCTGCCGCCGTCCTCATCGAAGTAGATGATGTGGGCGGTGCCCTCGGCATCGACGGCGATGCGGCAGTTCGAGGCGTTCCCTTGCACCGGCACGTCCTGGACCGCGATGGGCGTGGGGTCGGCGGCCGCGCCCTGGAAGGAGGCGAACGGCACGACCAGGGCCATGGACAGCAGGAAGGTCACGAGGAGAGAGCGGTTCATTCCGGCACCGCCTTCGTCCATTTTCCCATGCTATATATCCGTCCCTGCGCCCGCTGACGATAATGTTGAACTTTCATGCTGAGCTCCCCCAAGCCCCGGCCCCCCCGCCGGGGTCTTAAATTTTCGTGTCTAGATAATAACTAGAGCTGGACGTATATAATCCTCACTATGGACGGGGGGCAAGAGCACGATTCAATCGATGAACACGCATAATATTACGTGCCCACGCTCCCGGGGCATCATCGTCCAGATCGTTCGATGACGCCGCCGGGCGCACGCTTCCGCCGCCTTTCCCGGCGGACGCACTTTCGGCCACCTCCCCCCGAAAGCGGGATAACCGCCCTGGCCCGATTAACCGCCGAGAGTATGAAGATCCAGCATTACGTCCTGAGGACCATCCCCTGCCCGGGGTGTGGACATCCTCAGGACATCAAGTTCAAGCTCTACGAGGTAGCGATAGTCGAGAGGTGCGAGGCCTGCGGAAAGGTCGCCACCTTCGAGAGGACCTTGTCCGGCGCGGAAGCATGGAAGTCCGTTCGCTGACCTGAGCCCGGACCGTTCGCCTTGGATCAGGATGATGCGTCGATCTCTGCCTGGCCCTCAGGCATCTGACCGCGGGGGATGGTGAAGTGGAAGGTGCTGCCGCTCCTGCCGTCCGATTCCACCCATAACCATCCGCCATGGCGCTCGACGATCTTCTTGCATATCGCGAGGCCGATGCCCGATCCCGGGTACTCATCGCGGGTGTGGAGGCGGTAGAACATCTTGAACAGCTTATCCACGTACTTGGGGTCGATGCCGATGCCGTTGTCGCGGACGGAGAAGATGCATACATCGCCGACCGTGCTCGCGGTGACCTCGATGACCGGGGGCGTATCCGCGCGGCGGAACTTGACGGCGTTGGCGATCAGGTTCGTGGCGAGCTGCCTCATATGGGTCTCGTTCGCCCGGACGACCGGCATGGGGTCGATATTGATGACGGCTCCCGCATCGCTCACCGCCGGGGCGAGCTCCTTCACCACCGAACGGAAGACCTTGGTCATGTCCACGTCGGTGAAGTCGCTCCGGTTGGTCTCGATCCGGGAGTACAGCAGCAGGTCGTCGATCAGCCGCCTCATCCGCCTCGCCCCGTCGCGGGCGATGCCCATGTACTCCTTGGCCTGCGGCGACAGCTCGCCGCCATGCCTCCTGTCCAGGAGGTCCATGTACAGGGTGATCATCCTCAGCGGCTCCTGGAGGTCGTGCGAGGTGATGTACGCGAACTGCTGCAGCTCGCTGTTGTAGCGCTCGAGCTGCCTCGAGTACTCCTCCAGCTCCCTCTCCGCCCTCTTGCTCTCGCTGATGTCGCGGAACGAGCATACGATCTCCACGAGCGCCCCGTCGCGGTCCTTGAGCGCCCGCGCGTGGGAGCTGGTGATGAACTCCTTCCCGTCCTTGCGATGGAAGACCGACTCGCTGTCCAAGCGCCCGGCCTCCAGCAGCTTCCTGATGGTCGATTCGCGCTTGATGTCCGACAGGTTCGACCAGAGGAGCTCCGCGGCGTTCTGGCCGATCGCCTCCTCCGCGGTCCGCCCGAACATCTCCTCGGCCGCCGAGTTCCAGTAGGTGATGGTGCCGCCGCTGTCCATGGCCACGATGGCGTCGTGCGAGCTGGCGAGCAGCCGGGCCTGGAAGGCAAGCTCCTGCTCGTGCCGCTTGCGCTCGGTGATGTCGATGGTCGCCGCCACGGTCCCGCGCACCCTGCCCCTGCTGTCGAAGAGCGGGATGGCGTGCCCCAGCGTGGTTATCCGCTTGCCGCTGGGGAGAAGGACATCCACCTCGAAGTTGCGGACCTCGGACCCCGTGGACGCCGCCACCTGCATCGGCAGCTCCTCCGGCCGGAGCTCCCGGCCTTCGCGGAAGAACCGCCTGGCCGCGCTCAGCTCCTCTCCCGTAGAAGTTCCCGCGGATACGTTCTCCTTGGCCCCGGACTCGTACATGATGTCCGCCGCGCGGTTCCCGGTGATGACCCGGCACTCTGGGTCGTGGGCGATCCAGATGGCCGCGGGAACGGCGTCCATGAGCGCGTCGAGCGCCTCGGACTGCTGGCGGGCGGTCTCGGCGTTCTCCTCCGCCCGGCGCTTGGCCTCGATGACCCGGGTCATGTCCAGCGAGGACAGGACGAACGTTTCCTCGTCCACCGGCGCGAAGAGGTTGCGCACATAAGCGTCCAGCAGACCGAAGTAGGTGTCGAAGCTGACTGGCCGGCCGCCAGACCTCATGGCCTGCAGCATCGGGAGGTTCTCCTGGAAGGCGTCGGTGCCGAGGACCTCGGTGACCTTCTTCCCGATTATCTCCCCCCGGGGCAGGCCGATGATCCTCGAGAACAGCGCATTGACGTCCAGGAACACCGCGTCGGTGATCCTGCCCTCGCCGTCGAGGACATAGCGCAGCAGGGCGACCACCTCGTGGGGGTTCTGGAACAGCGAGCGGTACCTGGCCTCGGCCGCGGCGAGCGTTCTCTCGGCCCTCCTGCGGTCGCCGATGTCCCGCAGCAGCACCATGGCGCTCCCCTCCCGTTCCTGGTCCGCCAGCGGAGCGATGGTCAGGGAGAGCCGCGTCCCCGTGCCGTCCCCTCGGTCGACGCGCGCCTCCACGCTCCCCTCCTTCCCGATATGGACGCCCAGGTCCTCGAGGGACCGGCCGATCAGGTCCTCCCTCCGGCGGCCGAGCATCGACGCGGCGCGTTCGCTGGCGCGTTCGATCCGACCGTCAGCGTTCAACGTGAGCACGCCTTCATCGATCGAATCGATTAACTGCTTCATCCACCCGAAGGAAAACGGATCGATCGAGCTTCCCTCCCGCTAGAAGTTCGGTTGGCCGCAATCGCCATTCTCTTTTATGATACATAATCCTAGCCACGACAATATCGGTGTAACGCATCGAGCGCCGCTCAGGACCGGTGCTCGAAGCGTGGTGAGCTGGGCCGGGGAGCCGACCATCGTGCCGCCCCGGCGCGATGCGGCTTCAGCTCACGACGCCTGATCACTGCCCGAGCGACCAGGGGTTCCTTATGGCGTTCTCGGGGAACCCCTCGGGCATCCTGCCGGTGGCGGCGTAGCGGTAGAGCGCGGTGCACAGGACCGCGGACGCGGTCGAGGACAGCATGCCCAGGATGATCCAGTACACGACCGCCGCGGCGACCGCCGCCAGCAGCACCATCATGTTGGCGGTGAGCAGGTAGGCAGCTGCGATCGGCAGGAGGCCGACGATCCCCAGGAGGAAGAAGATCAGCCCGATGCTCAGGTTGGACAGGAACGCCTCTCCCCAGGCGCCCTTGAGCAGCCCCGCACTCCGCTGGATCGCCTTGAACGGCCCGATCCCCTCGAAGGCGATGACCGGCACGACGAAGTAGGTGGCGATGGACCACGCCACGCCCACGAGGCCCAGGATCACCTGCCCGACCGCCCCGGCCTTCTCGCTGAGCGCCCTGAGGACCAGGCCCACGGTCGCCGCCACGATGGCCCATTTAAAGATGGTAGCTGCCCTGCCGGCTGCGTAGCCTAACCCGTAGCGGACGCTGGCCTCCCCGCCCTCCAGCCGCCTCATCGAGCACGCCACCAGGGCGACGTTGAAGAAGATGGCCACGAAGTAGGCGATCAGATAGAGGAGGAAAACGAGCGCGTAGGTGATGGGGCTGCCCTGCACCACCTCCCAATTGAAGCCGTTCACGAACAGCCAGGTCCCGAAGAACGAGGCCATCGCGATCAAGGTCACTATCCCGGAAATAAGCGGGAACAACAACATGCTCTTGTCCTTCTTGATGACCTGGAAGCTCATTCGGGTCAGCGCCAGGCTTCTGCTCCACCTGCCCATATTCGATACCTGCGGCGAGAAAAATGAGGACCTATTAAAGGATTGGTCACAGATTTAATCCAGATGATACTCTGATTTATAAACGCTCGACGCGATGGCCCGCCCATGGAGCGTTCCCGGAGACCACTTGCGATCATCTTCGTCATCATTGCCATAGCGCTGCTCGCGGGAGCCGGCCTGCTCGCCCTGGCGCTGCCCAACGACGAGCGGGACATGCTGTATCAGATCGGCAGCCTGGACGACCTGGTCGAAGGCCGCCTGGACGGCGATACGACGATTAAGGCGGTCCTTGAGCATGGGGACGTCGGCCTGGGGACGTTCAACGCGCTGAACGGCGAGATGATCGTAATCGACGGCAGGTGCTACCGGGCCGGCGCCGACGGCAGCGTCATCGAGGTGCCGGCGAGCGAGCTCACCCCGTTCGCCCAGGTCAGCAGGTTCGACGAGGACGGCAGCGTGACGATCGAGGGAAGGATGAACATGAGCGAGGTCGAGACCCTGCTCGACGCTTCGCTGCCCTCGCCGACGGTGTTCTACCTGCTCCGTGTCGACGGCACCTTCAGCGTCACGGTGCGCTCGGTGCCCGCGCAGGTGCACCCGTACCCTCCGCTGGAGGACGTCATCGCCAACCAGACCGTCTTCAGGTACGAGAACGTCCCGGGAACGCTCATCGGCCTGTGGTCCCCGGCGGGGTCTTCCGGCCTGAGCTCGGCCGGTTACCACTTCCACTTCATCAGCGATGACCGGACCAAGGGCGGCCACGTGCTCGAGATGGAGCTGGAGGACCTGGAGGTCCGCTGGGACAGCACCTCCAGGTACGAGGTCGACCTCCGGTAGGTCCCGGGCAAATATCGGCGAGGGCTCAGAACATCATGCCCGCGGCCTGCAGCTCCTCGGTGATCTTCTTCACCGCCGCCTCGATGTCCTGAGGCGTCTTTCCGCCGGTGCACACGACCTTTCCGGAGCCGAACAGCAGAAGCACCACCTTCGGCTCGAACATCCTGTACACCAGCCCGGGGAACTGCTCCGGCTCGTACTCCACGCGCTCGAGGCCGACCGCCATGGCGATGGCGTTGAGGTCGATCTTCTGACCCAGGTCGGCCGACGCCACGATGTTCTGGACGGTGATCTCCGGGTTCTTGATCATGGGGATGCCGGTCTTCGCGATCAGCTTCACCACCTTCTCGATCGCCACCCTCACCTGGGCGACGCTCTTCGCCCCGGTGCACACGACCTTGCCGCTGTGGAACAGGAGTAGCGCGGCCTTTGGTTCCTTTATCCTGTAGATCAGGCCGGGGAACTGGTCCGGCTCGTATTCCGACCCGTCCAATGATAAGGCAAGGGCTTGAAGGTCAAGCTCTTCGGCTATCAGGGTGGACGCAACTACGTTCTCGATCTTGTAAGAAGAGGTATGAATTCCCCCAGGCCTAATTTATATACCACTATTTAACCAATGTTTCCCGTCAGAGGCCGTACCGGGGCAGAACGGCACTCCGACGGCGGAACGCAGCCCGGTCCCTGACCCAGGCGTCAGAATTCGATGATGGACGAGCGACAATGCCACAATGGCCTCCCGGTCGGCAGGTGAGGATATGGAGGGAATCTCATGGCTACAAGGACAACGCCCCTGCCATCACCTGCCTTCCGGGAGCTGATTGCCAATTTCTCGCGATGAGTAGATATATCTATGCAGTAAGCCGCACGGCGGCCCTGAAGAACGCGCCGCCCTGGCAGTGGGCCAGATCGAATAATAAAGCTGGGAAAGGGTTTCGACCGCTACCTCAGTCTTCCCTCTTCTTGGTCACGGTCTGCTCGACCTTCTTCCGGCCCAAGATGTCCTCGGATTCCTTCTGCTCCACCTGCTTGACCTCTTTGCCTCCGAGGAGCTTGTCCTTGATCGATTCCTTCTCTTCGACTACCTTGGTCTTCTTTTCCATATTATCCCTCCGACCAGGCCTGGTCTTTCTTACTGGACAAGGGAAGGTATTAGGGCGTTTGTCGTCGGTGCAACGGCCGGGAGCGATTATATCGATGATACGTTGGCCGCCTGGCGCTATCGTCCGCGATCTGAATCATCTAACATTATCCATAGAAATAACAATCATAACAATGTCTAAGTCTAGCGTTGCCGTTCGGCAGTTCCTATGTCTCGCGACAAGATCGCGATGGCGTGCGCCCTGCTGGTGCTGTCATCGCTGATGCTCACGGCGGTGCCTCTCGGCGCTGCCGCGGAACCGACATCGACCGTGCTCATACACGAGGACGCGGAGGAAGCGACCTACGATGAATGGAACGCACGCTGGTACCGGTTCGACGCGAACAGCGGTTCCGGCGAGGACTCCGCCTGCCGCACCACCCATAACGCCCACGAGAGCGCCCATGGGATCTGGATGTCGCGCAACGGGTTCAACAGTCAGTACCTCGCGCCGGTCACCATGCCCGACGGGTCCACCGGCTACACCCAGCCGTGGAACGTCAACATCACCGGCATCCCGTCCAGCGCCGGCCTTCCCCAGTCGCAGTATGTGATGAGGTACGACACCAACCAGGATTCGATCATGCGCAAGGCGGTGGTGGGGGCGTCGAGCTACGCTTCCGTCACCCTGANNCTTCTGGTTCTGGTCCGACACCGGGACCTCGGACGCCAAGCAGACCGACGGGACGCCGGTCGGATACGATTTCCTTAACGTGATCTACTACACCGGCACCGGTGCAGAGCAGGTCAAGCACGTGCTGTGGACCAACACCCTGGCCCAGGCGACCGCCCGGACCTGGATCATGGTGACCCTGGACCTGCCCACCGACCTCACCTCGGTGGGCTTCGAGTTCATCTCCGGAACGCAGCCCCCGGCCGGCGGGGACGCCCCCGATGCCTTCGCCTCATCGGGCGTCAAGGTCCTAGGGGGAATGAGGGAGGGCGTGTACCTCGACGACATCACCGTCACCGGCTCCCAGGCGAGCGGCGACGTGCCGGTTAGGACCAGCGTGGACAACCTGGCATCGGTGCAGAGCGACCGGACCTTCAACGTCGGGTTCACCGCGAACCAGCCGACCGCCGGGTTCTCCCACGTCAACCTCTACTACCGGCAGGGGAGCGGCGGCGAGTGGCAGAAGTACCCCGGTGATTTCTCCGCCAGCCCCATATCGTTCACCGCCACCGGGGACGGCCGGTACGAGTTCTTCACCCAGGGCTTCGACGCCAGCGGAGGGAGCGAGGCGCTGCGCAACGCCGCCGACGCCACAACTGTGGTCGATACCACCGATCCAAGCACTTCCATCGAGGTCAGCGGGACCAGCGTGGGCCCCGACGTCTATGGCAACTCGACGTCGTTCACCCTCACCGCCTCCGACGCCGGCTCCGGGGTCAACTCCACCTATTACAAGGTGGACTCCAGCGCCTGGATCCGCTACACCGGCGAGGTCACCCTGACCAACGGTGGGGCGCACCAGGTGCAGTTCTACTCCACGGACCTGGCGGGGAACACAGAGGCGGTGCGTTCGCGGACGATCAAAATCGCGACCCCCAATCCGGTCATCACCTTCCTTGAGCCAGGGAAGGAGTTCGGTTCGAGCACCGTGACGATTGGCTTCCAAATCGGAACGGTGGGCCCCATCGCCGAGCTGAAGGCTTCCCTCGACGGAGCGGCCAACAGCACCGTCGACCCGGGCCTGCGGTCGATCACCTTCACCGGTCTGGAGGAAGGGGAGCACCGGGTAACTATCTGGGCCCGCGACATGTCCGACCATTGGGGGCAGAACATGACCTCCTTCACCGTGAAGTACGATGGCACGCCGGACGACGTCGGGAGCGGAAACATCAGCCTCGAGCTGGAGCCGTTGAACGCCTCCTACGCCGCCGGGGAGACCATATGGTTGAGATGGAACTGCTCTGTGACCGGCGGGGAGTTGGACCACTACGCCATTCTAGTGGACGGCGAGGTCGTCGCCACCCTGAACGCCAACGCCACTAGCTACGACCTCACCGGCCTGACCGCCGGGCCTCACGAGATCTCGTTGCTGGCGGTGGACACCGATGGCCTCACCGAAGAGAGGAGTGTGAACGTGTCGATCAAGGGCAGCGGTTCCGGCCTGATAGCCTCGGGCGGCGCATCGCAGGACATGCTCATCATCGGCGGCATCGCGCTGTTCGGCCTGATCGCCGCCGGGGCGCTCATCTTCCTCAGGTCCAGGAAGATGTACTGAAACCCCTTCCATTCCATTTTCTATATGCGGGAGAGCGCCGCGGAGTTCGGGGAAGCATCTTTAATCGACAAGCTGATACTTCATATAGGTCGCGCGACGGCCCTAGGACCGGGAGGTCGGCGCGGAGGGAGATAGGATGACATCGAGCGAAGGGAGCGACGTGTTTATGGGGCAGGACAAGGTGAAGCTGAGCGTCGACACCGGGGTGTGCCGATTCCCCGCCAAGGTCGAGTGTTGGCTTGAGGGCACCATGCTGAGGTGCTCGATCGCCAGCGATTGCGAGCACGTCCGAGAGTTCGGCGCGGCCCTGGAGCCGCTGGACATGATGGAGGTGATGAGGATGCCCTTCGCCGAGAACCCGGTGTACGTCGTCGGCGGCCGGACGCTCAAGCACTCCACCTGCCCCATGCCGATGGCGGTGCTCAAGGGCTTCGAGGCGGCGGCAGGGCTCGCCCTGAAGAGGAACATCACCGTCGTGTTCGACAAGTGAGGAGATGCGCTATGACGGGAAACGAGCCGATCAAGGTCGAGGAGCGGGAGAAGAGCGAGATGCAAGCCAAGGTGCTGAACCTGAAGGACCTCGTGGCCTACCAGGAGGGCACGGTGGCCAGCCGGATGCTGGTCAATAAGAAGGCGGGGACCATCACCATCTTCTCGTTCGACAAGGACGAGGGGCTGTCGGAGCACACCGCGCCGTACAACGCCCTGGTGACCATCCTGGACGGCGAGGCCGAGATCTGGATCGGGGGGCAGACCTTTCACGTCAAGGAAGGAGAGAGCATCATCCTTCCCGCGAACGTGCCGCACGCGCTGAGCGCGGTCACCCGGTTCAAGATGATGCTGACGATGATCAGGGAATGAGCATGGGCGGGGACGAAGGCGATTACTGCCAGGTCTGCGGGGGCATCTCCCCGGCCAAGGTCACCACCAAGCGCATCCTCGTCGGGGGAGCGGAGATCGGGATCAACAAGCTGGACGAGATCATCGAGACGGTGAGGGCGATGAACCTTCCCGACGACGCGGCGATCACCGAGGAGCTGCTGAGGCTCGCCAAGAAGTTCAACTACGTCCCCACCAAGCGGTCCGCCGAGTACGGGGAGGCGCTGCTGAAAGCGTACAGGGGCGGCTAGCTCCCCGGACAGCTTATCTCGCCCCGAACGCCATCGCCCTCCACCGCCGCCAGGTGATGAGCAGCGGGGCCAGGGCGATGCCCGCCAGGTACATGCCGCGGAAGGCCATGCTGACGCTGAACTCGTCGCCACGGGCGGCGATGACGTGGATGAACAGGATCATGATGAAGAACACGCTGAGCGACGCGAACACCCGGCGGTTCAGGACCCGGTGCTCGTCCCGCGCGGCGGTGCCCGATAGGCTCAGCAGCAGGGCGGCCCAGGCTATAACGAAGCTCAGCAGGGCGACGAGGTCCAGCGCCTCCCCGGAGATCAGGGGGCCGGAGATGTCGATCCCCACCCGCACCCCCTCGGAGCGGGCCTTGGCGATCGCCTGCAGGAACAGTACCATGGCGTAGGCGAAGAAGAAGGCCCCGGTGGCGAAGTTCAGCGTCCACAGGTAGTAGGCCAGGGACGAGGGGTGGGCGCGCAGCAGGGCCGTCCGGTACGGCCCATGCTCTCTGCGCCGCCGGGACATCCACCACCTCCACGCCTGGACGAAGGTGTAGGCGGCGAGCACGATGCTATGGATGGCCAGGGCGATGGACGGGATGATGACCATCAGTGTCGGGATGGCCTTGACCTCGTGGGTCACCGGGTCCTCGTTGGAGCCGATGGTGGCCCCGACCACGCTGACGACCGCGATGAGGGCGATCAGCATCGCGAGCAGAAGGATGAACGCTCTCCAACCTCCCCCGTTCCATAGCCAGGGGAACCTCGACCGCGCGTCGGCGAGCTTGCGCACCACGCGGCCCTCCAGGCGGAACAGGATGTACGCCCCGCCGGTCAGGCCCATGAGCATGATCGTCGCCAGGGTGATGTCGAAGATGAACAGCGTGCACAGGATGACGATACCGACGGCCCCGGCCCAGGCGAGGAACTTGTGATGCCGGCGCAGCGCAGGGCCCTGGACCTCGGCCCGGAACCACCGGGGGACCGCCTCCTCCAGCCGGGGCCACATTCTCAGCGTGGTTATGGCCAGCACGATGCCGGCCAGCAGGCCGAGCGCGTGGACCATGGGCTGCTGGAGCTCGGCCGCGCCGATGAGCTCGGCGATCCAGTAGAGCGAGTATACGACGAGGAATAGGGCCGTCAGCAACAGGAACGCCCTTGGGATCCCGCGGTAGAGGAACGACGCTCCCTCGACCTGAGCATCACTGACGACGCTGGAAGCATACCGTCGAAGAGAGCCTTCGGAAGACAACGCAGGGGCAATAACATGCTCCGATATCTAACCTGGCCCGCCGGTGACCGATGCCGCTCTGATGTCCTCAGCCGTAAGCCAGCAGCAGGCCCAGGACGATGGTGAGAACGAAGGCGGTGAGGCCGAGCACGGAGGATAGAGTGTGCAGCCACCGCACGTCCTTGCGTCGGCGTACGAGGAGCGCGCCGGTCACCATGCCGATGACTCCCACCACCACCGCGGGAACGGCCAGCCGGCCGTGCCAGGTGTATCCGACCGCCCCGCGGTAGGCGTAGGTCTGGGAGACCCACCAGATGAGCGCGGCGATCGACAGTATGGTGAACGCGTAGCCGAGGTAGGTGTGGACCCGCGGACTGACGAGATACGGTCTTCCGTTGATCCGCCTCCACCCGTTGACCATCCCGCTCGCGCCGGACAGCGCGCCGGCGACCCCGGCCGCGGTGAGCAGGGCGGCGTGATAGTACCAGTCGGATTGGGGCGTCATCCTGGCGTTATCGGACCATCCCCTGCTCTCCCAGTATCCCCGGTGATCGTAGTCCACGACCTCGATGTTCGTGACCCACTTGCCCCATTTATAGCCCCAGTGACCGGGGGCGACTATCCTGATGGGAAAGCCCTGGTCGGGCGGGAGGGGTTCGCCGTTCATCTCGTAGCATATGAGCACGTCGGCCGCGCTGGCATCCTCGACGGTGAGGCTAGTGGAGTACTCGTCTGCCGAGTAGAACACCACGTCCTGAGACGAGGAGTCCAGCACCGCCATGTCCAGGACGGTCCGCAGCGGCACCCCGGTCCACCTCGCCCGTCCCTCCGGACCGGACACGCTGCGCAGCTCCGCGGTCACTGTCACCGGCGGCATCGCCTTCAGCTCGTCGAGCGTGAGATCGAGGTCGTTCTGCACCGTGCCGTTGACCGCCAGGCGGTACGACGATGGATCGATGGCCGGGGTGCCGTCGATCGATATCACCGGGAACTCGTCGTTCGGGGTGATCGGTTCGTCGCCGTTGCTTCCACTGACGATCGCCGAGGCGCCGATGAGGACCGCCGCTGCCAGCGTCAGGGAGATGAGCGGGCGCCACTTCGAAGGTAGCACGCATTTCCATTGTCAGCGGCCGTATTTAGCGGTCTAGATGGTCGCGCGTGAACGGTCGTGAAGAAAAATGGAAAGAGGTTTGGAGCTTACATCTCCCTCTCGGCGGTCTCCGAGCTCTCCCTGGACTCCATCTTCTTCGGATCCAGGTAATCGTGCTCCGAAACGATCTTGCGCTTCTCCTTCTTCTTGCCGCCGACGAGCTTTTCCTTCTGCTCTACCGTCTCTTCCTCCCTGGTCTCGCGTTCCATCTCGATCCTCTTGCCGGGCCGACCCGGCGATGGTTCTGGGAAGCGCGCGGTATATACAGGTTGGTCCAGGAAGGAGCGCTCCGGACGTGGCATCTCCGCTACGTCGGGGAGGAGAGCTTTGCTTTCCACCCGGAGCGTACAAACTTTTATGCGGACGGGGTTCGGAAATCAAGTCATAATAAAATGCGGAGAATGAAAAGGAGGAGGACACGTGGAAGGATCGGGAAGGAATTATGGCTCCAATGGCTGGGACCTGTTCATCGGCCGTCACTGGAAGGCGTTCGTGGTGTTCGTGGTGGCTGCCTTCCTGGCAGCGGTCTGGGCGGTGCTGGTGCTCCTGTGGTTCGTGGGCAAGGCCCAGTCCGACGGCCTGGTGCCGTCGACCCTGGACCTGTGGGCGATGAGCCACGTGGTGACGTTCCTTCTGAACCTGCTCTTCTGGATGATCATCCTCGTCGGCATCCCGGTCGCCATCGGGGCGGGGATCGCCTGGCTGTGGTTCAGCAGGCTGCCGGCCGACGAGAGGCGCGAGTACCGCCTCTTCCGCAACCGGTCGCGCCGTTCGAACGCCGGGGGAGGATTTTCGATCCTGGTCTTCATAGGATTCGCGCTCAAGGTGTACATCGATGGCAACTGGGAGGTGCCGGTCTCCACGTGGACGTTCGACTACCTCATCTACTCCTGGGTGACGGTGCTCGCCTGGCTGGCCATCATCTTCGCCATCCCGGCGATCGTCGTGCTGGCGTGGTGGATCCTCCGCGGAAGGAAGAGGCGCTGAGGTCCGCTGGGAACGAATCGTTATATAATCGGAGGGCCCAGGAACGAGTGGTGTTAGCATGGACCTCCAGATGGTCATGAAGGACAAGTACGTCCGAGCGGTGATCGAGGACGTCTCCAACGGGGACACCGACGCGGAGCACATCGCCAAGAGGAACCACCTGCCCTCGGCCGGGGTCGACCGGGCGGTCAGCCACCTCCTGGCCGAGGGNNAACCGACCTCTACCTAACGGAGAAGGGGGCGGAGATGCTGAAGGAGATGAGGGGCCTGGACCGCGTTTCCCCAGGGGTCGATGACCCCAAGGCCCGGTCGCGCGTCCCGGACCGGTTCGGGCCGGAGGACAGCCGGCAGCGGAAGGAGAACCAGGGCACCTGAAGCAAGAATTTCTTCGGCAGCGGCGCTGCCTCGTTTTTCATCCAATATGGCCTCGCGCATTGGCGGGGCATCGCTTGAGCCGTTGTCCAGAATTAAATCGGAAAGGGGTTTGACCGGGGCGGCGCGTCGCTGCGCCGGCCGGCGAGGCTCAGTCGTTCTGCGACTCTCTCTCCTTCTTGTGCGAAGGGTGGGTGCACTCCCTGCCACGGCACTCGTGGGGGGCCTCGCCCCCGGCCCGGCCGGCTTCCACGCGCTTCTCGTGCAGGGTCATCTCCTCCTTGCCCGAGGTCCCCGAATGAGAGCGCTGGCCGCCCTTCCTTCCGGCCTCTGACCTCTTCTGACTTGTGGTCTTCTCTGCCATGATATATCGCCTGCCCCTTCCGGGGCAATCCGGCCTTCTTCAAGGCTTCGTATTTGACGCTTGGCCGTGGTTCTGTCGGGCCATAAATTCACGCCCGCTGTCGATGCGGGCAGGAGCGCCGGTCCGTTCCGACGCACCGGGATGATGCGGCCGCTAACGGGTGATGACGCGAGGAAGGATGCCTATCCGCTCGAGCGGCCGTCGCCCACGCGGCCACTGGCCGTGAGCATCGGCGGTCCTGAATAAAGGTTAATTACGCCGCATCCCGTTGACCGCGGGAGGTGGACCATGGACAGGAGCGATGTTCTGGCGGCCGTCGAGCGGAGGATCCGGGCCCTGCCCGGGGTCGTGGACGTGCGGTACCTCGACGACGACATCAAGCGGCAGATCGACCACTACGAGAAGGTGGCCGAGAGCCACGGGGCGGCCGGAGGGCTGATGCCATACAAGAACCGGGGAGTATGGGAGGTGCTCTCCCGCCAGGTCAGCCTGGTGATCGTAGGGAACCAGGACTTCATCATGGACACCGACCTCCACGGCGTGGTGTCCATGATGGACCAGAACGGGCAGGTCCTCGGGGAGTACGTGCCCCCTAGGAAGAGGGAGAAGCTGATGGGGCAGCCCAACGTCTTCTTCATGTCGGAGGACTTCGTGATGTACACCGACCGCCAGCCCGTCGGGGAGCCGTACTTCCTGCTGGACGAGGTGCCGGTGCACGACTTCGATGACATCGAGGGGATAACCAGGGTGACGTCGGGAAGCCTGACCACCCTGTCCGATGATGTCGTGCGCAACCTGCTGGGCTGCGCTGGCCCGAAGAAGTGGACGAC
Source organism: Methanomassiliicoccus sp. UBA6 (assembly GCA_002508545.1). Classification (GTDB taxonomy): domain Archaea; phylum Thermoplasmatota; class Thermoplasmata; order Methanomassiliicoccales; family Methanomassiliicoccaceae; genus UBA6. The sequence continues at coordinate 25,017 of DAVH01000067.1, forward strand.
CCTGATCGGGTTCGACCTCACGGTCTAATCGTTCCTATCTAGTTCCGGGCCGCAAGCTCGGACGCTGGCTTGGCAGCTCGCTCGGCAGCGCCCGCGTTTTCCTCACCCGCGCTCCGCCATCGTCCATCTGGGGCCGGTAAACATTGTAATAAGAGCAGTTCTTGAGCGGTGCCTCGCTGGTCATCATGAACCGGGACACAGTGATGGAAATCGTGGAACGGAGGCTCCGGTCGGTCCCCGGGGTCAAGGCCGTCCGGTACCTCGATCCTGAGGTGAGGGAGGATATCGCCCGCCTCGAGACCATCGCCGAGGGCCACGGAGCGGTCGGAGGCCTCATGAAGTTCGTCAACCGGGGCGTGTGGGAAGTGCTCTCGAGAGAGGTCTGCTTCCTATTGGTCTTCGGCCCCGGCTACCCGTTCAGCGGCACCACGGACAGGATGGTGAACATCGTGGACCAGGCGGGACAGGTGCTGGGAGAGTTCGTAAGCCCGGAGCGCAGGGAGGAGGTCCAGAGGGAGAACCCCGATTCGTTCTTCCTCACCGAGGACTTCATCATGCACACCGGATGGAAATCTGTCGGGGAGCCTTACTTCCTCATCGACGAGGTCGAGCTCCATGACCTGGACGATATAGAGGAGATAACGAGGGTGACGTCGGGAAGCATGACCTCGGCGTCGGACGAGGTGATCCGTGACTTCTTCGGCTTCAACCGCGCCGGGGAGTACACCAGGCTGGTCGGGTTCGATTTCAAGGATCCGGATGATACCTGGGAGCCCATCAGTGCGGTGCGGGGATGAAAAAAGAGAGGGGGCGCTGAGGCCCTAGCTCTTGATCTTCTTCTTGGTCTCCTTGACCTTCACGTCCTTGCCGAGCAGCTTGTCCTCGGCGATGACCTCTTTCTCCTTGATCTCCTTGCCGCCGAGCAGCTTATCCTTTACCTCTACTGTCCGCTTGATCTCCTTCTTCATGTTCATGTCACCTCAGGCCGGCCGGGACCGGTACGTCAGGCTGGCAACATCAGCTATTAAATGATGGGGCGCTCATCGAGCGGGGGCGCGCATCCGGAACCATCGGCCGGATGCGTCGAGGGCAACGTCCACGAGCCATCGAGCGTTAAAGGCTCTCGATCCTCGGAACCATTATGAGGTCCCGTTACGTTTCACGGCCATGGCAGGTCAGGGAGAACGGTACGAGCATCCGCTGTTCATGGTGCTGGTTTTCGCCCTCATCATCCTCGCGCTGGTCGCCACGGCCCTCGACCCTACCGGGCTCGCGGCGAGGATCGATGGAGAGATCAATGCGATGACCTTGACCGGTACCGACCTCGCGATGTTCGTTGCCGGCCTGGTCCTGGTGATCTCCGGGGTCGCCATCAGGTTCGCCGCCGTAGGTGCCCTGGGAAGGAACTTCTCCGGCGCCCTGAGGATAAGGGACGGGCACACGCTGGTCACTACCGGCATATACCGCCCTATCCGCCATCCGGCCTACCTCGGGGCGGCCCTGCTGTTCGCCGGCATCCCGATCATGTTCTCCAGCATCCTCGGCCTTTTCGCGATGCTCCTCCTCGTCGCTTGCCTGGTATATCGCATCAGGTCCGAGGAGAGGATGCTCATCGACAGGTTCGGGGACGAGTACCTGGAGTACATGGGGCGGAGCAAGAGGCTCATCCCGTTCGTGTACTGACCTTGTGGTGGGCGGACCGCTCCCGCCGGTGATATGCGAGCAGGGCACGGCCAGCCTTGGATTCCAGCTATCGGGGTTGATTCCCTGACCCAAATAATAAAAGGAAATCCGGAGGCTCATGAGCGGACAAACGATCACATGATCCGCGTTCTCTACGTCGATGACGAGAAGTATCTCCTGGAACTGACCAAGGAGTTCCTGGAGCTCTCAGGCGAGCTGCTGGTCGATACCTCCGCCTCGGTCAAGGAGGCGGAGGAGAAGCTCCTGCGTAGCGACTACGATGCCATCATCTCCGACTACCAGATGCCGGAGATGTCCGGCATCGAGTTCCTGAAGCGGCTTCGGTCGAGGAACGTCCTCATTCCGTTCATCCTGTTCACCGGCCGCGGACGCGAGGAAGTGGTCATCGAGGCCCTGAACTCCGGCGCGGACTTCTACATGCAGAAGGGTGGTGCTCCACTAGCCCAGTTCGCCGAGCTGGAG
>DAVH01000065.1:0-6308 GCA_002508545.1 Methanomassiliicoccus sp. UBA6
TCACGGCGAGCACGATCACGAACACGACCATGAGCACGATCACTGCTGATCGAGGCCCCGCTCACTGAAATAAAAGAGGAAGAGGCGCCGGGACGCGCACGAGTCCGACCGATCACTCGGCGGCCACGGTGGTCTCGGTCGCTTTCTTGGCCGCCGGCTTCTTCGCGGTCTTCTTTGCCGCAGGCTTCTTGGCGGCCGTCTTCTTCGCCGCCGTCTTGGTCCCGGCGGCCTTCTTCTTCGGCGCGGCCTTGGCCTTGGCGCCCTCCTTCTTGTCCTTGCCCTTGGACGGGCAGTCCATGTCCGCGCAGGACCTCCACGACTGCCCCCTCATCCAGATCTGGAGGACGGGCGCTCCGCACTGCTCGCACTTATCCCCGGTGGCGGAGAACTTGCCGAACTGCGGCAGCGGGTAGGTCTGCTTGCAGTCGGGATACCCGGCGCAGCCCAGGAACCGCTTCCCCGCCCTCGAGTACAGCACCCGGAGGTCCTTCCCGCACTTGGGGCAGGCGCCAGCGGTGGTCCTCTCCCGGTTGCTCTCGCACGCCGGATCGAGGCAGTGCACCTGGGGTGGCTGCCCCCGGCGGACGACCCGCACCATCGGCGAGCGGCAGGTCTCGCAGACCTCGCCGGTGGGCTGCACCAGCGCGGACGGCGGGTACTGGTAGATGCGCTTGCACTCGGGGTAGTTCGAGCACCCGACGAAGGGCTTGCCGAACTTGGCCCGGATGACCTTGAGGTCGGCGCCGCAGTCGGGGCACTTGCCCATGTAGTGCTGCGCCTCGATCGCCTTCCTGATCTCCTCGCCGATCTGCTGACGATGCTTCTCCATCGTCTCGAGGATGTCCGAGAGCATGTCCTGCGACTCCTCTACGACCTCGTCCAGGGTGGTCTTCCCGGTGGCGATGTTGTCCATGTCCTTCTCCAGATGGGCGGTCATCTTGGGGTCGGTCACGATCTGAGCATGCTTGATGAGCGCTTCGGCCACCGCCACGCCGCTCGCGGTGGGGATGAGGTCGTTGCCCTCCACGTACTTGCGGTCGTACAGCTTCTGGATGATGTCGTGCCTCGTCGACTTGGTGCCGAGGGCGAGCCGCTCCATCTCCTGGATGAGCGAACCCTGGGAGTACCGCGCGGGAGGCTGGGTCATCTTCTTGTCCGAGGACACCTCATTCAGGGCGACGTCCTCGCCCACCACCAGCTCGGGCAGGTCGATCTCGTTCACCTTGTAATAGGGATAGTACTTCTTCCATCCTGGGAAAAGAAGCTTGTACCCCTTGGAATCGAACACCTCGCCGTTGACGTCGATCGATGCCGAGGAAAGCTGGGCCTTGGCCGGCGGGGCGACGGTGGCCATGAAACGGCGGGCCACGAGCTCGTAGATCGCCCACTTCTCGCCCNNGATCGGTCGTCTGGACCTTGCCCCGGGACGGCCGGATGTGCTCCTGCTGCAGGAGCTCCTCGGCATCGCTCTTCAGGTCCTCCGATTCCTTCAGCTTCTCCAGGATGCGGCGCAGACCGAGCGAGGTCGGGTAGACGGTGTTGTCCGTCCTGGGGTATGAGATGTATCCTGCGGTGTAGAGGTCCTCGGCGATCTTCATCGCCCGGGCGGCGGTGAAGCCGAGCTTGTTCGCCTCCATCAGGAGCATGGTGGTGTTGAACGGCGGCAGGGGGTACTCGTCCTTCTCGCTCTTCTCGTACCTCGTTACCTTCCCGGTCTCCCGGCCCTTGCAGTTGGCGAGGGCCTCCGCGGCCTTGGCCTCGTCGTGGAAGGGGTTCTTCACGTGGTTGCCATTGAACTCCGCGCCCTTCTCGAAGCGCGCGATGACGTTCCAGTACGGCTTGGGAACGAACTCCTCGATCGCCTTGTGCCTTGCCACGATCAACGCCAGGGTGGGGCTCTGCACCCTCCCCACCGACAGGAAGTTGCTGCCCCCCTGGTTCGAGGCCAGGGAGATGAACCTGGTGAGCACTGCGCCCCACGCCAGGTCGATCTTCTGCCGGCATTCCGCGGAATCGGCGAGCCTCTCGTCAGGCTCGGTGAGCGAGCTGAAGGCGGTATCGATCTCCTGCCTGGTGAACGCGCTGAACCTCGCCCGGCCGACCCTCTTGCCGTCCAGCTCCAGCAGCCTGGCGGTCTCCAGGCCGATCAGCTCTCCCTCACGGTCAAAGTCGGTGGCGATGACGACCTCGTTGACATCCTTGGAGATGTCGCGGAGCGTAGATACGATGTTATGGGCGGTGATCCGCTTCTCCGGGTTCGCCTTGATCAGATCGGCGAGGTTCACGCCCCGCCAATCGTTCATGGACGCGGGATAATCAAGCTCGATGATGTGGCCCCGCAGCCCGACAACATGCACTGACCCGCCATCATCCTCGAACTGGAAGACCGGCACCTTGTTTATGCTGGTCCTCTTCGAGCTGCCCCTCGATAGGATCGTGGCGATCCTTGCTGCGGCATCGCTCTTCTCGGAGATGATAAGCCTGCTCATGGCCCTCGACCAAAGGGCATGGAGTATAAAAAATATATCCTGCGGGGTTCCGGCGGAGCGAGAACGGACTATGCTGGCCTAGTGATGGCGGTGGGGGTGATGCACCTCATGATGCTCCCGGTCGATGGAGCCCGAGGTCATGGTCAACTTCCCGAAGTTGACGCCCTTGACCGCGATCACCTCGTCCGCGAGATGCTGCACCTCCTTCACCTTGCCCCATACGATCAGGACCTCGAGGCACTGCTCGGTGCTGAGGTGGATGTGGATCGTGGAGGCGATGTTGGCATGGTGGTCGTGCTGTATCTCCATCAGGCGGTCCTGTACCGCCCCCTTCCTGTGATCGTAGACTATGGTGATCGTGCCTACGACCTCCGCCTCGCTGTCCTTCCAGCGCTCGTCGGTCAGAGCGAAGCGGATGACGTCCCGGATGGCCTCGGAACGATTGGTGTAGCCTTTCCCTGACACCAGCTCGTCGAACTCCTTGAGCAGCTCCGGCTCGAGGGATATCCCGATGCGGGTCACCTTGTCCATGGCGTTCGGGCGATGGCGCAGGCCGATAATAAACCCCTTGGAGATGGTTCCATATCCCCGTTCGTCGCTGTGGGGGCGGTGTCAACCATGGCGGACGAGCTTGTGCAGGCTCTGGACAAGGCAGTGGAAAGCGCGATGACGAGGGGATCGGCGGCCATCATGTTCTCTGGAGGCCTCGACAGCGGGCTGATCGCGGCCCTGGCGAGGAGGCACGGCTCCCCGCGCCTGTACACCGTCGGGCTGGAGGGATCGCACGACATGGAGATGAGCAGGGAGGCGGCCATGGACCTCGGGCTGCCTTGGACGCCGTTCGTCATGACCGCCGAGGACGTCATTGACGCCTGCCGGGAGCTTCTGGCGATCGTCCCGGTGAGAAGCCCGGTGACGTTATCCTTCGAGCTGCCCCTGCAGATGATCGCCGCCCGGGCAGATGAGGACATACTCATCAGCGGGCAGGGGGCGGACGAGCTGTTCGGGGGATACTCGCGATACCTGGAGATGGGCGAGGAGGCCGGCAAGGGAATGGCCGACGACCTGGCCCGGATGCTCTCCGAAGTGCTGCCGCTGGAGGAGGCGATCGCCCGGCGGTACGGGAAGAAGGTGGAGCGGCCGTTCCTTGACCCGGGCGTGAGGAGGCTGGCCGCCTCCATGCCGGCGGCCGAGAAGATAAAGGGCGGGATGAGGAAAGCTCCCCTCCGGTCGGCGGCCGCGTCCATCGGCGCGGACCTCATAGCTTCCAGGGAGAAGAAGGCCGCCCAGTACGGCTCGGGGTTCATGAAGGTGCTGAAGTCGAGGGCGAGGAAGGAGAGGCTGACCGTGGAGGAGCTCCTCGCGTCGCTCGCCCCCAAGGCAAGATAGTTAAATCATCGAGGCCATGAGCGGCCGTGGACTACGGAGAGGCGCTGTCCTGGCTCTACGGCCGGGAGACGATGGGCATCAAGTTCGGCCTCGGCAACACCATGAGGCTCCTGGCCAAGCTGGGCGACCCCCACCGGCGGTTCCGCTCGGTGCACGTCGCCGGTAGCAACGGCAAGGGATCGGTCAGCGCGATGACCGCGTCGGTGCTGCAGGAGGCGGGCTACGTGACCGGGCTTTACACCTCGCCTCACCTCGTGGACTTCCGCGAGCGCATGCGCGTTGACGGGAGGTGCATCCCCGAGGCCGTGCTCCTCCGCCTGATCGAGGAGGTCAGGGAGATCGCCGAGAGCGCGACGGCCCCGGAGGAGCGCCTGACGTTCTTCGAGCTCACCACCGGGATGGCGTTCGCCTACTTCGCCGACGCCGGGGTGGAGGAGGCGGTGGTCGAGGTGGGCATGGGCGGGCGGCTGGACGCCACCAACGTCATCTCCCCCGACTGCTGCGCGATCACCCGCATCGGGCTGGAGCACACCAAGTACCTCGGGAGCACACTGGAGGCGATCGCCGGGGAGAAGGCGGGGATCATCAAGCCCGGCGTCCCGGTGGTCGCCATCGACCAGGAGGACAAGGTCATCGATGTCCTGCGCCGCACCTCCCATGAGAGGGGCGCGCCCCTCAAGGTGGTGGGCCGGGACGTCGGGTACGAGGTCCTCTCCTCCACCCTGGACGGCACCGAGGTGCACATCGAGGAGCTCGGCGCCACGGTGAGGGTCCCCCTCCTCGGAAGGTACCAGGGCGCGAACTGCGCGGTCGCCTGCGGGGTCATCGCGGAGCTGATGCGAAGGGGCATCTACGTCCCTGACGAGGCGATCGTCAGCGGGCTCGCCAAGGTGAGGTGGCCGGGGAGGATGGAGATCGTGTCCCGCTCCCCGACGATCATGTTCGACGTCACCCACACGCCAGACGGCGCCAGGGAGGTCGCGTCCGAGGTCCGCAGACTCGTGGGGGGCGGCCTGGTGCTGGTCATGGGGGTCCTCGACGACAAGGACCTCGGGGGCATCGCCGCCCACTTCGGTCCGCTGGCGAGGACGGCGGTGGCCGCCGCGCCCGACACTCCTCGAGCTTTCCCCCCCGGCACGGTGGCCGAGGCGCTGCGCCCTTACTGCCCGTCGGTGGAAGAGATGCCGTCGGTCGCTAGGGCGCTGGACCGAGCGATGGAGCTCGCTTCCCCGGACGACGCCATCCTGGTCACCGGCTCCCTATATACCGTTGGAGAGGCCTATGGGTGGTTGGATGGCAGATAAGCCGGTAAATGAGATCCTGGACCGCCTGGAGCGACGCTCGGAGGGGCGCGCTTCGCCCGGCTCCGCGCTCGGCCGCGAACCTTCTTGGCGCCGCACCCCTTTCACCATCCTGATCGCCACGGTGCTCTCCCAGCGCAACCGCGACGAGTGCACCTATGCCGCCTCGGAGCGGCTGTTCGCCGAGCACGATACGCCGGAGAAGCTGATGAGCGCGTCCGAGGACGAGGTCGACGATCTCATCCGCGCGGTGAACTTCCACCGCGGAAAGGCGAGGGCCATAAGGGAGATCGCCCGGATCGTCCACGAGGACATGGGCGGCAAGGTGCCCGAGGACATCGAGGGCCTCATGTCCCTCCCGATGGTCGGAAGGAAGACCGCGAACTGCGTCCTGGCCTACGCCTTCGGGAAGGACGCGATCTGCGTGGACACCCACGTCCACCGCATCTCCAACCGAATCGGGCTGGTGAAGAGCGCCACCCCGGACGCCACCGAGGAGCAGCTGATGCGATCGGTCCCCCGGGAGCGCTGGAGATCGGTCAACGCGGTGATGGTGCGGTTCGGCCAGGAGGTCTGCACACCCCTCCGTCCGAAGCACGAGATATGTCCGATAAGGGAGTTCTGCGATCACTATCTGGAGAGCAGAAAGACCTAGAGCCCCAGACTTTCGTCGATCTTCTTGGACATCTCGTTCTCCAGCTTGACCTCGGCGTCCCACTTCTCCAGGTTGTCCATGAGGTCCTTGAGCTGGCGGATGCAGTCCATGCAGAACCACCGCCCTCCCACGCTCTTCATCGGACGCTTCTTGTAGCCGATGTTGCCGCAAATGGTGCAGGCATGCATGTCCCGGGTGCGGTGCTCCACGTAGGCCTCCATCTTCTTGCCTTCCACGATCGACTCAAGGGTCAGCTCTTTGCGCGACCGCTCTTCATTGGCCATAGGGAACGGGTTCGTATCCCCTGAGGATTATATCAACTATGCGAGGGCGCCGTCCTACAAGAGCACGGAGGCATCTGGCGTACAGTTTATCTAGTTGGGCCCCGTTGGGCAAAACAATGCACGAGGTCGGGGTCATGACCAGCATCCTGGAGGCGATCCTCGAGGAGCTCAAGGACCACAAGGTCCAGAA
>DAVH01000065.1:6372-6816 GCA_002508545.1 Methanomassiliicoccus sp. UBA6
GCACGAGGGGGTGGAGGTCCACTGCCCATCGTGTGGATACCGCGGCGAGGCCGAGTACTATCATGATGACATGTACAGCTCCAACGTGCCCACCCTGAACTGCCCGAAATGCTCGGCCAGGGTCGAGGTGGTCAAGGGCAAGAGCTGCATGGTGCGTTCCATAAAGGTGGTGGAGGAAGATGTTCCGGCTTAGGGACGAGGGAGCAGCGCAGAGGATCCTGGACGCCANNGACGTGGACCTGAGGTTCATGCACGTCTGCGGCACGCACCAGGACACCCTGGTCAGGTTCGGCCTGGAGCCGATGCTGAAGGACGTGGGGGTCGAGATACGGCAGGGACCTGGCTGCCCCGTCTGCGTGACCACCACCGCCGAGGTCGCCGACGCCATCGCCCTTGCGGACGCCGGGTGCACGATCTCGGTGTTCGGCGACATGCTGAAGGTGC
>DAVH01000055.1 GCA_002508545.1 Methanomassiliicoccus sp. UBA6
TCGTGTTCCTGGACGAGATCGATGCCATCGCTCCCCGGCGGGGAATGGCCAACGATTCCAACGTCACCGAGAGGGTGGTGAACCAGCTGCTCACCTCCATGGACGGGTTCGAGTCCCTGGGCAACGTGACGGTAATGGCCGCGACCAACCGCCCGGACATCGTGGACCCCGCGCTGCTGAGGCCGGGGCGCTTCGACCGCATGGCCCTGGTGCCGGCGCCGGACGCCGCGGCCAGGAGGAGCATCATCGCCATCAACACCAAGAACATGCCCCTGGAGGACGTGGACATCGAGGCCGTGGTTTCGCGCACCGAGGGTTTCGTGGGCGCGGACCTGGAGGCCCTGTGCCGCGAGGCCGGCATGATGGCCATGCGCGAGACCAAGAACGCGGACAAGGTGCACATGCGGCACTTCGAGGCCGCCCTCAAGGTCATCAAGCCCTCGTGCGCCAAGGACGTCATGAAGTGGTACGAGGAGTTCTCTCGCTCCAAGGAGCACATCGCCCCCCGTTGGCAGGACCCCGGCGTGTACCGGTGACCTACGCCCACTCCGTGCCGCCCCACATGCTCCCGCCCTCGCGGAACATGGGGCCCTCCGGACCCTGCCGGCCCAGCACTCCGCCCAGGGAACCGGCGGGCGCTCCCCAGGCCCCCTGGTAGCGGAGCCATGCTGGCTCGTCCCCCTCCGCCCCGGTGCCGATAGGGACTAGGGAGTAGTCCTCGGGCGACCACTCTTCGCCTTCCCCGTCGGCGGTGTCACCGTGCACCAGCGGGCGAGCCCCGATGTCATAGTTCGCGTGGCTGCCCCGCGAGACCATGACCACGGGGTGGGTGCCGTTGACGACCTCGGTGATCTCGCCCCACGAGACCCGGTCGCCGGAGTGGTGCTGGCTGAGCTCGACGCTCTCCGGCCGGGCGTCGGCCCCGGAGAGCGTCACCTGGACCATCTCCCAGTCCCCCTCATGGAAGTTCAGCGCCCCGTCGTTGAACAGGTAGAACATCCAGTACTGGAGGACGATCTTTCCGCCGTTCTCGAAGACGCGCGCGTACACCGTGGGAGCGATGCCATGACGGTCGCCCTCGTAGCTCTCGAGGGCGCCATCGTCAAGGTCGAGGAACAGCAGGGGGCCGGCCTCCTCGAGGTCCTCCGCCGTCGGCCGCGCTGACNNGCGAGGTTTACCAGCGAGGACCGCTCCAGGAAGTACTCCACGGGCGAGGGGAAGGCCCTCTCGCCGGCGGAGAACCTAAATACTGGGGAGTGTGCCTCCACCATCTCCCATGTTCCATGGATGCTGTCAGGCTCCCCCTCCAGGTCCAGGACCGGCGCGTGGATGGTCATGGCCGCGATGGCCAGCGCGATGATGGCGATGATCATTGACCACGGCCCGCCGGCCGGGCGCGGAGGTGCCATGCGTCTTACCATCGACATGCGGTGCTTAGCCCCAGTACGTAAGACAAGAAGAACCCGCCGATTTGGGAACGTCGGAAAGCGAAGGATCGACCACTACTCGCCGGCCAGGTAGCGTATGATGCGGCCGTAGACCTCGGGGCTGCTGGCGTCCTCCCCGCCGGCGTCGATGTTGGGGTTGTCGTTCACCTCGATGACCACGTAGTCGCCGTCGACCTCCTTGATGTCGACGCCGTAGAGGCCCTTGCCGATGGCGTTGGCCGCCTTCAGACCGACCTCCAGCAGGCGCGGGTCCACGGTCGCGGGGTCCACCGCCTCGATCTTCGCCCAGATGATGTGGCCGTTGTCGTTGCGCTGGATCTTCCAGGAGTCGCCGGGCATGACGTACCGGCAGACGAAGAGCACCTCGCCGTTGAGGGTGGTCACCCTCCAGTCGAACCGGGAGGGCACGAACCTCTGCACCACGATCTCGTCCGCCCTGCGGAAGTACTTCCTGGCCACCTCCTGGAAGGCCGCCACCGATTCCACCTTGTCGACGTGCATCGAGAACGATGTGTGCGGCGCCTTGAGCACCAAGGGGGCGCCGAGCTCCTCGAACAGCTGGGCCATGGCCGTCGTGTCCAGCTCGCTCTTGCCAATGAACCTGGTGTCTGGGATGGGCACCCGGGCGCGCATCAGGTGCATGTACATGTTGATCTTGTCGCAGCAGATGATGATGGAGTCCGGATCATCGATGACCTTCATGCCGTGCAGCTCCGCCGTCCTGGCGGCCACGTAGGCGGCGTTCAGCGGGTCGGTGAGGGAGCGGATGAACAGCGCGTCGTAGGACGGGATCTTGGCGAGGTCCTTGCGGAACACGTACTCCAGCTCATGCCCCATCTGGTGCGCGGCCAGCTTGAAGTTGACCAGCGCAGTCAGTTCCTCCGCCCGGGAGACGGTGTACCGCTCTACGAAACAGGCTATATTTGCCATTCGTTCGCCTTCCTCAGGAGCTTCAGCTCCCTGGAGCCCAGTCCTTGGAGGGGGCACGGCTCGATCGCGCTGAGCATGATCTTGCCGTTCTCGATGACGCGGAGGTTGCAGAGGGGCAGGTGGAAAAGGTCCCATACCTTGCTGGCGATGTCCTGGACCTCGTCGCAGGTGGTGTTGCCCATCACGCACTTGTACTCCCGTATCGCCATCTCCTCCGTTATCTTCTGGACGCAGATGGCGTACTTGAAGTTCCTGGTCATCGACTTGGCGATGCGCTTCACGTGGCCGGACTTGTACACCACGCTGTGCTTCTTCATGAACGGATTTATCGGGTACACGATGCACGGCGGCTCGAAAAGATCGTTAGAGATGTAGTATTCAGGGACCGGGATGCCGGCGCTCGACGCCCGCTCCATGCACAGCGGCACGATGTAGGCGTCCAGGGACTCCTTGATGGTGGGATACACCTTCACCCCGGCGTTCTCGGCCTCCACGCTTCCGTAGTGGCCCTCGCTCATGAACCGGTAGTCACCTAGTATGTTGACGAACGCGCTCCCGTTCTCTTGCGGGGACCACTTCTCACGGCCTAGCAACCAGACCAACCCGTTGAGGCGAAGGAACAACAGAGGGAGTTTAAAATACTTGCCTTCTGCCTCGATGTTCCGGGAACCAGCTGGCCCCTCCCCGTCCGGGGTTTGGCAGCGACCGATCCCTGCCGCCTCGAGTGAGCGATGCCCGTCCCAAGACCGGGGCGGCTTCCGATAATAGTCGGGTTAATAAATAGAACACGATAATTTGAAATATTCTCAACCTGTTGCATCCACCAGTATCAGATTCATAGAGGGTGCTGGGATGAGAAAATTCATTACTGAGCTCAAGGGGAAGACCGTCATGACCAACGACGGACAGATCCTCGGCATGATCGAGAACTTCTTGGTTAACACTTCCTCCGGCGACATCCAGAACGTTCTGGTCGTCCCGGCCGAAGAGGTCGAGACCCGGCTGTACAAGACCGACGCCCAGGGCCGCCTCGTGCTGCCGTTCAGCGAGATGCGCGCGGTCCGCGACGTCGTCGTGATGTCCGTATCCAACGCCTGAACCCCTTCCGGGGGCCTCGCCCCCTGTGGATTTTTCTCTGCGGTCCTTGTCCGATCGAGCCCTTCTGGAGAATGTTCATCTCATCGTAGGAACATCGCCGGTCCGCCGACGGTGATATCGTGGTGGGATCGAGGACGGCAGCGGCCGCCCGGCCCCAAGCGCACTAGGAGGAAGGTTCATGAACAGAGATAGGGGATTGGCTTACTGCGGACTGGCCTGCTGCCTGTGCAGCGACGCCTCATGCGCCGGCTGCCGGAAGGAAGGCTGCTCCGGGAAGGAATGGTGCAAGAACTTCCGCTGCTGCCGGGAGAGGGGCCTGAGCGGTTGCTGGGAATGCGATGAGTTCCCGTGCAGCGGAGGGATGCTGGACAAGCTCAGGATAAGGGCGTTCGCGGAGTTCATCAAGGAACACGGCGAGGAAAGGATGATGGACTGCCTGGAGAGGAACGAGAGGGCCGGCACGGTGTACCACCACGAGGGCAAGCTGACCGGAGACTACGATGCTCCGGGCTCGGTCGACGGCATCAAGGCGCTGATCGAGCGGGGCCGGTGACCTCGCCCGATGCCGGGGCCTAAGAGCGGCCCAGGGGCTTGGACATGTACACGCCGTCGCGGGAGTAGCCCAGCGAACGGTAGTACTCCCGGACCCCTACGCCGCTGGTGACCCTGATCGCGCTGCAACCCTTCTCCCTGGCGGCCTCCTCGGCCCTCGCCACCAGCTCCTTCCCGAACCCGCGGTGCTGCCAGCCCCCGCCCTGCTTGCTGATGGGGACCATGCGGCCGAACACCTTGAGCTCCCTCAGACCGGCCATCGGCCCGTCCCCCGTCCTCAGGCGGGCGTAGCCGACCAGGGCATCATGCTCAGGAAGCTCGAAGAAGATGAAGTCCTCCTCGCCCCCGGAAGCACGGTAGGTGGTCTCGCTCATCACCGCGTCCTCGGGCCGGTAGTCCTTCACTCCTTTGAGCCCGACCTCCCGGCAGCGGATACACCGGCACCCGTGACCGAGCGAGCGCATCCGTTCCTTGATCAGCTCCCGCAGGTGGCCCTTGTTCACCCCGGCCTTGATCAGTGGCACGGGGATGTCCCTCTGTATCCTCTGTATCCGGGCCCACGGCGGCACCAGGCGCTTCATATCCGCCATCAGCGCCACCGCATCCTCGGTGCTGTACGGCGCGTACTCGCCCCGCTCCCACATCTCGTGGAGCTTCGTGCCCTTGACCACCAGCGTGGGGTACAGCTTCAGCATGTCCGGCCTGAAGTCGGGGTCCTCGAACACCCTGCGGAAGCTGGCAAGGTCCTTCTCCGGCGAGGAGCCGGGCAGGCCGGGCATGAGGTGGTAGCAGACCTTAAGGCCGCTGCGCTTCGCGACCGCCGTGGCATCGACCACCGCCTGCAGCCCGTGCCCGCGGTTCACCGCCCGGAGGATCGCGTCGTCAAGGATCTGCACCCCCATCTCCACCCGGGTCATGCCCAGCTTCATGGACACCGCCGCCTGCTGCGCGGTCAGGGCGTCCGGGCGGGTCTCCACCGTCAGCCCGATGCACCGGTGGGGGGCGCTCTCGTTCATGGTCTGGGCCTCCTCCAAGCTGCTCGAGGACGAGAGATTCATGGCATCGAAGCACCGCCTCACGAACTCTATCTGGTACTCCGGGGAGCGGGAGGTGAAGGTGCCTCCCATGACGATGAGGTCGATCTTGTCCGTCCCGTGGCCGATGGCCTCCAGCTGCTCGATGCGCCCCCGCACCTGCTCGTACGGGTCGAAGGCGTAGGATGCACCCCTGCGCGCGGCGGGCTCCTTTCCGGTGTACGACTGCGGGGAGTTGTTCTCCACGCCTCCGGGGCAGAAGATGCACTTGCCGTGGGGGCAGGGCGCCGGGGAGGTCATCACCGCGACCACTGCCACGCCGGACAGGGTGCGCACCGGCTTGCGGCGGAGCACCTCGTTCACCGTCCCCAGGTCCTTGGGGTCGACCAGGGCGAGGGTCTCGGAGTTCGCCGGCACCTTGCCCAGGCCATAGCGGCGGCACAGCTCGATCTTGGCCTTCTGGAGAGCGTCCTTGTCCCTGACCTCGCCGTCCAGCATCAGGCGGATGAGGTCCTCGTGATAGCCCAACTTCGCACCCTGGTTACCGGTAATAGACCCGGCTGTCGTCCTTCCGTTCCTGCTCCTTCTTGGGCGCCAGCTCCAGCACGTCGATGGCGACGATGGCGTGGTAGGGAAGGAAGCGGATCCGGCCCTCGTCCTGCCCCTCGGAATCGTCCAGCTTCAGCACCAGCGCGGTCTCGTTGGCGAAGGCGGCGTAGCCGCGGAACTCTCCGCACGATATCAGGGGCTTGCCGTCGTTGCATGAGCTCAAGATCCTGTACCTCGAGCCGATGGTGATCAGCTCCTCGATCTCCTTCATTGCCATTTCGATTCCTCCTCGATCAGCTTCTGGAAGTGCTCCACCGTCTGGCGGTAGTTCTGCATGGCCATCTCCACATTGGCCTCGGTGAAGCTCCATGCCTTCCTCAGGTCGCCGTAGCGGATGCGGTACCCTTTCTTCATGGCCCCGTCGCGCTCGGTCTCGACCTCCTCTAGTATATCGATCGCTTTCAGCTTATTGAGATGCCGGTAGATGGTCGGCTTGGTGGTGCTGAGATGGGCGGCCAGCTCGTCCACCACCCACGCGCGCTTCATGTTCCTCATGAAGCAATCCATGAACAGCCGGTACGGCACGCTGTCCTGGGTGTCGATTACGTTGGTCTTGGGGTTGTAGCCCTTGGGCAGGTACCCGATGTGGGTCAGGAACTGCAGGGCGATGTCGTTGACATCGTTGAGCGGGGTCAGGGGCGTGTTGCTTTCCACGTTGAGCTCGAACATGATAGCCGGGAGATGATAATTGTAAAGGTTTATACTTTTTTTTCATGCCGAGTGATTCTTTTTTTTAGCATCTACCGAAAATACTGCGCCGAACCGTGCTGGGAGGCCTCGCCACCGGTCCTTCCGTGAGCCGCATACATAACGGCTAGAGGGTGCTCCTATTGATACAAATGTGCTAATAACACCCTATTTAGACACAAGTGATTTATATGGTGAAAGTCATCAAAAGTTCAGGTGCTCCATGAACCGCAAGATACTGATCTCGATTATTGCCATTGTCGCAGTGGTGGTAGTGGCCGCCGCGGTATTGGCATCAGGGGTCCTGAACCCCCCTGCGGACAACAATGTTGTCAAGTATGTGAACATCGCCCCCAAGGACCAAGCCGCTGCTATCCAGCAGGGCACTGTGGACGGGGGCGTGAGCTGGGAACCTTACGTTTCTGATTCCGTCATCGCCGGCACGGGCCATTCGGTCCTGGATTCCGGTGATTACTGGCCCAACCATCCCTGCTGCGTCATAGCCATGGACAAGGATTGGGCGGCGGCCAACCCCGACGTGGCGGCGCGCTTCCTCAAGGCCCACATCGAGGCCACCGAATGGATCGTCCAGACCCTCGAGGAGCCGGGCAGCGAGAACTACACCCTGCTCATGCAGCTGGGAGCCACGTTCAGCAACCGTGACGCGGCAGTTGTCGAGAACGCCACCCAGCACATGGGAATGGTGTACGGGATCGACGACCAGTCCAGAGAGTACTTCAAGAACTACACTCAGGCATACATGGACCTTGGCCTGGTGACCGAGAGCAAGCTGAGCGACAACGGGTACTCGTCGATCGATGACTTCGTCAGCAAGTATGTCAACACCGCGTACCTGGATGCCGCTGCTGACGTTCAGCCGACCACCGAGATGACGACCGTGAGGATCGGTTACCTCGCCGGCGACCTCCACCAGTTCGCCAGGGTGGTCGCTTCCAGCAACGAGGTGTTCGCCGATGACGACCCCTACGCCGGCATGAGCATGTTCGAGAAGTACGGCATCAACGTTCAGACGCCCCAGCCCGGCGGATACGCCGCGGGCGGCAACGTCATGGACGCGTTCAACCTCGACCAGATCGACGTCGGATACCTGGGGAGCCCTCCCGCGATCATGAGGCACCTCCAGAACGGCATCCCCACGGAGATCGTGGCACTTGTCAACACCGAGGGGTCGGCCATCATCGTTAAGGATGGCATCAACAGCATCGCCGATCTCGGCGGCAAGACGATCGCAAGCCCCGGGGAGTCGTCCATTCAGTACCTGCTGCTGCGCTCGGTGGCCGATGAGTACGGACTGAAGGTCCAGATGGGCTGAGGGACAAACCACTTCCATACCTTTTTATTTTTCCATTGTCTCAAGAGGTCTGGTCCTGATGACTGAGAAGGAACGTAGCGGGCTGTGGTGGGAGGCTTTCAGGCGAGAAGGTGTGAAGATCGCGCTCACGGTGGTATCCTTGACCGCGTTCCTGCTAATCTGGTGGGGATTCTCGATCTACCTGGACAGCATCGGACTGCGCTACCTGCCCTCTCCTGACGAGGTCTACAATGCCTTCATCATTTCCGCCATCGACGGCGATCCCTTCACCCAGCTGCCTTTGATCAATCACATCGTGGCCAGCCTGAACCGGTTCGTGTGGGGGTTCGCCCTCGCTCTGGCCGTGGCCCTGCCCATCGGCCTGCTGATGGGGGCCTCCAAGTACTCCCGATACCTCGGGATGCCGGTCACCGAGATCATGCGGCCGATACCCCCGCTTGCGCTGGCAGGGTTCTTCTTCGCCGCCTTCGGTGTCCTCTACGGACCGATCATCACCGTGTTCTACGGGGTCTTCTTCCCTGTTCTGTACAACGTCATGTTCGGGGTGCGGAGCGTCGACCCCATCCTGATGGATGCGGCCAGGACTCAGGGCGCTTCCCGGCTGCAGCTGTTCAGCAAGGTCATACTGCCGTTCACCGTCCCCTATCTCATGACCGGCATCACCATCGGCCTGGGGATTGGATGGATGGTCATCGTGGCGGCGGAGTGGATCGCCGCCCCCGGCGGAGGTGTCGGCGCGCTCATCCTGTCGACCTACACCAACGGCGCGTACCAGTACATGTTCGTCGGCATCATCTCCGTGGCCATACTTGGCATTCTTACAACCAGCCTCAGCAGGGTGCTTGAGAGCAAGGTCTCGCAATGGATGGGGATGAAATGAGCATACTATCGTTCAAGGACGTCTGGAAGGTCTTCCCTCAGGACAAGACCGAGCTGGTCGCGGTGAAGGAGTTCAACCTCGAGGTCGAGGACCGGGAGTTCATCTGCATCCTCGGCCCCTCGGGCTGCGGCAAGACCACTCTGCTGCGCATGATCGCCGGCCTGGAGAGCATCTCCCGCGGGTCCATCGAGCTCAACGGCAAGGCCATCCAGGGACCCGGCTCGGACCGGGGCATGGTCTTCCAGGACTTCGGTCTGTTCCCCTGGCGCACGGTGGTCAAGAACATCGAGTTCGGCCTCGAGATAAGGGGGATCTCTCCCCAGGAGCGGGAAAAGACCTCCCAGAAGTACGTGGACCTGGTCGGCCTGAAGGGCTTCGAGAGGTCGCATCCCAACGAGCTCTCCGGCGGGATGAAGCAGCGCGTCGGCATAGCCAGGGCGCTGGCCAACGATCCGGCGATCCTGCTGATGGACGAGCCGTTCGGCGCACTGGACGCCCAGACCCGCAATCAGATGCAGAAGGAACTGCTGCGGATCTGGCAGGAGACGAAGAAGACCATCATCTTCATCACCCACTCGGTGGATGAGGCGGTGTTCCTGGCGGACCGCGTGGTCGTGATGACCTCAAGGCCGGGCACCGTGAGGACGATACACAACATCGACCTCCCCCGCCCCCGCGACCGGGCCAGCCAGGACTTCATCAACCTCAGGAAGACCATCCTCGACGAGCTTGAGCAGCAGCGCCAGGGAGTCTAGAGGCTCTTCCTGCGCGGAGCATGCGCCACGCTGGCGATCGCTGGCGCCGGCCATCCCGCTTCGAACGGCGTTCATCGAGATCGCTCGAGCTCACTTACGGTCCGATGCACCGCCCACTTGTCAGGCCCGGTGAAAAACAAGGAGCCCCGCCGGTGAAGGCGGGGCGGTTCACAGGGTCTTCTGGGCCGCGACCTCGATGGCCCTCGTGATGCTGTCGCGGGGGATGACGATCGATACCGGTATCGTCAGAATCTTCTGGATGGTCGGGGCGACGATGGGCGCGCACACGATGGCCAGCGCGCCGTCCTTCTCCGCCATCACCGCCGCGATTATCGCGTCCTCCATGCTGTTGGCCGGGTATTCCTTCACCCGGACATCGCGGTCCGAGACCTTCACCGTCCGCTCCTCGATGCGACTGAGGACCGGCCGGGCGGCGATGACCGCGATGAAGTTGCCGTGGGGCTTGGTCTCCATCCTGCGGACCGCGCGGATGATGTCCCTCACCGTGCGCAGGTTCGGCTCCCGCTGGTCCTGCATGATCTTGTAGATCGTCGACGGCGACAGCCCGGTCTGGGAGCAGAACTCGTGGATGCTCATCTTGAGGTCTTCGTCCAGCACCTTGCGGAGCGCGTCCCGGAAGCCGCCCTCCTCGCGCAGGATGCCGGCGACCAGCTCGTTCTCCAGGGACATGGGCTCACTTCCTCGCGCGGACCGCCTTGGCGGCGTTCTCCCCGGCGATGCACCCCTGCCCGACGGCGCGGGCGAGCTGCCACGGCATCCCGGTCACGTCCCCGGCGGCGTAGACCATCTCCATCTCCGTCCGGCAGTTTCCGTCCACCGGGATCTGGCCGCTGGGATCGGGCATGATCCCCAGCTCCAGCGCAAGCTCGATCGAGCCCTTGGCCCCCAGGGCGATGAACACCCCGTTCACGTCCAGCTTCCGGCCGTCCTCCAGCTCCAGGCCGGTGACGCTCTGCTCGCCGATGATGGCCTTCGGCTTGGCCTGCACCATCTCCACGTTGGCCTTGCGGGCCTTGTTCACCTCGTGCTCCGATGCCCTCAGCTGGCGGTGCACCCAGTACACCTTGGACGCGTACTCGGTCATGAGCGCAGCGGACTCCGCGGCCTCGCTCTCCTCGCCGATGATGGCCACCGGTCGGCCCTTGAAGAACCCGCCGTCGCAGGAGGCGCAGTAGCTGACCCCCTTGCCCAGGAACTCCTTCTCTCCGGGCACGTTCAGCTTGGCGCGGGAGATGCCCACCGCGAGGATGACCGCTTTGGAGCGTATCTCCCGCTCATGGTCGGTGACGGTGACGAAGGCCTCGCCCTCCTTGGTGAGCTTGACGACCTCCTCTTCCAGCAGCTCGGCCCCGAACCTCTTGGCCTGCTCTCTCCCTTTACTGAGGATCTCCGACCCGCCCGTCGGGTCGATGCCCAGATAGTTCTCCACCTCGGCCCTGTTCAGGGATGAGGCTTCGCTCTTCCCCACCGCGACGACCTTGACCTTCTTCCTCGCCGCATGGATCGCGGCCTGCAGCCCAGCCGGACCCAGGCCTATGATGGTGATGTCAGCCTCCATGGTAGTCCCTCTGCCATTAGAGCCGGTATGGTTTTTATACCTTTATGCTCTGAAAGACCGAAAAGTAGAAAGTATAAGGGGTTTGCTCAGAGGTGCGACCTCAGGCGGCGGGCGAGGTCCTCCTTGGGCTTCGCCCCTACTATGCGCTCCGCCAGCTCCCCGTCCTTGATTACCAGGAGAGTGGGTATGGCCTCGATCTGGAAGCGCATGGCGATCTTGGGGTTCATGTCGGTGTTCAGCTTCCCGAACGCGACCTTTCCCTGCATCTCCTTGGCCAGGGCGTCGATCACCGGGGACATCATGCGGCATGGGCCGCACCAGGGGGCCCAGCAGTCCACCACTACCAAGGGATACTTCTTGATGAAATCGTTGAACGTGTCATCGCTGACCTCGGCGGGCTCGGACGGCCAGTCGGCCCCCTGCTGTCCGCCCTTCATCATCTCCTGCTTCTTCCTCTCGCGTATCTGCTCAATCTCATCCATGTTTTGGCCTCCAACGGTTTTGCATCTCAAATGCAAAACCGTATTGCCCGTCCATTGATAAATAAATTTCCGATGATATGCTCGGCCCCTCCCTCCCGCGGCAAGGCGATGAGCGGTCCAGTAAATGAATATGGGCACAACCTATTAAAAGAAGGAATGGGATACCACGCCGGGATGACTCATGCTAGAGGAAGCGTCTGAGCTAATGGGATTGCAGGTCTACACGTCGAGCGGCATTTTCCTGGGAAACGTCAACAACCTGGTCATCGATCTGGACAACAAGCGCGTGGATGGCCTGTTCGTCAGCGAGACGAACCCTCTGCTCGTGGAGGAGTCCAAGGCCGTGAACGTGCCGTTCCGGTGGATACAGTCGGTCGGGGACATCATCATCCTGAAGTACTTCCCCAAGCGGGTCACCACCAAGAAGCCCGCCGCGAAGCTATAAACCGATTTTCAAAGCTCAGGGCGGGAGGCGCCTTTTCCTCCCCCCGAACGGCCCTTACCAAGAAAGGATGCTATGTCCATTGCCATCCTCTCCGGGAACTGGTACATCATCCCATGGCCTCCTCCCTCCATCACGATCAACGTCGAGGAGGGGATGAGGTCGGCTAGCAGGTAGGCGTTCCCCACCGGGCAGTCGAGGTCCTCGCTCCCGTTCATGATCAGCGTCGGGGACCTGACCCCCGCAAGGCGGTCGTGGCAGCCCTCCCATACTTCATCGGCCTCCAGCTGCCGCTCCAGGACATCGTCCGGGGTCGCCCGCCTGGACCGGGGATAGTACTCGTCGATGTCGGGGTGCCGATCGTTCCATTCCGGGGGGGGGAACATCGATTTCACCACCATCTCCCTGGTGAGCTCCGGGGACGACAGCAGCTCCTCGATGACCGGTGATGAGGGAACGGAGCGAGGCCCCCCGCAGTTCCCGGCGTAGAGCACCATGCGGTCCACCTTCTCCGGATCGCCGATGGCCAGCTCCATGGCGATGTTCGCTCCCATCGACCATCCCAGGACGTGGGCCTTGCCCCCGCACAGGCAGCGGATCATGCCGGAGGCGTCCCGGGCGAAGAGCGGTATGCTGAACTCCTTCTCTGAGGCGGTGGGGAAGCCCATGCCCCGGTTGCCGTAGGCGATGACCCGGAACGAACGGGCCAGCTCGTGAACGAACCTTGCGTCCCACAGGTCCATGGTCCCCACAGGCCCTGTATGAGGACGAGCGGCTCGCCCTGGCCCCANNGCCAGCTGCACATCGTCTATCTCCACTGATCGTGGCTCCGGGAGCGGCCAGGACGCATGCATTACCCATAATGGCCGGGGCCGGAGAAAAGACTGCCTCTAATCGCTCCACCTGTCGATGGGCATGCGGAGATACCGGGCGCAGGGACCTTCGGGCTCGAGGTGACGGACCTCCTCCACGATCGAGTCGACGTCCGCTCCGCACGCCGTCGACAGCTCACGATGCATCGCCATCATGCGGTCCCCGGACTCCCTGAGGCCCTTCCTCACGAAATCGTCGTAGGCGAGGACCGATGACATGTAGTCCGCGTCGCCCACCAGGTTGTCGGCGTGGCAGACGATCTTCTCCTCGAGGGTTGATGGGATATAATCGCGGTCTGGAAGGCCCAGCGCAGTCGCCTCCTCGGGCAGTATCCCGGCCCCGACGTGCTTGCGGATTATGAGGACGAGAGGTTCCGGCAGCGCCAGCGACCGGGCGATCGCCTCGCCCTCCACGCCGTGCCGGATGCCGTGGGTCCTGGACCTGCCGACATCGTGGAGCATCCCTCCCGCCCGGACGAGATCGACGTCCGCGCCGCTCCTCCTGGCGATGGCCACTGCCAGCTGGGTGACGGTGCAGACATGCTTGATCACCCGGTCCGGCGCGCCCTGTGCCTTCAGGATGTCGATGCACTGCTGCTCATTCGGTATCGTTGACAACTTTCTTCCCCCGCTCGCACGGGACCACGGTCATGCGTCCGTGGAAGTCGGTGCGCAGTCCGGCACCCTCCTTGAGGCGGTCGAGGAACACGGCCAGCGCCGCTACCTCGGAGTGCGGCTGGTTCCCGACCCCGATGTTGAAGGTCGCCGCCTGATAGACCTCCGGAGGCACCTTCTCCGCGCCGACCACGATCAGCATCTTCTCGGTCATGGCGGTACGAACCTTCGGGAGTGCGTCATCGATGTGCGTCCCGTACATCGTCAGGTGGACCCTGGTGCCCTCGAAATTGCGGAGGAACTCCCTCCACTTGATGCCGGTGGTGATGGTGAAGTCGCCGCCGAAGCGCTTGACCACCGACCTGACGCTCCTCTCCAGCTCCTCGTCCAGGGTGGACACGTAGATCCCTTTGGCCCCGAAGGCGCGGGCGGTGAGCGCCACGTGGGTCGTTACCCGCTTGTCCCTCTCCGGTCGATGGCCGAGCCTCAGGATGTATATCTCGGTCATCCCCGCCTTCACTCCTTGAGACGCTCGATCCGGTGGCCACGGTAATCGAGGCGGACCGAGCGCTTCACAAGGCTGCGCAGCATGGTGGACGTGATGCCCAGCTTCTCGGCGATGTCGCCGGCGAAGCGGCCTTCGGGCCCNNCCTTGAAAATTTCCTTCTCGATGCTTTCGAACTCCTCCTCGGGCATCATCGCCGCCGCGAGGACATCGGAGATCTCATAGACAGGCCAGGAAGCGTTGATGTGAAATGAGGTGTAATAGGTATGGTAAGCCTTCTCGGGGAAGGACCCGCTGGTGGACTGCCACCGGGTCTCCACGAGCTTCATCTTCTCGAAGAACTTGAGGGCGTCGGTCCCTTCAGGCCCGAACTTCGCTTCCACCTCCTTGGTGGTGCGCCACTCCAGCGTCACCTCCTTTAAAACCTCTCTCTTCACCTTGGTATCAACGGCTCGCAACATCGGTACAAGTTCCGATGGTTCGTTGATAACCTTGATTCTATTCATAGCCAACCTAATTGGTTTGTATGGATATAAAGGGCTACCGCCCCGTTCTAGGCCTATAGGGTAAGTGAGGTCCCCTGCCTACCTCAAAGGTTATTAACAACGATACAATTACTCGTGCCCATGGCCGAAAAGGCGCAGAAGATATACTATCAGACCTTTTGGACCGGCAAGGTCTACGACACCGAGGAGGAGGCCATTAAGGCGAACGAGGGACCGGTCCAGCCGTTCATAAAGCACTATGACCGGTATCCCAAGAAGGGATTCTTCGGCACCGTTACCTGGCGCAAGGGCGAGTGAACCGCCCTGATCTCTCAAGCGTGACTTTTTCTTCAACAGGCAGCTTACGGCACGTTCGCTGATGTCCATAGAGGTCGCCTGGCCACGAGCACGGGTTCCGGTCATCCCGACCGGGTCATCCTCGATAATGGGCCGAGGAAATGCCGTTCGGGGGATGGCCGAACGTTCTATTGATCGTTCGCTTCGTCCTTGCTGGCCGGGACCTTTCAACC
Organism: Methanomassiliicoccus sp. UBA6; assembly: GCA_002508545.1. Taxonomy (GTDB): domain Archaea; phylum Thermoplasmatota; class Thermoplasmata; order Methanomassiliicoccales; family Methanomassiliicoccaceae; genus UBA6. The sequence continues at coordinate 14,837 of DAVH01000055.1, forward strand.
CACCAAGGCTAAATGCTTACCAATACGAACAGCACCAGAAGTGGCACGACGATCATCAGGCTGTCGTCGTCCACGTAGCTGGTCTTTATCCCCTCGGCGGCAATGGCGGCCGTCGAGGCCGCCGCGGCGGAGATGATCCACCTCAGATCTAAGGGGACCATGAGGCCGATCACCGCGAGCATGATCGCCAGATGTAGAGCATACGGAAGCCAGGGATACCACTCGGTCCGGCGGACCACGCTGATCGCCGGGTCCACCAGGGCCATACCGAAGATGACCGGGGCGGTCAGCTCTATCGGGAAGAGGAGGAAGGAGAAGGTGAGCGCGATGGCCGCCCACGCGGCCGCGGATATCTGCTCGGACTCGTAGGGCCTGAGCCCCGGGACCCTGAACCCCAGCAGCAGGCGGGCGAGCTCGAAGATCATGGTCGCCATCAGGGCGAGGAGCAGGCCGATCTCCTTGGAGGGGCCTCCCGGCCACAGCGGGGATGGCAGGAAGTAGTACACGAGGAACACCGGGGTGCTGAGGTGGACTATCCTGCGGAGGATGGCATCGCGCTCCATGGTCCCTCCTACCATCCGCCGCGACCCTTTAACTTTATGCGAGCGGTCCCCACAAAAGCGAGCTGCAGGAGCGCATTGGGCATTCCCCATCAGGCCCAAGCCCCGGCCGTGCTTCCGTCGATGACGGTCGGAACGACAGGAGCTCACGCTTATCTGATATCTTGTAAGGCCGCTGCGGAGGCCGTGATGGGCGGGAAGCTTTGCCCGCCAGGGCAGTTCAAAAGCCTGCGCCCGACCACCGCCGGTCCAGCCGACGGTACAGCACCATGGTGATCGCCAGCAGGCCACCGAGGACGGCGATGATGGCGATGGCGGCGATGGTCGGCGACCGGTCCACCGAGAACGACAGGATGGTCAGGCCGATCTCCGGAACCATGGAGATGAGGGCGAAGCGGGACAGCACCTGGGGGTTGAACAGGTGGGAGTTGGGATGGAGCCCGGTCAGGTAGGACATCGAGACCACCATGTATACGGTGGTCACGTAGAGCACCGGCAGGGNNGGGGGAGCCACAGCAGCCTGGTCTCGCCGTTCATCATCGACAGCGCCAGCACGAAGGCGGTGGAGATCGCGGTGGTAAGGAGGAGGAACATCATCAGCTTGGCGCGGATGAGCCTCGTCGGGGTGACCGGAAGGGTCTCGAAGTAATCGACGGTGTCCATGTTGGTGAGCCAGGAGTACAGCATCACCCCGAAGAAGCCGACCATCGAGGCGTAGAACACCAGGTTGAACCCCACCGGCACGTTGAGGCCGGTGTTGATGTACCACGTGGCGAAGCTGAGGAAGGTCAGGGGGGCGATGAAGGTGAACGATATCTTACCGATCGTGCCGCTCCTCAGCAGGTCCACCGACTCCTTCGCGAGGTACGGCCGGTACGAGCGGGCGAAGGCGAACCGGCGCAGGTAGGTCGGCAGCAGGTCCGCCCGGAGGCTCCTGCGCTTCACCTCGGCGTCGTAGGTCTCGGCCACGCATAGGAAGGCCAGGGCGGTCAGCCCGAGGAAGGAGACCGCGCACACCGCGAGCTGGAGCCCCGCCCTCGATGGGTCCCACCCGAACGGGGGAAGGGCCATCTGGAATCCGATGGACGGCAGGAACGCGTCCATTCCGTACAGGTGGAACGCCCCGAAGCCGATGAGCACCGAGAGGATCCCTCCGACCATGACCATCAGGGCCGTGCGGCTCCGCGAGCCGATGACCGACACGGCGAAGCTCAGCGATATCCCTGACAGGAAGGAGAGCACCAGGGTGGCCGAGACCGCGAGGACCGCGGTCCACGAGTAAGAGACCAAGGGAGCAGCGGCCGCCAGTCCCGCGATCGCCGGCCCCAGCATTAGGGCGATGTAGAAGAGGATGTCCCGCACGTACATGCCAAGGAAGGTGAAGCGGTAGGAGATGGGGAGCAGGGCGGGCATGGCCACGATGTAGTTGTACTTCCCCTGCCTCCGCTCCACGTAGGTCCTTCCCAGGAATCCCAGGGCGCCCACGCTGATGCCGTAGAGGCACACGCCGGCATTGAGGCCCATGACCATGTCCAGGAGGTCGATGCTTCCCTGCAGGTTCCTCATGGTCAGGGAGGTGATGAACGAGATGAGGAACACGAAGACGGGCATGGCCAGGAACATCCTGGACGAGGAATAGGACACGTGGAGGCGGTATTCCTCGCGCAGCATCAGCCTAAGCAGGTGCATCTTCGTTCACCATGCGCAGGAAGAGCGATTCAAGGTCCTCCTTCTGGGTCAGCTCGGCCACGCTGCCGGCGGCGATCACCTTCCCGTGGTTCAGGATCACCATCTCCTGGCACAGCTTCTGGGCCATGTCCAGGATGTGGGAGCACAGGAAGATGGTGCGGCCCTCTTCACGGAGATCGAGCAGATACTCACGGAGCTTGTGCTGGTAGATGGGATCGAGGTTGACGAACGGCTCGTCCAGGAACAGGAGCCGGGGCTCATGGACGAACGCCGCCGAGAGCATGACCTTCTGCCGCATCCCCTTGGACAGGTCCTTGCACAGCGTTCCCTTGGTGGCGTTGAGGTCGAAGAAGTCCAGCCATCGCTCGATCCGACCCTCGATATCATCGATCCTCCTTATCTCGGCCACGAAGTACAGGAACTCGTACGCCGTGAGATAGGAAGGGGGCGACTCCACCTCGGGGACGATGCCGACCCTCTCGCGTATCTTGATGCCGTTGCCCTGGACGTCCATGCCCAGCACCCTGGCCTCCCCCTCGGTCGGGTTGATCTGTCCGGTCAGCACCTTGAGCAGGGTGCTCTTCCCCGCCCCGTTGGGACCGAAGCACCCGAAGAACGTGCCCTCCGGCACGGAGAAGGATACGCCGTCCAGGGCGTTCACCTTAGCATATCGCTTGGTTAGCCCATGCACCTCGATGGCTGGCACGGCGTTTCCATCCGCGGCGCGTTATTTAATTCCTGGGCCCCCGTTATCACCGGCGCTGATAACCAGCAAAGCGGTTCTATTAATATATGGATATATTTACCGCCAATGACTACAGCGACTCAACCGTACACCCCGGCCCCCGCAGTGTCGAGGCCGTTCGGGGTAACGATACTTGCAATTTTGACCGCATTAGGTGGCCTCGCCATGCTGGCCGCGGGCGCAGGGATCCTCGCCCTCGGAGGGGCCGCAGGTGGCATCTTCGCTGCCCTGGGAGTGGTCCTCGGGGGCGTCATGCTGATCATGGGCCTGTTCCAGATCTTTGTCGCCTGGGGACTGTGGACCGGCCGGAGCTGGGCCTGGATCCTCGCGCTGATATTCAGCGTTCTTGGTGTGATCTTCGCCATCATCAGCCTCCCGAACGGCATCATCAGCCTGCTGATCAACGGTGTGATCATCTACTACCTGTTCACCAAGCCGGTCAAGGCCTTCTTCGGAAAGTAAACACCTTTCCCCTTCCCTTCTTTTCATTATCCAAGTGAACCTCCCAGCCCTAGTGAGCAGTACTTCTTGCATCACCCGCCAGCACCTACGCAGAGGCATTACACGATGTCTGCCAAGCGTGAACTCCGGTCGTCCCGACCGTAGCTTCCGCGGTCTCGATCGAGAACGTAGTTCAGGAGGTGACCGAAGTGCTCTTGTTGCTGTACCCTAGCTCTCGCATGGACTCTAGCTCTTGTAGATATATTCGGTTCTCCAATATTCTCATTTATGACCACTTACGAGCCGCCTCCATACCAGCCGACACCTCCGGCCCAGTACTATCCTCCCGCCCCCCGGAACCGTCCGCTGGGAGTGACCATCCTCGCGATACTGATGATCATCTATGGCATCCTTGTGCTCCTGGCCTCCCTGGCGCTGTTCGGGGTGGCCGCGTTCATCGGCAGCCAGGAGTTCATCGACATGCTGGGAACGGACGTCCCCCAGTTGCTCATCGACGCCGGGCCCCTGCTGTTCGCCGGGCTTGGTGTGGCGCTGCTGATAATGGCCCTCATCGCCCTCCTGCTGGCCTGGGGTTTCCTCAGGGGCAAGCGGTGGGCATGGATACTGGGCGTCATCTTCCTGGTCCTGAACATCCTGGGGTCGGTCATCTCCGCCATTGTCGGCGGAACGCTGGCAGGGATCGCCACGCTGGTGCTCTCCATCCTCATCCCGGTGATCATACTGATCTATCTACTGCTGCCCAACACCAAGGCGTGGTTCACCCAGTAGCCCCAAACATATTCCCAATTTCATTTATTCACGGGTCAAGCTTGATTAGCTGATGTCTTCT
>DAVH01000035.1:0-19594 GCA_002508545.1 Methanomassiliicoccus sp. UBA6
GATTCTCCCCCACACCTTCCTTGTTTTTCCTTCTATGATCATCTCTGATCATCCCCGCTTCGATGCCTCTTAGGTAATCTCCACGCTTCGCTAAAGCATTCTTCTGGTCATCGAGTCTTCTTCTGAGATATCGCTGAGCGGTCCTAGTTTCAGAATGTCCTAGAATGTCAACGGCCTCGGCGATACCCATACCCGCATTGCCGTGAAATTATCCGCAGGTCCGGTGAAGGGTGTGATTAGTGATCTTCCTTGGAATGCCAGCTCTCAAAGTGACCCTGATGACGATACTGTTGATAGCGGTCAGCTGAGCTCACTCAGCATCCGTCCCTCTGATAGATCTAGCCTACGCTTATCATCCAGTCATTGAGTTTATGCAATTTTATCGCGTAAAAATCCTATTTATATGCCACATGTCTCTCACACTCGTTGGGTTGTGCTGATTGGTCGATGAAGCAAATGGAAGCAAGCCAAAGGCGGATAGGCATAAAGGCAAGCTCTTGGTTGCTATGTCAGCCGTCCTTCTGGTAGCGGTGCTGGTAATGGCACTAGTGGTTTCATCATCCGGAGAAGCACCTGAAAGCGGGAATGAGGATGAACTAGTCAGCGGTGTAGCATCGGACTTCATGGTAAATGAGAACGATATCGGCGCTATTTGGACAGTCTCACCGTACATTCCCGATTCCATAGACAATCCAGAGGTCACCAGCTACTCTTTTTCCGGATTCGAGCAACTAAATTCCTCTGGTGATGTGCACTACCGGGTCGAGATAGCAATAGCGGTATTCAACTCGGTCGATAACGCCTCGGCTTTTATCGACAAGTGCATTGAGACCCACATAAAGGACAGCTCTGGCCTCGAACCGGGCACTTCGCCTTATCCGGTATTCCTTACCAACGTCAGCATTGGCGATAGAGGGGGCATCTTGTTTGGGCCAGGCATAACCCCTTGGAATGAAGTAAAATGGTTATTGTTCGTAGACAAGAACGTCGTTTGTAGCATTCGGTACCACGACATGACGAGCTACGATCCGCTTCCCAACGAGCTCCTGATCGACCTGGCGAACAAGGTGGAATCAAGGATAAAATAATCCACAGAACATTAGAAACATACACAATCGACTGATTCGCTCTGGCTCATCGAGTTTTCAGTATTAATTTAAAGATATATCAAGTCGAGAGTAGGGTTTCCCGCCTCCATAGTTTTATTGCTCCCGCATGATATTTCATCAAGTGGGGGAATTATGGTCAAGAAGGTTAAGGTCATTGCCGTTATTGTCGCGATCGTTGTGGTCGCCTCTGCCCTGTTCGTTTATACCGACATGAGCCGTCCCAGACCTTCAGAGGCGGAGATAACTATCATAGGCGCAAGCGACCTCGGCCCGAAATGGACGGGCGGCGAGGGCTATAGTGGTAAGCCGCCTCAGTATCAGCAACCGGGTCTCGATTCTTTCGTTGACCATTGGTTCTACAACGGGACCGATACGTTCTGGGTCTCGATTCGCGTTTATAATTCGACCTCGGAGTGCCAGGCCGCATATCAGGTTCTGAATGACAATTTTTACGAGCACAGGGAATGGAACAATTACACTACCATTCGGATAGCCGATGCTGGCTTCCTGGGGTGGGAAAAATACAACTCGACTCACCGCTACCCGTTCATTGGTTTCATGGAGGGGAGGGTGTTGTGCCATGTCCAGGCAGATAGCATGGGTCATTATTCCCAACAGACGGTTGACACGGCCCTGTTTGTTGCGCACCAGCAGGAGGAAAAGATCAAGTTGCGCGAGAATATCGATGGATAGGTTGCCGCTCAATCTCCCGTTGAGGGAGGTTCGGGTTGCTCTCTATGGCAACAATCCCCATAAGCTCACGTCAGCCTCCAGGGTGCCCATCTCGGCCCTCGTATTTCCGCCTCGCTTTGCGGGTCCCCTCCGCCCGCGGCAGACCGATGGAGGATAGGGTGTTGTGAGACCTAACGGACGGTCATGTCCATGACGAACGCAAGAGCGTTACAGTGTTTGGCCGATCCTTATGTCCCTCTGATCAGTTCTGCCCCTTCGGGCCGAAGTAGAAAACGAAGTACGCGCTCGTCACATGGTCGTGATATTCAATGGCCTCATCTGAGCCCTTGCACAATACCACAAACCAGTAGATGCCCGGTTCCACGGTAACGTTCGTCTCTCCCGGGTCGCCGGCTGATCTGCTCAGGTCCTCGCGGAACCGGAACTGCCCATTGGCATCTATGCTCTTGAGGTCGTTGAGGTCCATCACGTACGCTGTGGCGTTTCCGCCGATGATATAGTGGAGCTGTTGGCCCTGCGATATCTGGACCGAGCCGTAGACGTATCCGGACCCCATGCCCGGTTGGTCATAACCAAAAGAATGAGAGCCTGCCTTGGTGGAGGGCGTGTTGAGCACCTCGACATTTACCGTCCTCATCGTCTTGTCCGCTGAATGGATCATGGTGTTATTCGTCGCCGTCAGTTCATAGGTATAGTGATAAAGCCCGGTCATGCTGGAGACCGTCCAGCGGTACACCAGGTAGGAGTCGACGCCCACATCGATCAAGATCACCTCATCATTTCCAGGGTAGAACCAATAGACCGTGGTGACGCACTTTGGTCCGAAGGGAGTAGCTATCTGCTCCGTCCCGATGATCTGTCCGCTGCTCGGGGCACCATAGAAGACCTTGAAATCGTGGCCGAACTCGGGGATGAGAGAGTGGCCATCGCTCATACGGAAACAGCTTACCGCGGATTCCGAGGCACCGTTCACCGTGACATTAGTGCCCATAATAGAGGTGAATGACGAGTTGTTATAGGAGCCGGAAAAATCGTAGTGAAGGAAGTCACCAGCCTGAAGGATCTGGTGGTTCGGGTTCGAGGCGGCCGGCATAATGAATGGTGATGCGATGAGCATGCCGACCATGCCCACGGCTATGATAGCTACTATGGACCATCTCTTCCACTTCTTTTTTCCTCCGGATCCATCTAGTCCTTTTCCGGCTCCGCCACTATCCTTCAATTTATCCCCGAACCAATATCATTCTCAGACATAAAAAAGATGGTTCCCCCGACGCCAGTCCATTATACTATCAGTTAATGCCTTCGCTTTCAACCTCGCTCCTGATCCGATCATACACCTCAAGGAGGGGACAAGCAGACCAGTCTGACACAGTGAACTAATCTCACGGACCGAGCCTCGCCGATGGTAATTATAAGATTTATATGGAAATATATTGAAATTAGAATTTACTTATATTGGCCGGTGTGATTGAATTCCAGAGAGGAACGAAATGGTCGATGAAGCCGGGGATGGCAATCCTATCGGGAAGAGGGGAACAATGCTAGGGGCCGTATTGGCCATTGTATTGGTCGCGGTTCTGGTGACAGCGCTCATGCTCTCGTCTGCCGGAAGAGCGCCTGGTGGAAATGAGGACGACATAGATACATCGGATGATGTGGAGGAGGATAAGCTGGTCAGCGGCTTAGCTACCGACCTCCTCCTCGATCAGAGCGACATGGGCGCTGATTGGGACGCAACCCCGGTGATCGTCAATGCCAGCCACGATCTGATAACGGTGGATGCGATCTATCAGGCAGTCGTGAGCGATGCCACCATCACCTTCTCGCAGAACAACTCCACCGGCCATCTGCATTACTGGATCGATGTAGCGGTGATCGTGTTCAACACGACCGAGGACGCCATGACCTACTACAACATAACAGCGGTCGCGGATAGGCCTTACCAAGGCGACCCAGGCGTGTTACCAGAGATTCCGGTCATCATTGCCAACGTCAGCGTAGGCGATGGAGGGATCATCCTCGACGGGCCCCACATTACCCTTGGGCATGAAGCGAAGTGGTTGTTCTTCATCGACAGGAACGTGGTCTGCATGATCGCGTACCATGACCTAACGAGCTATGATCCCCTGCCCAACGAGCTCCTGATCGACCTGGCGAATAAGGTGGACGCGAAGATCGTGGCATCCCTCGAGCAAAGCGATCCAGCCTGAACATGTCGGTGGCCAGATGGGGATCCCCGTGGGACAGCCGGTCTTGGTGCAATAGTCGTGGTTGCCGAAAGTTCACGCGTTGTGGCCGATACTCGTCCACACGTGCGTCGTTCGGTAAACCACTGCACCGTCATTTCGCACCGTCCGACGAGACTGTCCTCGCATCCGGGCGAGGCCAATGTCGGCGCGATGTCGCCCCTTCCCGCCTCTTCAGACCGATTGCTCCAGGTCGGTCCAGTTGTCGTTATAAGAGCTGGAGAGGAACCCGCTCGCGCTATGGTCCTTCCTCTCCAGCCTCACCGGCATCCCGCATTTGGAGCACGGCGCCTCCATCGTCGCCTCGCTACAGCGGAAGCGCATCACGCCCTCGGCCCCGCAGGCCGGGCAGGCTTGTTTCTTAATCACATCGGCGTACTCGCTCATGGTCCGTTGGAGCCAGCTCATCATTGACCTCGTTTGCGGGGGGAGGGGACCGAAAGTGCCGTAGCACGTCAAAATGCCGCACGCCCCTATTGATGCTGCCTGCGCCCTCAACCTCATTAACTTGGCATTCGCTTTGTCCCCTCGGTGTCGGGTCATGAGGATCGATATCTATCACGCCTCCAAGTACGGAAACGGGGCAAGGGTGGCCGATGAGCTCGGGAGGCTCATGGCCGCCGGGGGGAACGAGGTCAGCGTCCATCACATCGACGAGCTGAGCCCGAGGGACATCCCTCCCGCCGATCTCTATGTGTTCGGATCGCCGACGCATTTCGGGAAGGCGCCGGGAAACATCATGCGCTTCCTGAAGAAGGCGAACCTGCCGTCGGGGGCGAGGTACGCCGTGTTCGCGACCTGCAGCGCGACCGTGCCGGACAAGAAGACCGGACGGATGCCAACGGAGGAGGAGATGGAGAAGATCCGGCGCACGATACCGATGCTGGACGAGCAGCTGAAGGCCAAGGGCATGGTGAAGGTCGCGGAGATGCAGCTCTTCGTCCGGCCAGATACGATGAAGGGGCCACTGATCGACGGGTGGCAGGACAAGGTGGAGCAGTTCGCCCGTCTTATCGGGACGTCGGGAGGCAAGAGCACCGGAAGCATCTGAAGAGCATCGCCGACCCCCTGCGTAAATCTGGTCCAGGGACGCTAGGGAGCGAGGTAAGGAGGACGACAGGTCCATGCCAACCTTTATGGCCCGCGCCCCTCTCAAGAGGCCTTGACCCTCATGGACATCGTTGAACAGAGAAGCGGGCGGTACCTCGTCCTGGCCATCATCCTTATCGGCGTGTTCATGTCGGTCCTGGACACCGTGGCCCTGAACATCGCCCTGCCGTCCATCACCTCGTACTTCAACGTGGCGGTCGCGGACACCCAGTGGGTGGTGACCGTCTATGTCCTAGTGCAGACCTGCGCGCTCATCATATCGGGCAAGGTCGCCGAGCGGGTCGGCCAGGCGAGGATGTTCACCGCCGGGCTCGTCGTATTCTCGCTGTCCTCGCTCCTCTGCGCGCTGTCCTCCGGGCTCTCCCAGCTGATCTTCTTCCGGGTGCTCCAGGGCCTGGGCGCGTCGATGCTGTTCAGCGTGTCCACCGCCATCGTGTTCCGGACCTTCGGTCCGGCCGATAGAGGGAGAGCGATGGGCTTCCTGGGAGCCATCGTGGCCGTGGGCGCGATGCTCGGACCGGTGATCGGCGGCCTGCTGGTGGGCACCCTGGGCTGGCAATCGATCTTCCTGGTCAACGTGCCCATCGGGATCGTCGCCGCCCTCATCGGGGCGAGGGTCATGAAGGTCGACGAGAAGCTTTCGGACCGCCTGCACTTGGACCTTCCCGGCTCGTTCCTGTGGACGGCCTCCGTCNNCGTCGCCTCCCTCGTGCTGATGCTCGGCGCTCTTGCCGAAAGCGGCACGCTGAGCCCGGGCGCGATTGGCTACCTTGCCGCCTTCCTCGTGACCATCGTCCTCTTCGCGCTGTGGGAGCGAAGGACCAAGCAGCCTCTCCTGGACCCCTCGGTGTTCCGGGTGATCCGCTTCGACCTCATCGGACTGAGCATGATCCTGTTCTTCGTATCGATGAACATGGTCTCCATCCTCGGCCCGTTCTACTACGAGGGCGTGCTGAACTATGACCCGGAGACCGTCGGCCTGATCTTCATGATCCTCCCGACGGTGCTGATGTTCGGCTCCCCGCTGGTGGGGCAGATGTACGACCGGGCCCGCTTCCGGCCCTACGCGACCATGGGACACCTCGCCCGGGCGGGGGCGCTGTTCCTGCTGGCCTACGGGTTCTTCGTCCACAACTTGCTAATCACCCTGGCGGCCTTCGCCATCATGGGAGTGGGCAGCAGCCTGTTCCAGACGCCGAACAACACCGAGTTCATGCTCTCCCTGCCCCGGGAGAAGAGCGGACTGGCATCGAGCGTGCAAGCGACGGCGCGCAACCTCAGCGCGGCCGTCGGGGTGTCCCTGGCGACCTTGCTTATGACCATCATGATGGGGTCGATGGACTACAGCGCCATCGCCGGCGGGCCGCTGGCCGATGAGCTGGCGTCGTCGGTGGCGGTTGCCGTCACCGTGGCGGGGGCGCTCTCCCTGGTCGGGGCGGCGATATCCCGCCTTAGCGAGGTCGCGGTGGAGAAGCACGCTGACGGGGCACGCGACGTTAAGTGATCGGACCGTCGATGATGGAGCACTCGGCCTTGCAGATAGGGCCGCGCTTCAGGCGATCCACCCTGGTGCCTCGAGCGGTTAGATCACTGGAACGAGAACAGAGCGTAGAACGAGACGGCGATGATGCCGAGGAAGTAGGCCAGCAAGAAGCGGTCGAACGTCCTGGTATCCCGGCATTTGCTCATATGCGCGGGCAACTGGGAAGCATCGTGTTCTTCCATGCCTGCCTAACCGCGCGATTGCGCTTATATAAATTATCTGCATGGAATTAAATTTGATTACTTGTTATGATAAGACTGGCCGCACAAATTCTCGGCCCCGTCTTTCCACGCGCGTCGGGCGCTCGGCCAGGGAATAAAAGGGAAGTGCCGGGGGGCCGTTTCCGGTCCCCCGGGTGTTTTGGGGTATCGGCGTTCAGCTTTATTCGAGCGGCCCGCAGCACTGCTCCCACATGGAGCCGGGCGACCGCATCTCGCTCAGGTTCGACCGGCAGCAGGACGAGTTGTCATCCATGCCCCGGTCCGTGAACCGGTCGCGGTCCCGGTCGCAGCTGCCGTTCATCCAGTGATGGCTCTGCGACCTCATCAGGTCCCAGTTGCACCCGTGCAGCCGCACTGTGCTGATCTGGTCCTCGGTGAGGTTCACCCAGTCGAATCCTCTCAGTCCCTGGTACGAGGCGCTCACGGCGTACTCGCCCTCGGGAAGCTGGAACGTCACGTTGCCATCGGCATCGGTCAGCCCCTCGGCGACCCTGTCGATGACGATGGTGGCGCAATCCTCGTTCTCGGTGATGTTGACCTTGTACACGGTCACATTGACCCCGGCGAGGGTGATGCTTTCACCCTCCACACGGCACAACACGTTCACGCTGAGGTTGAGCGTGGCCAGATCGGTCGAGGCGGTCTCGACATCGACGATCGGCACATCGTCCGATGCCGCAACTTCCGTAGATGGCAGGAATGCCAGGGCCGCTCCCGATACCATCAGGGCGGCCACTGCTCCCAAGGCCATCATCTTGGTGCGTATCTTCACTTGTTAACCTCCGTCCCGGTCAGATACCTGGGGGGTATATCCCCTCTCTGAAAGCATCGTATGGACGAATCGTTCACAAATCGGTACTGCGACTGGCGCCCTCGGCGCGGCTTCATTTTCCTCCTTTGCCGCCTCCCTGGCCACCCCGCTCAGGGATAGTGCGAACGTAGATTTGTATTAATAGGCCGAGGTCGAAACTGATAGCCTGACCGGGCAGAGACCCGGAGCGGAGGTGGAAAAATGGCGAAAGAAAAAACGTCGAGAACATGGTGGGGCCGAATGGCCGTCGGCATCATCGCGTTGGTGTTCGGTCTCGCCTTCCTGTTCGTGCCCGGGTTCACGCTCGTGCTGTTCCTGTACGTGTTCGGCCTGATGCTGATCCTGAGCGGCATCGCGCTCATCATCTACAGCAGGGACAGGACCATCGGCAGTAGATGGCGGACGTTGAACCTGGTGGAAGGCGTGGTGGTCATAATCTTTGGTATAATTGCCCTGCTGGCTCCTGGCTTCACGGCCACGTTGGCGATCTACCTGTTCGGGGCTTTCGCGATCATCACCGGGATCATCCAGATCGCCGAGGCTATTGCTGCCCCGAAAGGCCATGCCACGTTCGGCACATCGAACCGCACGCTGCTGGCAGTGTCCGGCATATGGTCCCTGGTGATAGGCATCCTGCTGGTGGTGTTCCCTGGAGCGGGCATACTGGCCCTGCTATGGCTCATCGGCATCTTCCTGATCATCGTCGGTGTGCTCAACATCGTCTCGGGTGTGAGGATACGCAGGGAGGTGAAGCGGCCGGAGCCGGCCCAGCAGCCCTAGGCGGGAGCTTCCCCGCTCCAACCTTTTTCCTTATTCTCCCTTTATTGATCGCCCTCTAGCCCGCGCTCAGTGCGGGAACCGTACAAGAATGCTTCAATTCTCAGGATATGAACGAATGGTTGATATGACATACCGCAGATGGGGTTGCCGGTCAGGACGTAGCTTAGATGTTCCCGCCCCGCTGGTTCCTCCCCTATGACGCCCTATTCCAGCTCATCACCGCGCTGGTAGCCCTGGCCGTGGCCATCTACGCCCTTCGGGGTTACCAGTGGATCAAGGAGAGAACTCTCTACGCGCTGTTCATGGCCTTCACCCTGCTGTCGGCCGCCCTCTTCATCAACAGCATCACCCTGGCCTACACCTACTTCGTGGGGATATCCTACGCTAGCAAGACCCAGGAGATGTCCGGGGCCGACGTGGGCTTCTGGATATACTATGTCATCAGCATCGTGGCGCTGCTCATCCTGGTCTACGCGTACGCCTCCCGCCTGAGGGAGGCCAGCGTGGCCATGGCCGGCATGATGCTGGTGGGGAAGAAGGCGGTCGGAGGTTCACTGCTCGGGGTCGCCCCGTACATGGAGATGGTGTTGGTCGCCCTGCTGGTGGTGATCATGATCGCCCAGGTGGTCCACCTATCGGTCAAGCGGAGCTGGTACTCGCTGGGGGTGTCGGCATCGTTCTTCCTGGTGCTGTCAAGCCACATATTGATCATGTTCAGCCCGGTCGAGGACATCGTCCACGTGGCCGGCCGAACCCTCGAGCTGGTCGGCTTCCTGACCCTGCTCGCGGTGCTGTGCTACATGAGGAGGGGAAGATGAAGGGTCCGCAGAAGTACCGCTCCAAGGGCCGCATCTTCGCTGACATACTGCGGGCGGTGGCCGAGGATGGCCCGGTAAAGGTCACCCATGTGTTGTACAAAGCAAATCTCTCGCACGATCGCCTGACCAAGTATCTGCAGCAGCTAGAGGAGTCGGGGCTTATCAGCAAGGAGCAGGACGGCGACCGGGCCGCCTACCTCATCACCGACAAGGGAACGAGGTTCATCGCCGAGTTCAGGAAGATGGAGGAGTTCGCCGACGCCTTCGGACTGGACATCTGAACGGCCACTGGTTCCATTCTCTCAGACGAAAAAATTGCATTGGGAGGCGATAAATATTATTAGCCCTTCCTCAATATGTGAGTGGGGAGTCCCCGTGGACCTTCTCCAACTTCCCCACCATTTCTTTAATCTTCGGGGACTCCTCTCTCATCAATACTCGTTGTTCTTTGACCTGCGATCCTGGCGCTCGGACGTACCGCAGGCGATCCGGCGAACTATCTCCTGGACCTCCAAGGGCTGGCCGGTGGTGTTGACCATGTGCACCTCGCATCTGCTGAGGAAATCCCGGAAGAAGCTGCGGCGCAGCTCCATCTTCCTCTCGTCCCGCACCAGCTGGTGAGGGTTGCAGAAGTCGTTCGCCTCCAGGTAGGCCATCGCCTCCTCGACGCTCAGCTGTCTGCTCACCATGGGATCGGCCTTGTCCCTCTTCAGGAAGATGATCTTGTACATGGTGGTCATGGGGACCACGCCGCCCTGGCCGATCGTCCAGCGGACGTTCACGATCGCCCGCCCCCGGTTGTCGAAGCTCGCCTTGTCCACCAGCCCCTGGTATTCAGGCCAGATGCTGGCGATATCCCCCTCGACGTAGAAGTTCTTCTCCGAGCCGTAGGCCAGAGGCCGCTTGGAGGACATGCGAACGAAGAACCAGTCGTCGGTCACCAGCCGGGCGTCGTCCAGCCTCAGGAGGCCCCAGGAGTGCGTGGTCTTCCCGGACTTCGACGGCGCGATCAGCGTCACGCCTTTCCCGGCGACGTCCAGCGCCGCACCGTGCACCGAGTAGATGCGGTGCTGGTCCTCCAGAATGTCGCTGGCCAGCGCCAGCGCGATGCTCTTGACCCAGCCGTAGTAGTCGATGTTGAACAGGAACGCCGTGCGGGTAAGAGGGTCGTACTTGACCCCGGTCTCCTGGTCCGGGGCGTCGAGGACCACCAGGCGGCCGTGGGAGCGGACGCTCTCCGACATGCTGTAGAAGTTATCCTCCCAGTAGTTGTTGGTGCTCGCCTGGTCGGTGAGCAGGCGGATGCAGGTCCCGTGGAGCTCGCACTTGGATGTGTATAGGTACCTGGGCTCGTAGTGGCGGAAAAGGGTCTCGCTCTCCTTCGGACCGATGATCTCGACTTTATAGGCCATCGGCACAGGGGAGGGAGATGGCGAGATAAATTAATGCTCCTACCTCACCCGCCCATTGACCTCTGTGGATACGAGGTCGGACTCCCAGGCGAAGAACGAAGGCGTCTTCCATTCGACATCATAGGTGTCATGGAACGAGATGCCCATGCCCTTCTCCACCAATATGCCGGCACCCGGCTCGACGGTGTACGGCGACCTGCTGACCACCTTGCTAAGGTCCAGGGCATGGTCCATCCTGAGCATTTCCTTGCTAGAGTCGCTGTGGTCCATGACCGTGACGTCCTGGACCCCGTAGCTCCAACGGCCGAAGCGGTCGTCCGAGAACGGGCTCAAATGGATGCCAGCATCGCCAACCCCGTAAGCGGTGCCTGGCCCATGCCTCACCAGGTTCGCTCCCTCGCCGAACGTTGAGACGATGTCCATCGACGCGGTCCGACGATCGTTGCCGTACACACCATAGCCGGGGGCGGACTCCACCCTGTAGTGGACGTACCACATGTCCAAGGAATATGGGTTGTTCCAGATGGTGCGTATGAAGGAGTTGAAGATAGTGAAGCGCCCGTAGGGCTCGAACGCATCTCCAGAGTAGTATGCGTAAGAGAACGCCTGATATGTGCGCGCGTTGGTCGTCACGGTTTCGGAGACGTTCACGTTGGCAATCCGCTCGGCCGACCAGTTGTAGGCGTGGGAGATCGCGTTGGCCAGCTGAGCCCGGTCGCTCGCCCTGCCCCCAAGATCGAAGCTTCCCGACCATCCGCCCTGAGGATCATGCTTGAGCGCGCGGACCGCTATCGGTGTGCGGTCGGTCGATACCATCCCGACCCACGACACGTCCTGACCGTAGATCACCTGGGCCAGGGCACCCATCGTATCGTTGACGAATATCAGGGGTGTGCCTGTCAGCATCAGCGCCCTTAGGGGGTCGATATATCCCATCAAGGTCTCGTTCGTCAGGCCGGTGCAGTCAATGCATACGATGCCGGAGAACTGGTCGAGGCCGTCAGTGTCGGTGACCATGTCGACCTTCAGCGCCAAGGAATCCAGGCACTCCGACATGAACTGGGTGTCCGGCGAGCTGCCCAGGAGGGCGACATTGGCCGTCACGGAGGAGTCGATGATCACTGCATTGGTGATATGGCCCATGCTCCTCCGGTACGAGCTTCTGCTCGCCTCCAGGTACGGCATGATCGCGGCTAGCACCACGACCATTGTCAGCGCCATCGCCACCGCCACGATCATGATGGTCCGAGCGTTTCTCCTCTCCAGCATACAGTTCCCCGCACCTGTTATCGCCTTGTTGGGATAAAAAGGTGGGGCCGGTCACGCTTTTCCGTCGCGGGCCTTCATTAGCTTGTACTCCATGCTGTCCAGCAGAGCCGTGAGGGAAGCCTCGATGACGTTGGAGGACACTCCCACGGTGGTCCACGACCGCTCGCCGTCAGTGGACCTGATCAGCACCCTGACCTTCGCCCCGGTGGCGTCCTTGCTATCGATCACCCTGACCTTGTAGTCGGCCAGCCGGACCTTCTGCAGCTCGGGGTAGAAGTGCTCCAGCGCCTTGCGCACGGCGCGGTCGAGGGCGTTGACCGGACCGTTGCCGTCGGCCGCGGTGTGCTCCATAGCTCCAGTGGAATCGACGACCTTGATGCTCGCCTCCGACGACACGTTGCTGCCGGCGACGTCCACGAATATCCTGAAGCCTTCCAGCCGGAACGGGGGCTTGATGCCGTTCTGTATGCGGCGGACCAGCAGCTCGAACGACGCCTCGGCGCCCTCGAACTGGTAGCCTTCCGACTCCAGGTCCTTGAGGCGGTCGAGGACCATCCTTCCTGATCCCTTGTCCGGATCGATCCCGAACTCCTTCATCTTCGCCAGGATCGACGCCGTTCCCGCCAGCTCGGACACCAGGACCCGGCGCTCGTTGCCGACCGTCGATGGATCGATGTGCTCGTAGGTCTTCGCGTCCTTCATCACCGCGTTGACGTGCACACCCCCCTTGTGGGCGAACGCGCTCTTGCCAACATAGGGCAGCCGGGGGTCCGCGACGATGTTCGCGGTCTCGCTGACGAAGTTCGAGAGCGGGGTCAGGTGCGACAGGTCCGTGATCGAAAGCTCCCTGCCCATCTTCAGCGCCAGGGCGGGGATGATGGAGCACAGGTTGGCGTTGCCGCACCTCTCGCCGAGGCCGTTGATGGTCCCCTGGACCATGGTTGCGCCGTGCTCCACCGCGGCGAGGGAGTTGGCCACCGCCAGGTCCCCGTCGTTGTGGACGTGCGCCCCCAGCGGGATGTCGAACCGTTCGCGCACCACGTCGAACGCCTCCCCGATGTCCTTGGGCAGC
Organism: Methanomassiliicoccus sp. UBA6; assembly: GCA_002508545.1. Taxonomy (GTDB): domain Archaea; phylum Thermoplasmatota; class Thermoplasmata; order Methanomassiliicoccales; family Methanomassiliicoccaceae; genus UBA6. Next base: position 13,088 of record DAVH01000035.1, read on the forward strand.
GAACCGCCGTTGGTGTCGCAGAGCACGAGCCAGTCGGCGCCGGCATCGGCCGCCGCCTTCAGCGTAGAGAGCGCGTACTCCGGGTTGGCCTTGTAGCCGTCGAAGAAGTGCTCCGCGTCGTAGACGACCTCCAGGCCGTGGCCCTTGAGGAAAGCCACGCTGTCGGCGATCATCTCTAGGTTCTCTTCCAGAGTTACTTTGAGCGCGTTCCTCACGTGGCGGTCCCAGCTCTTGCCGAAGATGGCCACGCACGGCGCCCCGGACTCGACCAGCGCCCTGAGATTGGGGTCTTCGGAGGCCTTGATCCCGGCCTTGCGGGTGCTGCCGAACGCCACCAGGCGGGCATGCTCGAACCGCATCTTTCCGGCGGCCTCGAAGAACGCCTGGTCCTTGGGGTTGGAGCCTGGCCATCCGCCCTCGATGTAGTCCATGCCGAACTGATCGAGCCTCCTGGCGATGTCCAGCTTGTCCTCGGTGGAGAAAGATACGCCCTCTGATTGGGTGCCGTCCCTAAGTGTGGTGTCGTATATGGCCACTTTACTGGCAAATAAATAAATCCCGCGCCATATATTTCATGCCTAGATACTCCTTGACTGGATAGGTCATGGAGTCACACCTTATAAAGGTGGCCCCATCCTCATCGTCCCTTGGCCTGGTTGTCGCTGAGGATGGCCAGGATGTCGCTGAGGATCGCGCTGGCGGTCTCCATCCGTCCCGCGCCCCGACCGACCACGGTGACCTCGCCGGCCAGGTCGGTCAGCAGCTGCACGATGTTCAGCGTTCCTCCGATCGCCAGGGGATGCCCGCTGGGCACCATGCGGGGCGATACCTCCAGCCGGTCCTTGTTGATCTCACCGATCAGGCGGATGACCTTCTTCTGCTCCCCGGCCAGGGCGATGGCGTCCTCGGTGATGCTCCGGATGCCCGTACGCACCACGTCGTTGTAGGTGACGTCCATACCGAAGATCGCGTTGGCCAGGATCGCGAGCTTGCACGCCGAGTCCACGCCGTCGATGTCGTACGACGGGTCCCGCTCGGCGATACCCATCTCCTGGGCCTCGCGGAGCGCCTGCTCGAACGGCAAGCCTTCATCCTTCATCCGGTTCAGGATGAAGTTGCAGGTGCCGTTGAGGATGCCCCTGAGGGAGAAGATCTTCTCGCCCCTCAGCAGCTCCCGCGATAGGTTGATCACTGGCATGGCCCCGCCCACCGAAGCCTCGTACCTCAGCTGGACCTTGTTCTTGGCCGCGGCCTTGGAGAGCTCGCGGAACCTGAGGGCCAGGGGGCCCTTGTTCGAGGTCACCACGTTCTTCCCGGCGTTCAGCGCTGCCATGCTGTACGTATACCCGGGCTCGGGGTCCAGGATGTTCGTGGGGGTCGTCTCGATCAGGGTGTCGAAGTCGTACTCCTCGATGAGCTCCCTCATGCCGTTGTCGATGTCCTTGGTGCCGACCTTCCCGGTGGCGTTCTTGCGGGACACCAACTCCGCGGGGTCCAGGCCCTTGGAGCTCTTGACGAAGGACTTGGAGTCGAACGCGCCCACGATGCGAACCGGCTGCCCGAAGCTCTTAGCGAACAGCTCCTGGCGCATGCCGATGACCTCGGCGATGCCCTGGCCGACCGTGCCGAAACCGGCGATGACGACCTTCATTCACTCCAGCCCCCTGATGAGTATGTACTCGCGCTTGTCCGAGCGCTGCTTGAAGAACTGGTCCAGGGAGGCGATGGTCTCCTTCTTCGACGCCTTGCCGGTCACCAGGGCGGCGCGCGATGAGGAGTTCGCGGAGCCGGTGTAGCGGACCTCGATCGACGCCACGTTCTCCATCGACTCGAGCGCCTTGGTGATGTTCTCCAGCTCCTTGGTAGGGATGTTCCCCACGATGAGGTATTGGATGGGATAGGTCTCGAACACCGAGTCGATCTTGGCGACGTCGACCTCCCGCTTCTTCCACACCTCCAGGATCTTGTTGAGCGCCTGCTCGGAGCGGACCTCGAAGGTGACGTTGACCGCGATCCTCCCGCCAATCTTGTCGTCGTGATGGTGTATGACCCCACGTATGTTGCCGTCGTTCGCGGAGATCGGCTCCAGGGCTCCCACCAGTTGTCCAGGTATGTCCTTCAGCCGCAGGTCTGCGTTCACCTTCATCATATCGCCATCCGGTATTCGGCGTCCTGACGGCTTAGGACATATTTTATGGTTGATGGCACGGCAGCGAGCTTCATAGGGGATATCGAGGAGACGGCGCGATCAATCGAAAGAGCGAGCCACGATGCGGCTGTGAGTGAAGTGAAAAGAGCCAGAGCGCCGAGGGTGAGATTTGAACTCACGAGTCCTTGCGGACACAAGCTTTCCAGGCTTGCGCCTTACCGGTCTGGGCCACCTCGGCTTGTTTTTGCTGGTTACCGCGTCATTGTTTATAAACATTGTCGCTACCAAACTCGCATTCCCATGAGGTAGCGATTGGTGAAGATTTATCGATCCCTTTGACTCATCCCTCGAACCGCGTCTTCCTTTTGATAAATCCATTTTCATAACTGCCCGACCGAGCCATTCTTAGTTTGTCAATGCGGTTTTCGCTCACCCCCGGGGAAAAGGGTGCTAAATGCGGCGGACTCTCCACGGGATAAGGAGAGAATGCCCGTGAACATCATCGACGAAGATGCGCTGGAAGAGCTGAAGAAAGAGCTGGCGAGACCCCGGGCGGGGCCGCCGGAGCGAGTGGATAGGAAGAGACCGGGGAAGAGGAAGGACACGGGGGAGGGCTCTCATGCCCTTCCCTGTGCGGACATGACCTGCCCCTGCCGCATCATTAGCAAGGACGATCAGCAGCCTCATCGGGATAGAGTGTCCCGCACCGTCGGCCGCCCCCGCCTGGCCGATAGGATATCCTCGATAGAGAGGTCGAAGGAGCTGTAGTCCTCCTCGAAGTACTTGTTCTTGACCACCCTGCCGCCGCGGGGGCCGCACGCCTCCCCGCCGCCGAAGAACACCTGGTTCAGCTGGGTGCCCACCTGGTTCACGTACACCATGTACGCGGTGTTCTCGATCGCCCTCGCCGGGATGAGCTTCTCGAAGTACTCCCGCGAGGTGACCGGGGACGCGGAGATGCAGATGATGGCCTCCGCGCCGGCCAGAGCGTACGACTTCGACAGCTCGGGGAAGAACATGTCGTAGCAGATGATCGCCCCTACCTTGCGGCCCTCGACGTCCATGAGCTCTCCCGAGGTACCCGCCCCGAAGTAGAGCGACTCCTCGAACGGCCCGAAGCTCGCCGGGTTGACCTTGTCGTACCGCTGGACGATCTCGTTCGGCGAGACCAGAACGGCGCTGTTGCGGAGCACCCCCGGCACCTGGTCGTCCCACGCAGGCATGCCGAAGAGGACGTGGACGCCGTGCTCATCGCATAACTCTTCCACCGCCCTGATGCTGGCGCCGTCCGTTCCCTCGGCGAGGCGGAAGACGTCGTCCCTGACCATGTATCCGGTGAGGAAGAGCTCCGGGAAAACGTAGAGGTCGGCGTCGCCGTTCTCCACCACCGCGGTCATGCGGGATAGGTTCTCCTTCTTGTCACCTAGGGCACAGGGTACCTGAGCGAGGGCGATGCGCATTCTATCACGACGAGGTCATGATGGCAAGGTAAGAGATAAAAGGAAGGTACCTTCTTCCCTCATCCCGTATGAGGCCGCAGCTCAAGGACTACGCCCGCCCCGCCATCGAGAACTTCATCCGCCAGAAGGTCGAGGAGAGCGGGGGGAACGGCGTGGTCATTGGTCTGAGCGGGGGCATCGATTCGGCGGTGGTGGCCAAGCTGTGCGCCGATGCCGTCGGGCCGGAGAAGGTGCTTTGCATCTTCATGCCCTCGCCGACCACCTGCCAGCAGGACCGCCTCGACGCCGAGTCTTTTTCACAAAGCCTCGGGATCCCGTTCAAGGTGGTGGAGGTGGCGCCCGCGGTGGAGGCGTTCCGGGACATGTTGCCCTCTCCCGACCGCAGGGAGTGCACCGGCAACCTCACCGCCCGGTGCCGCATGATCGTGCTGTACCACCACGCCTGGCTGACGGGCCGGGTGGTCATGGGGACCAGCAACAAGAGCGAGCTCCTGACCGGCTACTTCACCAAGTTCGGCGACGGTGGCTCCGACTTCTGCCCCATCGGCGATCTGTACAAGACCGAGGTCAGGCAGCTCGCCCGGGAGATCGGCGTCCCGGACGCGATCATCGACAAGGCCCCGTCGGCGGGACTGTGGGAGGGGCAGACCGACGAGGGGGAGCTGGGCATCACCTACGACGATCTCGACCAGGTGCTCTTCGGGTTCGAGCGCTCGCTCGGGGACGCGGCGGTGGCGGCCGAGACCGGCGTGCCACTGGAGAGGGTTCAGAAGGTGCGTGCGATGCACCTGCGCACGGCGCACAAGCGCAAGACCCCGCTCATCCCGAAGCTCGGAGTAAGGACACTAGGCATCGACTGGCGTGAATGAGTCTTCGTCCCTGATGGCCTGGACCATGGCCGAAGCGTTCTCGGCGTCGAACACCACGCGGTCCGCCCTCTTTCCCAGCGCCCACCCGAAGGGCCTCTTGCTCCTTAACCGCACCTCGATCAGGTCGTCCCGCCGCGAGGTGACGTAGAGCGTGGCGTCGAGCAGCCGGAAGAACACCCCGGTGCGGGTCGGCCCCCTCTCGACCCGCGCCACGCTCATGATATCATTCAGAGGCATCTCGGCGCGGAAGTACCATCCCTGGCGCAGTACCAGCATCCCGTCCCCGACCTCATGCGAAGTGAGCAGCGGCGAGACCCCCATGACGACGAGGACGACCCCTTCCAGGGCCATGAATGCCGCAATGTACACGGCCTCGGCGCTGATCAGCACTAGAATGGCCAGGGTCGCCGGGACCATGACGGCGACGAAGACCATGTTCTGTATGAACGCGCGCCGGGAGTACGGGAACGATCGCCGCATCGGAGGGGACTGAAAGGGTGCGGGGATATCGTTCTTTCTAGCACAGGCGAATGGAGTGATAGCGTCAGGCAATGGAAAAGTTTAATAAACACATCCTTATTTGCCAAGAAGTACGCTCCCGTAGTGTAGTGGCCAATCATGAAGCCCTCTCGAGGCTTCGACTCGGGTTCAAATCCCGACGGGAGCACCACTTACTCTCTCTATTTTGCCCATATCTTATCGGGACATTATTTTCAGCGCTCTTGCCATAGCCGCCTGCGCCCCTGGTATTCCTATGCATATGGGATTCTCCGGGGCCGAGGGCCCGACATCCCTTTGAATATAAACTTAAGGCAAGTTATATAACGAAATGAGCCTTCGCGCGTTCGATACCAATGGTCGAGCTCGTTAAGGATTACATGATCAAGAAGAAGGAGATCGTCACTCCAGAGGATTCCGTCATCAGCGCCATCGAGCTGATGATCGAGAACGACATCGGCAGCGTCATCGTGGTCGAGGAGGAGACAGATTCCGTAGTTGGCATATTCACCGAGAGGGACATCTTGCGGCGGTTCATGACCAGCCGGTCCAAGTTCATACACCTCAAGATCTCCGAGGTCATGACCGCCCCGGTGCACACGGTGAACCCTGATACCCGGCTCAGCGAGGCGGTGAAGATGATGCGCAAGTTCGACGTCGCCCGCCTTCCCGTGGTCGACAAGGACAACCACCTCCTGGGCATACTGTTCTGGAAGGACATCTTCGACAACTTCTGCTGCGACAAGATTGAGTGAGAACCGCCCGGCTCTCACGCGCCTCGGGCCTGTGCCCTAGCGCCCTCCGTCGTGAGGGCAAGGGCGAGCGCCCGCCGACCTTTATTTTATTTTCCTTGAACTTTCTTATTCCGTACATTTGTCGTTGTTTTTAGCGACCTTAAAAGAAAATACTACGATTGTCGATACCATCCTATGTCAATTGCTGTTATTTTTGGCTAACTTTTAAATTTGACCTCTGAAGTTACGCACAAAAATTTAACAAGACACCTGGTTGGTCCCAATGAAAGCCCTCTTCGAGCCAGAAAGCATAGCGGTGGTCGGTGCATCGAACGACGAACGGAAGATCGGACACATCGTTTTCAACAATCTGATCCAATCCCGATTCGAGGGAGAGCTGTATCCCATCAACCCCAAGGCCGATGAGATCCTCGGGCGCAAGGCCTACCCGTCCCTGACCGCCACCCCTGGCAAGGTGGACCTGGTGGTGATCTGCGTCCCCAACACCTTGGTCCCCTCGGTAATGGAGGAAGCTGGCATCAAGGGTGCTGAGGCGGTAATCGTGATCACCGCCGGGTTCAAGGAGCTGGGCAAGGAAGGCGCNNCCGAGCGCAAGGTCGGGGACATCGCCAAGAAGTACGGCATGCGCGTCCTCGGACCCAACTGCATGGGCATCATGAACACCCACCACAAGATGAACGTCACTTTCACCAACATCCACCCCATGACCGGCTCGATCGCCATCGCCTCCCAGTCCGGAGCGGTGTGCTCGTCAATGCTCGACTGGTCCACCAAGA
>DAVH01000035.1:19602-19786 GCA_002508545.1 Methanomassiliicoccus sp. UBA6
AGGCGGACCTGCTCGCTTATCTGAAGGACGACCCGAGCACCAAGGTCATCGGGATGTACATCGAGGGCGCCAACCGCGGCAAGGAGCTGATGAGGGAAGCCTTCAGCACGACCCAGGTGAAGCCGATAATCGTCCTCAAGTCCGGTAGAACAAGCTCGGGTTCGAAGGCCGCGTCCTCGCACAC
>DAVH01000036.1 GCA_002508545.1 Methanomassiliicoccus sp. UBA6
GGGTTGGGGAACTCCTGCACGTGATCACTGTCGACGGTCATGACCCCCCTGCCGTCCTCGTAGAAGTACAGCCGCGGGTTGAGATCGCCGAGCACATCGAGGTTCCTGACCATGGCCTCCTGGAGGTCGCTGTCCATCTCCCTGGATACCCGGTAGACCCATTCCACGTTTCCGCCGTTCATGCGCACCGGGGAGAACCGGTACGCGACCTGGTTAGCCTCGACCGGGACGCCCAGGCCCACCGCCTCCACCAGCCCGCGCGGGGTCTGCAGCGGCTGACCGGTGAAGAACTCGAGCAGGAAGAGGTGAGTGTAGTTCCTTCCGTCGGTGGTGCCGAAATCGCCGGTGGTGGCGATAGTGTCGATGAAGCGCTTGTCAAGGGCCTCTAGCGGGGTCCGGCCGTTCAGCTCAGGGATCTTCTCGTCGGCAGCCCCGTCCAAAAGTATGACCAGCGTGTTCATGTCAGGCTCCACCGTGGACCTGATATTAAGACCCGCTAATATACTTTCCCAACCTGTCAGTATTTCCATATATCAGTTGTCGAAAACTAATTTCGGCTATCGAAACGAACATGAGGCATCGGGAACATATATGCTCACATGCTCCGCATGAAGAGGGCCTACGACCCTCCCTCCAAGGATGACGGCACCCGGGTGCTGGTAGAGAGGCTGTGGCCGAGGGGCCTGACCAAAGAGCGGGCCTCGATCGACATCTGGTGCAAGGAGATCTCCCCGTCCCCGGAGCTCAGGAAATGGTATGCCCACGACGCGTCCAAGTGGGACGAGTTCCGCGCGCGCTACCTTGATGAAATACGAAACGAGCCGGCGGTGGAGCGGCTTAGGAAGCTCTCGGAGTCGAGGACCGTGACCCTGGTCTTCGCCGCCCGGGACGCCGAGAGGAGCAGCGCCAAGGTGCTGATGGATTTCCTGCTCCAGAGCGCCGACCAAGCTGTTTTATAGGCAACTCCCCATAACTGGGGACCGACAAGGGATACGGATTGGCGGAAGGAGAACTGAGAAAGGTCGTCGTGATGTTCGACCCTCTCGGCCGTGAGGTCTCCGATCCTTCCCAGGCGTCCAGGGTGATCACCTCGTTCTACGATGGCGAGGGTCGATTGGTCCGCAGGGTCCTGGGAAAGGCGGTCATCGTCACACCGGAAGGTAAGGACGGCGCGGGCGACGAATGACTCTGGTCCGCCTAAAAAAAATCCGGGAACCACTGGTAAGGATCAGCAGGGCGGCGTATCCCCTTGTCACGTTTATAGAAATCTCCGCCCCACCGATCCCCAGAAATTCGGTTCCCGGATAATTTATTTCATAGACTTAAAATTAAAATTCTGATGCAAATCATAGATGTCCTGAGATAATCGTAGCTCTCGTTCTTGATAACCAGGAGAGAACGTAGTTAAAGAATGTTGCTGAAATCAGGGCTGCGTAGAACGCAAAGGGATGGACAAACAATGAACATGACCTTTGATGAGTTCCTTGCCCTGGCCAAGAAGTATCAGGCCATCGGCAGCTCAGCACAGAATCTGCTCGAGGACATCCGCAGGGGCCCCTACCGGGTCCAGGACGGAGTTCGCCTCAGGCAGCTCTACGAGTTCCTGCTGGACCTGCAGATGGTGCAGGACGACCAGAAGGAATTGAACGAGGCCGTGGCCACGGTTGCCAACATCCTCGCGGAGTACCAGGACGAAGAAGAGGAGAGGATCATCTCCGAGAAGTGGGTCCCCGAGAAGGGATTCCCCGGCGCGACCCTGTGGCTGCAGCGCGAGGACGCCAAATGGGCAATCGCTCCTTCCCCCAAGGAGGGCGCCTGCCTGGGCAAGTGCGTCAAGGACATCGGCTCGCACAAGTGGTTCGACAAGCCCCTTCCCCTGCTGGTCGACGGCGTGCGGTAACCCCTAAACCCTTTCCTTTATACACTTTTCATCTTTCTATTATCCACTATCTAGTTCATCGGCGAGACCATGGTCTCGACGTTCATGACGACATCCGGTGCCCGGCGAGCGTCAAGCTATCCTTTTCAGCGCGATGGCGCACTGGCCGCTGGAGATGCCCCCGTCGCCGTTGGGCAGACGGTCCGGGCAGACGAACCTCAGTCCCCTGGACCGCACCATGCGCTCGGTGAGCGAGGTGATCACCCCGTTATACGAGACCCCTCCGGTCAGGCCGATGGCGTCCAGGCCCCTCTTTGAGGCCTCGTCCGCGGCCGCTTCCACCAGGGATTCGAGGACCGCCGACACGTAGCTCAGCGCGAGGTCCGCCCGTGATCCCTTCATTTCTCTAAGCTCCTGGAACAGGGGCACGGTCATCACCGTTCCGTTCCTCCGCTCCGCCCTCAGCCCGGGGATGATCTCGCCCTGCTCCAGGACCGCCTCCAGCTTCATCGCCGGCTCCCCGTCGTAGGTGCGGTTCTGGCATACCTCGAAGTGGCAGGACAGCGCGTCCAGCAGCCGGCCGAACCCGGTGGTGGTCTTGCTCCCGGCCATGAGCTTGCGCAGGACCGCGGCCTCGCCGTCGCTGAAGTACGGCCCGGGCCGCCCGGCCAGCTCGTCCATGGCGAACACCAGCCTGCGGGGGTCGCGGACCGCCTTCTCCCCTCCCAGGAGCGGGACGGGCTGGATGTGGGCGATCCGGTCGTAGGACGACAGGTCGGCGCGCAGCACCTCGCCTCCCCAGGCCTGGCCGTCGTCGCCGTATCCCGTTCCGTCCAGCGTCAGCGTCACCAGCTCGTCCTCCCCGGCCTCCAGCATCAGCGCCGCGGCGTGGGCCCAGTGGTGCTGCACCTCCACCAGCTCCGCCCTCTCCCGGTGTGCGAGGTTCGTTCCGAGCTTGCGGTTGCTGTACCCGGGGTGCAGGTCCACCGCCACCGCCTGGACCTTGTCCACGCCCAGGAGCTCGCGGAAGTTCTGGACCGAGGCGTCGAGGAAGTCGATGACCCCCATGGAGTCGCCGTCCCCGATGTACTGGGTGGTGAACAGCCGGCCGTCCTTGGCTACCGCCCCGCAGAGGTTCTCCTGCGCCCCCAGGCCGATCGCGCTGCCCTTGAGCGGGATGTCCAGCGACGATGGGATGTGCCCCCTGGACCGCCGTATGAAGAAAGTGCGCTCCCCGTAGGCCCGGAGGACCGAGTCATCGCACCGGTTGATGATCTCCCGGTCGTGCATCAGGTACGCTTCCGCCCCCAGCTCCAGGGCGTCGGTGTCCCTCAGGACCATCGGCTCGCCGGGGATGTTGGCCGAGGTCATGACCAACGCGTCCTCGCTCAGGTACTTGAACAGCAGGTGGTGCATCCCGGCGTAGGGGAGGAACAGACCGATGTTGCTCAACCCCGGGGAGATGAGCTCGGTGACCGGACTCTGGCGCTTGCGCACCAGGACCACCGGGCGGTGCGAGGAGGTCAGGAGCCTCTCCTCGAACTCCGTGGGCTCGCCATACCTTCTCACAGCCTCCATGTCCCTGACCATGATGGCGAACGGCTTCTCCCGGCGGTGGTACCACTCTCTCAGCCTCGGGAGGGTAGCCAGCGTCGCGCAGATGTGCATCCCGCCCCAGCTCTTGGCCACGCCGATGTATCCTCTGTGCAGCATCTGGGCGAAGCTCTTGATGGGGTTCTCGCCCTCCAGCACCTTCCCGTTATTGTCCAGCAGGTAGTAGGACGGGCCGCAGTGGGGGCAGGAGATGGTCTGGTGGTGGAACCTCCGAGCTTGGGGATCATCGTACTCGTTCCGGCATTCGGGGTCCATCGGGAAGTCGCGCATGGACGTCTTCTCCCGGTCGTACGGTAGGCTGGTGATGACCGTGAACCTCGCCCCGCAGTTGGTGCAGTTGGTGAACGGGTAGAGGTACCTCCGGTCCGTGGGATCGAACATCTCCCTCAGGCAGTCGTCGCATACCGCGGTGTCGTTAGGGATCCCGACCCCCTTCTGCCCGGCCTCGCTGGCCACGATGCGGAACGATGTCCCGTAGGCATCGTCGGACGGCGACATCTCCACCGAGTCCAGGCGGGCCAGCGGCGGCAGCTCTTCCCTGAGCCGCCTGACGAACTCGTCGGCCTGGCGGTCCACCACGATGACCACGTTGGAGCCGTTGTTCTGGACATAGCCCTTCAAACCCATGGAGGTGGCGATGCGGTAGACGGTGGGACGGAATCCCACACCCTGGACGATGCCATGAACAACGATCCTCATGCCCGGATTCCAACGCTATGGGATTATAAGGTTCTTCCGAAAACCGCTTTCGTGAGCGCTCATGAGTCGGGCGCTCGGAGCACGCCCGGCGGTGACCGTCGGTCCGATAGCTCCGTTCTCGAGCCTCGACCCGCTGTCCGGCGGTAGGATTCCCGGCGACATTGTTTATTAACGCATCTTATTATGGGTCCGCAGAGGAAGAGAGCATGGCTGACACGAGCCTGGTCAAGGACGGATTGAAGTACACGGCCGATCATGAATGGGTAAGCGTAGAGGGCGGCAACGCCAGGATGGGCATCACCGACCATGCTCAGTCCGAGCTCACCGAGATCGTTTTCATCGAGCTGCCCAAGGTGGGCAAGAGATATGCCAAGGGAGAGGTCATCGCCCAGCTGGAGAGCGTGAAGACCGTGGCGTCGGTCTACGCGCCGGTCAGCGGCGAGGTCATCGAGGTAAACTCCCAGCTGGAGGACCAGACCCAGCAGATCAACGAGTCCCCGTACGACAGCGGATGGCTCGCGGTCATCAAGATGGACGACCCGTCCGCGGCGGACGGCCTCATGGACGCGGCAGCTTACCGCAAGCTGCTGGGTTGAACCGCCCCGTCCTTGGTGCGGGGCATCCCGCTTCATCCACCTGAATCACTGAACCTGCGCTGAGGTCGGCCAAAGTCAAGTGTCCGCGAGCGCGAGCTGCGGCCGCTCCCACCGTACCGTCCGCGATCCTCGATAGAGGAAACGCCGCTCGGTGAGGCGGCCGAGAGCGCGTTCTATGCAGCCCGCCCATACAATATTAGAACATCCAGCTTGAGCGAAGAAATAAAACTGCCCGGACGCCGGTCACCGCCGGCGCCGGTCAACGGCGTTTCTCAGAATCCCGCGTCCTTCATGGTCCGGGGGCAGGCGCATACGGCCCTCTGGACCGGGATCGCGGGAAGGGTGGCGGCGATGAGCTTCTGCACCTTCTCCACGTTCTCCTCCATCACCCTGAGGACGGTGGCGAGGTCCACCGGCTCGTCCGCCCACACGTCGTAATCGGTGATGGTCGCCAGGGAGGTGTAGCACATGTCCATCTCCTTCGCCAGCTGGCACTCGGGGACCAGGGTCATGCCGATGATGTCCGCGAACTGGCGGTACATCCTCGATTCCGCCCGGGTCGAGAACCGGGGGCCCTCGATGCACACATAGGTGCCGCCCACGTGGTGGGGTATGCCGAGGCGCTTGGCCTCCGCGGCGAACAGGGCGTTCATCTCCTCGCAGAAGGGATCGGCCATAGAGATGTGGACGGTCTTGGCGCCATCGTAGAAGGTGTACTTCCGACCCCGGGTCTGATCGATGAACTGGTCGACGATGACCAGGTCCCCGGGCTTGTACTCCTCCTTGAGGGAGCCGACCGCGCAGGGCGAGATGATGCGCTCCACCCCCAGCTGCTTCAGCGCCCAGATGTTCGCGCGATAGTTCACCATGTGCGGCGGCAACGCGTGACCGCTGCCATGGCGGGACAGGAACGCCACCTCCGAGCCGCCGAGCTTCCCGACCAGGATGGGGTCGGAGGGCGCCCCGTAGGGGGTGGACATCGTCACCCGGTCCAGGATATCGAACGTCTTGGGGTCATACACTCCGGTTCCGCCGATGATGCCAATGCGTGGTGCCATATGCGCCGGTATCTTCACCTGTAGATAAATCGATGCTCCCGGGGACGAAGGATGAATGCGAGCCTTTTTTATTCGGTTCCATCATCCCTGGCAGAGGAGCATGACGGTCAAGACGGAGATGAACCCGGTCCGGGGGATCAGGACCTTCCCAGCCTTCCCTGTAGTTCTGGCTGTGGTGGGAAAGGAGGAGAAGAACATCATCACCTTGGCCCTGGTGCACGTCTTCTCGTTCAACCCTCCGCTCATCGGGATCGGGGTCATGCCGTCGCGCTACAGCCACGAGCTGCTGCACCGCTCGCCGGACTTCAGCATCAACATTCCGGGCAAGGAGCTGGTGGAGGAGGTCATCTTCTGCGGGGAGCGGTCCGGGAAGGAGCTTAACAAGTTCGAGGAGACCGGGCTCACCCCAGCGCCGGGGAAGAGGATCGACTCCCCGGTGATCGAGGAGTGCATAGTGAACCTCGAGTGCCGGAAGGTCCAGACCTTCGACACCGGGGACCATACCTGGTTCGTCGGAGAGGTGGTGTGCGCGCAGACGGTGGAGAACTTCGACCGGGAGCGGGCGCTCATCTACTGGGCGGGAGAGTTCCGCACCCTCGGAGAGATCATCAGGGGACGATGATCAGCTTTTGCAGCGATCCCCTTGAGGAGTGGGCCCTGCACTGCCAGGAGCGGAAGGCGAGAATATCGCTGGACAGCAGCGGGGCGGTCCCGCCGTTCGGGGACGCTAGTTGGAAGGAGGTATCGTTCGCTCCGTCCAACGACGAGGCCGGGGCGGAGGCCAGGCTCAAGGAGGAGCTGGCCCGGGCGTACCACGTGGACGAGGACATGATCGCCCTGACTCAGGGGGCGCAGCACGCCACCTTCCTGTATTTCATCACCCACCTGCGCCCCGGGGACCTGGCCGGGGTCGAGAACCCCACCTTCATGCCCATCCGCCGGCAGGCGGGGTCGGTGTGCGAGGTGCGGACCATCGACCGCTCCCCCGCGGCCTCCTACCGCCCGTCCGAGGAGCAGCTGGAGGACGTCCTGGCGAAGGGGGCGAAGGCGCTAGCGCTGACCAACCTGCACAATCCGTCCGGGGCGGCCCTGGACACCGAGAGGATGGCGCGGATCGTCGAGCAGGCCGGCCGGAAGGGAGCGACGGTACTCTGCGACGAGGTGTACCGGGAGATGGCCTACGGCCAGGTGCCCAAGGGCGCGTACGAGCTGGGGGAGAGCGCGGTCTCGGTCTCCAGCGTCACCAAGCTGAACGGGCTGCGGGGCCTCCGCATCGGCTGGCTCATCGGTCCGCCGGCCATCGCGAGGCGAGTGGAGGCGGCGAGGCTGTATACCTCCTACCGGCTCCCGCCGCTCTCCTGCCATTACGCCGCGGAGGCGGTCAAGCGGCGAGAATGGTTCAGGGAGCGGGCGCTGCGGACCGCTAGCGAGAACCTTCCCGCTCTCAGGGAGTGGGCGGAGCGGGAGGACCGCGTCGCCTGCCGGATGCCCGACGGGGCGCTGATGGCCCACATACGGCTTCCTCCGGGGACCGATGACCTCGAGCTCGGCGAGAGGCTCCTGGACCGCGGGGTGGCGGTCGGACCGGGCCGGTACTGGGGAGCGCCAGGGACCATCAGGGCCACCTTCTCATGCTCCCGCGCCGACCTGGAGGCGGGGCTGGAAGCGATATCGGCCGCGCTGGACGCGCTCTAGCCCACTTGCTCAGTCGGTCAGGGGCCGGGCGCGGGGGTAGGAGCCCAGCACCTTGACGAAGACGGCGCGGCGGACCAGGTCGGTCAGCGCCTCGGCCACCTTGGGATCGTTCACGTGGCCGTCGATGTCCACGAAGAACACGTACTCCCACGGCTTCCCCTTCCGCGGGCGGGACTCGACCTTGGTCATGTTGATCCCGCGGCCGGCGAAGCACCCCATGGCCTCGTAGAGCGCCCCTGGCACGTTGCGGGTGGCGAACGCCAGGGAGGTCTTGTCCCCGTGCTCCAGCAGGCGGGACGACCGCTGCAGGGCGAAGAACCGGGTGAAGTTGTCGTCGCTGCTCTGGATGCCTTCTCTCAGCACCTTCATGCCGTACACCCCGGCGGCCCGGCGGGAGGCGATGGCCGCCTCCTCCTTGAGGCCGTGGTCGCGGACGATGCGGACCGAGCCCGCGGTGTCGAACGCCGGTATCTTCTCCCACTGCGGATACTTGGCCAGGAAGCTCCGGCACTGGCCGAGCGCCTGGGGGTGGGAGTACACCCGCCTGATGTCCTCCAGCTCCGCCTCGGGATGGACGATCAGGCAGTGCACCACCGGCACGAGGACCTCGCCCACGATCACCAGGTCGTTCTCCAGCAGCAGGTCGTTCACCGCCGCCACGGTGCCCTCGAGGGAGTTCTCCACCGGGACGATGCCGTACTCCGCCTCGCCCCTCTCCACCGCCCGGAAGACGCTCTCGAAGTCCGGGCAGGGCATCGTGCCCATCCCCGGGAAGAACGACGCCGAGGCGTCCTCGGAGAACGCCCCCTGAACTCCCTGGAAAGCGACTCTGGCCATATGGTCAACCGCCGAAGAACTCCTGGTGTATGGTCTTGGTGGTCTTCTCCAGGTCCTTGCGCTTGACGGTGAAGGTGAGCGCCACGGTGGATGCGCCGGCGGATATGAGGCTGACGTTGACGCCGTTGCTGGCGACGATGCTGAAGACCTTGCCGGCGATGCCCTCCTTCTGCCCCAGGCCCTCTCCCACCAGGCACAGCAGGGCGACGTCGCGCACCGACTCGACGCGGTCCACCACGCCCTTCTTGGCCTCGCCCATCACCTTCTCCGCGCGCTTCAGGTCCCGCTCCTCGATGAGCATGGACACGCAGGTCTGCGAGGTCGCCGCCGAGTACACCACGATGCCCGCGTCGGACAGCATGGTCGACATCTCGGACATGACCCCGGACTTCGAGCCGAGGCCGGCGCCGTAGACCTTGATCATGGCCATGTTCGGCATGCTGGATATGCTCTTGATGGTCCGGTTGCCCTCCACTCCCTTGGGATTGATGGCGGTGCCCTCGTAGTTCGGCTTGAACACGTTCTTCACCCTGATGGTGATCCCCTTGGCCCTCGCCGGCTCCACCGTGCGGGGGTGCAGCACCTTGGCCCCGAAGTACGACAGCTCGGCCGCCTCCTCGTAGGAGAGCTGGCCGATGGGCACCGCCTCGCGCACCACCTTGGGGTCGGCGGACATGAACCCGTCGACGTCCTTCCAGATCTCCAGGCTGTCGGCGTCGATGGCGTTGGCTATGACGCTGGCGCTGTAGTCCGTGCCGTTGCGCCCCAGGAGGGTGATATAGCCCTCGGTGGTCTTCCCGAAGAAGCCGGTGACCACTGGGGTCTCCTGGCGCTTGAACATCTCGTAGATCTTGGGGGCGATGTTGCTACGGGTGTTCTCCATGTCCACCGTGGCCGAGCCGAAGGTGCCGTCGGTGATGATCCCCAGCTCATCGGCCTCCACCGGGACCGCGTTCACCCCCATCTCCTGCAGCATCGCGGACATCACGATCACGCTCATCCGCTCCCCGAACGACTGGACCAGGTCCCTGGTCCTCGGCGTCAGCTCCTCGAGGTAGATGATGCCGTAGAGGATGCGCTCCAGGCGGACGAGCTGGGCGGAGAGCTGGCTCACCGCGGTCTGCTTGACGTCCATGCTTCCGGCCACCTCGGTCAGCAGTCTGAGGTGGCGGTCCCGCAGCGTCCTTATGAACTGCTGGACCTCCTCCTCCCGCCGCACCTTGGACATGAAGTCCAGGAGGGAATCGGTGATGCCGTGGATCGCCGAGACCACGATGACCTTCTCCTCGCTGTCAGAGGCGATGATCTCGCCCACGCTCGTCATGCTGGCCCCGTCCTTCAGCGAGGACCCCCCGAACTTGAGGACCTTCATCCCTTCCTGACCCTCCGTATGATATCCTTGGGAATGCGATGGACGCAGATCTCGGCCTCGTCCCGGGTCAGCCCCGCGCCCATGGCTATGTGGATCGCCCGCTCCTCGCTGATGAGGTCCCCGGGCGAGTGGGTGTCGGTGTTCACCACCATCTTGGCGTCGACCTTGCGGGCCATGCGCACCACGTGCCCGTTGGTGAGCGCATGCGACGGCCTGGAGGTGATCTCCAGCACCACGCCGTTGTCCGCTGCCGCCTGGGCGTCCTCCATGGTGATGAAGCCCGGGTGCGCTAGGATGTTGACGTCCGGGTTGTTCACCGCGGCGCGGTTGGTCCCCTTCTCCACCGGCTCCGAGATGGTCTCGCCATGCACGACGATGATCTCCGCCCCCGCCTTGCGGGCGTGCTTGACCACCGCGTCCATCTTGGCGGCCGGGATGTGCGTGAGCTCCACCCCCACCAGCATGTCCAGCCCCCACTCCCTGGCCAGGGGGACGTCCTTCCTGGTCTCCTTGATGAGCCGCTCGATGTTGCTCGGGTCCGCGTGGTCGGTGACCGCTATCGCCTCGTGCTTCATCACCACGGCCCGCCTCGCCAGCTCGATCGGCAGCAGCTCGCCGTCGCTCTGCAGCGTGTGCATGTGAAGGTCTATCCTCATTTCTTAACCCCCTTGTGCCTGTCGGACAGCTTCCTGAACACCTCGCTCAAGGGGAGGTCGAGGTACTCGTACAGGACCATCTGGTGGTAGATCAGGTCCGCCGCCTCCCAGATCTCGCCGTTGCGGTCCTTGCCCTTTCCGGCGATCGCGAGCTCTCCGGCCTCCTCCACCACCTTCTTGAGGACCTTGTCCTCGTTGGACAGCAGCTGGTTGGTGTAGCTGCCCTCCTTGGGGTTCTCCTTGCGGTCGCGGATGATCCTCCTCAGCTCCGGGATGATGGCCGCGGTGCCTCCCAGGTCACCGTACAGCACCTGGTCGAAGCAGGACGGTCGGTCGAGGTGGCAGGCGTTGCCGGTCTGCCTGACCCTTATGAGCAAGGTATCGTTGTCGCAATCGGTCTGGATGCTCACCACGTCCTGCACGTGGCCGGACTCCTCGCCCTTCATCCACAGCCTCTGCCGGGACCGGGACCAGAAGTGGGTGCGGCCGGTGGACAGCGTGAGGTCGTACGACTCCTGGTTCATCCAGGCCATCATCAGCACCTCGTTGGTCTCCGCGTCCTGCACGATCGCTGGGATGAGGCCGTCGGCGTTGAACTTCAGCGGGGTCATCGCACCAGCACCCCCCTGTCCGCGAGGTACTTCTTCACGTCCCCGACGGTGTAGGTGCCGTAGTGGAAGATCGACGCCGCCAGCGCGGCCGAGGCGTTGGTCTGCTCGAACACCTGGTAGATGTGCTCCGGGCTGCCGCAGCCGCCGGAGGCGATGACCGGAATGTCCACGCTGTCGGCGACCAGCTGCGTGAGCTTGATGTCGTACCCGCTGGTGGTGCCGTCGGCGTCCATGCTGGTGAGCAGGATCTCCCCGGCCCCGCGGTCCTGCGCCTCATAGGCCCAGTCGGCGGCGTCCAGCTCGGTTCGCTGCCTGCCGCCGTGGGTGTAGACCTTCCAGCAGCGGCCCTCACGCTTGGCGTCGATCGCGACCACCACGCACTGGCTGCCGAAGTCGCGGGCGCAGGTGGTGATGAGCGTGGGATCGTGGACCGCGGCGGTGTTGACCGAGACCTTGTCCGCTCCAGCGTTGAGCGCGAGGCGCATGTCCTCCCTGGTCCGCACGCCCCCGCCCACGGTGAGCGGAACGAAGAGACCCTCTGCCGTCCTCTCCACCACCTCCAGCAGCGTCTTGCGGGCATCGGACGAGGCGGTGATGTCCAGGAAGACGATCTCGTCGGCGCCCTGCTTCTCGTACTCCACGGCCATGTCCGGAGGGTAGCCCACGCCCTCGAGGTTCTGGAACTTGACGCCCTTGACCACCCGGCCCTCGGTGACGTCCAGGCATGGGATGATGCGCTTGGTTAGCACGCTATCCGCTCCTGAACCGCACCGCGTCCTTGGTGCTCAGCACGTTCTCCCGAGGCACGATCGCCTTCCGCAGCGCGGAGCCCAGGGCCTTGAACGTCGCCTCCACGATGTGGTGGTCGTCGAACCCTCGGTCGATGATGACGTGTAGCGTGATGCCGGAGGACATCGCGAAGGAGCGGAGGAAGTGCGCGTAGAGCGTGTCAGGGCAGTCGGCGTCGCAGTACGGCCGGTCCACGATATCTAACGCCACGGTCACCAGCGCATCGTCCATGGGCACCATGGCCGAGGCTATGCGGTCCACCGGCACGTCGCCCAGCGCCTGCCGGAAGGCAGCGCCCAGGGCGATGGCGACATCCTCCACCAGGTGGTGAGGGTTGTCCCCGCTCGCGTCCATGGTCAGGTCCATCGAGGCGTACCGGGCGAAGGTCTCCAGCATGTGCCGGAGGAACTGGTCGTCGACCGTGACCTTGGACCTCCCGGCGCCGTCGAGGTTCAGGGAGAGCGTGATCGTCGTCTCCTTGGTCTTGCGGCTCACCTTCGCTTCCCTCATAGCTTCCACACCTCCTCCGGCCTTATCGTGCCCTTGTACAG
>DAVH01000018.1 GCA_002508545.1 Methanomassiliicoccus sp. UBA6
ACCTCCTTATTTTCGAAATCAAAGCCAAAAACAAAGCAGCCCAAGATGCCGAAACCTTCAGCATGGAATCGACGCATCGCCTCATAAAAATCGATCTTCAGGTTCTTGATTTTATTCACTTCATTCTGCGTTTCACTCTGTACCGATTCGAAGCCGATCAACAGCCCCAGGCACCCGGAGCGTTTCATTAACCCAAACAGTTCCGGGTCTTCCGCCAGTGAGACGGTGCCTTGGGCCAGCCAGCGCCGCCGCAGGGGTATCNNGAGCTGTTTCGCCGCCTTCCGGTCCAGGCCAAGGGCATCATCGACGAAGAACAGGTGCGGGGAATCGATAGCCTCTATTTCGGCAATCACCTCCGCTACCGGCCTGACGCGATATTTCTGCCCCAGGGTCTGGCCGATGCAGCAGAATTCGCAATCGTTCGGACAGCCGCGGGAGGTCTCGACGCCGATCGGCACAGGAATATACCCTTTGCCCCNNGCGAAGAGCTCCCGCCGTGGGATCGGCAGACCTTTGAGACAGGTGGTTGTCCCGGGCCGACAGGACTCGAAACGCCCCAGCCCGCATCCGGTGGCGAGGGTATGCTCTTCACCACGTAATCGCCGAATCCATGCAGCGAGCCGCTCATATAATGGCGCTCGCTGTTATCCTCTGCCGTCAAAGCAAAAATTGATGTGTCGTAGGTACGCACCCGCAAAGACAGCGGCACCTCCATCAGGTCGAGAAGTGTCGCAAAATTGTTGAGATGGGAAACCCTGATGCCGGGGGCGATGCGATCCAGAAGCGCTTGTTTGCTATACTCTTNNCTTGCCCGGACACGATAAATTCGGGCACTTCGACAATCTCCGGGTCAGGCTTCATATGGGTATACGTCTGACCGTGCTCGGACAGCGTCTGACCATGGTCCGAGGTGTAGAGAACGGCATAGTTCTTATTTGTCGTTCCGGTAATCAGCTCCCGGAAAAATTCATCCACCTGAAAGCGGATCCCGTTGTCATAGGTATTGACCAGCTTTTCGCGTCCGGCCGCGCTGGGGGTCAATGGCCTGCGCTGCTTTCATAACCGGCTTCCAGATGCTAGCGGCCGGGTCGTCCGGATAACTGCTGCGATAGTGAAAATGAAGGCCCCGCTTGTTGACGAGAATGAAATAGCCGCTGTTTTCGTTCAGAAGTCCGCTGAGAACGCGGGCGACACCCAAATCCTTCGTAATTTCCAGATCGATGTTGCGGTCCTTGAACGTTGTATCGTTCATCCACCGGTCCAGACCTCTCACGGGACCATCCCCGGCCGCTTTCAGCAGCGAATACAGGTAGATTTGATTGACGTCGATGTAGAGCGTCTCGTAACCCATTTTCTTTGCGTAGTCAAAGATGGTCGGGTTCTTTTCGGTTCGAAAGTCACTGTCGGGAAAGGTGTTGTGACCGGTAATCAGATAGGCATTGCTGACATGTGAATAGGAACTTGCCGCGACACAAATGCCGAGATTCTTGAGCTGCCCCCTGTCTTCGAGGGATTGCAGGAAAGGCGTCGTGGCGCGCGGGTAGCCATTCAGGCTCAGATTGCTGACGCGCACCGACTCATCGATGACATAGATGAGGCTGTCGAGCGGACGTTGGGAAGGGCTAAGGTCCGGCAGTGTGTCTCGCGGCCCATGATAGGTATGGTGATATTCGAACCGGCAGCACAATGCCGCCCGAAGGAAGGACGTCAGGGGATGCAGATGAAAGCTGCGCTCCGGCACGAGGCGGAAGAGGAGGTAATTCGAAGCAACGAGGTACAGCGCCGGCAGCAGGCTGAGTGCGAGGGTCTCCCGGAAGGAGGTCACTGAGGGGGCAACAACCGGTAGAGACAGAACCAGAACATACGGGAAAGCATAGAGAAAGACCTGTGGTTTGAAGAAACTCAAGATAGCTTCCACCCGATGGTTTCCGCTTACGGTAAGGGCCAGAAACAGGTCGGTAGCGGTCATGAACTGGGACAGCGTCAGCAAATAGGACAATTGAACGATGACTAGAAAAACAGCGAAAAGGAGGACCGGTACCCGGAGAGGCCACGGCAGGAGGGTGACGAGATAGAAGAGTGCCGTCACCTGCAGGAAGACCAGCGAAAAGGTCCCCAGGAACTTCATGCCAGCGGCGACCGTAAGTGAAGGCAGCAGAGCACGGTACTCGCGGCACCGCAAAACGGAATCAACCAGTACCGCGAGCAGAGACGCAACCAGGGCGGTGGCGGCACGGGGATAGGGGGTTTGATGTAGTTCGTCAAGGAGGGAAATTGAGATCACTTGCCCTCTTCCCATTTGGTGGCCAGTATGCCCAGGATAAAGACCACGGAAGCAAAAACACCTATGATCGCGGCGTTACGCAGTGCATCCAGGTTGTCTTGAAACACCATCGCTGCCCGGAGCCCCTCGTTCACGTAATAGAGCGGCAGCATCTTGGCAATCGTCTGCAGGAACCCCGGCATCAACTCGATGGGGAAAAAGCTCCCCGAGAGGAACATCATCGGAAAACTGATGGCGTTTGCCGCGGCAGCGGCGCTCTGCGCCTCCCTGGCGAAACGGGTGAGGATCATCCCTATTCCGACGAACGCGAAGACGTTGAGCAAAACGAAGGCAGGGAGCCAGGCATTGATATGCAGGTTGGCGGCAAAAACGGCGTAGCTCACCAGCAGCATCGCGGTTGTGGATATGACCGCGAGGATGAACTGGTAGAGGATATCCGAAAGTATCCAATCAATGCGGGTAATGGGCGTTGTGGACAGTTTCCTGATGATGCCCTTCTGCCGCAGCTCCGTGTTCACGTTCACCGTGCCGAACAGGCTCAGAGTCATCACCGCCAGCGCGATAATGCCGGGTATGAAGTACTCGATGAAGCGGTATTTCCTGGCAAGTATCGATTGCTTGACCGATTTGATGAACGGCGGTATCCCGGCCAGTTCCTGATTGACCCCGGCGAGCACCCCGTTCAGGATATCTATCTTCGTGCCCACCGAAGAGGAACTGGGGTCGTAGACGTAGGTGACGGTGGCGGAAGCTTTGTAATCATTGAAAAACTTCCTCCGCTGGAGAGATTTTTCCAGCCCCTTGGGAATAACCAGGACAACGGTCACCCCATGGTCCCTGACATACTGCACGGGGTTGGCGGCAGGATCGACCCTGGTTATTTTGAACTTCCCGTTGACTTCAAGGGCCTCGATTGAGTCTTTGGAAGCTTTCGACTGATCGAGGTCCTGCACGGCAAGGTGGAAGTTCACGTTGTCCTGGCTCATGAAGATCGTGCCGAAAACAAGGATCAGGATGATCGGGAACGCCAGCGTGAAGAACATGGTGGTCTTCTCGCGGTACACGCTCATGAGTTTGACGAAGAGATTTGCACCAACGACGCGCAGTTTCATTTCGCCCCCGCTTCCCCGACATACTTATCGTGAAGGGCCTCTCCGGTGAGTTTCAGGAAAACCTCTTCCAGGTTGGGTTTCCTGACGTCCAGGCCAAGGTACAAAGCCCCGGCAGCCTTGAGGACGCTCAGTATCCGTTGCACATCTTCCGTGTGCTCCACCCTGATTCTGATGTTTTTTCATCGCTGAGAACCGGTTCGAAACCGATCTTCCGGACGGTTTCAAAGACTATTTCATCCACGGACTGCAGCGTGACAATCTGGTATTTCGCGTTGTTTTCGACGAGTTCCACGGGCGAGCCCATCGCGATGATTTTCCCCTTGGAAATGATTGCGACCGTGTCCGCAAGAAGTTCCGCCTCCTCCATGTAGTGCGTGGTGAGGATGATCGTCTTGCCCTTGGCCTTGAGACCCTTGATCACCTCCCAGACCTCCCGCCGGGCCTTGGGGTCGAGGCCGGTGGTCGGCTCGTCCAAGAAGATGATGTCGGGATCGTTGACCATCGAGATGGCCACCCCCACCCGCTGCTTCAGCCCGCCGGACAGGTTCTTGAAGTACTCGTCCCTCTTGCTCTCCAGGTCGACGAGGGCGATGAGGTCATCGGCCGGGATGTGGTCGGAGAACATCTTCCCGAAGAACTCGATGTTCTCCTTCACCGTCAGGAGGTCGAAGGCGTTGAAGTCCTGAGGGAGCACCCCGATCCGCTTCTTGATCTCGCGGACCCTCTGGTCGATATCGAGGCCCAGGACGCTGACCTCTCCGGAGGTCTTGCTCTTGAGGCACTCCAGTATCTCCACGGTGGTGGTCTTGCCCGCCCCGTTGGGGCCGAGCATGGAGAAGACCTCCCCCCTCATCACATCGAAGTCGATCCCCCTGACGGCAACGAGATCCCCGTATCTCTTTACCAACTTCCGCACGCTGATGACGCTCTCTGCCATTTCCGGTCAGGATATGAATGTTTCATCGGCCTAAATATAATAATGTACGGCGATGAGACCGGCAGGATGAATAGGCCCGCCGCCGTTCCCCGGCAGCATGGAAGGCCGTGAGCGGTACGTCCGGCAGATGATGATCCCCGGCCTGGGGGAGGATGGACAGAACAAGCTCGCCGAGAGCACCGTGGGCATCATGGGCGTGGGGGGGCTGGGCAGTCCTGCCGCGATGTACCTGGCGGGGGCCGGGATCGGCAGGCTGGTCCTCGCCGACCCCCAGACCCCGGACGTGACCAACCTCAACCGGCAGGTGCTCCACTGGCAGGAGGACGTCGGCTCCCGGCCGAAGGTCGCGTCCGCCGCTTGGAAGCTGAAGCGGTTCAATCCCTCCGTGGACATCGAGACCCATGCGGTCGAGGTCACCGCGGAGAACATCGCCGAGGTGTTCCGAGGAGCGGATGTGATCCTGGACTGCCTGGATTCCATCCCCCCGAGGCTCGTGCTGAGCGATCACGCTCTGCGCTCCTCCACCCCCCTCGTCCACGCGGCGGTGGAGGGCATGCACGGCCAGGTGACGGTGGTCGAGAAGGGCCGCACGCCCTGCCTCCGGTGCCTGTTCCCCCGCGCGCCGGAGAGGAGATCGCCCTTCCCGATCCTCGGCCCGGTCGCCGGGGTGTTCGGCTGCCTCCAGGCGGCCGAGGCCATCAAGCTGATCACCGGGGTCGGCCGCCCGCTGCGCTCCCAGCTCCTGCTGGGAGATATGGAGCACAACTGCTGGGAAACGATCGATGTCCTGCCGGCGGAGAACTGCCCGGCGTGCGGAGAAAGGTGAAGGGGTTTAGGACCCTTGAGCCTGGTACTCGAGCAGGTTCTCAAGGTTCATGATGCTTACCTTCAGGTGATCGAGGGCGAACCTCATGATCAGCTCCCCATGGGAGGTGATCTTGTAGATCCGCTTCCTGCCCTCCTGCTCCTGGGTGATGTACCCGGAGCGCATCAGCTCCTGGAGCGCCGGATAGATGGAGCCGGGACTGGGCCTCCAGGTCCCCTCGCTCATCCGCTCGATCTCCTTCATCAGCGCGTAGCCGTGGAGCGGCCTCTGGGAAACGAGCTTCAGGATGGCCAGCTTGAGAAAGCCGGAGTGGAAGCTCGCGAGGTTGAAGGCCTCGCTCACCTCCTGGTAATCGGGCCCCCGGGTCGACTCCACGTGATCCCTCACAGGAAGTAGCACCGCATGCCGTGCTTGGCGCAGAGATCGGCCATCAGCTCCATGCGCTCGACGACCCCGCCGTAGCGCCTTGCCGGACCTTTTCCCTCTTCCTGGAGCTTCTCCTTGAGCACCTTGCACTCCTCGGCAAGCTTCTTGGCGTCCTCCGCCGAGAGCTTCTCCCTGCTCGCCGCGAGCTCGGGGACCCGGGCCACGATGGCCAGGCCGTGCTTCTTGGCGATCTCGGGGAGCTGGGAGGTCTCCGGCCCGAACGAGCNNGAGCCGATGCATCCCCGCCCCTTGTCCCAGGACATAGGGCACTTGCCGCAGATCACGTTGGTCTCGTCCAGGGGGATGGTGTCCCACTGCGTGAGGAGGTTGTCCGGTCCGGCGTTCTTCATGGCCTCCTGGGCCTTCTCGGGGGACATCTTCGCCAGAACCACCCAGCCGGTGTACACCTTCTTGGCGACCGGCCTCAGCTTGGCCGCGTCCTCCTCCTTCTTCACCTTTTCCAGGAGGAAGGACTCCCTGTCCTCGTCCAAGCGGTTCCTCTTGAGGAAGCCTTCCCAGTCCGAGGCGAACACCTTCTTGGCGTCCTCCATCATGACCGTCTCGTCATAATCGGCGCAGGCCTCCAGGCCCTGCACGGAGGCCAGCCGGGCCTTGATGATCGTCTCCTTGTCCTTCTTGCACAGCGATTCCACGCTGTCCAGTTCACAGATGGCCATGCTGATTCCCATATGAGTGCACCGTAGTTGGGCGTCTAGCTCTAGTGAGCTATTAAAGACTTATGACCTATCTATTGATGAAAAAGAGGAAGGGCGGCGCTACGCCGCGCCGTTGACCGGAGGGGCGGCCGTGGTCTCCATCGAGGCCAGCCATTCGGGCCGGTAGGAGATCATCTCCACCAGATAGTAGACGCCGCCCAGCACCGCCCCCAGGATGAACAGCAGGACCAGCCCGAGGAACGAGATGGAGAAGCCGAACCCCTCGAGCTCCAGGGAGATGTTGCCGGCCATCATCACGGTCCAGATCCACACGCACACCAGGGCGGTGATCGCCGCGGCGAACGCGAAGCGCGAGACCGATCCCTTGGGGTAGAAGCCCCGGAAGAAGGCGAGGGCGGTGATGGGAACGCCCAGCACCAGCACGAAGAACTTGATCCTCTCCAGGTCGATCTGGTCGGTGATCATCGATGCCCCCTCGACCCTAGCGAGCATGGTGGTCAGCGCCGTGAGTATCAGGATAGGGACGAGAAGGTACTTCGCCGCGGCGAAGACCAAGGCCACGATACCCTTCCCCACGTTGCCTACCTTAGGCGAGAAATCGTTCATGCCGAACCTCCCGTCTCTATCACTCTGTCCATATGCATGGTCGCCCCCATCAGCGAGAGGTCCGCGCCTAGGATAAGGGTCTCGGGATGGGCCTGGAGCCAGAGGAAGGTCTCCTGAGGTATGACGAACCGCAGCTCCCCGTCGTTCGAGCCGCCGATGGTCATGCTCTCCGATGCCGTGCCCAGGACCGCCGTGGAGTTGGCTATCCGCGCCTGGACGCTCATCGACTTCCCGTGGATGATCTCGGACGCTTCGAAGTGGTAGGGGATCAGCAGGTCCACGTTGGTGCCGTTGCTCACCCATTGGATGTTGGTGACATCGATATCGGCGCGGCTGACCATGGGCTCCCATGTCATCTCCTGATCGGCGCTGATGGATGCCTTGACCAGTCCGAGAGAGTACCCGGCCTCGACCCCGACCTCGAGGTCCAGGACGGTCGCGTTGAACACCAGGCTCCTGAGGTCCGCATCGTCCAGGTCGTCAAGGTCCACCACTATGGACAGGTCCAAGCGCCCCTTCTGACCGGCGAGGACGTCGACCGGGACCGAGGACTGCTCGGTGAGGACGGTGGTCCCGTCCGCTATCTTGAACTTGACGGTCAGGCCCTGAATGTCGAAGTAGCCGCCGTTGGTAATGTCGACAGGCACGGTCAATATCACCCGGTTGCCGTCCACGGTCGGTTCGCCGGTCCCCTCGTCGGGAAAGGAGACCTCCAGCATACCGGTGGCGAGCGGCAGGAGGCTCATCACGATGATCGCGGCGATCACAAGGTGCACCGCGACGATCGACAGCCTGACTCCCAGTAGGCCCCAGCGCATGGACGGGAATCGAGACACATGGTTTATGACCTTTGCCGCCCGAGGTTCAGCCACCGAGAATCAACGGGGCCGCTGGCCCCTAGCATCTGGCAACGCTCCCAGCATCATTAAATCCTCGGGCATAAATTAGGGACGGGGGCATAATATGGATACGGATGTCGTGGAGATCGAATGTCCAGTGTGTGACCGCAAGGTCAGGGCGGACGCGCCTCACTGCCCGCACTGCGGGGCGGAGTACGACATGTCCGGGGTAGAGGAGCTCGAGAAGATCGCCCATGAACTTACGGCCCGCCCGGCACCGGCACGCCCGGTCGCTGCGGAGCATCCTGTGGAGGCCGCCCCGGCAAGGGCGGTCGAGGTCGGCGCCCGTCCCGACGAGGAGAAGGGCGGCAAGGGCATCTTGGGCAAGCTGTTCAGGAAGTGGCGCTAGGCTCGAAAAGATATTTACTTCGGTCCGAGGATTGGAGCCCCGATGAGCGAGATACGGATCAGGAAGCGCCACCGGCTCAGGGAGAAAGAGATCAAGGCCCTTGACGAGGAGATACGCTCCCGGCTCGGGGTCGAGGCGTTCAGGCCGGGTGAGCCGGTCGACCGGGGCGAGAGCACCGACTACGACGTGCTCTTCATCGGCAACCAGGTCCAGGGAATCGTGTACAAGGGGATGGCATTCCTGACCGTCAGGGGCCTGCTGAAGAACCCCGCGAGCAAGGCGTTCGTGACCGTGGACATGGGCGCGGTGCCGTTCGTCACCAAGGGAGCGGACGTCATGGGGCCGGGCATCGTGGACGCCGATCCCGCCATCCAGCCCGGCGATCTCGTGTGGGTCAGGGATGTCAAGAACGGCCGCCCGCTGATGATAGGGGAAGCGCTGATCTCCGGGGAGCAGATGAAGACCAAGTCCCCCGGAAAGGCGATCAAGAGCATCCACTTCGTCGCCGACAAGCTGTGGAAGGTGGACGAGGACAGCTGAAGGGCGCACCCGAAGGGGGTGCGAGCCTAACAAATCTTAGAAATTTAGAATAATAAGGGAAAAATAATATCATCTTATTGCCGTTCCCCTGGCGGGGAATTGAGATGGCATTCTGCACCAGATGCGGGTCACGGGTCAACGATGAGGCTCGGTTCTGCCCTCAGTGCGGGCAATCGAGGGGTCCAGCGGCCGTTGCCCAAACACCGGTCCCTGTGGGCTCTGCGCCGAAAGCGAGAAAGATCGCCGTACCTTCCGTGCCCGAGGAATCGCCTGAGGACCGCCGCAGGCGATGCGAGCGCACGTTTCCGATCCTTCACGCCAACAAGAAGATTGACGGGCAGCTCTCGTACATCGTCTGGATGATGAGGCTCCTGTTCGCCTTCATCGTCGCGATGGTCGCCTGGAAGCCCCACATGGTCTCCATGGACATCAGTGGGCCCATGGTCCTGTTCATGCTGTTCTTCTCCATCGGCTCGGCCGAATTCATCTATTGGCGCGGCAAGAAGATGGCGGGCGAGGCCCGGCTGCATCCTGCCGGCATAACGCTGAGTCCGATAAGGCTATACGGCGGGCTGTACACGATAAAGGAGCGCGACATACCAAGGGAAGAGATCGCACGAGTGGAGGTCGCGCGGAGCAAGGATGTCCACCCCGCAGTGCTGGCCTCCCAGCCGAGCGGAGCCCCGGTGTCGCTGGTGTTACACCTCAGCAACGGCAGGCTGCTCACGCTCCACAAGCGCTCTCCCAGCGAGGTGATGGCGGCGGCGGAGTACGCCGAGGTCATATGGGACGTCGCCAGGGAGGACGATGCTCGCAGGACGCCGGCCAAGCCCGGGGACGTTTACAGGGAGTTCGTGAACGACCATCGCAGCAGCGATTTCAAGATTACCGGGACCATGCTGGGCGGGGGCGCCGCCTTCTTCATCGGCTTGGGCGTGTGGGAAGCGCTCGACGGCATCGGAAGGGCCGAGATATTCATCGACCTCCTGGTCCTGGGAATGGCTGCGTTCATGCTGCTCGGGATCAAGCTGGTCTATGATCGGTCGTATGCCATCAGGTCGGTGAGGGTCGAGCGTGATGGCATTGCCCTCGTCCTCAGGAAGAAGACCAGGTTCGTGCCCTATGACAGCATTAGGGCGCTGAGGATCATGGGAGGGAATGAGGTCTCCCGAGAGAAGGAACGCGTGGCCATGGTGCAGATATCCAACCGCCGCGTCTATCTGATCAAGAAGGAGATCGCTCTGGCCATCGAGCAGGCGTACCGGGAGAGGACCGGGAGGGAAGTACCCGACCCGACCACCGTCGTCCCGAAGAAGGGAGCGATATCCCAGGCCGACGCGAACGTGCTGAAGTACGAGAACCCGACTCTCTACAGGAAGAACCTGATCATTGCGGCCGCGCTCATGGCCAATGGGTTCTTCCTCTTCATGAACGTGGTGATCCGCAGCCCCCTCCTCATCATGGTGGGCGCCGTCCTTCTCGTCATCCTCATGTTCTTCCGGCTCCAGATCAGCAAGGAGATGAGGGAGTACCTCGACCGGCGCGTGAAGGAGGCCGACCGGCCGGGCGCGTGAGGAGATGGCGAGCCTCCGCTGGAAGAGAAGGGCGAGCAGGAGCGATCTGGCCAGGATATCAGCCCTGCTCTTCATGCTCTCCTGCATCGCCTGGATATTCTCCATCATGGTGCTGCGGAGCATCGACCTCTTCATCTTCTTCGGCCTGCTGTCCATAGAGCACATGGTCGTTTCCGGCATCTTCGCCGTGACCGGGGACCTGTTCGATTTCTCCGGCTCCTCCGGGGAGCCCAAGGGCTGGATATCGTCCATCTATCTCGAGGGCGGACCCCGGGAGCGCAGGCCGTGACCTCAGGCCTCGAACACGTCCCCGGGGCAATCGACCTCGCTCAGGGAGTGAAAATTCATCTGGGACGGCTCAAATATTCATCATGTAGTATGTAAAAGCTAAATATTGCAGACCGCATAACCGCGGAACAGGGATGCCATGGCACTACTCAGCAGGAAGCCTTTTAGCAAGAACAGGGAAGAGATACCAGCCGTTGAGACGGACCAGTACATAGACCTCGGGGCCATGTACTTCGAGGAGGAGGCCTCCACCGGCGGGAAGGGAATGGTCAAGCTGGCCGAGATCTACCGCTACGAGGACCTTTCTGACCTCACCCAGCCGGTTTATGACGGCAACGTTCTGATCCTTGACTACTCCAACATCGCGAACGACACCGACACCCTCAAGAGGATCACCAGCGAGCTCAAGGCTGTCGCCAGGGACAACAGCGGCGATGTCGCGGCCATCGGGCACGACCTGATCGTGGTCACTCCCAGGGGACTGAAGATCGACCGCAACAAGATCAGGGGCGGCTTCCGGTAGGCCGTCCAACTTCTTCCGAAGGAAACACCCCGGCCCTGCCAGCAGGGCCAACCATTATTATCCTCTTGGCCGATTGATAACCGTGCCCGGTTCCAAGGTCATCCATGACAGCGTGCATGGCAGCGTGAAGGTCGAAGGCGTCTTCCTGGAGCTCCTGGAGCGCCCGGAGATGCAGCGCATGCATGGCATCCACCAGCTCGGCCTCGCCCACTTCGTGTTCCCCGGGGCGAACCACACCCGCCTGGAGCATTCCCTGGGCACCTATCACATGGCCAGCCTCATGGCCCGGGCCATCGACCTGCCGGAGGACGAGCGGAAGACCCTCCTGGCCGCGGCGATGCTCCACGATATCGGCCACGCTCCGTTCTCGCACACCCTCGAGGAGGTCGTCCACGACCGGACGGGGAAGGACCACATGGACCTGACCATCGCCCTGATCCGCGGCGAGCTGCCGGCCCTTAGCGAGGCGACCGAGCGCATCCTGGGCCCGGTCCGCCCGATCGCCGAGGTGCTGGAGCGCAGCGACATCTCGGTCGACGAGGTGTGCGGGCTGATCGTGGCATCCAGGAAGGAACTGCGGCCGGGACAGACCCTGCTGGTCGAGGGCGGGCAGGCGCACTTCGGTACCAAGAGGTACCTCAGCCAGATCATCTCCGGCCCGCTGGACGTGGACCAGATGGACTACTTGAAGCGGGACGCCTACTACACCGGCGTTGCTTACGGCACAATCGACCTCGACCGATTGCTACAGACCGTGGCGGTCTTCCACGGCAACCTGGTGATCAACAAGGGCGGCCTCGCGTCGGCCGAGGGCCTGATGGTCGCGCGGGCGCTGATGTATACCTCCGTGTACTTTCACAAGACCGCCCGCATCGCCGAGCTGATGCTGTGCAAGGCGGTGGAGCTTGCCCCGCCGGAGATGCTCGAGGACGCGCATCTTACGACCGACTGCACACTGGCATCAAGGCTCAAGGCCTGCGGGGGCTCGACCTCCCGGATCATGACCATGCTGGACTATCGCCGGCTGTACAAGCGGACGGTCATGCTGCCGGTGTCCGGCCTTGAGGATGAGCAGCTCGAGCGACTGGCGGAGCTGTCGGAGTACGCCAAGAGAAAGGAGAAGGAGAGGGACATCGCCGACCGGGCCGGGGTCGACGTGGCCGACGTGATCCTGGACATCCCGAACCGTTCGCTCCTGCTCTCGGAGCCGCGCATCGGCAAGACCGATATTCCCATACTGGACGGCGATCGGGTCCGGCCCCTGTCCCGCTACAGCCCCCTGGCCAAGGCCATCCAGACCCGAGGGGTCCACGACTGGGCGGTCATGGTGTCCACGCCCCCCGAGCACCGGGAGAACGTGGAGAGGGCGACCCTCCGGGTGCTGTTCGACTAGCCCTTCATCACGCCGATGGGGGTGAGGCGGGCGACCTTGCGGGAAAGACCGGCCCCGACCACGACGTCGATGACCGACTCGATGTTCTTGTACGCCTCCGGCGCCTCCTCGAGGATGCCGTCCTTGGTCGCCGACTTGAGGAAGATGCCCTTGGCCGACAGCGAGTCGCGGATGCCCTGTACGGTGAAGGAGCGCAACGCCTCGTTCCGGGACATCACCCTGCCCGCCCCGTGGCAGGTCGAGCCGAACGACTCCGCCATGGTGCGCTCGGTGCCCACCAGCACATAGCTCCCGTGGCCCATGTCCCCGGGGATGAGAACCGGCTGGCCGATGGCGCGGTACTTGGCCGGCACCTCCGGTCGATCGCGCGAGAAGGCGCGGGTGGCGCCCTTGCGGTGCACGACCACCTTGCGCTTCTTGCTGTCCACCACGTGCTCCTCGACCTTGGCGATGTTGTGCGCCACGTCGTACACCTGGTGCATGCCCATGCTCTCGGCGTCCCGCTTGAAGTGCTCCTCGAAGGACTGCCTGATCCAGTGCAGGATCATCTGCCGGTTGGCCCAGGCGAAGTTGGCCCCGCAGGACATCGCCTTGAAGTAGTCCTCACCCTCCTTGGACCGCACCGGGGCGCAGGCCAGCTGCCTATCGGGGAGCTGGAGCCCGCTCTGCCGGATGTACTTCTCCATCACCTGCAGGTAGTCGGTGGCGATCTGATGCCCGCACCCGCGGGAGCCGCAGTGGACGGTCACGGTGACCTGTCCCTTTCTCAGTCCGAACGCCTTCGCCGCCTCCTCGTCGAAGACCTCCTCCACCACGTCCACCTCGAGGAAGTGGTTGCCCGAGCCCAGCGAGCCGACCTGCGGGATGCCCCGCTGCTTGGCCTTGGAGCTCACCTTGCTCGGGTCGGCGGTCTTCATGCGACCTCCCTCCTCGGTGACGTCGAGGTCCTCCTTCCAACCGTAGCCGCTGTCCACGGCCCACTCCGCCCCCCTGAGGAGAATGTCGTCGATCTGGGCCGCGGCGACGTCCACCACGCCCTCGGAGCCCACGCCCGCGGGCACGTTCTTGAACAGCATGCCGATGAGGTCCTTGATGCCCGGGCGGACGTCCTTCTCCTCGAGGTCGGTGCGTACGAGGCGGACGCCACAGTTGGAGACCACGATACCATTGGCCACGAAGTTATGCGTTCCATCGACCGTGAAGTCGTAGACGCTCCCGCTGTACGGCACTTCTTCTATGGAGACGATCTCGTCGAGCAGCGAGCCGAACGAATCCATCTGGGCCAGCTCGGTCTCCAAGAACTGCTTGAACGGAACGAAGTCCAGGGTTATCCGTTGACCAGAATCTTCGTAGTAATGCCTCTCGATGAAACGCGCGTTGACGCCGTCCCCGACCAGGAGGTCCTGCACCTCTCTAAGTTTCAGCCCCTTCCCCTTCAGCTCCTTGGTCCTGGCGGCCGCGGCGACCCTCCGGTCGAGCAGAGCTTTCTTGAGGAGCATGTACTTGACCGCGACCTCGGCGACCATGCTCTTCCGACCACAGTACTCGTAGCCGATGGTGCGGTACAGCCTGATCGCGTTCTCCTCTTCCGAGCTGATGTGCAGCCTGAGCCGGGAGGTCTTCCCCTTCTGGTTGAAGAAGTCGGCGTTCTCGGTGATCTTCTGCGTCTTTACTCCCAGCTCCTCCAGGATCCGCATCACGTCGATGAGGAACAGCCTCCCCGACTCGATGTGCTCGTCGTTCTTGTTCTGAGAGATGGTGGGCATGAAGAAGCAGGTCTTGGACACCGCCTTGGGGGCAGCGAGTTCGGCGCCGAACAGCCCCGCGATGAACGCCCTCTTCACTGGTAGAGGACCGTTCATGACCCAATCGGGCACCCGGTGATCGGAGACGGTCTTCCTGCCCACGGGCATTCCTCTCTCCATCAGCAGGTTCGAGAACTCTCTGGAATGGACGTGCAGCTCGTAGCAGGTGGCCGTGAACTCGACCATCCGGTAACGGGTCGGGATGCTGTGCTTCCTGGTCCGACCGTACACCTTCGAGCTGTAGCCCAGCTCCCGCAGGTCGGACCGCATGCGCTCCAGGTCTTCCTCGGCCCCATAGGCGCAGGCCAGCAGCCGCCTCCCCGTCCGGTACAGCGCGCCGTCGCCCAGCATGTACCCGAAGATCTTGGCGAGGATGATCTCCTTCCGGTCTACCCCAGGGTCCATTTCCACGCCCTGGAAGTAGCTGACGGCCACCTTCTCCCCAGGCCTGAGGAGCATCGCCGACCTCATTCCGTTCTCGGTGAGCAGAGGGTGGTCCTCGGAGCACGTCAGCTCGAGCCCTGTCCTCGTCACGATCTTTAACACCCGCCGGTCACTGGGCTTCTTCATGAAGGCCGAGGGCTTCCTCTCCGCCAGGCCCTTGTCCAAGGTCATCACGGAGGTCTTGCCCTGCATCAGGCTCAGGATGAGGCCATCGTTGACCTGCGATGAGGTCCCGAACTCCCGCTCGAAGTCTTCGATCCTCATCCAACCGCCCAGCCCGGTGCTTATCTTCGTGCCCTCGCAGAGGCAGTTGATGTCGAATCCGATCCCGCCAGGAGAGATCACGCCCTCCTCGGCGTCCATCGCCGCCACCCCGCCTATGGGGAACCCGTAGCCCCAGTGGATGTCGGGCATGGCGAGCGAGTTGCCCACGATGCCCGGGAGGAAAGCGACGTTGGCCGCCTGCTCGGGGGCGTTGTCCTCTCTAAGACTGGGCACCATCCGCTCGCTCGCGAAGATGACCGCGTCAGTGCGCATTCCGTCCTTGTAGCTCTTGGGTATCCTCCACCGGTAATCATCGATCTTCTCGAGCGGTCCAGTATAGCCCATCTCTCTCACCAGGGCGCTCTATGGGACGTCTATGATATAATCTCTTGCGGGCGCAAGAACTCATCATTATCCCACGGACCTTAGCCGGGCATAAGGTATTTTACCAACCAATCATATGGACACCAAAGGGTGTTAACTCGGTCGCGTCGGAGAGGTCGGGCCATCCGGACCTGCCGCAGGACATCGAGGTCCGGGCTTGCCAGGCGGGCGATGAGGCAGCCATAGTGCCATTTCTCGAGACCACCATGGGATGGCCGGCCACGAGTACCACCGTCGATCACCTGGAGCACTGGAGGTGGAAGTTCCTCGCCAACCCGCTGGGCTTCCACCTGGTCTGCGTGGCCCTCCATGGTGGCAAGGTCATCTCCCACTCCGCCTCCCTCCCCGTGCGGTTCAAGGTCGGCGACAGGACGGTGATCGCCTCCCAGGGCGTGGACCTCTGCACCGATCCCGCGTACAGGGGGGCCGGGCTAATCGGCCGCACCATGGCTTGCCGCAACCTCCTGAAGGACGAGCACCGGGTCGAGCTGGACTTCGGGTTCCCCAACAAGGCATCCTACAGGATCAGCGTGACCAAGCAGGGGTTCACGGACCTGGGGATCGTAATGCTCCAGCACCGCTACATCATCGACGAGGAGCAGTTCTTCAAGAAGGTCCGCTTCGGCTCCATAAAGAGGCTGGGACATTCCAGCTACCAGATGATCAGGCGCTCCCTGGGGCCTCGGATCGATGCCGGGGACGGCATGACCCTCGACAGCGAGACGAAGGTGGGGGCAGAGTTCGACGAGATGTACGCGAGGGCGAGCGAGTACTTCGACGTCATGATCGTCCGCGACAGCGGCTACCTCAACTGGAGGTACTGCGATCCCCGGGCCGGGGAGTTCATCGTCCGCACCGCCCGCAACAAGGGGCAGCTGGTCGGCTACATGGTCATGCGCGAGGAGACCAAGGACGGCTCCCGGTTCCTCAACATAGTGGACTGCCTGGCCGATCCCCGTTCCCCCGATGCCATATCCCTGCTGCTGACGGACTGCATATCGCTGGCCCGAGGGATGGACATCGAGACGGTGCTGTGCTGCCTGCCGGAAGGCCATCCCTACGGGAAGCACCTGGCCGAGCTCGGCTTCCTATCCCAGGTGAGGTACACCGGAGAACAGGAGATGAAGGTCATCGCCCTCGAGCGGGCCGGGAGCGGCCCCCTCATGTCCACCCTGACCAAGAGGGGCCTGCGGGCCCACATAATGCTAGGAGACACCGATTGGGTCTGATCGGGCCGGAAACAAAGAGAAATCTGAGCCCGCGGTCGCCATTCTGGGTTCGTATTATGCAACCAAGGTCGCTCATTATTTGTAGGTATTAGCGATTTGAAAGGATAACATGCGGGAGGCTCGCCCATTCATTCGGTCGATGTGCTGGTAATCGGGATAGTATGTCTCGGCCTGGGCATCCTCATTCTCCGGATGAACCCGTACCTCAAGATATCCCAGCTGTACCTGGTCACCATGTGCATGGTGGCCATCTACGCCTCGGCGATATTCATATTCCACAACGCGCTCAGCGAGAACATGGCCCTCATGTTCTCCCGGTGGGTCATGCTGTGCGGCGTCCTGGTCTCTTCCTCGGTCCTCTACATCTCGCTGTATCCTCCCTATGAGGGACAGGGCTCCTGGCCGATCAAGAGGAAGCACGACTTCCTACTCTTCTCGGCCGCTGCCGCCGTGGTCGCCGCGGCCATCCCTCCCCAGGTCATGTACGGTGACACCGGCTACTGGATGGTCCCCAATGACTGGACCTTGATATGGCTGGCGATCCTGGGCCTGCTGGCCATCCCCGCTATGCTGTTCCTCAACAAGATCTGGGACAGATCGGAGGACGAGAGGTTCAAGCGGCACTGCACCATCGTCTCCATCGCCCTTTTCATGCCGCTGGTCTTCACCTTCCTGGACACCTTCATCGCGTGGTCGTCCGTGGAAAACTTCCGTCTGGTGCACTTCGGCCTGCTGGGGACCAGCCTGATCTTCGCGTACGCCATCTGGAACTACAAGCCCTTCGACGTGCCGGTCCTGACGCGGGAGAAGAGCGCTCCCGCGGCCCCGGTCATGATGGCCAGCCTGGGGGCCGGTCACTGCGACCTCATCAAGGGCAAGAAGTCCGATACCTCCTACCGGATGTTCATCAGCGAGGTGGAGAGCGGCAGCAGGGGACTGATGATCACCAACCTGCATCCCGACCAGGTCAGGGAAAGGTATGGTCAGGTCAAGGCGCCGATAATGTGGCTCTCCGGGCAGCCCGGGCAGGACCGGCTGGACCCCGCCGCATTGACCATCATCCAGCACACCATGGTCGACTTCATCCAGAAGGGCGACAAATCCATCATCCTCCTCGACGGCCTGGACTACTTGATCTCCGAGAACCAGCTGGAAAAGGTGCTGAAGATGATCTACGCGGTGCACGACGCGGTCGTGGTCTCCGGCTCCAAGTTCATCGTCCCCATCGATCCGCTCACCATCGACGGTAAGGACCTGGCGTTCATCGAGAAGGAGTTCGTGGTCTTCGAGGAGGCCGCGGTCGTAGCTTAGAAGAGAACGGCCAGTCACCGGACGGCGCCGGAGCTCGGTCTTTTAAATAGGACAGAAGAGGGGGCCGGGTCCGAGATTTGAACTCGAGTCTAGGGATCCACAGTCCCACAGGATGCCAGGCTACCCCAACCCGGCCGTAGCGGCAAGTCCTCAATGCCTTAATCTAATTAAATCTTTCTTCAACCAGGGCACTTGGGGCCGTCCGCTCCGCCTCCGCCGGCCGTGATCGGCGCCCGGCAGGACGCATGAAGAGCATAATGTACTGTCCAGCATCACCGCGACCCGTGCACGACAATCAGGAGGCCGGGTTGTACAAAGTGCTACATAACCGTTAAGTGGAACGCCTATCTTGTCAAAGTGAGAACATGAAAAGGGACGTCATTTCGGTGCTGGACCTACGTGAGGATGTCGACGACATCCTCGGCTCCGCGATCAAGCTGAAGAAGGAGAACGACAAGAGCGGTCAGCAGCTGAAGGGCAGGACCCTGGCCATGATATTCGAGAAATCCAGCACCCGCACCAGGGTATCGTTCGAGGTAGGCATGCTCCAGCTGGGCGGGCGCGCCATCTTCCTCAGCCAGAAGGATTCCCAGCTCGGCCGGGGGGAGACCGTCGCGGATACCGCCATGGTCCTCAGCCGGTATGTCGACGGCATCGTCTACCGGGCCTTCCGCCACGACAACATGGTCGAGCTGGCCAGCAAGGCCAGCGTCCCGGTCATCAACGCCTTGGATGACCTCGAGCATCCATGTCAGGTCATGGCCGACCTGCTCACCATCAAGGAGAAGAAGGGAAGCTTCGAGGGGCTCAAGCTCGCCTACGTCGGCGACGGGAACAACGTCTGCAACTCGCTCGCCCTCGGCGCCGCGCTGGTGGGCATGGACTTCGCAGCCGCCTCCCCCGCGGAGTATCGGCCGGACCGCGAGGTCATGAAGACCGCCGCCTCCATCGCCGAGAAGAACGGGGTCAGCAGCGAGGTCACCGGCTCGGCGGCGGATGCCGCCAAGGGAGCGGACATCATATACACCGACACCTGGGTGTCGATGGGCGAC
>DAVH01000066.1:0-3905 GCA_002508545.1 Methanomassiliicoccus sp. UBA6
GGAGAAGGCGATGAGCGACTCGTGCCTCGAGCGATAGTGCCACAGGAGCATCTGCTGCCTGATGTTCAGCGCGGTGCATTCGTCCAGTATGCTCTCCAGGTCCTCGGCCGCCTCGTCCTCGTCCCCCGCCTCGCCGCGGAAGAACGAGGTGGGAGGCAGCTGCTTGTTGTCGCCGANNCCGATGGCGTCCTCCGGACGGACCTGCGACGCCTCGTCGAAGATGACCAGGTCGAAGCTCACGGCCTTCGGGTCCAGATACTGGCTCACCGACAGGGGGCTCATCAGCAGGCAGGGCTTGAGGGCCTGGATGACTTGGGGGCACTCCTGGAACAGCTGACGGATCTGCTTGAACCGCTTCTTCTTGGCCGCCTCATGGCGGAGGACGCCCAGCTCCCTGGAGCTCGAGGTCTGCGGCCTCAGCGCCTGCTCTCTTCTCAGGATCAGCATGTTCCTCAGCCGCTTCCGGGCGATGTCCAGCTGCTTCTCGTCCAGGCGCCGGAACAGGGCGATGGTCTGGGCGTGCTCATCGCTGCGGAAGTCCCGGAGCCTGGGGTCCTCATACCGTGCCTGGTCCAGCCAGGCCCTGAGCGCGCGCTTCTCGTAGGCGCCTGCGAGGTCTCCAGCGGGGAGTCCCTTCTTACGGCCCAGGTCGATCACCTCGGCCAGACCGTTCTCTCGGCACGCGGCGTCGAGCGCGGAGGCCTCGACCCACTCCTTGATCGAGGGGAGGTTCGCCAGGTGGTCGACGGCCATGCCGTCGATCTTCTCGAAGGGCGTGGTGCCCAGCGTTCCCGGGGGACCAACGACGAAGGTCCTCTCCAGCCACTCCAGCGACCGGGAAAGGTCCCGCAGCTCCGCCTCCGCCCTTTCCACTGGCTGGGCGAGTTCACTCGCCCCGCCGTTGCGATCGCTGAGCAGCTCCACCATGCGGGGAGCGAGCGCCGGTCCCGCGTCGCTCATGAACCGGGAGGACCACTGGAGGCTGCTGACGAGCTCGTCCCAATCGGTAGCCTCGCCCTTGAACCGCTGACCGACATCCTTGCTCACGGAGGCCTCGGCGGCCTCGGTGCGCTTCAGCAGATCGTCGATGGCCGCCAGCTTCCGCAGGTCTGCGGAAGCCTCGGCATAGCTCGCCCTCCTGCCGTTCCTGCGAAGTCTCTGCAACTGCGCCATATCCGACCGGTACCGGCCCTTCAGCGAGCGGAGTAAGCCGCGGTACTGGAGGTCGAACCTGGAGGACATGCCGTGGACATCGAGGGAGAGCACCTCCTCAGCATAGTTGTCGGCGAGCCACCTGCGGTCGTAGGCCCTCCGGGAGTACAGCTCCTGCAGGGCACTGATGTTCGTCAGCAGCTCCTCCGGACGTCCCGCCATGAACCACGAGGCTTCCGGGAACGGGGTCGCCGACGCCCGGCGCATGAGGTCCACCAGCTTCGTGGCCTCGCTCATGTTCGCTGGCGCCCCCATGCCCGATCGTGCGCATAGATCGGAGCAGACGGTCGTCAGGCCGGCGATCGAATCCCTCAGCTCCTGCAGGGAAGAGGCGATGGTCACCTCGTCCCCGGGCTTCCAGCCGCTGGTGCGGAGGTCCTTCCAAGGATGGGTGTCCATCCTCTCCACCGATGCCCGCATGGCCTCGATCCTCCTGACCAGCTTGAGCCGGTCGTCCAGGTCCGCAAGGCCGAGGGCCATGGCATCGCTTACCCGGACGGGCAGGTCCGGCATGCCGGCCAGGGCGGCCAGGCGGCCGTGGACGTGGAACGCCGAGCGCCCCATCTTCCCCCGCGGGCCGTGCAAAGCGTCAACGTAGCCGTCGAGCTCCTCCCTCGCTCGCTCCAGGCGCTGGAGGTCGTCGATGGCCACCGGCTCCATCGGCAGGGGCATCATGCTCCGGCGGAGCTCGTCCATCACCGCCACCTTGCTGGCCTTGCCGCTGTGGATCTCCAGGATGAAGTCGCCCAGCCCCTTGTCGTCCAGGCGCTTCTTGACCACCTCCAGGGCGGCCATCTTCTCCGAGACGAACATGACCTTGCGGTCCGCGGCCAGGGACTCGGCGATGATGTTGGCGATGGTCTGGCTCTTCCCCGTGCCCGGCGGCCCCTGGAGGACGAAGCTGATGCCCCGCTTGGCCATCTCGATGGCCTCCTGCTGGCTCGAGTCGGCGTCCAGTATCTGGAACGTGTCCTCGGGATGGACCGAGGCGTCCAGGGTGGCCGCCGTGGGGTGCTCGGGCACCAACGGCAGCATGGACTGGTCCCCGGCCAGGGCATTGATGAACGGGTGCGCCGCGAGCCTGTCCCGCTCGTCCACCAGCTCCCTGTACATGCTCAGCTTGGCGAAGGTGAACAGCCCGAGGTACGCCTCCGCATCGATGCTCCAGGCCGGCATGGCCGACAGCGAACGCCTCGCCGTCACCAGGTACTCGTCGAGCGTCACCGGCTCCTCCGGCCACTCCGGAAGCGATAGCTTGTAGTCGGTGCTGAGCATGAACGCCAGGTTGGGGTTGACGACCACGTCCTCGTCGATGGCCCTGAGCTTGAACGGATGGAGGGGCCCCTCCTTGACCAGCTCGATCGGCACCAGGACGAGGGGCGACAGGTGCTCGTCCCTGCTGTTGCCCGCCTCGTACCACCGCACCAGGCCGAAGGCCATGTACAGTATGTTCACCCCCTGCTCCTGCAGGTGGGCACGGGCCTTGAGCCTCATCCTCCTCAGCCCCTCCCAGAGCCCCTTGGGATCGTACGCCGGAAGAACCTCGTTGCCTGCCAGCTCGATGCCCTCGGCCGGCATGCTGCTCTCCTCCTCGGCCATCTCCCGGACGGTCAGGGTGCGCTCGTCCCTCACCAGGAGGTCGAACATCGTCCCGGGGTCCGGACGGACGATGTGGACCGCGTAGCGGGGCTTGAAGTTCAGCAGGCGGTTCCGCAGGGTCATGTCCAGAAGGTTCTGCCGCCAGTGCCCGATCTTTTTATCCAGTGCGGAAGGTGAGGCCATCTGAAGTCTCCCGGTAAAGAAGTGGTTGGGAAGAAAAAGATATGGTCAAGGGGTTTCTCGCTGGTGACGCGGCCTTCAGGGACATGCCTGCTCGGTCGGGGCGACGTCATCGTCCTTGGCCGGATCGCACTTCGCCTCCTGGTCCCTGTCCTCCGACATCACGGTGTCCCGGCTGCTGAGCACGTCCACCGCCCGCTCGACCCTGCTCCTTATGGCCGGGGTCGGGCGCTTGTAGCCCAGCATCTCGGCCACGCCGTTCACCAGGTCCTTGAGGTTCACCGGGCGGTCGACGGGCACGAGGGACAGCACGATGGCCTCCATCTCGGCATCGCACACGTGGTCGGCGTTGCGGCGGAAGTCCTCGCAGCGCCTCGGGGCAGCCTCGCTCCTCTCCACGGGCCACAGGAACTCCCCTTCCGCCCGCACCTTGCCGTACCTCTCCAGCGTGGCGGCGGTCTGCTTGACGATCTTGTCCAGGCCGCCCGGCCGCTTGCCGGTGGACGCGGCGATGAGGTCCCTTACGCGGTCCTTCACCACTGAAACGTGCACCGGCCCCTCGGTGCTGACCACGATCTCCACGGCCTCGATGAGCGTGCGCGAGGGATCGCTGCGATACGACTCGAGGAGCGATGGGGCCGAGGCGAGATCGGCCTTCTGGTACAGCGCGCAGGTCACCTCGCCCTCATCCGTAGCCGGGTCGGACGCCGTGACCGGCGGTGCGGCGGGTACATCGTCGGGCACCGGATCGGCCTCGGTCGCCTCGTCCGCCGGGCTGTTCGCGACCGGAGGCGCGATTACTTCAGCCATGGCGGGCTCAGCGTGCTCGACCTCCACCGGTCCCGAGATCTCCGGCGCGAGGACCGATTGCATCGGCGACGCTTCGGCGGGAGCGGCCACCAGCACCTCCGGCC
>DAVH01000066.1:3927-4400 GCA_002508545.1 Methanomassiliicoccus sp. UBA6
GGCGAGGATGCGCTCACCCTCGCGGTCCCGGTCCCTTATCCATTCCTGGGACCACACCCGGTGCAGGCTCCATCCCAGGCCGGTGAGGACCTCCTCGCGCAACCTCTCCCGGTCGCGGGCATTGCCCGCCTTCGAGTATGATGTCCCGTCGGTGAGTATGCCCAGGACATAGTTGCCCGGCCGGTTCCGGTCGGCCACCGCGAGATCTATCCTGGCGACCGAACGCCCGACATGCTCCTCCACCACCAGTCCCCGGGATTCGAGCCACGAGCGTATGTCGGCCAGCAGATGATCGGGGCCCTCCCCGGTCGCGGCCCGGCCGACCTCTAGGTCGTGGGTCATGGCATAGGCGATGTACTCCCGCAGGGCATCGGCGCCGGGGGTGGTGCCATCGATGTCATCAGGCAGGATCGAGGAGACCAGCTTGATGTGCTTCCGGGCGCGGGTTATGGCGACGTTCAGCCTCCGCTCCC
>DAVH01000064.1 GCA_002508545.1 Methanomassiliicoccus sp. UBA6
CCAGGGGATCGGCGCCGGCTTCGTGCCCAGCGTGCTGGATACCAAGCTCATCGACCGCATCATCCAGGTCAGGGACGAGGACGCCAAGGCGACCGCCCGCGACCTGGCGACCAAGGAGGGCATGTTCGTCGGCGTATCCTCGGGCGCGGCGGTGTACGCCGCGCTGCAGGTCGCCAGAGAGCTGGGCAGCGGGAAGAAGGTCGTGACCGTCGCCCCCGACTTCGGGGAGCGGTACCTGAGCACCGACCTGTTCCCCGGCGAAGGTTGAGCGGGACCTCGTGCCGGCGCGCTATCGCCGGGACGTGTTCCCCATATGATCCGCCCAGTATCTTGAGCTCCTGATCAAGACCGTGGAAGAGGTCCGGTCGCTCCCAATATTTTTTCATTCCTCAATTTTAATACTTCCGTTATCCATTTCTCTCAAAGGAGGTTGGAAAATGCGGATGTCGCAGCCAAGGATGATCATGCCGATCGCATTGGTCGCTGTTGCCGCCCTTGTCGCTCTTGTATTCGCGGTCCCGGCCCTTACTGGGAATCTCGAAGTGAGGCAGACCGAGACGTACCAGCTACACACCTTCGACAGATCGCAATACTTCCCCGCCGAGGCGATAGTGACCGTCGCCGCACCAAAGACCATGTATGTGGCCGAGGGGCGGGACTATGTCGATGTCAAGGTTGACCTGGTCAAGCGCGATAATGTCTCCGGGTTCAAGATGACCAAGCTCGATTGTTACCTGGGCACATTGAACGATCTCAAGCTCACACCGTCCGAGTTCAACTTCCATGTCTTCGGTGAGAACGGAAGCACGTTCCATGCCAGCGTGCCGATGGACCCGAAGGCGGCTCTGCACGATGCCCGCATCCAGATCACCATGGGGATCGAGATCTTCTACGAGGACGGTCACTCGGTCTACCTCGGTGGGTTCACGACACAGCCGGTCTTCGGCCTCTACGCGGTCCAGGATCGCTTCCACCTTCTGTTGTACTCCATACCGGTCGTGCTGATCGGGGCGGCGGTCATTTCAGCACTGGTGAGCCGGAAGACAGATAGCGCCTCCTAAACGGAGCAGCTGGACGTTGTCCGCGGTCTCCTGAAGGGTAAGACAGCCAACTCACGCGATGCGGTACCTCTTCAGCTCGGTGAGCGGCATGGGCTCGGCCTCCAGGACACCGTCGCCGAGATCCGACGAGACCTTGATCTGGATCCTCTTCCCGCCGCAGTCG
The DNA here is from genome assembly GCA_002508545.1 of Methanomassiliicoccus sp. UBA6. GTDB lineage: Archaea > Thermoplasmatota > Thermoplasmata > Methanomassiliicoccales > Methanomassiliicoccaceae > UBA6. The sequence continues at coordinate 1,225 of DAVH01000064.1, forward strand.
GAGTAGCGGGCGACCATCGATGCCGCGATGTCCAGGCTCTCCATCCCTCCCTTGTCCAGGAGGCCCACCGGCCCGGGCACGGACACCGGGCTCAGGACTATGTGCTCCCCGGATGCCATCAGGCCGAGGCGAGTGTTCTCTCCGCGGTCCCTGCCGACGATCACCTTGTGGCCGTTCACCCTGAAGTGGCGCCCGAGCTTCAGGAGGTTGATGTCCCTGAGCGTGAGGGCGCCGCCCTGATGCGACATGTGGTCCTCGAGCCTCGCCGCGAAATGGCGATCGTAGAGCAGGCAGCCCTCCGCCTGGCATGGATAGTCGTTGACGTCCTTGGCCTTCGAGGGCGGCCGACGGGCCTTTCTGCCTCTAGAGGCATTCAACAGGGCGTCCCGGTCCACCCACCCCATCCTCTCCGCCTCGGTCTCGGGCAGCATTCCGGCGCAGAGCGGCCGGAGCACCTTCCCCTCGACCCCCGCCTCCCTCTCGATGAGGCCCAGCGCCTCCCGCTGCCGTTCCGCCGACCCTTGCCCGATGACCTCCGGGGTGAAGATGAACTTGGCCCCCACCTCCTCGGCGATGGCCTTGGCCTTCTTCAGGACATAAATGCGGCAGTCGATGCACGGGTTCATCCCCGACCCGCGGCCGAACCTCGGTTCCCGTACGACCTCCAGATAGTCGTGGCAGGTGGGCACGGCGATTAGCCTGATGCCCAGGCGGTCGGCCATCTCGGAGATGCCGTCCTTCGGGCCTCCACGGCCGAACGGGAAGACGAACCGCAGCCCGACCACCTTGATCCCCTGCTCTTGCACTATCTTCACGGCCTCGGAGGCGCCGGCCTCATCCGATAGCAAGCCAAGAGCGATCATGATGATAGTCCCTGTACCCGGAGGTATATAGAACTTCCAAGCGTCCGAATGTGCTCGGCCACCCCGGCCTCGCCCGGCTGTATGATGTGGAAGCGTCCACGGCCGCGTCAATGGCTCCTTTGAGTCGCAAAGGAATTCATTTAGGTACGAATCATTAAATAAATTAACAATTGTTATCTACTCCCAAGGCCGTCCGCGGGCGTTCATCGGAACGCCTTGGGTCTGGCCTGAAGGTGTAAGAATGAGCAAGAGCTACGAGGAGATCAACTCGAAGATCGAGTCGGGCGACGCCGTGGTGCTCACAGCCGAAGAGCTCAAGGCGGCCGTCCAGGAGAAGGGTGTAGAGAGAACCGCAAAGGAGGTGGACGTTGTTACCACCGGGACCTTCGGCGCTATGTGCTCCTCGGGCGCTTTCCTCAACTTCGGGCACTCCGAGCCCCCAATCAAGATGACCAAGGTGTGGCTGAACGACGTGCCCGCGTACACCGGCCTCGCCGCGGTGGACGCGTACATCGGCGCCACCGAGCTCAGGGAGGGCGACGGGATGGATTACGGCGGAGCGAAGGTGATCGAGGAGCTGGTGGCCGGCAAGCCGGTGAAGCTCCGGGCGACCGCCTACGGCACCGACTGCTACCCCCGGAAGAACATCGAGACCTACATCTCCCTGAGGACGGTCAACCAGGCCTTCCTATTCAACCCCCGCAACATGTACCAGAACTACGCGGTGGCGACTAACTCCTCGGAGAAGCTGCTGTACACCTACATGGGCAAGCTGCTGCCGAGGAACGGCAACGCCACCTACTGCAGCGCCGGGCAGCTGTCCCCCTTGTTGAACGATCCCAAGCTCCGCACCATCGGCATGGGGACCCGGATCTTCCTCGGCGGCGGCGTGGGGTATGTGACCTGGGAGGGCACCCAGTTCAAGACCAACGTGCCGGAGAGGAACGGCGTGCCGGCGGCCGCGGCCCGGGCGCTGGCGGTCATCGGCGATCTGAAGCAGATGTCCCCCGACTACGTCCGGGGGCTGTACTTCCACAAGTACGGGTGGTCCCTGGGCCTCGGCATCGGGGTGCCCATACCGGTGCTGGACGAGGAGGTCGTGAAGAACCTGGCCATCACCGACGACAAGATCTTCGCCCCGGTGCTGGACTACGCGGTGCAGTCGAGGGCCCGCAAGCCGGTCAAGGAGGTCAGCTACGCCCAGCTGCGCAGCGGGACCATCGACATCAACGGCAAGGAGGTCCGCACCTCGTCCCTGTCATCTTACCGCAAGGCGAGGGACATCACCGTCGAGCTGAAGAAGTGGATACTGGAGAAGAGGTTCCTCCTCACCCGTCCGGTCGAGCCGTTCCCGGCGGAGCAGGTGCAGAAGACCCTCGAGATCAGCTCCAGGACGGAGGCGTGAGCATGGCCGAGAAGAAGCTGATCCTGACCTTCTCGCCGGAGCAGGTGAACACCTCGATAACCTTCAGGCTCGCCAGGGATTTCGACGTGGACGTCAACATCCTCAGGGCCGAGGTGAACGAGCGGGGCGGAAAGCTCATCCTGGCGCTGAAGGGCGCGGGGGAAGAGATCGACAAGGCCATCGCCTTCCTGGAGGAGAACAAGGTCCAGGTCGGCGAGGTCGCCCGGTTCGTGGTCCGGGACGAAGAGAGGTGCACCGACTGCTCGATGTGCATCTCCATCTGCCCGGTCCGCGCCTACCGCCTCGACAGGGAGAGCTGGAAGGTGGTGTTCGAGCAGGAGCGGTGCATCGCCTGCGGGCTGTGCGTCGATGCCTGCCCGGCCATGGCCCTGAAGTGCGGGGACAACACCACCCAGATGGTGTGATCAAGCTCAACGCGGCGGCCGGCTTCTCCTCCCTCTCCTCTAGAGATTGCGGCCGGTCGTCCCCTTTACCTCGGCGGGAGCGGGCTCCTGCTGCGTGACGCAGTGGAAGCCCCCGTAGCCGTACACGAGGTCCCGGGCCATGATGGGCACGGTCCTGCGGTCCGGGAAGCACTCGGAGAGGATGCGCACCGCCTCCGCGTCGTTGGGGTCGTCGAACACCGGGACCAGGACGACCTCGTTCCCGATGTAGAAGTTGGCATAGCTCGCCGGCAGCACCCTCTCCTCCTCGGGCAGCGGTATGGGCGTGGGCATCGGGAGCTTGATGACCTTGAACGGCCGGCCGTAGCTGTCCCGGTACTCCTCCAGTATCCTCAGGTTCGTGGACAGGACCTCAGGGTTGTGTCCGGCACCCTCCTCGGAGTAGGCGCACACCACCGTCTCCGGCCCCACGAACCGGGCGAAATCGTCCACGTGGCCGTCGGTATCGTCGCCCTCGATGCCGGAGATCAGCCACACCACCTTGGAGATGTTGAGGTACTGCTCCAGGTAGCTCTCGATGTCCTCCCTGGTCAGGTGAGGATTGCGGTTGGGGTTCAGGAGGCACTGCTCGGTCGTCAGCACCGTCCCCCGTCCGTTGACGTCGATGGACCCCCCTTCCAGCACGATGCCTGGGCGGAAGGTCTTGACCCTCGCGGCCCGCACCACGTCCTCGCCGGCGACGTCATCATACATGATGTCGTCATACTTGCCTCCCCAGGCGTTGAACCTCCACTTCACCGCCGCCTTCCATGGCTTCCCGGCGTTGATGAGGAAGGTCGGTCCGTAGTCGCGGATCCACACGTCCGAGGAGAGGATCCGAAGGAAGTGCACGTTCTCCATGACCGCCCCGGAGCCTTCCAGCAGCTTCCGGGCGTGCTCCTCGGCGTGCCCGTCGTTGACCAGCACCTTGACCTTCTCGCCCGGGCTGAGGGCGGCGATCATCTGCACGTACACCTTCTCCACCCCCGGCAGCACGCCGTCGGGGAAGGTCAAAGGGTTCTTGGGCCAGGACAGCCAGGTCGCGTCGTGCCGCGCCCACTCCGCTGGCATGTAGTAATCAAGGGACCTCGGGGTCGTCTTCTCCATTGTCATCGCTCCGTCATCTCTTCTCCACGATCGCGCGGTAGCACTCCGGCCGGCGGTTGTGGAAGAACCTCCAGCCCTTTCGCACGTCCTCGCCGTGCTGCAGGTCCACGGTGGCCAGGACGATCTCCTCCTTCCGGGAGCCCCGGGCGAGGGTCCTGCCGAACGCGTCGGTCACGAAGCTTCCTCCCCAGAACTCCATCTTGTCCTCCACCCCCACGCGGTTGCACGCCGCCACGACCATGCCGTTGGCGATGGCGTGGCCGCGCATGACGTTCTCCCACGCCTGCTGCCAGTCGCCCTCGGCCTGCTCGATCCCCCTGACCGTGCCGATCGCCGTGGGATAGAACACCATGTCCGCGCCCAGCAGGGCGTTGCAGCGGGCGGCCTCGGGGTACCACTGGTCATAGCATATCATCGGCCCGATCTTTCCCCTGGAGGTATCGAAGACCCGGAAGCCGGTGTCCCCCGGGTCGAAGTAGCTCTGCTCGTAGAAGTCCTCGTCATGGGGTATGTGCGTCTTGCGGTAGATGCCCAGCATCCGTCCCGCCTCGTCGAAGACCGCGGCGGTGTTGAACAGCCTGGGGCCGGCGCGCTCGTAGATCGAGCCTCCGATGAGCACCACCCCGGCCTCGGCTGCCGCCTTGGACAGCGCCTCGGTGGTCGGGCCGGGGATCCCCTCGTTGTACACGCTCTCCTTCCCCCGCCCGCCCACGGTGTCGTACTGCGGGAAGTAGGGGGTGGTGAACAGCTCCGGAAGGCATACGATCTGGGCGCCCCTGCCGGCCGCCTCGGAGATCATATCGACCGCCTTGCGGAGATTCGCCTCCGGCTCCTGAACCATGCTCATCTGAACGAGCCCAATGGTGACCTCGCGGGCGCTCATGACCTGATACCTCGGAAAGCCCTATGTTCGGTCCGTTTAAGAACTTGACCATGCCAGGGTCGGCGGCCCCTCCGGCATTACTCCTCGATGCCCGCCGCCCTCAGGTGGTCGATGGCGTACTGGGCGCTCCGGCGGACGCTCTCGAACCGGTCGTCCAGGAGCGTCCTCAGGGGCGCGATCGAGGAATGGAACCCCAGCCCCATCCGCTCCGCCAGCCTGCCCAGGGCCCACGCGGCCATGCCCCTGACGCTGGGAACGGCGTCGCGCAGCAGGGCGTTGAGGTGCTCGATGCTGCCGAGGCCGCCCACCCTCATGCTGGTCAGCTCCCCGATCGTCCAGGCGGCGTTCTCCCGGACCTCGGGGTCGTCGTCGTGCAGCAGGTTGTTCAGCTCCTCCAGCGGCCAGAAGGTGCTGGTCTTGTTCTGGGCCAGCTTCCCCATCAGCCAGGACGCCTTGCGCCTCGACTCCTCCTCGGGGACGCGGAGCACGGGTATCAGGTAGGTGATGGCCCGCGGGTCCTTGCAGCCCTCCCGGCACCGCCTCTCTAGCTCGGACAGCGCGCCATCGCGGGTCTCGTTCACCAGCAGCTTCTCCAGCAGTTCCATCATATCGTCGGGGCTCATGTCATCCCATCTCTCGGGGCAGGGGCTTCTCTGCGGTGCTACGGCCGCANNTGGCGGCCGCAGGCCGCCAGATATTGGAATGCCCGGGGAAGGTAATAAACGTTCGAGAAGGCCGGCGGTTCATGCCGGCTGGGCCCGATAGGTAAATGACCGCGCCGCTGCCAATAGGTGAGCGTGCAGAAGAACATGCGCATGTCGCTCTATTTCACCGCCCCCCGCGAGGTCATGCTGCGCCGGGAGGAGGTGCCGCCCCCCGGGACCGGGGAGGTGCAGGTGCGCTCCCTGATCTCGGGGATCAGCGCGGGCACGGAGATGCTGTTCTACCGCGGCCTGGTGGACGAAGGCTCTCCGCTGGACACCACTATTCCGTCGCTGCAGGAAGGGCTCCGCCGCCCGTTCAAGTACGGCTATGCCACGGTGGGAGAGGTCGAATCGGCGGGCGAAGGGGTGCCGGCGGAATGGGAGGGGCGGACGGTGTTCAGCTTCCACAGCCACGAGAGCCGGTTCAACGCCTCCCCGGCCGAACTGGTCCCGGTCCCCCCGGGGATCGGGGTGGAGGACGCCGTGATGCTGCCTGCGACGGAGACGGCGCTCTCCCTGGTGATGGACGCCGCCCCCCTGGTCGGCGAGCGGACGGTGGTCATGGGGCAAGGGGTCATCGGCCTGATCACCGCTGCCATCCTCTCGTTCATGCCCCTGTCCCGCCTGGTCACGGCCGACCCGTTCCCCCTGCGCAGGGAGCGAAGCCTGGCCATGGGTGCCGACGCCAGCGTCGACCCGGCAGTGGGGCCGGAGAGCTTCATGGAGGCGGCCGGGATGTCCTCCTGCCCCGCTGACCTGGTGTTCGAGCTGACCGGCAACCCCCGAGCCCTCGAGCTCGCGACCCAGCTCTGCGGGCAGGAGGCAAGGATCATCGTCGGCTCGTGGTACGGGAACCAGGCGTTCAGCTGTCCCCTGGGCGAAGCCTTCCACCGCCGGCGGCTGCGCATCATCAGCAGCCAGGTCAGCACGGTCGGCGGCATACTGTCCCCCAGGTGGACCAAGGAGAGGAGGATCGAGGAGGCATGGAGGATGATCTCCCGCATCAGGCCCTCCCGGCTCATCACCCACCGCCTCCCGTTCGGGAAAGCGCCGTCGGCCTACCACCTGCTGGACGAGAGGGCCGAGGATGCCATCCAGGTCATCCTGGAGTACCCGGAGGCCTGAGATGTTCCGGACCGGGTTCTCTGCCTCGCTCGCCGCCACCCATATCCTGCCTGGAGGGACGGAGGGGGAGAGGACGGAGCACTCCCACGACTATCGGATCGAGGTAGCTGTGGCGGGCGACCGGCTCGATGACCTGGGCTACCTGGTCGACATCGATCTCCTTAGGTCCGCGCTCGTCTCCGTCCTCGACCGCTACCAGGGCCGCTGCCTCAACGGCCTCCCGGAGTTCAGCTCGGTACCGCCCTCCCTCGAGAACCTGTCCCGGGAGATCCATCGGCGGATGAGCGCCGCGCTCGACGGGCGGACGGTCGACCTCACGGTCCGGGTATGGGAGGACCGGGAGGCCTGGGCCAGCTACGAGGGGCCTCCGGGATGAGGGCGGGGCTGGTCATCTACGGGGACCTGGACACGCCCACCGGAGGGTACCTGTACGACGGCATGCTGGTGCGGCACCTGCGGTCCCGGGGGGACGAGGTGGAGGTGATATCCCTCCGTCCCCGGAGCGTCGGGGCGGCCATCGCGGACAATCTGGACCCCCGGCTCCTCCGGCGGCTGCTGGATCTGGACGTCGACGTCCTGCTGCAGGACGAGCTGAACCACCCCTCCCTCTGCCTGCTCAACGAGCGCTTCCGCCGCTCGTCGGACATCCCCATCGTGGCGATCGTGCACCACCTTGCCTGGCTGGCGGAGAGGAGCCCCCCGCGGGCGGCCCGGCACCGGGTGCTGGAGCAGAGGTACCTGAGGACGGCGGACGGGTTCGTGTTCAACAGCTGGGCGACCCGGGCATCGGTGCGGGAGCTGGCTCCCGGGGCGGAGGGAGCGGTCGCCCACCCCGGGAAGGATCACGTGGTCCCCGTTCCCCCGCGGGAGAGGGACGATGAGGTCCTGACTATCCTGTACCTGGGGAACATCCTGCCGCACAAGGGCCTCGACGTCCTGGTGCGCGCGATCGCCTCCCTTCCCCGCTCCTCGGTGCGCCTGGAGGTGGTGGGCAGCCCCCTGGACCCGGCGTACCTCCTGTCGGTCGGGAACCTGGTGGCGTCGGAAGGCCTGGGCGGGTCGGTGCGCTTCCACGGCCGCCTGGGCGACCGCGAGCGGGACGAGATCATGGGCTCCTGCGACGTTCTCGTCCTTCCTTCCTTTCACGAGGGGTATGGCCTGGTGATCGTCGAAGCGCTGGCCGCCGGCCTCCCGGTCATCGCCCCCGCCTCGGGCGGGGCGCGAGAGATCGTCTCCGACGGGAGGGAAGGCTTCCTGGTGCGGGGCGGCGACGCGGAGGCGATCGCCGCCGGCCTGCGCGCCCTCTCCGACAGGACGGTGAGGTCGGAGATGTCCTCGCGGGCGAGGAGGAGGTTCGAGCGCCTACCATCGTGGGACGCCGAGATGGGGCGGGCGCGGGCATATCTCCTCGGGCTGATCGGAGAAGGCTCTAGTGTTATCAATCAGGAGTTCTGATAACGAGCCGCCAAACCGCTCGCTCTGGCCCGTTCTTTCGCCGAAGCGAGGCGTTCCAGCGTTTAATATTTATCATATTATATTCTCAGAATCTTATTTAGTAATTGTAAAAGAAATGTTCAAGTACCATTCAGCCCGGTCGATGAGATAGCCTTTGCGTGAGGCAAGGTTGGTTAAAATGAAACACAAGCTAGCGGTAGCTCTGGCGATATTCGCACTGTTACTGCCGGGAATGATCGTGATATACGATGCCCCGTCCGCGTCGGCCGCGCCTTCGTACGGCCGAGTGAGCGTCTCGGGTACGAACATAATGGTCAATGGGGTCGTGACCTCGGAGAAGTTCTTCGGGGTCGTGGAGACCACCGCCCTGCAGTGGGCCATCCTGGCGTACATCAACGGCGAGACCGGGGTAGCCGGGAGGACATCGCACCTCAACGGACCGGACACCTCTGGTCAGGGCTATATCCCCTACCATTCGACCGCCAAGGAGTTCTGGCACCAGTACTTCGCGATCACCGCCTACTATGACTGCAACCTCGTCAGGATGGGCGCCGGCGACAAGTGGGGCACCTCGGTGCAGTACGAGGCGTGGAAGTACCACCACGATGAGTACATCTCCCTGCTGAAGACCATGTGCGAGGAGGCCGAGCAGCACGGCGTGTGGCTGTGCTTCGTGATGGCCGGTTCCCAGGAGTACCCGACCTACACCTACGGGGGAAGCGGGTCGGTGTTCGATACTTCCAGCAGCGCCTATGCCAACTACATCGCCTACGTGAAGGACACCATGAGGGCGCTGGACGGCCAGAACGCGATATTCATGTACGACGTGTTCAACGAGCCGGACCATGATCTGGTTGCCACCAACTACTGGAGCAGCCATGGCGGCAAGTCCGCGTTCAACTCCTGGTCCAAGGCGGTCGCCGCGGCCACCACCGGCGTGTCCTCGCACCCGCGCACCATGGGCGTGGCCGGCTTGGGCAAGATGTTCGGCTGGGGTCAGGGCGACTTCAACCTCGCCACCGGCAACTGCGGCTTCGAGATCCTCCACCGCCACTACTACGCCTCGGCCACCGGCTCCAGCAACGCCTACCTGTTCAGCGACCCGGAGGCCTGGGCCGACGCGGTCGGCAAGCCCCTGTACTGGGGCGAGATCGCCTACAACGGCGTGTACCCGCTCACCAGGTACACCTTCGGGGAGCAGACCATCTACAACAGCGGCGGACAGCTGATCGGCGCCATGGTGCTCACTGGCACCCCGAACTACCCGTACACCGGCGGCCGGCTGCCCGNNGGCTCGAACCCGGCGGAGCTCAAGTTCACCTCCACCCCGTCGACCACCGGGCAGGCCGGCTCCCTGTACTCGTACAGCGTAACGACCTCGATCACCACCACGATCTCGCTGACCACCAACGCCAACTTCCTGTCGGTCAACGGCGGGACGGTCTCCGGCACCCCGACCCAGGCCGGGACCTACTACGTGAAGGTCACCGCGACCTCGTCGGACAGCAGGACGATCGAGCAGATGTACACCCTGACGGTCACCGCTGCCCCGGTCAACGATCCGGACCCGGTACAGGACGACGACGAGCCCGCCCCTGGCGATGGCAGCTCCGATGACGGTTCGGACGAGACCCCAGCTCCTGCGGGCGATGATGCCCAGAACGACACGGCGGCCAACGACACCGCCCCCGGCAGCGGCCCGAGCGACAACTCCGGTTCGAGCGGCCCCAGCACCAGGACGGTCACCGCGTGGCGCTCCAGCTGGCTGAAGAGCTTCTTCAGCTGGTTCAACTGGCCCCTGTTCGGCGGCTCCTCGGCGCTGGCCAAGCCGGTGGCGATGCACTCGGCGTCGTCGTACGCCGCGTCCAGCGGCAATGCGCTGGACGGGTCCTCGGAGGATGGCGCCCTGGCCATGATCTCGCTGGCCGCCACTGCGGCCCTGGCCGGAGCCTACGTCTGGGCCTCCAGGAAGATGAACTAGGGCGGTCGGGGGCCGCCCCAGCCTCACGCCAAACCCCTTTCAAACAATTTCCACGATCTTTTCTCCCGAGATTGGAAAGTAATATCATCATCATGTGCTTCTGAAGGCCGAGGGACATCACCCATGGCGGCCAGAAAGAACGCGAAGATCCAGGTCAGCAAGGACGGACCATACCTTGTCACCGGCAACATCCCATTGATCAGGGAGATCGAGGTGCGGAAGCCCAACAGCCCCCCGCACGAATGGAAGAAGGTCTCCGATTACCCGGAGAAGGAGAGCTACGCCCTCTGCCGGTGCGGGCTGTCGAAGACCATGCCCTACTGTGACGGCTCGCACGTGGAGGCGAAGTTCGATGGCACCGAGACCGCCGTTCGCCGCTCCCATCCCGAGAAGCCCAAGCTGGTCAAGGGACCTGGGGTGGACCTGGACCCCAACGCCGCGCCGTGCGCCCGGGCCCAGTTCTGCCAGAGGGCCGGGGGCATCGGCCACCTGGTCGCCGAGTCTGGGGAGAAGGAAAAGAGGGACCTGGCCATCGAGGTGGCGGGGCAGTGCCCGACCGGCAGGCTGGTGACCTACGACAAGGATACGGGCGAGCCGATCGAACCGGACCTCGAGAAGGTCATCAGCGTCACCGAGGACCCCGAACGAGGGATCAGCGGGCCCCTGTGGGTGAAGGGCGGGATACTCATCGAGGGCGCGGACGGCGAGCCGTACCCCGTGTGCAACCGGGTCGGCCTGTGCCGGTGCGGGCGCTCCAAGCGCATGCCCCTGTGCGACGGCTCGCACGTGGAGGCGGGGTTCAATCACACCTACGACCTGAAGTGAGGCCCGGGGAAGAGCTCCTATGATCATCTCGATAGGGCAATGAGCTTCGCTTCCTTCGATATCGCTCGCCTCGGGACCGATGCTCAGATCAACCCGATGCCTGTCGCGGCGTGTACCACGATGATGATGTAGAACGCGGTGATCAGGCTGATGTGCAGCGCGCGGTTGAAGCGCGGGGTGTAGTGCTTCCTCTTGACCAAGGAGGCGGTGCCGAACCTCTGCACCAGGCCGGTGGTCACCAAGCTGAGCATGACGACGTACAGCGCGATGCCCTCGCCCAGGTCCGGAAGGGCGGGGCGGGACATCTGCCCGGCGAAGTGGATGGAGATGAGGAGAAAGGCGATGAGGAATCCGAAGCAGTGCACGTCTATCAGCACCTTGATCCGCGACATGCGCTGCTTTAGGACGTGATATATCGGCACGTACACGGCGACCCACAGTGAACCGATCCAGCTCATCCAGTGGGAGAACCGATAGGGGCCGAGGATGAAGCCGAAGTTGACCAGGTCGAGAAGGATCGCGGCCATGACCGCCGCTGTCAACGCGAGAATTGCCACTGCGATCACGAGCCTGGGGTTCATGCCATGTGATCCCTCGCTGGCGTCCTGTATAAACCCGCCACTCGACCGTTCGGATTATCGCTCATCATCGGCTGGCGATTATCTCGGCCCATCGAGGTGACCGGCAGCGGTGACCGATCGCGCCCAGAGCGAACAGCGCGTCCCCGCGCGAGGAGCGATATTGAGGCGGGCCGCGAGCGGGGGCCGCCGTGGTAGGGGACCTCTGCCCCGCCGGCCTGCTGTCCGTCAGCCGTTGGTTAGGATCTAGATACTTCCACCGCGCGATCGCTCCTTCTGCGCTCCGACGGCACAGGGACCGGGTCGCCCTGGGCTTCCTCGTCCAGGCTCGACGCGATCTCCGAAATGGCCCTCAGGACCCGGTATCCTCTCTCGGTGAGGAGGTAATCCCCCCGCTCGTGCTGCTGGACGATCATGCCCGCGTCGCTCAGGCGCTGGAGGTGGAACAGCAGGTTCCCTCCCCGCAGCCCGCTCTGGTCGGAGATGGCGGAGAAGGACCGCGCTTGCGATGCCAGCATTTTCAGTATCTGAAGGCGCTGCCGGTTCGATATCGGCTCGAGAACGTTCTTCATGACCGNNATGACCGAGTCCTCGGACAGGGACTCTATCGCTCTGCGGGTCTCCTCATCGCTCCGGTAGATCTTCATGGACCGCGTGATCCGGATGTGTTTATCGAAGAGGCCGGACACCTCACCGAAGCACCTCGCGCATTGGCTCTTCGGCGCCTCTGACCTCCTCCTCTCCAGCTCGGTCCGGTACCTGTTCACGTCCTCCTCTGACACGCTGCTCGAGCCGACCATGCCGGCGCTCTTCTGGAGCAGGTCGGTGAACACCGCCTTGCACGTCTCCCTCATCCCACAGCTCTTCACCATGCCCCTCTCCAGGCCCACATCTATGTCTTCCAGGAGCTGGTTGAGGAGAACGTCCACGGCCCTGTTCTCCGGACCCTGCGATGACGCTCCGCCGCGAGCGGAGCTGCCTGTCAATCTCTTGAGGTCCGCTCTGATCTCATCCAACGCGGCTCGTATCTCCTGTAGCTCGTTGCCGTCCGGGCGGGCTCTCATGGAGCGGGCAAGGCCCTGCCGCCGATAAAAGGTTTCTGGAATTACTATTAGGGTTGATGAGCTGTACCTTGTATATTCGAATGACGCGGAAGTATATGTCCATGACCGTGAATCTAGTTCTGAGGAAACCATGTCCGCTAAGAGCATCGACGTGAAGAAGGAGATAAGAGGACAGATCGTGGGCGCACTGGCCAACGCCAGCTTCCCCATCAAGTCGCCCCAGGACCTGCTGGCGGCCTTCCCCCAGGGGGCCGATACGACCTGCCAGGCCGGAGACGTCAAGATGACCGCGGGAGAGGCCGGAAAGCTGCTGACAATGAACGACTTCCCCTTCAAGAACGCAGAGCAAGTGGCCGACACGATCCTGAGCAGGGTCAAGCTCTAGGCGTGCGCCAATTTCTCCTCCCCTCTTTTTTCTTTTTTTATCCTGGCCATCTCGCCACCGTCAGTCATCTTCCAGGCCACGTATGTTCGGGGCGGGACGGCAAGGGTCTCTGTCGTCGACGATAGCTTTCGGTAAGAAAGGGCCAATGGCCGAAGCGGAAAGGAGGCCGTTCCCTCATGGCCGCCGGGTCGTCTATTCGAGCGACCTCAGGAGACGAACGCCGAGGCTGCAATAACGGCCGTCGGACCTGAACCTGTATCGGTACAGGCAGCGTGCGGCGGAGCTGTTGAACCCGCCGCCCCGGGAGACATGGCGTGAGCCGTCCTCGGCAGATGCGGTGGACGTCCATTCCCACACGTTCCCGTGCATGTCATGGAGCCCCCACCTGTTCGGCTCCTTCTGGCCCACCTCGTGGGCATACCTCTCGCCAACGGCGATCGTGTTCCTCTCATACCATGCATAAGATCCCAGCCGCTCGGTGTCGTCCCCGAAACAGTACTTGGACGAACTGCCTGCAAGGCACGCGTGCTCCCACTCCTCGTCCGTCGGAAGGCGGTATATATCCCGGCCTTCCATCGAGTTCAGTTTTCCCGCGAGGTCCTGGCAATCGCGCCATGAGATGTAGGTGGCAGGGCGATCATCGCCTTCCCTGGCGTAGCTCTTCCCTTTCCACGGCGATGTGCCCATGACCGTTCTCCATTCTCTTTGCGTGACGGTGTACTTCCCCAGGCAATATTCCCTGCCCGGGATCGTGACGAAAATCATCCCTACGGGGCCAATCAGTTCCCGGGCCCCTTGGTACCTATCGACCGATGTGGACATGTTCGCTCCATGGCTCGATCCGATCGCTCAAAGAACGATCACCGCATAGCGGAAGAAGCTCCGCAAATCCCCCTTTCATGCTCGATATCGCCTTTTGCTCCGATCAAGGGCATTGGTAATCGCGCGATGGGCACAATAAAACACATGATGATAGTAAAAGTGGGCTCAGCCGGATTCGAACCGGCGATCTCCTCCGTGTCAGGGAGACGTCATAGCCACTAGACCATGAGCCCTGTCCCTTGCGGGATTTGTCCATATATCGTCCTGGTCTATATCCTTTTCGCTGGAGGGCCAGCATCCTAGGATGCTGGGACGGTCGCTCCCCTGCGGCATTCGTTCGATCTCGTGGTCCGCGACCTTCTCGATGGCCGACCAGCGGATGTCGGGAGCTCGCCCGGCGCCCGGTGATAGGAAAGAAAGGTTTGCTCACCGTTCCATCTCCGACCGGCGGAGCATATCCCTCAGCTCCTCTGGCTCAAGTCTCAGGTCCTCGGCCACCAGCTCCTCCACAGCGGTCCGGAGGGCGTCCGGACCGGATATGGGATGCTCTGCCCGGTTCATCGCCCTCCACAGGTAATCCTCGACGTCCTCCCCGATCTGGTCGCACAGCTCCTCCACCAGCTCGAGGAGGGCATCGATGTCATCGCCGGAATCGTCCAGGTCCCTCAAGAGGAACTGCCTGGTCACGTTCATCCTCAGCATGCGTCCTCCCGGGCTCTGCGCCCGATGTTCTCTTGACGCGGACGTACTTAACTCCCACTCAGGAAGGTTAGGAATCGACGTTGGGGATCGCGCTCAAGACCGCCGGCGCCTAGGCTCTCCGGCCCCCCGCCAGCTCCCGCCGTAGATATAGAAGAACATCCCCGCCGAGACCATGAAGGTGGCTATGAACAGCATGAGTATGTCTATCACCAGGTACGTGAACATCGCCGCTCCCGCCTCGATCGGCTGGTCCCCCGGGACCAGGCCGATGATCGAGAGGGCCAGCACAATGCTCCCAAGGACGAACAGCGCCGTCCCGACCAGTTTCAGCACGGGGAGCCTGAGCCGCATCCGCGCCATCCCCCTGTTCCCTTGCTATCCGTGTTCGCCCCTCCACACATTAAATAGCGTTCAGTTCCCGCCGTATTTATATGAAGACCGCAAAAGGAGCGAAGAACCGGCGGCCGAGCACCGCCGGGAGCGACCATTTAAGATTTAATATAAAAAGATCCAAACGAGGAGAGCGGACGGGGGACCCTCGAGCCGAGGGCGCCCACGTGGCTCCCGGGTTCAGGTCCAATCCCCTCTTGCTTCGAAGACCAGGGCCACCTTTCCGCACTCGGGGCAGACATGACGGCCGTCGAGGATATTGGAGGAGGTATCCTCGCCGACCGGCTCCACCTTTGTTATGTCCGGAAAGTATCTCTTGGAGAAATCCTCAGAGCCGTAGAACACGACCTCGGCCTTGCACCTGCGGCAACGCTGGGGCGGGTGCCTCTGGTCCTTGAGCCCGAAGCTGTGGCACTTCGGACATATCGACGGCCACATGTAATGGTCCCCCGCACCCTGAAAACCGAAGCCAGCGTAAAGCTCCTCCGAGCGGAACCCGCAGGCCTTGCACCAGGCTATGTATTTCGTTCCCATCCACCACCGCAACGGATTGGAGGCATATAATCGCTACCAACAGCGTCAAGGAGGGGACCGGCGGCCGCTCGTCGACCCCTTCATTTCTACTGTAATCGTTGCTGATAAAAAGCTCACACTACGCGACCCTTCCAGAACGTCCTGTCATTTGATGGAGCGGACCCGGCATGGCCTCTGCCGGTACCCGTCTGTTTTTTTACCAACGAGCATGCATAATGTACCAGGGATAGGAGCGCTCGATTTTCCAATCCGTTCATTTAAAACGCAGACCAAGGGGATGGTTGGAGATGGAGAAGGAAGCCAAGGCAGCTAGGCTATCGGAAGGTAGTGAGTCCATATGCCGGCTGCTCTACGAGAACATGGACGAAGCCTTCCTGATGGTCGAGGTGGTCCGGGACGGCGGTGGGAACGCCGTCGATCTGACCGTCCTCGGCGTCAACCCGGCCTGGTCGTTGCAGACCGTCAGCAACGTGAACCTGCGGGCCGGGGGGCGGCTGAGCGGCATGATGTCCGATATCGACCAGGAACTTCTGGACGCCTTTGGCTGGGTCGAGGCGACCGGGGTGAGGGAGTCACGGGTGGAGATCGACCGGAACACCGGGCGGCATTACGAATGGCGCATGTTCAAGCTTGGCAGCGGAAAGGTCGGTGTGCTCTCTACAGATGTCACCGGGCGCAAGGTCGCGGAGGAAGCCCTCAGGGAAAGCGAGGAAAGGTTCCGCAGCCTTTTCGAGAACCTACAGGAGTCGGTCACCCTGCGAAAGCTGGTCCTCGATGACGAGGGCAGGGTGGTCGACCGGATAATGCTGGACTGCAACCCCGTCGGCCTGAAGGCGATGGGCTTCGGCACAATCGAGGAGGTGAGGGGAAAGAGGGACAGCGAGATCTACGGCCCCGCGATGACCGCTGAGATCCTTCAGAACATGAACGAGATGAGGACCGCCGGCCGGCCGATCACCAAGGAGGTGCATCTCGACGCCAACGACCGCGACTTTCTAGCCACCATAGTCCCGTTCCGGGACGATTGCGTCCTCTCGACCAGCGTGGACATCACCGAGACCAAGCGCGCCCAGAGGCTGGCGGAAGAGCGTGCGGTGTTCCTGAACGGGATCACCAACAGCGCCAAGGACGCCATCTTCGTGAAGGACCGCGAGGGGCGCATGGTGTTGGCCAACCCTGCGTACTTCGAGCTGATGGGTCTGTCTCCCGAGGAAACGATGGGAAAGCTGGTCGGCGACTATCACTTCGATTCCGAGGTGGCGAGGAGGTTGGCCCAGGACGAGAGACGCGTCCTCGAGACAGGGGCGGCCGAGACCATCGAGGAGCTGGTGCTGACCAGGAGCGGGTGGAGGGTCCTCGACACCACCAAGACCCCATACCGCGACCGCGAGGGTCGCGTGGCCGGGTACATCGGCATAGCCAGGGACATAACTGAGCGCAAGGCCGCGGAAGAGGCGCTCAGGGAGAGCGAGGCCAGGTATCACGCGATGTTCGATAACCTCCAGGAAGCGGTCGCGCTGTACCGCTACATCCTTGACGACGAGGGCGAGGTCATCGACTGGACTTATGTGGACGTCAACCGCGCCTACGAGCTGGCGTTCGGGATGCCGCGCGACAGGATCGTCGGCAGGAAAGTATCGGAGCTCCTCGGCCCAGGTGCCATGGGGGAGTACCTGCCCATCGTCCGCCGGGTGAGGTCGGAGAACGAGCCGGCCGTCAGCGAGAACCGCTTCCGGCCACTGGACATCGCGATCTTCAACCTGTTCGCGCCGGTGAGCGAAGAGCTGTTCGTCATATCATCGCTGGACATAACAGAGCGGGAGAAGTTCAAGAACGAGCTGGAGCGCTCGGTGGCCGAGCTGCAACACTTCGCCGACGTGGCCGGCCACGACCTCAAGGAGCCGCTGAGGACGGTGGCCAATTACCTCATGCTGCTGGACAGGAGAGCGGCGCGCGACCTGGATGAGACGGGAAGGGAGTATCTGCGGTCCGCTCTGGACGGCACCAGGAGAATGACGGGCATGATCGACGACCTCCTGGCCTATTCCCGCGTGGAGGCGAAGGAGGATAGCTTCGCCCCGGTCGACCTGGGCGAGGTGCTCGACACGGTGATCAGGGACCTGAGGGCGAGCATCGAGGAGAGCGGCGCCTCGGTGACGATCGAGGCGTTACCTACGGTGGAGGCCGACAGGGCACAGATGGTGAAGCTGCTGGAAAATCTCGTCAGCAATGCGATAAAGTATCGCGATGCCGCCGCTCCCCAGATCAAGGTATCGGCCCGCAGCGATGGCAAGGACTGGACGATCTCGGTCGAGGACAACGGCATCGGCATCGATCCTAAGTACGGAGACAAGCTGTTCAGGATGTTCTCCCGGCTGCATACCGGGGAGCAGTACGAGGGAACGGGCATGGGTCTGGCAATCGCCAAGAGGATCGTCGAGCGGCACGGCGGCCGGATATGGTTCGAGAGCGAGCCGGGCAGGGGGACAACGTTCTCCTTCACCATCCCGCTCTCGCGGTGAACCGGTCCCGGTATCGGAGGCGGCTCGAGCGGTCCTCGCCGCAAGGAGGCAGGAACGGCCCCCCGATGCCGCCGTTCTCACAAGGCCGCAGGACGAGCGTCGGAGCCTCCACCAGCATATTGGAAAAAGAAAACCTATTAATCCCACCCCCATTATGAGGTTGAGATTTGGATGCCAGAGATATTACTCTTCACCAAACCGGGCTGTCAGAAGTGCGATTACATCAAGGAGCGGATCCCTGCGGGCCTGGACATCAGCTACGTGGACACCTCCACCGCCGAGGGCCTGGCCGAGGCCGCCTACTACGAGATCCTGGGCAAGCACACCCCGATCCTGGTGGTGGACGATCAGGTCACCGAGGGGGCCATTGCCATCATGGCCCGCCTGAACGAGCTTGCCGGGAACGGCGCCAAGGCGTAGACGCGGCAACATGATCTGTCTGGGCATCGAGGGCACGGCCCACACCTGCGGGGTGGGGATCGTCGACGACAAGGCCAATGTCCTGGCGAACGAGCTGGACATGTACCGCCCGGAGAAGGGAGGCATCCATCCCCGGGAGGCGGCCAACCATCACTCCGATGTAGTGGTCCCGCTGATCCGGAAGGCCCTCGACGTCGCTGGCGTGGGGATGCGGGACATCGACGTGGTGTGCTTCTCCCAGGGCCCCGGGCTCGGCCCATGCCTGAGGACGGTGGCCACCGCCGCCCGCGCCCTGGCGATATCCCTTGGCCGTCCCATCGTGGGCGTGAACCACTGCATCTCCCACCTCGAGATCGGAGTGGCTAAAACGGACTGCACCGATCCCGTTCTGCTGTACGCCTCGGGCGGGAACACTCAAGTGATATCGTTCACCAACGGCCGCTACCGCATCTTCGGGGAGACGCTGGACATCGGCATCGGCAACATGTTCGACAAGCTCGGCCGTGAGCTCGGCCTCGGCTACTATGCCGGTCCGAAGATCGAGAAGCTCGCCGCCGAGGGCAGCAAGCTCCTGGACCTCCCCTACTCAGTGAAAGGGATGGACCTGGCGTTCTCGGGCATCATGACCGCGGCCTTAGTCCATCGCGCCCGCGGGGAGCGCCTGGAGGACATCTGCTTCTCCGTCCAGGAGACCTGCTTCGCCATGCTGACGGAGGTCACGGAGCGGGCCATGGCGCACATCGAGAAGAAGGAGGTGCTGCTGGGCGGCGGGGTGGTCCAGAACAAGCGCCTGCGGTCGATGGTGAAACAGATGGCCAACGACCGCGGGGCGGAGATGTTCGTTCCCGAGCCTCGGCTGTGCATCGACAACGGCGCGATGATCGCGTGGACCGGCATGCTGATGCACAACGCCGGCGTGCGCATGACCATCGATGAGACCAAGGTCGACCAGCGCTACCGGACCGACGAGGTCGTCGTCACCTGGCGCTGATCATCCAGCGTCCTTCTTCTGCGCCTTC
This sequence comes from Methanomassiliicoccus sp. UBA6, assembly GCA_002508545.1. Lineage (GTDB taxonomy): Archaea > Thermoplasmatota > Thermoplasmata > Methanomassiliicoccales > Methanomassiliicoccaceae > UBA6. Next base: position 20,452 of record DAVH01000064.1, read on the forward strand.
TGCTCCCCGACCATCCTGTCCACGAGCTCGAGGAACTCCATCTCCCGGCCCTTGGGCACCGTGGCCCCGGCGGCGATGCGGTGCCCGCCGCCCGCGCCGCCGANNCCTTCTGCGCGCACTCCCGCAGCGCGGCGGCCAGGTCCACGCCCATCTCCAGGAGATCGAAGGTCCCGCGGGAGGAGACCTTTATGTCGCCGCCCGACTCCGCGAGAGCGAGCGTCGGCTTGTCCCGGTCGCCGAAGTATTGCATGGTGACCCCGCTCAGGATGCCCGACAGGCCGAGGTTGTCGTTGATGAAGTACTGCACGTTCCCCATCTTGGTCACGCCGTTCTCCACGACCTTGCGCAGGGAGGCCTGGACCTCGTCGACGTAGGCCTGGCGGAGCTTCTTCGCTTCCTCCAGTGCCGACGGGTCGCCGAGCGTCAGCGCCAGGCCGACGCCCTCGTTGTTCGATCGCCCACAGGCGTTCAGCAGGCCGGCGAAGGTGTCGGCGTTCATCCCCCAGCGCGGGAAGTAGTAGCGCTCGTGCACTACCTCGTCCAGCGTGCTCACCGGGGTCCCCTGGGCGGTGAGCTTGAGCGCCAGGAGCGAGGAGAGCTTCATCCTCAGGGCCATGTCCAGCTTGTCGGCCTCGGCGTCCTCCGGGATGCCGGCCTCGGCCAGCAGCGCCCTCGCTCCCTCGGGGGAGCCGGAGACGCCGATCACGTACGGATCGGTCGAGCCCACCAGGCCCGCGAGCAGCGGCCCATCGGGGAGCATCGAGCCTGGCCGGACCTCGACGACGCCCCTTTTCCTGCCCTCCTCGAACAGCCACTGGTTCAGGCCGGAGAGCCCCCTGATCGCCTGCCTGTCTCCGGCGATGCCGGCGAAGGCGATCGGCAAAAGGTCCCAGTTCCGCTCGTCCATGTGGACCGCGAGCAGCATGCACACCGCCGAGGCGGACGCGGAGGTCATGCCGTCTATGCCCGCTAGGTGGGGGTTCACGTGCACGACCTTCTCCGAATCCCGCTGCGGCGAGTGGTGATCGAGAACGATGACCTTGCAATCGAGACCGTCCAGCGTCTCCAGGTGCGACGAGCCCATGTCGCTGAAGAGCATGGTCTCGCAGCCCGGCGAGGACTCGGCGATGAGCTTCTCGGTCAGCCCCTTGGCCATGGTGGCATGGAAGCGCTTCCCTGCCCGGAGCAGGGCGTTGCACACGACCCCGGCGGACGATATGCCGTCAGCGTCGTAATGGGAAATAACGCGGACCTCGGAGGCCTTCTCCAGCTCCGCCTTGGCTAAAGAAATGCGGGAAAGGAGTTTATCAGGCAGCTGAGTGCCTGTGTCCATTCGCCATCACTCGATCAGAAGCTCAGCGTTGGCGATAGAGTACTGCCAGTCCGAGGGCAGGCTGCCCTCGCGCTTGTAGTACTTCACGATGCGGCGGATCTTGGACTCCACCATCTGAAGGTTCCTCTTGTTGGCGAGGTCCTTCTTGTTCTGCTGAAGGTGGGTCTGCAGGCTGATGGCCCTCCTCATCAGGGCGACGAGATCGTCCGGGATGTTGGGCTGCAGGTCGTTCTCCTTCAGGATGTCCAATACCGTCCTTCCGGTAGCGAGCTTGACGTCTGGTACGGCGTGCTGGTCACGGAGAAGAAGGCCGATGCGGGCCGCAGGAACGCCGTCCTTTCCCATCTTCACGACCATCTCCTCTATCTCTTCCTTGCTGAGGGGGACCCACGCGGGGTTCTCGGTGATCAACGGGCGCTGGGACCCGGACCTTCCCCTCCTCCTGGCATGCATTCGAGCCATGATGAAACCTCCAAATGTGAACTAAGTAGCGTTTAGGTGGCGAGGTTTAAGCCAATCCCTGTTCATGTATTTAATCATTAAGCGGGGAATCGGCCTTCCCGCGCCCCATGGCCTCGCGGGCCCAGGCGATGAGCGGGAGGTACTCGCACAGCGGGAACGATAGCTTCCTTGGCAGCTCCCTGAACCCCTGCCACTCCATCTCTGCCGGGAGCGCCGGACCGCCGAGCTCGCCGGCGAAGACCGTGACCCCGTCGGCGTCGGTCCGGAAGGCGAAGGGGATGAACTCCCGCCCGACCTCCTCGCGGAACTCCCGCTTCATCGCCTCCAGGTCGGACTCGCCCTCCTCTATCTTCCCTCCGGGCATCTCCCAGCCGTCCCGGCGGGGGTTGAACACCATGATGAACTCGTCACCGCGGAAGGCGATGCCGTACACGTACCTCATCCGGAGGTCACCGCGATCATGGCGTGGTCCTTCTCCATGGGGTCGAGGCGGACGACCTCCTCCACCCTCAGGCCGCCGGAGAGGAGCTGCTTCCTCGATGCCTCGTAGGTCCGCAGGGGGTCCTGGGTGACGTCCTCGGAGCGGGACTTGATCACCAGCAGGCCGCTCTTGGCCCCGAACGCGCTGAAGTTCTTGAGGAAGATCTGCGCCTGGCCCTTCTGGGCGATGTCCTGGTACACGACGTCCACCGAGGACACCGCGAACGCGTACTCGCTGGGCTTGGTCGCGTCGGCGAGGAACGGCACCATGTTGGGCCGCGACTCGCACACCGGCACCAGGTCGCGGAAGGAGCGGGGGGAGATCTCCACGCAGTACACCGTGCCCGGGGTGACGATGTCCGCCACGTGGCTGGCGGTCGTCCCGCTGGCGGCCCCCAGGTACAGGACGTTGGTCCCCGGCCGGAAGGGGAAGAACCTGCCGCCCGCGCGGATGTACGCGGCCAGCTTGCTGCGGGTGGGCACCCACTCGCGGTACTGGACGCCCTCATGGGTCACCAGCCTCTCGCCGTAGACGGTCTTCCCAGGGGCGGAGTTCCTGGTGTACAGGCGCTCCCCGTCGGTGAACACGCCCTCGAGCCCCGCGGGGCGCATCTCGTCATCGCTCATCGGAACGGAGGAACGCACCGCCCGATAAATAGATGCGCGGAGGCCGAACAATTAACTATCGCGTACGGCGGTGGCGGTGCGTTGGCCGAGGAGGACAAGGACCGCAAGATCGAGGAGCTCTCCGAGCGCATCTCCAGCCTGGAGGCCGCGCTGCGGGAGGTCACCCGTCCGTACGCCCAGCTGGTGGAGCAGCTCGGCCAGTTCCAGTCGGTGGTGAACAAGTACTTCCGGCTGCTGGACCTGTACCAGAGGCATGGCGCGATATCGGTCGACACGATATTCCCGGAGGTCAAGGACACCATGTCCCGGGAGATCATGCGCATCCTCATGGACCGCCCGGGGCTGAACATATCGCAGGTGTCCGACGAACTCAGGGCGCGCACCGGCTCCTCCAGCCGGAGGATCGTGCGGGCGAGGCTGGACGGCCTGGTGGCCCAAGGCCTGGTGGTGGAGGAAGGGAGCACCAAGGCCAGGACCTTCCGGGTCTCCGACAGGGTGATCAGGAAGTGGTCAGAAGTGCTCGGCTTTAACTAGTACAGTGAACACGCATCATAGGAACGGGACGCCGGGGCCGAGGCCCGGGCGTCGATACATGGAAAGGAGAGTGAAAAGATGGCAAACAACGAGATGCCGGACGCCGAGGAACTGAGAAAGATAATGCAGACGCTGTCGGAGACCGTGCCCGGGCTGCTGGAGAGCCTGACCAAGGTGATCTACGGGGAGAAGGAGAGCGCCGACTTCGGCAGGGCGGTGGCGAACTTCTACAAGACCCTGGTGGACGCCGGGATGTCCAGCGACCAGGCCTTCAGGCTGACCCGCGACTACATGAGCAACATCTCCCTGGGCAACATGATCCGGGGAGCGACCAGCGGGGCCAAGGAGAGGACGGAGGACTGACCATGGACCAGAAGGACCGGAGCGCGGTCCTGTACGCCGCCGCCTTCGGTCCGGCGGTCGGGCTGAAGGTCACGGTATCGTACTTAAAGATGAAGCGGGCGGCCCGGAGGGCGGAAAGGAAGTTCTACCACGAGCTTCTGCGCTCCGGTCTCCCCAAGACAGAGGCCAAGTGCCTGGCGGAGGAGTACGGATCGGCGGTGAGCATCCGCCAGCTGATCGGCGGCTTCACCGGGGGCGGGCCGTCCGGGCGCCGCTGACCCTATTGGGTCCCGCTCCCGTACCCGTCCCTCATTTCGATCTGGCGAGGATTCTCCTGGCCGAAGTCCATGGTGCCCTCGCGGACCTCCAAGGTCCTTCCCCTTATCGGCTGCTTGAACGGGATCTGCAGGTTCAGCATGCTGCCGTCGAAGGCGGCGTCGGCGGCGTCGATGTCCACCGGGTGCGCCAGGAAGTAGCACCCGGCGATGACCGCGTCGTCCTTCTCCGCGTGCAGGCAGAAGCTGCTCTCGGTGATCTCGATCTCGATGTCCTCCCTGTTCACTCCGGGCAGCCCTACCTGTACCATGTACCTCTCCCGGTCATGGTCGATGGTGACGATGGGTGCCATCAACGGCCTGTTCTCTCTCATCTTCTCCCTCGGCCAATTCTACGTAGCGCCAGGCATAAAACGGTTTTCCCCACACTAGCTAATTAAGGGAGCGGAGCGATACACCGGCGATGCTGAGGGAACTGGAACACATCGCCTATCTCGTCCGGGACACGGTCAGGGCGCTCCCCAAGGACTTCGACCGCGGGGAGGAGATCTGCATCGGGGCCGACGGCACCCCGACATTGAGCATCGACAAGATCGCCGAGGACGTCATTCTCCAGGCGGTCAACGACATGGACCTCCCGGTGAACGTGCTGAGCGAGGAGGCCGGCCTGGTCGACCGCGGCTACGCGGACACCCTGGTGGTCGACCCCATCGACGGCACCCACAACTCGGCATTGAACGTCCCGATGTACAGCGTGTCCCTGGCGGTGGGAAAGCGCTCCCTGCTGGGGATCGAGCACGCCGTCCTGCTGGACCTGGTCACCGGCGGGCTGTTCGAGGCCAGCAAGGGATGCGGCGCGACGCTCGACGGCCAGAGAATATCGGTGCGCCGGTTCGAGACCGTCGAGCCGGCCATGCTCTTCTACCTCGGCCGGTTCGTTCATCCCCGCACCTTCGAGCTGGTGAAGCGCTCCTCCCGGGTGAGGGCCATCGGCTGCGCGTCGCTGGAGATGACCCTGGTGGCCCAGGGGCGCTTCGACGCCTACTATTTCAACGCCGAGACCTATGAGAAGGGAATAAGGATCATCGACATCGCCGCCAGCGCGCTCGTGCTCAGGGAGGCGGGCGGGGAGATTGTGGACCTTGGGGGCAAGGTCCTGGACATGCCCTTCGACCTGGCGGCCAGGAGCAACTTCCTGGCCTACGGGGACGCGAGGGCCAAGGAGGTGCTGTTATGAAGATCGGAATCACCGCGAACTCGGAGATCCCCGAGGCGATCAGGGTCAGCAGGCAGGTGCTCAGCGAGCTGGAGGGCCAGGATATCATTCTGGAGTCGGGCCTGGCCCGGCTGTTCGGCCGGCCAGGGGTCCCCATCGAGAGCATGGACATCGACGTTCTGGTCACGGTGGGCGGGGACGGGACGATACTCCGCTCGCTGCAGCGCACCGACGCTCCCATCTTCGGGGTCAACGCCGGAGCGCTCGGCTTCCTCACCGAGATCACCGAGGCCGACCTGACCGCCGGCCTCCGGCGCCTGCTCGACGGGGACTACTTCATCGAGGACCGGGTCAAGCTGGCGACCAGGGTGGGGAACGAGCGGCTGTATGACGCCACCAACGAGGCCGCCGTGCACACCGCCCACATCGCCAAGATACGCCACTTCAAGATCTACGTCGACGACCAGCTGGCCATGGACGTCCGGGCCGACGGCATCATCGTCGCCACCTCCACCGGCTCCACGTGCTACGCGATGTCCGTGGGCGGGCCGATCATCGACCCCCGGGTGGACGCCTTCCTCATCGCCCCCATGGCCCCATTTAAGTTCGGCACCCGGCCGCTGGTGGTGCCCGCCTCCTCGCACGTCAGGCTGGAGCTGGCCAGGCCAAAGCCCTGCCTGTGCGTCATCGACGGGCAGCAGGAGAGGCCGATGGAGGGCGACGAGATGACGGAGTTCTGCCTGGCCGAGAGGAAGAGCCGCTTCATCCGCATGGAACGCAGCTTCTACCCCCGGCTGAGAGATAAGCTGGTGTGCGCGCCGTGAGGACGAGAAGGAAGGTCTGGGGCATCGATGCCGACATCCTGGAGATGATCAACGAGGCGGCCCGGGACTCCCTTCCCAACGAGTTCGTGGCCGCCCTGAGGGCCGAGGAGGGCATAATCACCGAGATACTCCTGTTCCCCGGCAGCTACTCGAACGAGCACTCCGCGTTCATGCAGCTGCACATGCTGCCCATCGACCTGAGCGTGGTGGGAACGGTGCACTCCCATCCCGGGCCATCGAACCGCCCGTCGGACGAGGACCTGCACCTCTTCGGCAACTTCGGCAGCACCCACATCATCACCTGCCTCCCGTTCGACGAGCGGAGCTGGCAGGCCTACGACCGGGACGGCCACAGGGTCGAGCTGGAGATCGTGGAGCTCTAGAGCATCCTGCTCCCCGGCCCGACGTTCCCGCGGACCATCGCGCCTGGGCCGATGAGGGTGTTCTCGAAGATGACGGTCCCCGGGTCGATCATCGAGTTGATGCCGGTCTTGACGTCATCGCCCATGATCACCCCGAGCTTGCGCCGGCCGGAGTCGATGAGCTGTCCCTTGAACGTCACCTTCACCCGCCGGTCGTCGAAGCGCAGGTTGGCCACCTTTGTCCCCGCCCCGAAGTTGCATCTCTCCCCGATGATGCTGTCTCCGACGTAGTTATGGTGCGGGACGTGCGTCTTGGCCATGATGATCGAGTTCTTGACCTCCACCGCCGCGCCCACCCTGACGCCCGGGCCGAGGCAGGTGGACGGCCGGATGTGGCAGTTGGGGCCGATGTCGCACCCCTCGGAGATGTACACCGGTCCTTCGATGTACGCCCCGCTCCTCACCAGCGCGCCCTTCTCCACGAACACCTCGCCCTTCAGGACCGCCCCCGGCTCGACCGTGCCGTCGATCCGTCCCTTGAGCTTGGACATCAGGATCTCGTTCGCCTGCAGCAGGTCCCACGGCCTTCCGACGTCCATCCAGCCCTCGGCCAGTTTCTCCACGTAGACCTCGCTCTCCTTGGCCAGCGAGTTGAGGGTGTCGGTGATCTCGTACTCCCCGCGCACCGACTTGGGGGTGGCGCGGATGCGGGCGAAGATGTCCGGGTTGAAGACGAACGCGCCGGCGTTGATGAGGTTGGTCGGCGGTACCTCCGGCTTCTCGTGGATCTTCTGCAGGCGGCCGTTGTGGATATCGAGCACCCCGAACCGATGGGGGTCGGGCACGGTGACCGCTCCCATGACCGTGGACTTCGTTTCCTCGTACCTCTCCAGCATCCGGCGGAGGTCCTCCCGGAACATGATCACGTCGCCGTTGAGGCACATGAACGGCTCGTCGATGGAGCCCTCGGCGCAGCCGATGGCATGGGCGGTGCCCATTCTCTCCCGCTGCTCCAGGNNGGTCCCCATCCTCTCCCGTTGCTCCAGGTACTTGATGTTCAGGCCGAGGCGGGAGCCGTCGCCGTAGTACTCCTTGATCTTGTTGGCCTTCCAGCCGACCAGGATGAAGATGTCCTTGATGCCGAGCTCCCCGAGCGCTTCCAGCACGTGGGACATGAACGGCCTGCCGGCCACCAGCAGCAGCGGCTTGGGGATGTTGGAGGTCAGCGGCCGGAGCCTCGTGCCTTCTCCGGCGGCCAAGACCAGGGCCTTCATTTCAGGCACCTCCCGACCATACGGGCGGAGAGCTCCTTGAGCCTCTCCAGCTCCTTCTCGTCCCTCGCTTCCACGGTGATCCTCAGCTTCGGCTCGGTGCCCGACAGCCGGATGAGGAACCAGCCGTCGGGATACTCCGCCCGGTATCCGTCCAGGGTGAGCAGCCTTTCGCAATCCAGGCCCTCGGCCTCCTTCCTCAGCCGCTCCTCCACGTCCTTCCTCTGCCGGGCCTCGAACTTATGCGATTCCCTGCGCACCGGGTACGAGGCCAGGGCGTCGATCATCGTGGAGAGCCGCTCCTCCGAGGCGATCTTCGCCAGCAGCGCCCCGGCGTACACGCCGTCGGGGCAGAAGGTCTCGTCCGGGAATATGTAGGTCCCCGAAGGCTCCCCGCCGAACTCCAGGCCGCTGCTCTTCAGCGCCTCGGCCACGTACACGTCGCCGACCTTGCACCTGACGACCTTGCCCACGAGGTCGTCCAGGACCATGGAGGCGTCCATGGGGGCGACGACCCCGCTCACCTTCATGTAGGTGGCGAACAGGGCGATCAGGCGGTCCCCGTCGATGAACCTTCCCTTGTCATCCACCGCCACCATGCGGTCCCCGTCGCCGTCGTGGGCGATCCCCAGGTCCGCGCCCTTGCTCACCACCAGCTCCTTCAGGTCGTACAGCTGGTCCTCGGTCGGCTCCGGCGTCCGCCCGGGGAAGTGCCCGTCCGCCTGGCAGTTGAGAGAGGTCACCCCGCAGCCGATGGTCCGGAGGGCGAGGGGGCTGACCTCGAAGGTCGCCCCGCATCCGCAGTCCAGGACCACTCTCGAGGAGGCCTCGCCGATCGAGGAGGCTATGGCCTCCACGTGCCGGTGCACCGCCCCCTCGTACCTGTGGGATGAGCCGACGTGGCGCCAGTCCTTGGCCTCCGCCGAGCGGTTGGCGATCCGGTTCTCCACGTCGTTCATCTGCACGGTGTCGAAGGCCGAGCCGTCCGGGTTCCACATCTTGACCCCGTTGTACGGCGAGGGGTTGTGGGAAGCGGTGACCATCAGCCCGCAGTCGAACTCCGAGGCCGCCCTGGCCAGGGTCGGCGTGGAGACCATTCCCGCATCGTGGACCTCGGCGCCCATGGACGTCGCGCCGGCGATGAGGGCCTGGGCCACCATGGGGCCGCTGGTCCTGGTGTCGCGTCCAAGAACGATGCTGTCGTGGATGCTCCCCACGGCCTCGCTGATGCTCACTGCCAGGTCAACGGTGAAATCCTGACCCACCACTCCTCTGATCCCCGATGAACCGAACAAGGACATAAGTTCCAACCATCCCGAAAGCATGCCGTTCATGAATAAATGTATTGATGACCAAATAATCAGTTACAATTTTTTAGAGCAAACGGCCAGTCGGATACCGCTATCTACCAAAAAAGGCGTTATAAAACCACTTTTTCACCTCATTTTGACTACTGGCTCGGCATGATTATAGGATAAATATTATATATGCATCTGGGCCATTACTATCTGGGTCGAATGGTTACCATCGCCCCTAAGAGCACTGGAGGGAAATCATTGGTCATGGAGCAGATCAGCGTCGATAAGGCCAAGGAAATCGCGAAGAAGAAGGGTCTCAAGCCCGGCCGGGTCAAGGGAACGAACGGGATCCAGTTCACCAAGGGGTCCAACGACCGCCTGGAGATCATCCCCTGGGACGAGTTCGAGAAGACCCTCAAGAGCCGCGGTCTCGGAGTCTTCGAGAGTGGCGGCTGGATGAAGATCATGAAGAAGGGCTGAACCCCTTCTCACCAAACCTTTTCCACATCAGCGGGTCCGCATAACCAGCCAGTTCTTTTCTGACGCTTCCTTTCCCTTGAACTTTATCAGTGCATAGGTGCCGCGGAGCCGCTTGCCCTCGAGCTTCACCACGATCTTGTCGTCCGTCCGCTCCAGGAGCTCGTACCCCCCGCGGTCGAAGATCTTCACGTCCCCCGCTCCATACTCGCCCTCGGGGATCGACCCCTCGAAATCGCCATAGGCCACGGGGTGGTCCTCGGTCTGCACCGCCAGCCTCTTGACCTTGATCTCCTCGGGCATAAGCTTCGGCACCGCCCAGCTCTTCAGCGTCCCGTCCATCAGCAGCCGGAGGTCGTGATGGTGCATGGAGGCGTGGTGGTCGTGGACGACGAAGAACGGTTCGGCTCTTCCCTCCTCCCCGGCCGGCTCCGGGGTTCGGGAGAAATCCCTCTTCTCGTTGTACTCCTTGAGCTGGGCGTTCACGCTCTCCAGGACGGAGTCCCGAAGCCATAACCGTTGCGGGCCTTGACCTCGATGCTCAGCTCGCGGTCGAAGGCGTGCTTGAACGCCTTGGCGTGGTTCTCCACTCCCCAGACCTCCAGGGAGATGTCCTCGTCCGCCGTCACCTCGAGGACGACGGAGCCCTTGCTTCCCTTCCTGAACTGCGCCGACGCGACCAGGTTGGCGTGGCTGCGGTCGAGCGTCTCCGCCAGCCGGAGGAAGGTGGACATGACGACGATCTTCTGCTGGGTCTTGTCGTCCAGCTCCGCCATGCCGGGGTCCTTGCGGCGGGGCGACCGCTTCCGGTGGTAGCGGACGAGGTTGGCCATGGTCGCCTGCTCCCGGTCGTCGAAGCCCAGCAGGTCGGCGTTCCTGACGATGTAGTAGGAGTGAACGTGGTGGTCGTTGAACGAGATGAAGTCGCCGACATCGTGGAGGAACGCGGCGTGCCTCAGCAGCTCGCGCTCCTTCTTTCCCAGGGTATGGAGCCCGATGGCCTGGGCGCTGTCATAGAGCTCGACGGCGAGCCGGGCCACCGTCCGGGCGTGCCCCTCGTCGATGTTGCACGACCTCCCCAGCTGCAGGACGCTGGTCTCCCGGACCGATAGTCCCTCGGCATGCGGGTACCCTTCGATGGCGGACAGGTAGTCGACCAGCAGCCCGTTGAGGGCGCCGCGGTCGCTGATGGTGATCTCCTCGATCTTCAGCGCCTCCATCAGCGTCTCCAGGATGGCCGCGCCTCCCAGGATGATGTCCGCCCGCTCGGGGTTGATGCCCGGGACCTGCTTCCGCTGCTCCAGCGTCATGGGCCGCAGCATGGCGGTCAGCTTCCTGAGGTGCGCGAGCCGCAGCGCCCCCGGTCGGCCGCCGAAGGCTCGCGAGGCCATCTCCGCCAGGTTCATGATGGTGCCCGAGCTCCCGATCACCAGGTCGAACTTCTTCCCCTTGGCGATGGCCTTGACGGTGTGGACCGTCTCGCTGCGCACGTGGCGCTTCATCTTGTTGTAGACCGATTCTTCCACCGCTCCCTTGTAGCCCAAAGGCAGGAACGCCGCGGTGGTGCGGATCGCCCCGAGCTTCACGCTGTCCAGGAACGAGTACGAGTCATGGTCGCCGACGATGAGCTCGGTGCTCCCGCCGCCGATGTCCACGAACAGCGCGGTCCGCGCCCCCAGGTCGATGCCGGAGCTGACGCCCTGGTAGATCAGCCTCGCCTCTTCCTTTCCGGAGATGATGCCCAGATCGAGGCCCGCCTCCTCCTTCATGCGCTCCACGAGCACGTCCTGGTTCGCGGCCTCCCGGGCGGCCGAGGTGGCCACGGCGATTATCTCGTCGGCGCCGTAGGTCCGGGACAGCTCGGCGAACTTCCGGCACACGTGGACGGCGCGGTCCATGGCCTCCCGGCGCAGGTTGCGGTCGACGAACGCGTTCTCCCCCAGGCGGACGACCTCCTTCTCCTGGCTGATGACGGTGTACGAGAAGTTGGGGTTCAGGCGGACCACCAGCAGGCGGACGGAGTTGGTGCCCAGGTCGATGAACGAGACCACGTGGCCGGTGCGGGGGCTCCAGCCGTTCACGTCAGCCTCACCTTCCTACCGAAGGTCCGCTCGAACAGGTCCGCCTTCTTCATGGCGGCCTCGGCCTCCGGCGTCCAGTCCTCGTCGGACGCGATCCTGATGATCACCTCGGAATCGGCGATCTCGCACTCCACCCCTTTCACCACGGCCGCGTGCTGGTAGTCCAGCCCATCGGCGATCCGGAGGATCGAGGCCATCATCTCCACTCGTCGGCGGTCCTTCTCCCCAAGGGACGCGATCTCGGTGTCCTCGTCCCTCGGTGGCCGCTTCCGGTGGTAGCGGGCCACGCACGCAACTATCTTCTTATCCTCGGCGGTCAGCGGGAGGTCCGCTTCCATGATGAGGCGGTACGAGGAGCGGTGGTGCCCCTTGACCCCCTCGGTGATCCCGGCGTCGTGGAGCAGGCAGGCCGCCTCCAGCAGTAAGCGGTCCTTTCCTCCCAGGCCGTGCAGGGGCTTCAGCTGACGGAAGAGCGACGCTGCCAGGCGGAGCACGTTCTCGGCGTGCTGGTGATCGACGTTCATCTTCCTGGCCGCTCTCTCCAGGCCCTCCATGGCGGCGACCCGGCCAGCGGACACCTTCTTCTTATCGTTGTTCTCCTTGGGCGTGGACCTCCCTTCCCGGATGTCCGCGGCGACCTCCTCCGGAAGACCCTTCTCCCTGAGCGCCTTCACCGTCGCCTCGACGTCGTACTCCACCCGGTGCAAGGTGACCGAGAAATCGGCGGTATAGAGGACCGCGTACGATGCTCTTGGGTCATGGTCCACCGGCCGGCCGACGCTGCCCGGGTTCACGAACAGCGTGCCGCTGACCTTGCGGACGAACGGCTGGTGTGAATGTCCGACCAGCACGACGTCGGCGTCGGCGATCCGNNTCCAGCCGCTCCTCTGTGGTCTCGGGACCGAGGTGCTCGTCCGGGCCGCCGGGGCTGGCGTGCACCATCAGCACCCGCCGGCCCCCGATCTCCAGCCTGATCTCCGGCGGGAGCGAGGATATGAACCTGAGGCTGTCCTCGGAGAGGTCTCGGGCGGTGGCGGCCATGACCGCCCCCCTCACCGATGCGACCTTGGGGCGCTTGGACGCCCGGGTGAACTCCAGCACCTTGAGGTCGAAGTTGCCGACCACGCTCAGGAAGTGCTCCCTGATGATGCTCACCACCTCCTCGGGGCACGGGCCGGAGCCGACCATGTCGCCCAGGCTGATGAACCCGCTGACGCCCTGGGCCTTGGCGTGCTCCATCACCGTCCTCAAAGCCTCCAAGTTCCCGTGGACGTCGGAGACTATGGCGAGCTTGGCCGGGCGGTCGGCGGAGGCCATCGGGACAGCGAGGTCCTTGTACGCCATCCCCGCCTGGAAGCGGTCGGCGAGGCGCTCCAGCGTCTTGGCCTGGCGGAGCGCCGACCACTTGTCGACGAATCGGGCGTACCGATCGTCCCTCTCCCTCGCCCGGTCGCTCATCACCGCCTCGAGGCCCGGCAGGAGCGCCTCGAGGTCGCCCCCGGCAAGCTCCGCCCGCAAGCCGTCCATGCTTGCAAGCCAGACGTCGCAGTCGTGCATCTCGCCGAGCAGGTCCTGCACCTCCTTCAGGGTGCCGATCTCCTTCTTCAGCTGATCGTCGAACAGCGGGCGGAACGTCTCCAGGGTGTACCTGAGCCGCTTGACGGCGATGCGCATGGCGTGGTGCTTCTCCACCGCTCTGGGATCATTGACCGACGCCTCCAGCTCCAGCACCTTGCCCACGCGGTAGGTCACGTGCGCGAGCCCGGCGGCGTAGCTCGGCCGGCCCCTGACGTCCGCCTTCCTGGCCTCCAGGCGCTGCACTCTCTTGCTCAGAACGCTCTCCATCTCCCCGAGCACGCCCTCCTCCTCGATGTTGTCCAGCCACCCGCGCACCTGCTCCTGGAGCTCCCGCCGGGAGGCCTCCCTGCGCTCCAGGAGCGCCCTCACGCCCGGGCGCGCGTCCTCGTCCGTCCTCTCGAGGAACGAGCGCAGGTACTCGATCTGCACGTCGGTGTCGCGGGCCTCTCCCAGCGCTTTCGTCAGCCCTTTCACGCCAGCTCTCCACCGCTCGTGCTGGCTCTTCTTGAAGCAGGAGCTGAAGATGGGTAGCGCGGCCCTCAGGCGGCGGGAGGCGACCCGCAGCTGGTGCACTCCCTCGACGTCCATCTCCCTGGCCGCCTTGGCGTTGGAGCGCAGCTCCTCCACCTGCCGGAGGAGCGTGGTCGAGCCCAGGAGGCACAGCCCGGGGTCCTCGCCCCTACCCATGCCAGATCCCCCTGTTCGCCAGCAGCCACTCCTGCGAGTCCAAGCGCTCCTCTCCTTCCCCGGGCACCACCCGCTTCCAGGAGCCGTCGGGCTGCAGCTCGCGCGCCTTGACGTTGTCGCGCAGGTGCACCTCCAGGATATCCTTGATGACCGCGTCCCGGATCCTCGCGTCCCTCACCGGGAACAGCACCTCGACCCTGCGGTCCAGGTTCCTGGTCATCATGTCCGAGGAGCCCAGCAACACCTCTTCCTCGCCGCCGTTGCGGAAGTAGTATATGCGAGAATGCTCCAGGAACCGTGAGACGATCGAGGTGACGCGGATGTTGTCGCTGATACCTGGCACGCCGGGCCGCAGGCTGCACAGCCCGCGGACGTTCAGGTCGACCTTCACCCCGGCCATGGACGCCCGGTACAGCGCCTGGATTATGCCCTTGTCGATGAGGGCGTTCAGCTTGAAGGCGAGGCGGCCCTTCCCCTGCTCGTGGTGCCTCTCGATCTCCCGGTCGATGCGCTCCACGATGCCCCTCCGGATGCCCCCGGGGGACACCAGCAGCTTCCTGAAGTCGTCCTTGCGGCAGTACCCGGTGAGCGCGTTGAACAGATCGGAGACGTCCGCGGCGATGTCCGGGTCCGACGTGAGGTACCCGATGTCGCCGTAGGTGCGGGCGGTCTTGGAGTTGTAGTTCCCCGAGGACAGGTGGACCAGGCGGATGAGGCCGTCGCTGCTCTTCATCACCACCAGGCACATCTTGGCGTGGATCTTGATGTCCACCGGGCCATACACCACGTGCACCCCGGCGTGCTCCAACTGCCTCGCCCAGGAGATGTTGTTGGTCTCGTCGAACTTGGCCTTAAGCTCCAGCACCGCGGCCACGGCCTTGCCGTTCCGCCTCGCCTCCATCAGGGCGTCCACAAGCGGGGAGCAGCTGTCGATGCGGTAGAAGGTGATCTTGATCGCCATCACCCGGGGGTCCACCGCGGCCTGCTTGAGGAAGGTGATAAGCGGCTGGAAGCTGTCGTACGGGTGGTACAGCAGGACGTCGTGCTCGGCCACGTTGGCCAAGATGGTCTGCTCGTTGGACAGCAGCTTGGGCATGTAGGGCAGGAACGGGGCGTCCTGCAGGTCCGGGCGGCGGAGCCCGTGGAGCTGCCACAGGTCGACCAGCGCCAGGGGGATGGCCGACCGGTAGATCAGGCTAGGGCTGAGCTCCAGCCTGGAGGCCAGCATGTCCGCCAGCCGGCGGGGCATGTCCGAGGCGACCTCCAGGCGCACGGGGTCCCCGACCCTTCTGGACTCCAGGCCTTCTTCCATCGCCGTCAGGAGGTCATGGGTCTCGTCCAGCTCGATCTCGAACTCCGCGTCCCGGGTCACCCGGAACGGGTGCGCGGAGACGATGTCCATGCCGGTGAACAGCAGGTCCAGGTTCGCCGCCACCAGGTCCTCGAGGAAGACGTAGTGCGCGTCGCCGGCAACGCTGCCGTCCCGGTCGACCCTGATGAGCCGCTGGAACAGCCCGCTGGAGGGCACCTTGACGCGAGCGAACCGCTCGTGGCCGGCGCTGTCGCGCACGACCACGGCGAGGTTGATCGCCCCGCTGGAGATGAACGGGAACGGGTGGTTGAGATCGAAGGCCAGCGGGGTGAGGATGGGGAAGAGGTCGCGCTCGAAGAACTTGCGGAGCGCGGCCCTCTGCTCCTGGCCGAGGTCCTTCATCTTGTGGATGTGGATGCCCTTGGCGTCCAGCTCCGGGAGGAGCTGCTCTCTCCATACTCTAGCATGTTCCTCGAGCAGGACGTCGAGCCGCTCCCTTATGGCGTCCAGCTGCTCGGACGGGCTCATGCCGTCCGGCGGGGCCTCCAGAGCTCCCTTGGCCGCCTGGCGGAGGAGCCCGGGCACGCGGGACATGAAGAACTCGTCTATGTTCCCGCCGCAGATGGCCAGGAACTTGACCCGTTCCAGCAGTGGCTGGGTGGGGTCCTCCGCCTCTTCCAGCACCCGCCGGTTGAAGTCCAGCCAGCTCAGCTCCCGGTTGATGAACAGCCGGGGGTCATCGAGCGACGTGATATTCTCAAGTTCTTTAGATCGATCCTTGACGTTCCTCCTCGGAGCGCTCTGATCCGCCATACCCAGTCCCTTCCGTGCTCTCAGATGCCTTCTGTAGATATAATCGTTAGATAGTGTTCTAGGCTGCCCCGCACCGTGCATCTTTTTTACACTTTACCTTCGCTCATGATAAGATTTATATGCAGTGCCAGTATAAGGTGGACCTACAAGCAGGGGTAGCCAAGCTTGGCCAACGGCGTAAGATTCAGGGTCTTATCCTTAGTGGTTCGGGGGTTCAAATCCCTTCCCCTGCACTTAACTTTTATAATCTAAATCTCAGCACGAGAGCAATGTCTGCGATCCGGTGAAGCCCCGGTCCTCAGCTGTCCTACCTTTCTTCCATCGGTGTGATCACATACTCTTCGATGAGCTGCCACGGCCCGCCGCCAACAGACACCTCGTTCTTCCATCTCACAGCCTTCGGGTCGGAGGCATCCCATACAAAGCGAAGCTTGGCCGGCCCTTCGCCCAACGACTCCATCACCAGCTTGTCACCTTCTATGGCCCCTCTGAAGATGAACGAGTTGCCGTTCGTGTCCACCCCGACCGCCCGGTACTCTTTGGCTCTTTCATCCCACCCGATGATCCATTTCGCCTTCCAGGTGAGCACCTTCTTCCCCTGGACGAACTGATCCTGCTCGAAGTCGCAGGAGAGCCAAAGCCCATCCTGGATCCACTCGCATGTCGCCCTCCCAGTGGCATCCATCTCCGGGGAGCCAGGACCCATTCCACCTGCCTCCACCTTCCCTGTCCATGTCCCGTTATAGTGGAATTTTGACAACTCCTTTACCTGGGGACCGGGCTTCGGGAGGCGAGGGACCCAACGATCTTCAACATCCTTTTGGCCAACAGGTTGAGCCATAGCACTCATCACCATGGCAGATGCCGGCGTATTTATGTCTTGCCTGGCGACGGCCTGCCGGTTCATTGCCGTTTGCTCATCCGCTATCATGGCCATGTATGGATGGAATCCAGGCCTTCGAGGTTCAGGGGTTCAAGTCCCGTTCCCTGCGCTTTTAACTCTCTCATATTTTGTTGTACGAGTTCCGTTTCCACCGGCGCTTTTTGCTAAATGATAAGCCGGGTCGGTCTCCAACTCTGACCAACCAAGTACAAGATCTCTATCGATAGCCCTTGCTTTTGAAGGGCAATACGGTATTGTTGGAACTGAAGGAAAACGAGCTGTTACCAGGATAAGAAATCAAGAATAACGTGACTCATCACTCATCCACAGGCTCAACAACTGGATCGATGAGGGTACAAGGGCTTACTGCCGTAGGTTCATGCCGGGCATTTGAATCCTTTAGACTATAATAATCTCATTTTCGATAATTATTTCTTGTAAAACTTATTTTCAGGCTCTATGGCGAGGTTTTGCTCTCAATGTGGTCATCCATTGACAAATTCCTCTGCAAAGTTCTGCGAGGACTGTGGTTGTCCCATCACTTCAAGCGAGAGCGCTCCGCTTCGCCCTCAAGCGCTGCTGGCAAAGGAGGGGCCCGCGTACGATTCAGAGGAATGCTCGTACAGCTCCCTTACTACAAGGGATCTTGGAAGCAGGTTTGAAGCGTTTGTCGAAGAGATACTTGCCTATGAAGGCTACAAGACTCAGAGAAACGTCAGACTTCCTGGAAGCGACGGGCATCTTTGGGAGATAGACATACTAGCAACAAAGAATAGAGACGGTATTCTTATTCAGAAAGCTGTCGAATGCAAGAATTATTCTGGGGCCGTTGGGCGAGAGAAAGTTTACTACTTTTGTAATCGATTGAAGGCAACGGGCATTAAGAATGGTCTATTTGTTGCATATTCCAGACTGACTCACGATGCAAGGGAAGTGGCTGAGGCAAATGGCATCATGGTCTGGGAGCAAGATGACCTGGCCATGCGCATCCTAGGGCTGAGAAGTGGCCGCTCTTTTTTAGGTCAAGAGGAAAGGTTCAAACACGCGGTACCTCAGCAGGTGAGTTTTGAGGAAGCAAGGAAGCTAAACCTAAGAAACCCTGAGAGCGTATTTATCGATAGCGCACGATTGGTCTGGAAGCCATACTATCGTATTGGTTACAGGCTTAGAGCGGATTTCAGATTACCTGACGGTACTGTAAAGAAAATCAACGATAATGGCTTCTGCGTCGTAAATAGTATAAATCCCGAGGAAATTTTCTTACAGAATGAAGATGGCACGATCAGGGATGCAAGCTTAACTTCAGGATTGGGTAAGCTTAAGCGGGCATTTACTGGAGAGGTGGCCGAAGACGCAGCGATATCAAAGGAACTGGCTAAGGGAATCGTGAATGATTATGTCGCTAGAGGAGGAACTGATTTTCAATTGGTCAAGGTTAATCCGCTAGTTAACAGGGGCGAAGCCAAGAGGATTGCCTTGCTGGAGATAACAGAGCGTAACACGCAGGAGTTCACATTCACCACTAAGAAAGATGACATTGGATCAAAGGTGTACACTCCTAGGAACAATGATGTCTTTCTAAGCGATATTCGCCCTGTCTTTGTGCCTGTATGGGAGATAGGATTCAGCTCTTCCGGCAGATCATATTCACGAAGGATGTTGGCGGGAAGCGGAACAGTACTCGAAGACACTATCGACGTCTGCCCTAACCATATGCTCAAAGACATTGTCAAGGTCCAGAAGAAATCCACTATCGCCGTATGTGAAGTATGTGGAGATGCATTGTGTGAAAAGCATATTGCACAATGTCCAGTTTGTGGTAGGTGGCTGTGTGAAGAGCACAGCCAACAATGCTCTTCCTGTGGCCTAAGATTCTGCAAAGAACATCTTTCCAATACGTGCTTGGTGTGCAACCATGCCCTTTGTCATGCCTGCGTTAAGACCTGCCGGATCTGTGGTAAGCCTCTATGTGATAAACACCAAGTAGTCTGCTCGATTTGCTCTAAGATTGTCTGCTCTGACTGTTCCAATATTAGTGGGGGGCTACTTCGGAAGACCTATACGTGCAAGGCTTGCAGACGTTAAAAGAAAGTCATAATCATTTCTTTATTAAAATTGGTCAAGCTTGGTCAACGGTGCCGGACAAAATCTGTCCTTCGTGGTTCAAATTCCTTCCCAGATACTTCTCAACCTACCATTCCCTCAAATAGGCCCATGCTCGTTCGTCACGCATAATCCTTCAGCGATGCTGTCTACGAGCCTTTGGGCGTAAACGCCCTCCCGGTCCAAGCTTGGGTTGTAGATCGTTACAGTGAGCCCGACCGCTCGGCCCGTAGAAAGCAATATTCGGAGGATGTCAGAGAGCTCCTGATAGTTGAGACCGCCCGGTTGACGGTAGTCCACCGCCGGCATGTCCTCGTCGCTCAGAACATCGGCGTCAAGATGGATCCAGAAGCCTGTCACGCCCTCCCGGAGCAGCTCCCCGACCGCGTTCATGGCCGCCGGCCCGATCCCCTCTGAGCGCGCCCGTTCCAAGCTGTAGGCCTTGATGCCCGTATCTCCGAAGCTCTGGCCGCCTTCCAGCGCCGCCTGGTCCGCGTCGCGGAACCCGAAGGCCACTATGTCCTTGTCGCGGACCAGGGGGCCTCGTCCATCGATATCCGCCAATATGGGCGGTCCCCTTCCTGACAAGAGAGCAAGCTCCATGGAGGCCACCTCGCCTCTTGGCTCGCTATCGGGCAGGTAGAAGTCGCCGTGGCCATCAAGGAAGAAAAGACCATAGGTCCCCAGCCGCCTCAAGGCGAGCGTGGTCCCCAGCAGGATGCTGCAGTCTCCTCCCAGCACGACCGGGAACGACCCCTGCTCGATAAGCGGCACAACCTTGCTCGCCAGTTCTATGGCGTACGAGCGGATCGACCCCGCATTGGCGATGCCCGTCTCAGGGTCACGCCGGCCGTCATAAGGGAGAGGTTCGACCTTGCCCGCGTAGGTGGCGTGCAACCTGTCCACCATGCCTGCGGATATGAGCGCTCGAGACAGCTNNACTGGGCCAGAGGCCCAGGTTCGACGGTGCTTCGAGGATGGCATAAGCAGGCAGGTTCCCACCCCATCTGACCGAAATTATGGGCGGAAGCTCCTTTAGTACTTCTCTGCGCGACCTCAGAACCATGTCCGTGCGGGCCGGCACCCCGGCTGGCAGGGTCGAGGCTACGCTCCAATCCCTGATGGCCCGTAGGTTCGAGCTCACAACGTATGAGGCGCGCGGAGCGAACACTTTTCTTGTGAGAGCTCATGCAGTGTGGTCGAGCATCTTTTTAGGAGGAGAGCGTGAGGCACTATGATGTCATCATCGTCGGCGGCGGGCCTGGCGGCTCATCGGTCGCCCGTCATCTGGACCTCAGCCGGCTGAGCGACGGCGCTCTGATGATCGAGAGGCTGGAGGAGGACAGCTTCCTCAGGTACAACCAGATGTGCGGAGAGGGCATCAGCGGCCGGGGGCTGGCCGAAATGGGCCTCGAACGAGCGGCCCTGCAGAGGAACGCCGTGACGAAGGCCGTTGAGCACTGGCCGGGCGGGATCACGCTCTCATCGAACATCGATGGGTCGATCATCGATCGGAGCAAGCTCGTATCGACCTTGCGGGAACCGTTCACATCGGCCGGCGGCGAGGTAGTGACCGGGACGGTAACGGGAGCACGGCGAACCGACGGCGGTTATGTCGTGGACACCCTAGAGGGGGAGCTCTCCTGCAGGTACCTCGTAGGGGCCGACGGGGCCCGATCCATCGTCAGGAGGAGGCTCTTTGGCACGGAGCCGTCCGTGAGCATGCGGGTGGTGCAGTACGTGATCGAAAGCCCGATGGAGAACAAGCTCCATTTCACCTTCGACCAGCGGTACATGGGTAAGTACCGATGGGAATTCCCTTCCGGGCAGTATACCAAAGTAGGCTTTCCCGAAGGGACCGACGAAGCACCGCGGAACGCCGTTGACACGCATAGACGGCTCATACCCATCGGCGGCCTGGACCGGATAGTTGACGGGAACGCATGCCTTGTCGGAGACGCTGCCTGTCAAGTGAACCCGATCACGTTCGGCGGCATTCGGAACTCGCTGGTCGCTGGACGCATGGCCGCAGAGGCGATAAATCACGACAACATGTTAAATTACCAATCGGAGTGGGAGCGTTCACCACTTTCCGACGTGACGTTCTGGGACGCGTTCTCTCGGCTGAGGGGGAAGACGAACGAGGAGCTCTCCATGATGGTCGAGCCCCTCAGATACGGGCCCAACCTGAGCGCCATCATGGGAGGGCTGATGAACAGCGATGACTTCCGGACGTTCTACCGCGGCTTCGTGCGGAAGATGGAGAACGGATGGTAGCCCTCAGAGATGGCGGCCAACAACCATTTTGATTGGTGCGTTAAGGCCGTAGCAATCCTTCTGCAAACGCCCTTGCCTTCTTCAGATCCTCCTCATTCGGCCTTCCCTTGTTGATGCCGCCCAAGATCTTGAACGCGCCATAGGTATCCCAGGCTTTGCAGGAGAAGCCTCCAACAACCTTCATGCCCTTGTCCTCCAGCTTCTTCCTAAGCTGGGGATGTAGCTTATGGCTCCCCACCCCTCCGGTTGAAAATATGAACGATCTCGCGTTCAATCTAGGAAGGTCATCAACAAGCTTGAGGAGGTCGGGATGGAACTTGCCATAAAATATGCCTGAGCCGAAGCCTATGAGTTCATAGTCGGAGATTGAGCTGAGAACGACCTCCTCAGCTTTTTTAACCTCCGCCCCCAACACCTCGGCCATCGCTATGGCCACCTTCTCGGTGTTTCCGTGCTCGACCGAAACATAGACGAGGAGGGCTTTCATTGACGCGGTATAGGCACCGGTCGATTAAATTACATCCTTGTTAAACATCAGAGTATTGACAATTCGTTGTGTTTTCTCGTGCAAGGGCATGCCATTGACCGAGCCCATGCCCGGTCCCCAGCGACCTTGACCAAAAGGACACATCCTGTCGGCGGGCACGAGATGATTTAGCAGCTCATTTGACACTTTTAGGTAAGGCGAAGAAGAACGTCGTTCCCCTGCCCGGCCCGCTCTCGAACCAGATCTTCCCGCCGTGCCGCTCGACGATCTTCTTGCTGATCGCGAGACCTATTCCAGTCCCGGGATACTCGTCTCGAGTGTGCAGGCGGGAGAACATCTTGAACAGCTTGTCACCGTACTTGGGATCGATGCCGATGCCGTTGTCGCGGACCTTGAAGACGAACTCCCCGTCGTGCTCCGACGCGGACATCTCGACCTTCGGCCTCTCGTCGTACCGATGGAACTTGATGGCATTGGAGATCAGGTTCGTCAGCAGCTGCTTCATCTGCGCCTTATCGGCTCGGATGATGGGTAGCGGCTTGACCTCGAGCTTGGCCCCTGCCTCTAGGATGGACAGGTTCAGCTCCTCCGTGACCTGCGCGGTCACCTCGTTCATGTCCGTCTCCTCCCTGTCCATCGGCTGTGAATCGATGCGCGAGTACTGCAAGAGGTCGTTCACCAGCTGCCTCATGCGCTCCGCGCCCATGACCGCCGTGGCCGCGTACTCCTTCGCCCGGGGCGAGAGCTCGCTGCCGTGCCGCTTTTCGAGAAGCTCCAGGTACATCGTCACCATCCTCAGCGGCTCCTGGAGGTCATGAGACGCGACGTACGCGAACTGCTGCAGCTCCTCGTTGGACCGCTTGAGATCGTCAGCGTACCGCCTGAGCGATTCCTCGGACCTCTTGCGCTCGGTGATGTCGTTGATCGTGACCCCGCAGGTCCTATCCGAGTGCTTCCACATCCTCACGCTGTACCACTTGTCCAGCGCTCTCCCGTAGTTCTCGATCTGGACGATCTCGCCCGTTCTCATCGCCCGGTCCATGGCCTCTGGCCAGTAGCTCTCCACGAACCCTACGGCCTCGCCCGCTCTGCGTCCCTGCACGTCCGCCTTATTCAACCCGGTCATCCGCTCCCATGCCGGGTTCACGTCGAGGAATACGTAATCCACCGGTCTTCCGTCCTCGTACACCAGTTCCGTCAGCTCGAACGCCTCGGCCATGGAGTCGAACAGCCCTCGATACCTGGCCTCGCTCTCCCTGAGCGCTTCCTCCGCCTTCTTGCGGCCGGTCGTCTCCACGAGGGACAGCACTAGGCCGGTGACCTCGCCGCCATTGTCTTTCACCGGCTCGAGGGTCCAGTCCCAGTAAGTGGTCCCTCTTTCCGGCTGGTCAGGGTACTCGAAAGGCCGGTCATTGTGCTCGATCGGCTCTCCCGTCTCCACCACCTTCCGGAAGAGGGCCTCGTTCTCCTCGTTGGGGAAGAGCACGAAGTGGTTCTTTCCGATCATCTCCTCCGGGCGGCAGCCGCAGGAGCGGGCGTAGGTCTGGTTGACGCGGACGAAGTTGAAGTCGCGGTCCAGGTAGGCGAGGTGGATGTTCGGGGTGTGCTCGATGAATCTCTGGAGGACATCCCTCTCCCGCTGAACGAGCACGCATCTGTCGCTCACAGCGGATTCGCCGTGGGTCTCCTCCTCGATCTTCATGGGTTTGCTATTCACGCTAAGTCCTTCATAAGGTTCAGTCGGTCTCATCGCAGGCCGAAGTACATGAAATATGGCGGTGCCTTGCCGCCTGGAACAAGAATGCCATAGAGCGATTTATTGCTTTCCCAGCGCGAGGCCAGGACGGCGATCATGAGGCCTCTTTGCCCGTCCGAGCACAAGGGCGCTGCAGGTTAGCCTCGTCTCCGTCCAAGCTCCCCCTTCGTGTAAAACCTAATAGGTCTCCTGAGACCATGAAAAAGCATGAAGGGTGGAAAGCTGGACGAGGTGGACGTTTCCCTGGTCCACATCCTGTTGCGCGATTCCCGCGTCGACACGGGCCAATTGGAGGAGATCACCGGCCTGGACGCGGGTGTCATCGAGGAGCGGATCGCGGCCATGGTACGGTCCGGCTTCCTGCGCCGGTTCACCGCCAAGCCCTCCCTGGTGGCATTGGGAGCCCGCAGCGTGATGGTCTGGGGCAAGAGCCGTCTGCGCTCCCTTTCCGACGGGCTGCGGGCCGTGCAGGACGATGACCGGGTGGCGTGGATCGCTCACTCGACCTCCGGCCGCTTCTACTTCGCGCTCCATCTGAAGAGCGAGGACGACATCAACGAGCGCATCTCCCGGCTGGAGGACGAGGCCATGATGCTCCGTCCGAGCTACGGCGTTCGGAACCTGTTCGGCCAGGAGGACGGGGCGATGGAGCTCGCCAAGCTGGATTGGAAGGTCCTCGGCGCGTTGGCGGAGGACCACACCCTTACCGGGGAGGAGATCGCGCCCAGGATAAGGAAGAAGGAAGGCGACGTCACCGCCTCGTTGGACAAGCTAATCTCCGCCGGGGCCATCGACTTCTCGGTCGACATCGACCCCAATGTCATCACCAACCCACTGTGCCTGTTCCACCTGGAGAGCCTGGAGCCGGACAGGGTGGAGGCGGCCGCCGGGGAGATGATGCGGGAGCACGCTCCGGGCATCCTGTTCTTCAACACATTCTCCAACATGCCGGCCCTGACCACCGCCATGCTCCTTGGTCAGGATTACGAGGACATCCTGGACCTGACGAGGTCCATCCAGGATAGGCCGGAGTTCCCCTTCTTCGAGGTGAACCCCCTGCTAGCATCCACCAATGTGGGGACATGGAGGGACACCCTGCTGCGTAAGAACGGGACCTCGAGATCGTGAGCGCGCCGTGGAACAGGTGAAAGTGATGACTCCCATGCCATGGCTGTTAGGTGACCGGCAGAGAACGTTAATACTCCGCCCGACCTACTGACGGTCATGACGGTCACCAACGAGGTCCTGAAGAACATCTACGAGCGCCGATCGGTGCGCGCCTACGCCGACAAGAGCGTCCCCGAGGAGATCATCCAGGAGATCATCAAGGCCGGGTTCCACGCGCCCAACGGGGCGAACACCCAGGGACTGCGGTTCGCCGTGGTCACCAACAAGGCCAAGCTCAAGGCCTACGCGGAGAAGGGCCGCGTGATGTCCCTCGCGGCCTTCCGGGCGATGAACGAGCAGCGGCCGAGCGAGGTGGGGGAGAGGATGGTCAAGCAGCTCTCCAATCCCGATAACGATATCTTCCACGGCGCCCCGGCCATCGTGTTCATCTTCACCACGCCCAACTGCCTCACCCCGGTCGAGGATGCCTCCCTGGCGGCGGAGAACATGATGCTGGCCGCCAGAAGCCTTGGCCTCGGGAGCTGCTGGATCGGCTTCGCCAAGAGCCTGGCCCACGACCCCGAGTTCGTCAAGGACCTGAGCATTCCTGCGGACCACCAGCTGGCGGCGTCGATCATCCTAGGCTATCCCAAGAAGGAGGAGATGAAGCCGTCCGTCCGGGACGAGCCGAAGGTCCTGGGCTGGCTGAGGTAGTCCGGCCTGCCGAAAAAAGGAATAAGAGGTTTGAGGGAGGCGTGCCCGGCCTCAATGAGCCTCCCCGATCCCGGGGCGCTCCTCGAGCTTCTTGGCCTCCGCCGCCCTCATGTCGGCCTGCTCCTCGTTCACCACGTAGCCCTTCAGGAACGGGGTGATCAGGAGCATCAGCAGTATGATGGCCCCGGCGACCAGGAAGGCGAAGTCCATGGCCCCGGCGAACGAGGTCAGGATCTGCACCGCCTGCTCCGGCATGTGCTGGATGTACCCGAGGACGTTGGTGTCGTGGGGCACGACGCTGTAGACCTCGGGAGCGAGATTGCTCCTCAGCTCATCGTCCAGGCGCAGGTTGACGAGGAAGGAGAACACTCCGGTGGCCACGGTTCCTCCGATGGCGCGGAAGAGGTTGACCCCGGAGGTGGTCATGCCCATCTCATCCGGCCTGGCGCCGTTCTGCACCGCTACCATGAGCACTGCCATGACGCAGCCCAGCCCCAGGCCGAGGAGGAACATGTACCCTGCCAGGGTCCACACGCTGTCCCCGAGGCCGAGGGTCGACATCAGCATCATGGCGATGAACGAGATGATCGGGCCGGCGACCAGCCACGGCCGGTAGCCGGTCCTCTGCACGAGCTTGCCGCTCGTCATCGCCGTCATCATCAGGCCGGCGATCATGGCGATGGTCAGGTAACCCGCCTCCTCGGAGGTGAGGCCGAAGACGAAGATGCTGAACATCGACAGGTAGGCCATCGCTCCGGTCAGCGCCAGGCCGAAGATCAGCATGGCGAACGCGCCGCACGCGAAGGTGCGGTTCCTGAACAGCCGGGGAGCGATGACCGGGTCCTCGGCCCGGCGCTCGAGGAGCGCGAACACGAGGAGGAGAACGGCCGCCACAAGCACCATCGCTCCGGACTCGGCGCTGATCCACTCGAAATCCTTCCCCGCCCAGGAGAAGAACAGCAGCAGGTCCAGCAGGAACAGGCCCAGCACGGACATCCCCAGGTAGTCGATCTTCTTGTGGGAGGCGACCTCCACCGCCGGGAACTGCCGGGCGGTGAGGAACAGAGCGACCGCGGCCAGCGGGACGTTGATGTAGAACACCCAGTGCCAGCTGATGTTGTCAGTGATCAGTCCGCCGATGACCGGTCCCAGCGCGGTGCCCAGGCCGAACACCGCGCCCATGGCCCCCTGCATCTTCCCTCTTTCCAGAGGAGAGTAGAGATCGGCGATGGCCGCGGTCGCCACGGGCATGAGGAAGCCGCCCCCGACGCCCTGGACGGCTCGGCAGATGATGAAGAACTCCATGCTGGTGGACAGGCCCGCGGCGACCGATCCCGCCAGGAACAGCCCCATGCCCAGAATGAAGAACGGCTTCCTCCCGTACAGGTCCGAGAGCTTGCCGCCGATGGGAATGGCGATGGTCTCGCACAGCATGAACGCGGTAAACATCCAGCTGTACAAGCTCAGGCCGCCGAGATCGGCGGCGATGATGGTGCCGCAGGTGGACACGATGGTGCCGTCCAGGCATGCGGCCAGCATCCCAAGCATCAAACCTACCACGATGAGCTTGCGATGCCTTGGGTCGATGTTCGACCAGTTGAGCGTTGTGACTTTCAAGCACTTACCCCCAAAGGTAGAGGTGACCAGCCAAGCCTGTTCCGTATTTATATTTTGTTGATATGTCAAGTCACAACGATATTATACGCTGGCCATCATAGTCCACATGATAGGATGGAAAAAAGCGACCTGTTCATCTCCCCCAAGAAGATGAGGTCCTACATGGACTCCCGGCTGAACCGGGTCCTGAAGGACAAGGACCTCACCGCGTCCCAGATCCCGTTCATCATGGAGATCGGAAAGAGCGAGGGCCTCTCCATGAAGGAGCTGTGCACGAGCCTCGGGGCGGACAAGGGCCTCACTACCAGGGTCGTGCAGGTCCTCATCGCTAACGGCTTCGTGGAGAACAGGAGCGAGTCCAGCCGGTCCTACAAGCTGTACCTGACCGAGAAGGGATGGGGCGCGTTCAACTTCTCGAAGGAGGCGATGGAGGTCATCCTCGACGAGCTGCTCGAGTGCCTGGAAGAGGAGGACCTGGAGCACCTTAGAAGGTTAGTACAGAAGATCAACAGAAGGCTGGACGAGCTGTACACGTACTGAGGCTGCCGTCCTCCTGATGCAATGTCCATCACGGTTCCCCGCTCGGTTGTCGCTCAGCCTGTTCGGACCCATTTTAGGCCGAATAGACCATCGTCAATGCGGAGCCGCCAGCTCCCCCTGTGGTCAAAGACCGGGCCTGTACGTTCGCCGTCCACCAGGCTCATAGCCAGGGAGTTATCAACGCTGTTAATTATGATAATAAATAAAATAAATTATCAATATTTATAAGTCTGGCATCTGCGATATTTTCATTTCCATACTCCCAGAATGGTAGAAAAGAATATACCCTTTAAAGTATATCTTTATCCCAATATTCTTAAGGAGAATCAGGGGGTAAGGCAGTGAAAGCACTGGTTGTATACGAAGGCAACACTGAAAAGATCGCTCAGGCCATCTGCTCCGGTTTGAAGCAGGGTGGCGTAGATGCGGCATGCAAAGCGGTCGGGGCGGTCTCGCCCGCGGACCTGGCGAACACAGAGTACTGGGTATTGGGAGGGCCGTCCAACGGCTTCCTCGCCGGCAGGAAGATCACCGGGCTGCTGAAGAAGTCCCTAGGCACCAACAGCAATGCGGCGGGAGTGCTCTTCGACACCAGGATGGCCGGGGCGCCGTCCGGGATGTCCGAGAAGCTCGCCGCGCTCATGAGGGGCGCCAACATGAAGGTGGCCTCCTGGACCTACTTCAGCACCGGACCGAACAAGGAGCTTCTGCCGGGCGAGGAGACCATGGCCGTCGTGTACGGCAGGAACCTCGTCAACTCCTTGAAGTAGAGTTTAGGTCGGGCAGGGGGCCGAGGCCCCTTCCACCACTTTCTCCGTCCTGATCCTGGACAGGAGAACAAGTCCAGCCACGAGGAACAGCGAGGAGACGATGAACACCACGCTGTAGCCCAGCTGCTGGGCGATCAGGCCGCCGATCAGCGCGCCGGCCACGTTGGCGGCGCCCTGCACCGCGCTGTACAGCCCGGTCGCCTCGGCCCGGTGCTCCTTCAGGCAGACACTGGACACGATGTGGCTGCCGGACACCGAGATGTTAGCCCAGCAGAACCCTATCAGGGCGTGCAGCGCGCAGAACACCAGCAGGAGCGCCGCGTGCGACAGCCCGAGGAGCGTCACCAGGAAGAAGGAGGGGAACAGGAGCAGGCGCCCGGTGACCGCGAGGGTCTGCATCCTCTTGCTTCCCAGGCTCGATGTCCACCGCCCCGCCTGGGAATAGGTGATGGCCGATGCCGCCGAGGACGCCAGGTAGATGATGAACACCTCGGTGCTGCTCATACCCACGTACTGCTTCAGGAAGATCGGCAGGCCGACATAGAAGGTCAGGAAGCCGGTGAAGACGATCATCGTGTAGACATAGTACAGGCGGAGGTTGCCCGGCACGTTCTCCAGCCGCATGTTCCGGGAGCTCACCTGCAGCACGTGGATCATGCGGTGCGGCAGGTAGCGCGCGCGCTCGAAGACGTACAGCGGGATGTGCAGGATGGAGCCGTTGATCTGGGAGCGGTCCAAGACCGCCTCCGGGTCGGGCACCCAGCGGTACGCCAGGACCATCGACACCAGCGACAGCCCGGCGGCGAGGATGAACAGCGCCCGCATCGTCAGCGCGGGGTCCGCGCTCTGGGAGAAGGCGGCGATCCATATCGTGCCGACGGTCAGGCCGACGACCCACCCGATGCCCCCGATCTTGCTGAAGTCCCCCAGCCGTTTGGCCCACTCCTCCTGCTTGAACGACTCCAGGATGAGCACGGTACCCACCGGCGCCGCGGCCGTCGACAGAAGTCCGAGGACGGCATTGGCTATGAGGTACTGGGAGAAGTTGATGGAGAAGGCCATCATCAGGTGCGCGAGCGCGAGCCCGGCAAAGCCGATGAGCACGAAGGTCCGGCGCTTCTTGGCCGCATCCGACAGGTTGCCCCATAGGATGTTCGACGGCACCGCTGCGAGGGAGGAGACCGCACTGATCAGGCCGACCTGGGCGACCGTGCCTCCGAGGCCCTCGGTCACGAACAGCGGTATCAGAGGCGAGGTGCTCCCGCCGGCCATGTTGTGCGGAAGGAACGAGAAGTACCACTTATCGTCCCTTGATCTGCCCTTTCCCATCCCGATGCATCCCGGCCGGAGAACGGACGTGGCCTTCATGAAGGTTTCCGTCTCCGTGCCAGGGGTCGGGAACTCTACCCTAGGACGATCGCCGCGAGGATGATGCCGAGCACCAGGAGGGAGGCGAGGACGAACCGGGGCTGGCGGTCCACGATGAAGATGGCGAGCGTGGTCAGCACCCGGGTGAGCGGGGTGAGGATAAGCAGAATGATGCCTAGATCGATGACCGCGATGGGGTTGCCGTTCATGATCCCGTTCACGATCTCGCCGGGGCTCATGTCGACCTCCGGGCTGCCTCCCGGGGACAGGATGTACAGGACGATGCCCAGGAGCAGGACGGACATGCTCAGGACCATCCCCGCGCGCAGCACCAGGCTCACCCAGTGGTCCGTCCTGGTGTGGTCATGCTCGTCGTATATCATATCCCCACCTCGAACCCTGCGGCCTTCACCAGCATGAGCACGGCGACGCCGAGCATGATGACGGCGAAGTAGCGCCGGAGCGTCGGACCCGCGGTCCTCCTGGCCACCCGGGGGCCGAGCGTGGTGCCGGCGAACACTCCCAACGCTACCAGGGCCGCCAGGACCGGGGAGATGAGGCCGTTGGCGTACAGGACGACCGCGCCGGCGAGCGCGGTCACCCCGATCATGAAGTTCGATGTGGCCGTCGCCGCCCGCATGGGCACCCCCATCCACACGTTCATCGCGGGGACCTTGACGATGCCGCCGCCCACCCCCAGCATGCCGGACATGTTGCCGGCGAAGAACGATGCCAGCAGCCCCTTCCCCAGGTTGCGGACGTTGTAGTTGACCCTCTCCTTGGTCACCGGGTCGCAATATGTGCAGTTCAGGTACTCGACGCACCTCTCGTCGTTGACGGCCGCCTCCGGCCGCCTCAGCATGTAGTACGATGAGTAGACGAGCAGCACGGCGAACACCGCAGAGAGGATGTACTGGTCAAGGTACACCGCCAGCACCGCCCCGACCATCGAGCCTATGGCGGTGGCCGGCTCGAGGATCATCCCCAGCCGGATGTTCACGATGCCCTGCCCCACGAACCTCGACGCCGCGCCGGTGGAGGTGGCGATCACCCCGATGAGGCTGGCGCCGATGGCGTCCTTGATCGGCAGGCCGAGCGCGATGGTGAGGGCCGGAATGATGATGATGCCTCCGCCGATGCCGAACATCGAGCCCACGATCCCGGCCAAGATCGCGATGATGATGACTCCCAGCGCCAGCAGCAGGTCCATCGCAGGGACCATGGTAGACGGCGTTAAAATAGGCTGTCCCGCGAAACCATAATAACCGGCGCGGTCATCACAAGCTCGTGGACATAATCCTGGCCCGGTACGCGGAGGTAGGCCTCAAGAGCTCCGGAGTGCGGAGGTACTTCGAGAGCATACTCATGGACAACATGCTCACTGCGCTACAGGCCCACAACCTGGAGGCGCTGGTCACCTGCGAACAGGGTCGGATCTACATAACCACCGACCGGATCGATGAGGCTATCCCGGTCCTCCGCCGGGTCTTCGGCATCGCTTCGGTGTCGCCGGCGTTGATAGCGGACAGCGCGATGGAGGAGATGCAGAAGGCCGCCGCCGAGTACTCCCGCGGGGTGCTGAAGGACGGGCAATCGTTCGCGGTGAAGGCCCGCAGGGAGGGCAATCACCCATACAAGAGCATGGACGTCGGCCGGGAGGTCGGCTCGGCGATATTCCTCGCCAACGAGGACCGCGGGGTTCGCGTCGACCTGACGCACCCGGACGTCACCTTCTACGTCGAGGTCCGCGAGCGGAAAGCGTACATCTTCACCGAGTATCTCCCCGGGCCGGCGGGCCTGCCCATGGGCAGCCAGGGCAAGGTCGTGGCGCTGGTCGAATCGGACCGGGACGCGCTGGCGGCGTGGATGCTCATGAAGCGCGGCTGCCGCGTCTTCGTGTCCACCTCCTTGGAGGACGGCCCGGCCGCGATACTGAGGGCCTGGGACCCCCGGCTGAAGGTCTTCGTCGGGAAGGAGCCCCAGAGGGTGCTGCACGACGTCAAGGCGCTGGCGACGGTGCATGGCTACGGCATCGGGGACATGGAAAAGATAAAGGAGCTGGCAGCCGGCCCGCCCGCGTTCTTCCCCCTGATCGGCATGACCGACGAGGAGATCGAGGAGCGCCTGGCCGCGATACGGTCGGCCTGAGCGTCGGCTATTTTTTAATATTCCAGAGCGAAGAGCGAGAGCTTTCTCTCGGCCAGTGATAAAAAACTGAAAAGGAAAAGAGGTTGGAAAGGGATTGAGGGCTTACTTGCCCTGATGCTTGTGCGCGTTGATGGACGGGCGGACCTTCTCGGCACCCTTGCCCTTCCACTTCAGACCGCGTCCGGCCTTGCCGGCGGCGGTCAGACCGCGGAACGCACGGCCCTTCTGCTTCGGCGAGCAGATCCAGTTGATGGTCTTGTCCGCCTTGATGACCGGGTGGTGCGGGTCGACCATGATGATCTCGAACCACTCGTGCAGGCCGTCCATGCCGACCCAGTAGGAGTTCAGGACTTCGAGGTTCGGGTACTTCTTGCAGGCCCTCTCCTCAGCGATCCGCTGCAGGCTCTTGCCCATGGTGATCTTGTTGATACCACGGCGCTTGGCACGGCGGCCCTTGCGTATCTGGCGGCGCCTCAGGGAGCCCTTGCGGACCCTGCCCCTCACAACGATGAAACCCTGCTTGGCCTTGAACCCGAGCTTGCGGGCGCGGTCCAGCCTGGTGGGGTGGTCGACCTTGATGAAGTTCTCCTCGCGGCGCCAGTCGATGAGCCGGGCCCACTGCAGGTCCTTGACATAGCTGTCAGAGGGCCTGTTCCAGGCGTCGGCTATGAAGCTGTACATGTTCTTGCCCACGAAGGCCTTCTTCTCCTCTTCGGCCTCTACCGCGGGCGCTTTCTCCTGGTTCGTTGTCATGTGCATCACCATGCCGCCATGGGCGGCGTTTAGGGATTCACCCCCGTTTCCGGGGGCACATCTCCGACGAGATTGCTCTCGTGACTACGGTCCGACAGTTAGACCAGGTTATATAATCCTATCGGGGCCCGTGCGGCCCCGCAGGGTGAGTGGCCAGCGCTTAACCGGCGGTGGCCAGGGCGCCCTCGATGAAGTCGAGCTCGCTCTCCAGCTCCTGCAGGCGGCCTTCCATGAAGCACTTGACGTATCCGCCGCGGTGTCCCTCTAGATAGTATCCCCGCTCCTTCAGAGTCTTCAGCGCCTCAGCCCTCCGTTCAAGCATGGAGACGTCGTACTCCTCATCCTCCTCAAGGAACAGGGGAACGTGAACCTCCAGGGTGTAGCGCTTCTCTCCGGCGTCCTGATGGATTCCCAGGATGGTGAGCAGGCCGGCGAGCAGAAGCTGAAGATCAAGCTCGTAGACCTTCTGTTTGATGGCTTCGTTGAACTCCTTCATGTCAAGGATGCGGTGCTCATCGCTCTGTTCCAGCGATCCGTCAGCGGCCCATTCTCCTATGATCTCGATTTTGCCTATCAAATCCGATACCCGAGTGAAAAATTCTCGAAGGGGAGTTAAACGTATCTGCGTGGATATTCACATTCAATACTATGACCGTAGCCAGCATATATTATTGGTACGAATCACATAAAATCTCTGAGGTCCGGCTTCTTTTTTGTTTTCTTGACCTCTGGCTTCTTCTTCGGGCCGGTATCCGAGCCTCCGGCGAAGGAGGAGTCGAAAAGCGTTACCTGCTGCGACCCGGTGAGGAGGTCCTTCTCCCCCCAACCGAACACCTCTGTAGCTCGGGCGGCGGTCTGCGCGATCCTCTCCGCGTAGTAGCGGCAGTCCGGGCGGTGCTCGAACTTCCGTCCGCTGACGAACGGCTCGACCTCCTGTGGCGTTTTCTTTGAATCGGTCACGATCCATGACACCTTCATCCCGGGCACGAACTCGTAGCCCATGGCCATGAGCTTCCTGGCCGCCTGCACGTTCGCCTGCGAGTCGGGGTCCTTGTAGGAGTTGAACGACTTGCAGGTGCGCGATATGACCAGCGACTCGATGGGCACCTTGCACTCCATCGTCTTCTGGACGTTCTCCCGGGCGATCTTGACCGCGTCCTCGGTCCTCTCGTCCATGATCTTCTCGAACACCGACATGAGGACCTCGGACTGCAGGTCGAAGGCGTCGGTCCTCCTGGTCTCGTAGCCCCGGATGAGCAACTCGTTGTCAGGCCACACCGAGCGGCCGACGTACCTCTTCTTCTTCCCGTGGGAGAACAGGGGCTCCAGCACCTTCTGGAACTCCATCTGGGAGATCTCCCGGGAGAACTTCTCCGATATCTCCGTGCCGAACTTCACGGTGTCGTCTAGATTATTATATGGAGATTGTAAAAATAATGAGTCCGTATCTGAGTAGATGACCTTGACGCCCTGCTCCTCGAGCCGAGATATGAGCGTCTTGACCGTCTCCCGGGCGAAGGATGTGATCGCGCTCCCGATGTTGCGGTCGGTGAAGCGGTAGAACGACGACGCGAACACGCCGTACACCGCGTTCATAAGGATCTTCACCGCGTTCTGCAGACCGTCGTAGTAGCGGTACTCGTCGGGGTCCTTGGTGTTCTTCATCTTTCGCTTGATATCGTCCCGCTGGGCCATGAGGTCCTTGAGGATCTTGGGCAGGAGGCCCTCGCGCTGCTCCTTGGACAGGAACCTGGCGCCGCTGGGCGAGATTATCGGACCGTCGTCGCTCAGCGTGGTGAAGCAGATGTTCTTGTGGATGATGAGAGAGGGGTACATCGACTTGAAGTCCAGCACGATGACCCAGTGGTACAGCCCCGGCTCGATGGTGTGGACGTATCCTCCTTCGATCGCCTCCTCGTCGTCATCGTAGTTGCCGGTCAGGGGCACGCCGACCGGGCCGTACGGCGCCGGGACGCGGTCCGCCTCTCGTATCAGGATGGAATCGATGAGCGTGGAGTTGCCGGAGGTCTGCACGTCCTCCATCGGCAGCTTCGACACCGCGGCGAGGTCCATGGTACGCCGCACCGAGCCTACGTACTCGAGGATGCGCAGCGCGAGCTCGGCGTCCTTGAGGCAGTAGCGCATGACCTTGTCCCGGTCCCGCTCCCACTCCTCGTCCATCTTCGACGGCTCGACGTCCAGCTTCTCCTCGCCTAGAGTGAGCTTGGCCACGTGGTTCAGCGTCTCCTGCTTGGGGCGCAGCTGCATCTTGGCCGCCCACCACGCGTCCACGACCAGCCGGCCGTTCAGGCGCCACCCGCGCAGGCCGACCTTTCGCGGCTCCGAGAGGTCGCGGCCCCAAGCGAGCTTCCCGGCCTTCACCAGCTTGGCCCGCTCCATGATCGTCGGGATGTCATAGTTGTCGATGTTGTAGCCGGTGATGACGTCGGGGTCCTCGTCCTGGATGACCTGGGTGAAGCGATCGATGATATCCCTCTCGTCCCCGAAGATCGGGGTCCCGTTGCGCATCTTGCCGCCCTCGCTGATCACGTAGCACAGCGTGAGTATCGTCCCGTCCTTCACCGAGTTCTCGATGTCGAACGACAGCACCTTGAGGTCCGGGTTGAAGGGCGGGAGGTTCTCGAAGCGCGGCGCGTTGTCCGCGCGGTCCATGTCCACCACCAGGTCGGTGCGGTACTCGCCCACGCCCTCCTTTCCATGCACGCGGATGCAAGAGCTGATGTCATAGTCGTAGAAGAACCGGTGGTGGAACGGGATATCGGCGGCGAGCACGTCGAAGTCCCTCCGCAGCCTGGATCGGAAATCTGGGACCAGCCAGGGGAAGCGGACGAACACCATCGCCGACGGCCGGAGCTTGCCCTTGTAGAACAGCGAGATGTCCTCGACCCGGCGGACGTCCGGGTCCTTTCTCAACCGCTCGATAACCTCCGGCGTCGGCTCCACTACGTCGAAGTACGGCTCGAAGCCGGTGTACCGCACGATGATGGACCGTCCGTCGGTTACCTTGCCGTACAGCTCCATGGCGAGCTGATCATTGTCTACCCGGCGGTAGGTCGCGGCGAGAAGGCGGACGTCCCATTGACCCAAGCTTATCACTTCCTGGACACGATCGTCAGCACATCGTTGTTCTGCAGCTCATAATCGCTGCCGACCGTACGGTGTGTTCTCACGTTGATCGCCCGGATAAAGCTTTCCCCGAGGTCAGTGTGGACCTTGTACGCCAGCCCCCTGGCCGTCGTGCCCTTTGGAACGAGGAAAGCGTCCGGCAACACTCGTCCATCGTGGTCGGTGAGCTTGGCCTCGTCCTCCACCGGGTACACGATGATGAGGTCCAGGAGCTCGTACGCCGCCTTCTCCAGGCACTGCTGCACTCCGGTGCCGTGCAGGCGCTCCACGGACTCGTTGATCTTGTCCAAGGCCTTCTTCTGGTTGGGGTTGAGCTTCGACGGGTCGGTGATGGTGAAGCTCTCTCCTCCCGGGTGGTAGTCGACCAGCTTCGCCTTCGCTGCCCGCTTCAGCGCCAGCTCGGCCTCGGCCATGGTGGGGACGGCCATCCCGCCCGCGGCGTTGGTGAGGCGCTTCAGGGTAGCGTCGTCGGCCAGGTCGGCCTTGTTGAGGGCGACGATCATCGGCTTGGAGTACTTGCGTATGGCGTCGGCGAGGCGGAGCATGTCCTCCGGGCCCCAGTTCATGACGTTCTCCGGAAGCGAGGAATCCCGGATCGCCGCGATCACCTGCGCCTCGCTGACCCCGAGGCCGGTCAGGCGGTCATGGATGACCGGCACCATCGACTGCCCGGACATGTGCGCCTGCCGGGCGGCCCTCTCCCAGCCCTTCTCCAGGATGCCCCTGATCCAGAAGGAGATCTCCTTCTGCAGGAACTGGATGTCCTCCACCGGGTCGTGAGAGCCCGGTGGGACCGCGTTCCCCTCTAGGTCCGTCGCGCCGGAGGCATCGACCACGTGGATGAGCGCGCTCGCCTGCCTCAGGTCGTCCAGGAACTGGTTTCCCAGGCCGCGGCCCTGCCAGGCGTCGGGGACCAGGCCGGCCACGTCCAGCAGCTCCACCGGGATCATCCTGGTCCCGTTGTCGCAGCCAGCGTTGCGCGGTACGCACTGAGTGTTGAAGTCGAGGTGCGGGCAGCGCCCGCGGACGAACGCCACGCCCCGGTTGGCCTTGATGGTGGTGAACGGGTAGTTGGCGATCTCCACGTTAGCTAGGGTCGCTCCGCAGAAGAAGGTGGACTTGCCGACGTTGGGCTTACCGACGATGCCGATCTGCATATCTCTTACCGCTCCAATGAACGACCTGAGGCCTAAATAACCATTGCATTCGTCCGTTCCACTGGATTGGCGCAAAGGTACTTCGCCGCGTTCACCTCGGCCGGTCCTACGCTCGTCATCGCCCTAGGCATCTTTACTTGACGGAGTAACTGGTCGATGAGGTCCCATCAACTGTATTATGGTTACATGGGTGCTGATGAATGCGGCCGATGGGCACTTGGGCTTAGACCACTACGGTCGACTATTCTATTGAGTACAATCTATTTATTCCGCCAAAACATCTCACCGGGTATGGGCTACAAGGGGAAATTGGAGTTTTACAGAACAGGCTTTATGACTTTTTGGCTCGGAGTGATAGTAGTCATCATCGGTTCTCTCGGCATGAGGGAGTTCTGGCTCAGCAACATTTACCCGTCTGACCTCTATTGGCATTTCACATTGAACATCGTAGGTTCCGGCCTGATCCTCGCCGGTCTAACAACTATGATCGTAGGAAGCCTCAGGACCGATTAAATGGACCTCTAGATTGATAGGTATGTATGGAAGAGATGGGAGACTGCTCCGCTTCCGGCTAAGCATGCCTCGCTAAGCCCCTTCCGCAATGCGTCCTCCTTCCTGGATCCGATAATATATCTGAACCTAGCATTCGCCAGCATTGAAGTTGACAACCAGGTCTATCGTTTTTTTATTTACCAGCCAGTATGCAAATCTCGTGTTGGACTTTCTCGTTCATACGACCAAGAGAGGCATGGTGGCCGCGATCGTTCTCATGATCCTCGTCGTGGTGGTCATCGTGGCGGCCCTGGCGGCGCGTTCTATGACATCATATTCGACGATACGTCCCTTCACTGGGAGAAGGAGGACTTCCTCAACTTCTTCAGCTATCTCCTGCTGGCCATCATCGGCCTTGAGCTCCTGGATGCCGTGTTCGTGCTCCTCAAGGAAGCCCGAATCAACGTAGAGACGGTGCTCCTGGTGGCCATCACCGCAGTGACCAGGGAGCTGATAGTCTTCAACTACGAGGGCGCTCACGGAGAGACCCTGGGCGGTATCGCCCCGGTGCTAAGTGCCATCGCCGTCTCATACTGCATGGTCAAGAGGGTCGATAGCACAAGGAAACTGGTGCTCGAACGCGGCAGGACATGACGCGTAGCGGCTGAAGCCCTTATTAGGCAAGGACGGCTTTCAGGAACACCAGCCTGTGCCCGTGGTTCGAGTAGGAAGTGTCATCGATGCTCATCAAGATCAATCCAGCCACCTTGGAGCCGGTCGGGGAGGTCGCCGAGACCGACCTGGACGCCATCACGACGATGATAGCGCGGGCCCGCGAGGCGCAGGCGGAGTGGGCCTCCTGGCCGCTGAACCGACGGAAAGCCTCGCTACTGGAGGTCAGGGACCGGCTGCTCAATCGCTGGGAATCCATGGCCGAGACAATATCCAAGGAGACCGGGAAACCGCGCCTGGAGGCGGTGAACGCCGATGTCCTCCCCTCCCTGGTCGCGACCGATCACTCCGTCCGCGCCATGAGGAGGCTTTTCGCTCCCCGGAAGGTCGGGTTCGAGAGCATGGGCCTGATGATGAGGTACATGGGGCGGTGGTCATACATCCAGAACCGGCCGCTAGGCGTCATCGGCATCATCGCCCCTTGGAACTACCCGCTGGGCATCCCGTTTTCGCAGACCATCATGGCCCTCGCCGCCGGTAACGCGGTGGTGTTCAAGCCCTCCCCGGAGACCTCCCTGACCGGTCTGGAGATGGAGAGGCTGTTCCAGGAGAGCGATTTTCCTGAAGGACTGGTCCAGGCGTTCGTCGGGGGGAGCGAGCACGGGAGGGCGCTGGTGACCTCGGGTGTGGACCGCGTGATCTTCACCGGCAGCTCGGCGGTGGGGAAGGAGATCATGGCCCAGGCCTCGCAGCGTCTCACTCCGGTAACCCTGGAGCTGGGAGGCAAGGACCCCTGCATCGTGCTGGACGACGCGGACCTGGAGCGCGCGGCGGAGGGCGTGATCTGGGGCGCCTTCGTCAACGCCGGGCAGACCTGCGCGTGCGTGAAGCGGTTGTACGTGCACACAGCGGTTTACGACCGCTTCCTCGAGCTGCTGCTCTCCAAGGTCGGCAGCCTGAGGATCGGGCACGGCGACGGGGTGGACGTCGGCCCCCTGATCAGCGAGGCTGCCCTGCGTAGGACCGAAGGCATGGTCGAGAAGGCGGTCAGCGAGGGCGGAAGGATAATCGCCGGAGGCAAGCGGCCTGCTGGACTAAAGGGCTACTTCTACGAGCCGACAGTGATCGCCGGCGCGCCTCAATCTTCGTGCGTGGTGCAAGAGGAAGCCTTCGCCCCGATTCTCGCCGTCATCAAGTTCCAGACCGACGAGGAAGCGCTTCGGCTGGCCAACGACTGCCCGTACGCCCTCTCCGGCTCGGTATGGACCCGCGACCTCGCCCGGGGGCGGAGGCTCGCGCAGCGCATGACCGGCGGAACGATACTCGTGAACAACGTCGCCTACACCTACGGTCTGCCAACGACGCCCTGGGGCGGGAGAGGCATGAGCGGTTTCGGGCGGACCCACGGTGATGAAGGCTTCTCCGAGCTGTTAGAGCCGCAGCACATCCACGTGGACGACGGACGGTTCAAGCGCGAGGTCTGGTGGCACCCCTACTGCTGGGAGAACATCGCCGGGGGAGCGGGCATGCTCGACGTATTGTACGGCAGAAGCTACCTCGGCCGCATGCGCGCCATGTTGAAGCTCAGGAAGGCCCTGAAGGGGAAGTAGCTCACTTCTCGTTCAAACCCAGCCTCTTCGAGGGGAAGGCGACCTCGGAGCGCTTACTGAGGAACGACTCGTCGGCGCTCTCGGCCATTGCGCGCGCGAGGGAGAGCGGAACGGCCATGGTCATCACGTCGGGCGGCAGCCAAGAGTTGCCGGTGGGGTCCACGGGACCGACGAAGGCGGCGTTCCGCGGTGCCCTCTCGGCCATGCCCGCGGGGTAGGTGATCATGGTGGCACAGGACGATCCGCCGGGCATGAGGATCGAGGTGAAGATGTCGTCAGTGACGAAGTGGATCAGCCCGCCGAGGTTGCGTATCGATTCCGCCTTGCCGATGAGGACGAACGAGAGCACTTCTGCCTCGTCATCGATCTGGTCGTACCTCGCGAGGGTGATGTACCTGCCCGGCGTGGTGACCTTTCCGGGAGCGTCGAGGAACCTCTCCGCCGCCTCCGGCGTCGGCCTCAGGTGCTCCGCTTCCCCGCGCATGAAATCCGGCGTCCCGGTCGACAGGAAGTACTTGAGCTTGGGACCGCGGGCCGCCAGCCCGCACCACATCTGGCCGCCCCCGCAGGTGCCCTCCTTGGAGTCCGCGCCGTAGGAGATANNCCCGGCTCCATGGCCAGCTTGTAGATGGCCCGGGCCACGCAGCGGTCCACCTGCTTAAGGTGCACCGAGTCCGGGAAAGGGTCGTTGCCGCCGATCACGCACACCGCTCCGCCGGCCAGCCTCCCGGCCGAAGTAAGCTTCTCCCCGATGGACCTTGCGCTTATCGCCATGAAATGCACCGGAGAACGATTGCCATCGGCGGTATAACTCACTTGGCCCGAAGGGCGTGGACGGCGTCAGAGAGCTCGCCGATCTGCTCCGGGGACAGCGCCTCAACGCGGTCGTCGACGTACGGCACGGCCGACCGTTGCTCTGCGGACATCAGGCCCTTCATCCTCAGCACCGTGCCGATCTTCTTCCTGCGCTGCTGGAAGAGGACCTCGACCAGCTTGAGGAAGAGTCTCTTGTCGCGGACCGCGAAGGGCGGAGGCCGAGGTATCAGCTCGACGACCGCGGAGTCGACCTTGGGCATTGGCCAGTAACGCGACCTGGGCACCTTCTCGAGGATCCGGCACTCCGCGCGGTAGTAGACGTTCACCGTGAGCCGGGAGTAATCGTCGGTGTTCGGGGCGGCTACCATGCGGTCGGCGAACTCCTTCTGCAGCATGACCACCGCCTTCTCGAACTTATACT
Organism: Methanomassiliicoccus sp. UBA6; assembly: GCA_002508545.1. Lineage (GTDB taxonomy): Archaea > Thermoplasmatota > Thermoplasmata > Methanomassiliicoccales > Methanomassiliicoccaceae > UBA6. The sequence goes on from DAVH01000064.1 coordinate 61,262, forward strand.
CCAGCAGCTTGAAGATGATCGGCGAGGAGATGGAGTACGGAAGGTTGGACACGACCTTATTGAACGGGGGGAACTCGACCTCCAGCGCGTCGCCCACGATGAGCTCGACGTTCTCCGGCAGCGTGGACCGGAGGTGCTCGGCGAGCTTGCGGTCCATCTCGACCGCTATCACCTTCCCGGCCCTCTCGGCCAGCTTGTCGGTCAGTACTCCTAGCCCGGGGCCGATCTCCAGGACCACGTCGTCCTTTCCGACCCGGGCGAAGTCGACCTGCCGTTCCGCTACGCGGTCGTCGATGAGGAAGTTCTGCCCCATGCCCTTGCTGGGGGACGCGCCCAGGCGAGCAAGGACCTCCTTGATCTCGGTCGGGTTCATGGCCTCCCCTGGACATAGCGCCGATCAGTCAGATTGACCACGTCACGCTCCAGGCACGCTCACCTGGACACGAAGATGTGGTACTTCTGGGACGGGTCCGACAGCTCGTCCTCGATGCGCTTGGCGATGAGCTTCTCCGGGTGTTTCAGTGCAGGGACGCGCTTGGTGAGATCCTCATAGCTGGTGAACGGCCCCTTCTTCCGCTCCTCTAGGATGGCCCACATCGTCTTCTTCCCGAGCCCGGGGATAAGCTCCAGCATGTGGAACCTGGTGGTGATGGCCTGGGCTTCGTTGAAGAACTTGATGAACCTGGCCTCCTGCTGCTTGGCGATGTCCTGTAGCACGAACGGCAGCTCGGCCTGCGCGGCCGCGGTCAGCTCCTCGTAGCCCACCCGCCTCTTGACGTGGACGATCTTGTCCCTGAGGGCGGGGTCCTTGCCGATATAGACGCGGTCACCGATGACGATCACCGCGTCGCTCCTGGGGACGAGCTCGAACAGCTTGAACTCGCTCTCACCAACAGCGTAGGCCGAGGGCTCCCGGCGAAAAGTCTTCTCATTAGGGATGCCCTGGGGTAAATAATCTAATATCAGCGCGTAGTCCTCCATGTGATCGCCCTCTCCGGAAAGGGGTTTTAAAGATACTTCTGCACGGTAGATAGTATCAGTTCTATATTCTTCTTATCTAGCACCATCCTCTCCTTGGAGAAGAGGACGCGAACATCGTCGCTGTGGACAGGGAGAATATCGGCGATCTTGGCGCACAGGGCGTCGGACACGAACCCTAGCTTGGCAAGCTCGGACTGCAGCTCGTTCGCCTTCTCGGGGGCGAGCACGGCCACCTTCTGAGCGTGGTCCATTGCGAGTTTTTGATCGGGAGTCAGCTCCCTGCTCTCGCTAGCCTCTTCCAGAAGCTGCTTGACCTCTGACAAGGTCACGTAGCGCTCCTCAGGCATTTTATCGCCTCAGAAGGCCTTCTTGAGGTGCTCAGGCCGGGCTACCACGGTCTTCAACTTGTTGCCGACGTAGAGGTCCACCACGAAGGCACGGCCCTGCTTGCCGGTAACGACCCCGGTCTTCCCCTGGAAGCGCATGTGCGGCATACCATAGTGGACTGCGGGGTCGATGACCACGCTGACCTTCTCGCCCACCGCGAACTCGCGGAACTCGTGGGTGATCGGGGTCATCCCCTTGGTGCGGGGGGTCTTGCTAAGTATGTTGCGCGTCTTGCGCCTGAAGCCTCTGGAAGTCTGTACCATATCTTATCCCTCGTTAGAGTTATCGATCACTTGGATGACGTCGAGCGCGGTGACCTCGCAGGGCACTCCTAGCGCCGCCGAGAGGCTGGGCACGGTGCGACCGTTGTCCCCGCTGACGAACTCCTTGACATATGTCCCGGACTCCGTCCTCAGCCGCAGGACGAACCGTTCGTCATCGAACTCCATCAGCTGGAGTTCGTGTATCGTTCGCTCCCTGGCAAGATCGGCCCGGCGATGGGCGACCCTGGTTGGCGTCTGCTGAGTGATACGCGCCTGACTTAGAGATTGAACAACCTCATCTACTCGACCCTTATTAACTTTGCCGTGAGCTTTGACCTCGGCGAGGTACACCTTGTCAGGCGTGGCCGCCTTGATCTGGCGCACTTCCTCGCGGCTCGACGGGCGAAGCCCGGAGAAGTCCGCTAGCCCCTTCCCGTTGTCGTTCGCTAGGGCGGTGAGCGCCTCCAGGTCGAGGTGCCTCCTCTTAGGCTCGGAGATCTCGAGGACGAACGGCCTCCCGGTCCCCAGCATGCGGGCGTCGATGTCCTCGCGCCCCATGCCGTGGAAGAAGTGGTCCTTCCCCTCCGCCGCCTTCAGGAAGACGTCGCCGATGACCTCCTGCACGCTGATCTGGTACATCTTGCCGGTGTTGCCGCAGCGCTTGCACCCCTTGCCCTGGCACACCCGGCAGGGCCACCTGGTCTGGGGGATCTCCCTCGAGTACTTGCGGTAGCGGCCGTAGAAGAAGATGGGCGCGATGTCCAGGTCTACCTGGGCGAAGCGGGTGTCCACCACCGCGACCACGTCCGGGGAGCGGAACTCCACCGTCTTGCCGGTGCGGGCCTCGACGATCTTCCCGATCTCCCGGTTCAGCTCCGCCTTGACCGGCTCCGCCCGGTCTCCTCCGACCTCGGCCCACAGCCGCTCCTCGCGGTCCTGGAGCAGGGGATCGACCCTCGTGCCCACGAGGAAGGTATCGTACTCGATGGTGCTCAGCTTGTCGACCGCGGCCTGGGCGAAGCGGTCGAGGCTGTCGAAGGTGCCCTCGCACAGCCAGCACAGCTCGTGGCTCGGCATCTCCTCGCTCCGCGCGGAGCGCTCCAGCGCCACCGCGATCCTCATGTTCCGCCCGCGCTCCGCGTTCGTGGTCCCCGTCTCCACCTGCGCGAACAGCCGGCCAAGGCAGTGGTCGCAGAGGTCGTGGGCCCGGAGGGCCCGGTCAGCACGCTCAATGATCTCGTTCATCGTCTCACTCGTCAGCGGGGGAGATTGCTGGTCCCGTCCCGCCCTTCGGCCTATGGGACGGGGATATAAGTCCCTTCCTCTAGCTGAAGCCCATCTCGGCGATGCGCAGGGTGGCCCTCGACCTCTCGAGGTACCGGTACACCGTGGAGTGCTCGCTGCCGCGCAGGATCATCTCCACCGCGGTCTTCGCTATCGGCAGCTGGACCGAGTTCCCGATCAGGGACACGGTGCTGCCGTAGACGGACATGTGGGCGCCGGTGAGGTCCTCGATGATCTTGCGGGTCTTGCCGTTGGTGCCGATGAGCCTCGAGCGCACCCTGGCCAGCTGGTCCGACTTCTTTCCGATGAAATCCCCGAGCTCGATGACCTCGAGGTACTCGTCGTCGTCCAGCAGGCGCATGGCCCGGTGCGGCGAGAACCCGCGGCCGATGGCCTTCACCAGGTCCATCACCTTCAGCGCGGCCAGGGGGTCCTCAGGATTGTCCTCGATGTCCACCTCGCCCTCGGTATCGATGCGCATCCGCACCCCGGCGCGCTTCTCGATCATCTCCTTCGTCTCGCCGTCGGTGCCGATCAGCACTCCGACGCGCTCCTTCGGTATGCGTACTAGCCTCATCTGGGTGTCCCCGTTACATTGCGGAAGACCTCGTCCCGGTCCATGACGTCGACCTCGAGGCCCCTGAAATATCTGTTCACGTTGTCGATGTCCCGGAGCAGGAAGTCCTTGGCGTTGACGTGCTCGGTGAGCACTGCCTGCCCGACATCGATTATCACAGGTCTCTTCCGGTAATAAAGAATGTTGTACTCGCTCAGGTCGGCGTGCACCAGCTCCGCTTCTTGATACGCCAGGCGCATGTACTCCACGATGGTGTCGTAGACCTTCGCCGGGTCGTCGAGCACGGTGCTGCGTAGCGGGGGGGCCGGCCCCTTCTTGGTGCCGATGTACTCCATCACCAGCATGTTCTTGTAATAGCGGATGGGCGACGGGACCCGAACCCCGGCGTCCTCGAGGCGCTGCAGGTTGCGGAACTCCTTGCTCGCCCAGGCGTAGATGACCTTGCGGCGGGATCCGGTGATGCCCTTGAAGCGCTTGTCGCCCTCGATGTACCTGGCGATGCGGTTGAAGGTGGCGTTGGAGGTCCGGTAGATCTTCAGGGCGAAGAGCTTCCCCTCGTCGTCGGCGACCGCGAACACGTTGCCTTCCTTGCCCGTGGAGATGGGGTACTGGATCGTATCGACGTACCCGTCGGTCATCAGCTTGTAGATGCCGAGCATGGTGTCGCGGTCGAACACCTCGTCCAGGGTCTTGCGCTCGTCCCCGGTCCGGCTGTTCTCCCGGAGGGCCATGATCTTGTGCTCAAGGGACTCGAACGCGTCCTTCTCGACCATGGCCCCACCTCGTTCAGAACACGTCTAGGTTCTTGGGAATGGCCTTGCGGCGATGCAGGTAGCTTGCCTGGGTCTTGGTGTAGCGGTACATGATGTCCGCCTTGTCGGACTGGAACTCCCAGGGCTTGACGATGAGCAGGTCCCCCTCCCTGATCCACATCCTCTTGCGGATCTTGCCGGGGATGCGACCCATGCGCGAGGTCCCGTCCTCGCACATGACCTTGATGCGGGACGCTCCCAAGAGCTGGTCTGCTACCCCGAACATCTCCCCCTCCTTGCGATTGGGGAACGGACACCGGGTGATCTCCTCGCTCATCTCTTCGGAATCATATTGGGTCAAATGAAGCCTCCACAGTGGTAGGTTGCACGGAGCATCCCTCCAGCAACACAGCTGAACGGAGCCGATGTTCCATGACATAAACCCTTCTATTAATCAAGCTTTGCTATTGGGAAGCGTTTGGCCTGTAAGTCCAGGCACTACCGGCGGACCCGCAACAGGTGGTAGAGGAGGACGGCGAGGAGCGCCACGAAGGGCGCCCAAGATCCAGAGGGGAAGGAAAAGGGTTGTTGGGGCCTTACCGGCCCCTGGACGTCACTGGCACCTTCTGCTTCTCCTTGCCCTGGACCACGATCTCCGAGGGGATGAAGTCCCCGTTGACCTTGTCCCGGAAGGCGAACGACGCCCAGCCCTTGGGGATCTGGGACTCGGGGATGAACTCCCTCTCGTACGGCTGGAAGTCCTTCTGCTCGGCCAGCACTTGGTTCACGTATTCCTTGGTCGGCCTCAGCAGTATGGGCTTCTCGATCCTGTCCCCGCCCAGCACCTTCTCTGGGTCCTTGTTCTCGAACCTCTGCAGGAGCTCGATCGCGTTCTGCATGTGGCCGATCTCGTCCCGCATCATCGTCTCCCAGATCTGCTTGATCCGGGGGTCGCTCTCGCTCTGGGCGCAGGAGAAGTAGTTGTACGCCTCGTTCACCTCCATCAGGAAGTTCATCTCCAGGGGGGTCATGGTCGCGTCCCCCACGTTCTCGTACTGCGTCACGTGCTGCTCCTCGACGTCGGCGATCTCGCTGTACAACGCCCGGGACAGGTCGTCCTGGAACATGCTCCCGTGCGTCTTGTAGTAGTTCTCGGTCTGCTGCTCCGCGGACACGATGGTCAGGAAGTTCATCTTGGTCTTCGGGCTCGCGGTGTCCTTGTTCCAGTGGTTCCTCATCTCGTCGTGAGGATGCCGGTGATGCACCCTGGTCGGCCGGCCCTCCTTGATCTCGACAGCCCCCTTGGTGACCTTGTTGGCGTCCTTGCCCTCCATCCGCTGCATGTGGGCGGAGTACCGGTACAGGTGATCGAAATCCTCCAGGAGCGCGAAGTCGAGGACCTTACGCTGGTAGTCGTCATCCTCGTTCATGGCCAGGTCGGCGGTGAGGTCCACGGCCACCTGCTCGTACCCGATGGTCGTCTCCAGTATCGTCTGGTTGCCGGGGTTCAGCCACTCCACCAGCTGCTGCTGCATCGACTCCGAGCGCCGGACCATGGCCAGGTTCTCCTTGATCTCCTCATCGGCGATGAGGCGGGCCATGGCGTGCTTGGTGATGAACGCGTTGTTCTCGATGCCGTTCATCAGGATGACCCTGGTCCTGGTGTACGGATCGGCATTGTTCTTGTCGTATGGCTCGGACAGCAACTGCTCCCAGCTCATGAACTGCTCTTCCAGCGGCGTGCCCTTCTCGTCAAACGGTCTGAACGCTGTCATTCTTATCCTCGCACCCATGCTGGCAGCTGTCATTACTAAGCGATTATCGTGAATCGCTGCGACCTGCCGCGCGCTTATCGAGGTAATTGAAGGTCGCCCGCCAAGCTCACCGGGCGATCACTTCTTCGGGCTGCGGTCGAAGAAGATGTTCTTGCCGGTGGCGGAGAGCGGGATGCCGTGGCAGATGTTCGTCTTCGTCATGCCGAGCCGCCGGGCGGAGACGCCGATGCGGTACATGATGCGGTTGTCGACGTTCATGTCCGAGGCGACCTTGGCCGCCGAGCCCAGGGCGATCCCGAGGTCCAGCATGCGGATGGAACAGTTCGGCCCGACGAACTCGCCCTCAACATGGTGCCCGTCGAACTCCGCGCAGGTCCGGAACCCGCAGGCGCCGCAGTTCAGCCCCGCTCCCTTGTGCGGAAGCAGGCCGATCAGCACCACCGCCGACGCGTCGAGCACGTTCCGGCCGTCGCGCTCCCAGTTCGGAGAGCTCTGCTCCGAGGCGAGCGATATGAGATCGTTCCCGAGGGCCACCCTCTCATCGTCCTCCAGCACCCTGGCCTCGATGAAGTCCTGGCCGACGGCCTTGGGGGCGGTCCTGGCCGCCAGCTCCATCAGGTCTCCCACGAAGCGCACCGTTTCCTTCAGAGCCATGGGAGGCCATCGTACTGTCCAGTAAATAAAAATCTCGCACCGACCCGTCGTTTTCATAATTAATATTGGGTTGGATAATATTATATTCACACTGCCCGAATTCGGCCGAGATGCTGGACCCATCCATGGTCATCATAGCCCTTGTTATCACGGCAATAGCCAGCACTCTTGCCGTCATGGTATGGAACAAGAGCAAGCGGGATTACCGGAAACCCTTCGCCATGCTGATGTTGTCCGAGCTGCTGATCATGTGGAGCTACACCTTCGAGGTGTCCTCCGCCACCCTGGACGGGAAGCTGTGGTGGAACAACATCGAGTACGTGGGCTACGTCTGCGCCATGTCGTCGTTCTTCCTCTTCGCCTTACAATACTCCAGTGACATCAGGGTCAACAAGCCTCTCGTGGCCCTCCTGGGAATACCTTCGGTCCTTATCGTGCTGGTGGTGGTGACGAACCCCTACCATCACCTGTACTATACGAGCACTGCTCTATCCAGCATTTTCTACAAGTCCTTTGACGCGACCTACGGCCCGCTGTTCTACGCCTACATATCGTACGCAGCGGTGATCATGATCTCGGGCGTGGCCTCCCTGGCCATCAGGCTAATCAGGGCCTCGAACGCCCATCGGCCAAGGGTGACGGTCACATTCATAGCGGCCCTCATCACCATCATGCCGGTGCTGGTGAACTTCTCCGCGGCTACCACCGTCCCCGGTGGCATCCACTTCGCCATTGCGTTCCTTCTGTCCGACCTGCTGCTGTTCATCGGGGCCTTCAGCTTCGAGATATTCTCCATAGTGCCCTTCGAGCTGGAGAGGGTCATCCAGCTGACCCGCGGGGGTGTCTTCGTCCTCGACGATGAGGACGTGATCATGTTCCAGAACCCGATGGCCGAGTCCCTTACCGGCAGGAAGGGCTCTCTCTACCGGGACAAGCTCACCGATGCCCTGCCCACCTTCCCCCGGGACGTGCTGTCCGGCGAGAAGGAATCGAGCTTCGACGTGGAGGACATCTACGAGATCGTCCCCGGCCGCCATTTCGATGTCACCGTCCTTCCGGTCACCGACTACGCGGGCCGGCTGGTGGGCAAGACCGTCACCCTGAGAGAGGTGACCGCGCAGAAGAGGGCGGAGGCCGAGGCGATGGAGGCCAAGCACACGCTGGACCTCATGAACAGCATCANNGCATCACCCGCCATGACGTGCTCAATCAGCTGACGATCATCGAGGGACATCTCACCCTGGCCGGCAGGAAGACGGACCGTGAGGCGGTGCAGAAGCACATCGAGAAAAGCTACCAGGCCGCTCAGAGCATCCAGAGGCAGATGCAGTTCGCCCGCGATTACCAGGACATGTCCAAGCGCACCCCGGTGTGGCAGAACCTCGAGAAGAAGGTGCTGGAGATCAGCAGGGGCCTCGACCTCAAGGGGGCGCGCCTGACCGTCGACGCGAAGGGCGTCGAGCTCCTGGCTGACCCGCTGCTGGAGAAGGTGCTCTACAACCTGATGCACAACTCCATCGTCCACGGCGGGAAGGTGAGCAGTCTCCGCTTCGAGGCCGTCGAGGACGGGAACGGGCTCCAGCTTATCTACACCGACGACGGCGCGGGGATCGATCCCGATATCAAGCAGTCGCTTTTCACCAAGGGTGCCGGCCTGAACAGCGGGCTGGGGCTCTTCCTCTCGAGGGAGATCCTTGCTCACGCCAACATGATCATCGCCGAGGAGGGCAGGCCGGGGCAGGGTGCCAGGTTCGTCATCAGGGTCCCGAAGGGCGGGTTCCGCAGCTTCAGCGCCTCCGCGGTCACAGGAATGGGGGAGCCCATGATGCCTCCCACGATGCCAGCGCGATCGGCCTGAACGAGGATATGTCGTTCGCGCCCATTGTCGCCGGTCATGGGTGCACTGCCCGGCATGTCAAGGGGCAGGTCGTCGTGGCCAAGGATTAAGTATATCTTCTCTTATCGAACATCCCAACGCTCCCGTAGTGTAGTCCGGCCAATCATTCGGGCCTTTCGAGTCCGTGACCCGGGTTCAAATCCCGGCGGGAGCACTCAAATTTTACCCAGCCATCCTTAACGCCAATTGCTCAATTCATTTGGCCGAGCATTAGGATAGTCTTTGAAGGATCGCTTCAAATTAAGCTGTCATGGACCTCTCCATCGCGTTATCCGTTAAACAAAGCCTCTACCGATTAAGGTCCTTTACCCAATCAATGTTGGAATCCTCAACGGATAAGGTCAGGTCCGTCCCACCGGCATCCGCATACCTCAGTTTTACTGGAAAACCGGTTCCGACAGCGACCCATTGCTCCAAGGTCGTGCCGTTATTCTCGCTAATGTAGTGCTCGCACTCGCCACTAAATAATTTGGTCTGAACGACTTGACGGTCGACAAACGTTCCGAAGGCACCGTGACTCAGACCAGAACCGTTCGAGCCACCATACTGAGGTAATTTGTCGATCAACAGATCGCCTATGCACGTGAGGTTGGTCCCGTCGTAATCTAAGAACCTTGAGGTTAGCAAAGGATCGGACGAGAAGGGAGCGAAAACACCTAGAGGTGCTCGCTCGGCCATTGTCACGATAAATGATCCCGGCTCTCCATCATCCATCTCAATGAAGTAATAGTGAATCACGCCATCGACGGTCGCATCGTCCAGACTACCGCTTACTGAATAATCGATGTATTGGCCGCTCGTGATCTCATAACCAGTTACGCCCTTGTTCGAAGGAATGATACCAAGGGCTGCGATGATTAGGGTTAAAACTATGACTGTTATTATGAAAATGTAGGCGGCTTCCCTGAGCTTCCCACCCGAGCGGTTAGGCTGCCTTTCTATACTGCTCACCGTTTTCATCTCCTTATCCGCAGGTGGCTATATTATGCCCATGTACGGCCGGTTCATAAGCTGTATTTAATAATAACGAAATTAAACCGTTGGAGGTGGACATCTTGGATGCAAAGGAGCGAATCATGCTTGCCATGGTGCCACTCGTGATACTGTCCGTAGTCTCTGGTGCGATACTGTCAACGTGGAATGATAAAATTGTCATTGCTTCCGATGTGAACGCTCTTCCGTCGTCTATGGACGGTTGCTCAGTGATATTCCTCGGCAGCTCTCCCGAATCGAACCCGATCCTAGATACGATCGAAACCACAACGACGAACATCGTCAGATCGGATGACCTATCAGTTCTTGATACCGTCAACGAAAGTAACTCCATGGTGCTCATTGATGGCGTTTGGGCTCAGAAAGAGAACCATGACGGTTTGGTAATTGCCCTCAGATCTCTAGTGGTGGCCGGCGTCCCGGTCGTCATCATCAATGGTGACGCCGACATCATCCGGGAGGCCGTCGAGAATGACAAACGCATCGGGTACATGATCTCGACCTCCCCTAATTCTCTTTGTTCTGCAGGCATTCACTACGATGCCACAAGACATTGCGGAGAATCCTATGACTATTCGTCCATTAATGGCGATCTTGCCCTCGCCGGGATGAACGCATACCAATGGTGCGCCCAATTTCTCCACGGATAAGCGAGCCGATTGATGAGCATCCAAAACCCTCCTCTCGATCGTTTTCTTAGTTAGCCAGTGGTGCAGTGCTACCTATCAGCCCGTACTGAATGCCAGAACGATCACACACGGGGCATGTACTCCCGGTTCATGTTTTATTAATATTCATTATTTTATTTTGTCGACGGGAAGAAGGGGGAGGTCCACGGGGTTAAATGCGGTGTTGATGGCCTCCGGCAACAACACGAGTGTTGGGTTCAACACTGCTAGTTCACGTCGCATCTCTCCCTACCTGGGAGGATAAGATGGAACTGAAAAAGAATTGTGTAAAGGTGCTAGCTCTGTTGGTAGCAACCATGTCGATGCTGGCAGCCGTTCCGGCCATGGCATTTGTCGATGGCGCCAGCGCGGATCCCGCGGATGGCTCAGAGACACTGGCCGCGCTGATCAAGCTAGTGGGCTTCAGCGACAAGGGCACGAACCTCGAGGCGACGATCGCTTCAATGGCGGTGAGTTCTGAACGGATCGCCCAAGACGAACTATCGTCGGTCCGGGTCGGCACCGATGTCCTGTTCATCAATGTGGCTGGCTTGGAGAAGACAGCCCAGATGCAACCGACGATCGCGAACGGCACCAATCAATCAGCGGTTCTGCCAGCTAAGTCCGATGTCCGGTACGATATTCGCGACCTGATCCTCCAGGGAGTCCCAGTGTTGATACTCGCCAATGACCCAGGCTTGTTCCATGCCGCCCTGGCCGGCCTTGATATGCCGATGGTCTTCCAAGAAAACTCAACCATCTATGGCTATAAGCACGACCCCGTGCTTGGTGTTTCGGCCGGGTTCTGCGTTGGCCATACGGACCAGACCTTGCGGCTTGATGAGGTTCGAGCGGCGTGTGCTTGGGGTGTCGATCGTCTCGACGGACTAGCTAAATTCGTGCCGTCCCATGCTTCCGACCGATCGCTGGCCGCCACTCAAAGCTCGTCCTATTGGAAGTATGACTGGACCCTGAGCAGCATCAACGATTACGGTAGCTATGGGCGGCTCAACGTCGACACTCTGTACGCAGTGCTGATGAACGATGGGGACCCCACCTACAACTATTATGTGGTGGACTTTGGGTTGCAGAACGTTCCCGGCCCCAGCGGGTTCGGCCAGTGGTACAACGCCGATATGTGGGTGAACACAGGCTTCATCAATGATCGTGGTGACATTCATCCGACAAGGTGGCTACACGACTACCAACCCACATCCACCGTGAGCGGCGGCACGGTAACCATCAGCTTCAATCTGAACGGTGCTCCGATAAGCTGGTCTTATCCAATCACTGACGTCACTGTCCATGACCAGAGCAATTACGGGACTAACGTGGCGGGATGGTGGCATGATGTCAGCGAAACGGCGCCTATCGGTAGGCAGATCTACACCATCCATCCTGGAATGCTCGTCAAGACCCAGCANNATGGGGAGGCTACTACCAGGTCATGCACGATACCTATACGATCCAATGGTATCAAACATACTTATGGCCGTTCGGAGGTTGGCACACTGAGCAGGAGGTCATGAGCGGATACATTCCGGCTCCGACAAGCTGATGCCAAACTCTAACCTTTTTCCTTTAAAAATAAATTTGCCCCATATGTCTGGCATTAAATATATTGCAGCCGTTTCACACGCAATGGTCGTCCTCCTATGACTGATCCGAGCGATTATCAGATGTTGGTCGCATGGGCAAATCTGCTCATAGGGGCAATATCTCTCGCCATCGCATCGATCGGTCTCAGAGGCTACCTGAGGGTAAAGAACTGGAAGTCGCTGTTCTTGACGATCGCGTTCCTGATAATCTCCGTCTCTTCGCTCTTTTCCATCCCCCAGGCGGCCGGCTTAGCTCAGTGGTCTACTTTATTGCCGGGCCCAGGGTCGGGCTATGGCCAGCTGCTACCTATACTCAGGACGATCCTCCAATCGGTGGCCTTCATCCTCCTGGCGACCATCTATGCTGATGAGCTGAGAGCTCGCATAATTGAATTGTCCAGGGCTCAGCTGGATGCACTCAGTGTCCTTCTGGCCATCATCCTCGTTACCGTGTCCTATGTTGGGATCGAGTCGGCCCTCTACTTCCCATTCGGCCTGCTTGCTCTCATCACCTACGTCTTCGCGGCCATCTCCACACTGATGCTGTTGTTGATCGTGGCATCACTGTTCTCCTATTGGAGGGAGAATGACGACTCCAGCACTCTCATCATCCTCACCGGTTTCGTTTTCATATTAGCATACGAGCTCTTTATCACTTTGAGCTTCGACCAGTCCTTCTTAGAATGGGTAAACACGATCACGAACGGCCTGGCAGAGCCGATCGGAGCGATCTTCAGCCTGCTCGGTTATGCGCTCTTCCTCTTAGCAATAATTCGTCTGAGGGTGAGACATGGCCGAGATTAGGCAAAAGCCACGCTCCCGGTGCCGTCTCTACGCCGATATCCTTAGAGCCATCAGGCAGAACGATAGCATGAAGATCACTCACCTTCTTCGCGCTGTCAACGTGCCGTATGATCGCCTTGTAACCTACATGGCCGATATGGAGGAACAGGGCCTGATCGAAAAAGGTGGCGATGGAAGCACATCGTATGTTATTACGCAAAAGGGCCTGAGATACCTAGATGGGTTCAGAAAGGTCGACGAGTTTAGCAGGATGTTCGGGGTAGAGATCTGATCGCCTCGCGATGAGAACAATCCAGCCATACGGCAAAGTGCGATTTTTGCTCAAGAGATCTAAAGGCGAATCCATCCTTGGCCACTTCCGTTCACCGCACTCGATCGAAAGCGCTTGAAGAAATGAGCCAAGTGGTCCCTTCTTTCATTCCGTTCGGCAAGATGGTAACACTCCACCATATTCATCCATATCGCCACACGCATGGTTGGTGAACAAAGAGGTAATAGGGTGAACCGAGCCCGCGCTGTTAGGCCACGTCGGAGGCCCGGACCATCGGGTCAATGGTATGCTAGTTCAAGGAGCGTGTTCGGACCTCCCGATGATGGAACGGAGAGCCTTCAGGGGCGCCGCACCAGGTATTCCGTGCCCTGCCATATCATCGCTTGTCGAGCTCCTTTTCATGTTCGGTGGTCGGGAGGAAAGGCGTCGGTCATCGATCAGAGTCCGGGATCCTCCCATCTCCCACTCTGCGTACTTCTCCAGCTCCCCGCCATGAGGAAAGCTCATCCCGGCCCTCTTTGCTTCTATCAGTGAATTTGGTATCATCGAGATGTCCATGGTCCTCATAAGCATGAGCCCGCTGCCGCCCTGGGGCGGCTCGCCGCGAGCTCAACGGCGAAAACAGCCGCAATGCTGGCTATGAGCTCTGCCGCCCTAGGGCGGCAACAGTTGTAAAATCCTCGATTCTGATTATTGTTTATGCAGGTCATCGACGCCAAGCTAAGGATCCGCGTCAATTCGACGATGTGCCGGATCTCCAGGGACAACCCGAACGCGCGGATGCTGTTGTGGTGCAACGGTGACCATGACGTCATCCAGGTCTCCTCGGGCGATCAGGACCACCTCGACCAGGCCATGGGCTCGCTGAGGGAGATCGGGGCTATCAGCGAGCTGGCGGGGGAGAAGGGCAGCGCTGTCACCATGTTCAGGGAATGCGCCTGTGACGGCATCGGGTCGTTCGGCATCATCGAGGACAGCGGCTGCTTCCCCATCGGCGGCAAGACGTTCATCGACGGATGCGAGGAGGTACGCGTCCTTGCGCCGAGCCAGGCTGCGTTGAGGAACGCGATATCCCAGCTGAACCTGCACGGCGGTGAGGTCGAGATCGCGTCCATGAAGACCAGGAACGAGTCGGTGGCGCTCCGCGACATGGGTATCGCTCCCGTGCCCTTCTTCGGCGGTCTCACCGAGAAGCAGATCGAGGTTGTGGTGACCGCATATGAGAACGGCCTGCTGAGCGTGCCGGCGAAGACCAAGATGGACCATGTGGCCAAGAAGGTCGGCCTGTCTAGATCGACCTACGGAGAGCACCTGAGGAAGGCGATGTTCACCCTGGTCGAGAACTCCTACCCGGTTCTCAAGCNNCAAGGAGATCAGAGACATCGAATGACCGGCAGGAATGGGCCGTCCATCGGCCGCTAAAAAAAGTAAAGGGGAGAAGGGTGGACGCCCTCACTCCTTCATCTTGCCCCCGTCCCTGGAGCCCTGGACGAACGCCTGGAAGTTCGCCGCGGACATCAGGGGAGGGCACTCGCAGGCCATCCCGGCGATGAAGCCGTTCTTGAAGTGCTTGTAGCGCATGGCGTCCTTGTACGCTTGTTCGTAGACCTGCTGGGGCGTACCATTGAACGCGAGGATGGTGTCGGTGTTGCCCATCAGGCAGCACTTGTTCTCGTAGATCTTCGCTACCTTCATGAGGTCGATGGGCTTATTGCCGTCGTAGGCGACGTGCATGATCGTCCCGGGCGGGAACGGCATGTCCTCGCACAGGTGGTAGTCCTGCCCGTGGTCGCCGCACTGGTGGTAGAAGATGCCGGACGTCCCCGCGCCTATCTTGATGATCTTCTCCAATGCCTCCTTCATGTAGTCGGTGGCGAACTCCTTGCACTGCTCGACCGACATCGTGCTGCTGTTGGCCAGCAAAGTGGCGCAGGACGTTTTGAACGGTTTTCCGGGGTAAAGCTGGCTTAGCGCCTCGCAGGCGTTGACGCAGTGGGTCACCACTTTCCGCATTATGCTGTGCACGAGGTCCGGCTCCTGCATGACCCACATCAGCATGTTCTCCGGCGACACCCAGAAGGCGCCGATGACGAACGGCTCGTAGATGAACTGCCATGGCTTGTAGCCCTTGCCGGAGTACGCCTCCACCGCCTTGAGCCCCCTAACGTGCCTTGCCATTGTCGGCCCCTTCGCCAGCTCCTCGGGCGACAGGGGCTCGAGCTTGTCCGCCTTATCCACGGTATCCGCCGGATAGGTAACTATGGCGGGGGCGGGCATGCGGCCGGTCGGCATCTTGATCGTTCCGCCATAATCCTCGTTCCAGTAGACCGCATAATTCCAGTTCAGGTACGGCATGATGCCGTACACCCGCGCGGTGTCCAGCTGCCAGGCGATGGCCTTCTCCGGCTCGGTGTAGTACTCGTAAAGGGAGTGGCCATGGTCGGTGGCCGCGAAGCTTCCGACCAGCGGACCTATGGGAACCTGATCATGGCTTCCATCCACGAACATCCTCTTGATGTTCTCCCTCTGCCAGTCATAGTTCTCCTTCGTCCCGGCGGGCAGCGATTCCCAGCTCATATCGATCTCCTCGTCATCTTCATCCTCTCGCCATTCCACATGTGTTGGCGGTCGCTCGATCCATAGCGGGGGCAGCGATCGTGGTGCTGGCCCCGTTGTATCGGACACCTTCCTTCTCGCATACGGTTCGGCGCATATGCGGCTTATTGGCTTTTATTGTTATTGCACACAGCCAGTTGTAACGCGGGCTGCAAATTCTTAGTCGTCCAAGGCTACGAGGCAAGCTTGCTGATCAGGGACCACGCTTGCATCGAGCGCCGAGCTGGTCGAAGGGATTTATACCATCCGCGTAATTACCCGGGCATGTCGTTCAAGGTATGGATGGTCGAGGTGAGGGCGCCCTTCCTCCTCCTGCCTATCATCCTCTCTCTCGTCGGCAGCTTCTTGGCCTTAAACAATGGGGCCTTCGACGTTATCAACTTCATCCTGTTCACCGCCGTGCTGCTGCTCCTGCACGTGACCGTCAACACGCTCAACGAATACTACGACCACAAGACCGGCATCGACCTCCATACGAAGCGGACGATGTTCAACGGTGGCACCGGGACGCTGCAGAATGGTCTCCTGACCCCCCGGCAGGTCCTCGGCATGGCCATCGCGTGCTTCGTCATCTCCGCGTTGATCAGCGCGGTCCTGGTGGCCAGGGTCGGCCTCGTCCTCGTTCCCCTCGTCGTCCTGGGGATGGTCTTTGCCCTGTTCTACACCCAGATCTTCGCCAGGAACATGCTGGGAGAGATATCTGCCGGCCTGGGCCTGGGCTTCCTTCCCGTCGTCGGCGCGTACATGGTGCATCTGCCGGTCCTGTCCGTCGACTGCCTGGTTCTCGCCGCCGCCGCAGGCATCCTCACCTTCAACCTCCTGCTGCTCAACGAGTTCCCGGACATTGAGGCGGACATCATGGGCGGCAGGAAGAACCTGGTAATCGCGCTCGGCCGCAGGCGGTCGGCCTTTCTGTACTCCGCCCTGACCTTTCTGGTGTATGGAATATTGTTGATCTTCGTGCTCCTCCAGATCCTCCCGGCCCTGTGCCTCCTGGGGCTGATGACCTTGCCCTTCGCCTACAAGGCGGCGACCACCTCCTTCAGCGACCCCACGAGGATAGAATCCTTCGTCCATGCGCTCAAGGCGAACGTCCAGGTCGTCCTGGTCACCCAGATCCTGGTGGTCATCGGCATAGGGGCCTCGCTGCTGCTGCCGTAGCCGGTGATGCGCCGTGACCGAGATGGACAAGTCGCCCAAGCGGATCGGGGAGCTGTTCGACGACATATCCCCGAACTACGACCTGCTGAACCACCTGCTCTCATTGTCGATCGACGTCGGCTGGAGAGAGCTGGCACTAAAGGAGCTGGCGATAGGGGACGGGGACGTGGTGCTGGACGTGGCCACCGGCACAGGGGACATGGCTCTCAAGGCGAGGTCCTCCGCTGACTGCATCATTATAGGCATCGACCTGTCGAGGAACATGCTGAAGGCCGCCTCGGAGAAGTGGAAGGCCAGGTTTCCTGATGACGGGTTCATGGTCCTCCAGGGGAACGCCCTCCAGATGCCCTTCGCCGATAACAGCTTCGACCGCTCCATGGTGGCCTTCGGCATACGGAACATGACCGACATCGGAGGCTTCCTCGACGAAGCCTACAGGGTGCTGAGGCCGAACGGGCGCATGGCCATACTGGAGTTCTCCGTGCCCCCATATCCGGTGATCCGACAGGCCTACCTGCTGTACCTGACCAGGGCCCTCCCGTTCATCGGGGGCCTTCGCTCAGGGAACCGCGGCGCCTACCATTACCTGAGCGAGTCGATCCGGCGGTTCCCGTCCCCAGGGTCGATCGAGGAGCTTCTCGTCAAGCACCGCTTCAGGACGGTCCGGTCCCTCCCTCTGACCCTGGGCATATGTCATCTCTACATCATCGAGAAGGATGCTGCCGAGGGCGAGCCGAAAAGATAATGGTCAAACATCATGCCGTCGGCCTCGAGATCGAACGCGCCGATCCCAGACGTGGTCGAGTAGGCCGAAAGGGCGATGCGGAATAGCACTGCCATGAGCGATCTGCCCCGTCAACAGCTGCGGCAAGCCTCGGCAAAACCACCAAATATCCACGCAGTGGTAGCGGGTAGAGAGCGCTCAGCTCGTCAAGGACGATTGGAATGAAGGAGAACCGC
The DNA here is from genome assembly GCA_002508545.1 of Methanomassiliicoccus sp. UBA6. Lineage (GTDB taxonomy): Archaea > Thermoplasmatota > Thermoplasmata > Methanomassiliicoccales > Methanomassiliicoccaceae > UBA6. The sequence goes on from DAVH01000064.1 coordinate 78,903, forward strand.
GGCTCAGGCAGGACCGGCAGGCCGGCGAGGGTCCCCGGCGAGATCCCGACCAGGCAGAGGATCCTCGACGCGTCGATCGACCTCTTCGCGGAGAAGGGCTACGACCGAACCTCGGTCCGGGACATAGCCAGGGCCGTCGGCATCACCGAGAGCGCGGTCTACCGGCATTATGAGAGCAAGGATGCCATCCTCCAGGCGGTATTCGATCATCTCTTGGACCAGGTATATACTCCCTTGCCGCCGAAGCATGAGCCCCCCGAGCAGGCCTCGATCTTCAGGCAGATCCTGGAAGGCCTCCCTGCGTACATAATGGCAAAGCCTCAGCTCATCAAGATCCTCCGCATCCTCTTGTACGAGATGAACCGGAACGAGAGGATGCGGGAGTTCATCGAGCGTGAGTATGGCATCAAGGCGAACGAGTACATCGAGGCTCTTCTCAGGAAGGAAATGGAGGCGGGAAGGATCCGGCAGTGCGACGTCAAGGCGCTGGCGGTCCTTGTGAACTCGTTCCGTTCCGCATGGCTTATCCAGAACTTCATCATCGACTACGGCGCGCCGCGCGACATCGAGAAGCTGGAAAGCGAGATGGAGTCGCAGATCAAATTGTTCGAGCAGCTGACCGCTCCCTGACCGGAATTATTCATCGTCCTCGAACGGGTGCTTCGTGGCTTTCGACAGTGAAAAAGTAAGTGCATGTTAACTTATTTATATGGGTGCTTGCATTGCATTAGTTAGTGAGCGTTTACTTATTTCGGCGAAGGATGTAATCGCTCTGATGCCGCAAGATGGGCCAATAGATCACAGGGAAGGGAGAACATGAAGGTGCTCATTATCATGGGAAGCCCCCAGAAGGGGAACACATTTCGCGCATGCGAAGAGTTCAGGGAGCAGGTGCAGAGGGAGTGCGCGGCCGAGTTCGAGTATATCTGGCTCAAGGATATGGACATGAGGCCGTGCAGAGGATGCTATGTCTGCTTCCAGCACGGGGAGGGCAAGTGCCCTCACCAGGATGATATCGGATCGATCGTGAGGAAGATGGACGAGGCCGATGGCGTGGTCTTCGCCTCTCCGGTCTACTCGAACAACATCAGCGGCCTGCTGAAGACGTTCATCGACCGCCTCAGCTACATCGGGCACAGACCCCGCTTCCACGGGAAGAAGGCGTTCCTCATAGCCACGACCGGCATGTTCGGCACCAGGTCGGTGCTGAAGAACCTGAGCTTCGTCACGGGCGGGATGTGGGGCTTCGATGTTGTTGGCAGCGTCGGGGTCGTCACGAAGAAAGGGGAGATGCCGAGGGACCGCGTCGAGCACAACTCGAGGCTGCTGGCGAAGGCGGCGAGGAAATATGCCCGCGCGCTCGCGCTCAACAAGGCAAGGCGGCCGACCTTCATTGAGGTCATCACGTTCTACTGGGCGCGGGGTGTGATCTCCCAGATGGAGGAGGTCTCCCCGGTCGACTATCGCTACTGGAAGGAGAAGGGATGGCTGTCGAAGGAGACGAGGTACTGCACCCCGGCGCCGGTCAACCCGCTCTACCTGGCGATTGGCAAGGCCTTTGAATCGATCCAGAGAAACAAGGCAAGGAAGGAGATGGGCACCTCCCCTGCCGGAGTGGCATCATCATGCCAATAGGGAGCGATTAGAGTTTGATCGTGAGGAGGGTGCCGATGGAGACAGAAAAGAAGATGAGAATCGCCGGCATGATCGCCGGCGTATCTGCCGTTGTCTTCGCCCTTCCTCATTTTTGGTATTATTATGGTATCTCCTTCACATTCCCAGGGGACTTCCCATCCACATTGCCGCACAGCGACGTGCTATTGGTCGTGGGCGGGCTCGCGCTCCTGGCCGCGATGTACGCGATCGCGTTCACCCATCTCGCGTTCGTAAGGCGCCTGCCGTCATTGATCGTGACGCTACCAGCGTGGTTCGGGGCGATCGGGCTCACCGTGTGGGGCCTTGCCTATTATGTCCTTCAGGTCCAGATCGCTCTGGGCTGGATCCCATCGACATCACAACATGTCGCCCAGAACGCCAACCCGAACGCGGTCTGGGGATATTACTGGTACTAGTTGTTCATCCTCTGGGGGGTATCGCTCGGGCCTCCGCCCTCTACTATCATAGGCTGAGAAAAGACCAGAGAAGATCAGGATCGCACGGCCTTTAGGTCCTTTCTCATGATGAGGTCCGTTCGCTTCATCGTTCATGGCGGCGAAAGTTACCTCGAACGTCCTCCGCGATACCGGCGGTCACGTCCACGCCAAGGGCGTGCCATAACGGGAACCAAAGAGTGTAAGTGGAAGGACCTGCCAATCTGTGGCGAACGACATGGAGAGGACCAAGCCGCAATCCGCACAGGAAAACAGACTCGAAACCGCAAGGAGCACCACCAAGCAGGCGGAGAAGGACGGAGAGAGCGCCGTGCTCGAGAGGATCGCCGCCATGCCCGAGCCGTATCGCGCCATGGGCGAGCGGCTTCATTCCATAATCATGTCCAGCGCACCGGACCTCTCGCCGAAGTTGTGGTACGGGATGCCTGGGTATGCCAAGGACGGCAAGGTCGTGTGCTTCTTCCGCAGCGGGGACAATCGCGAGGAGAGGTACATGACGCTCGGGTTCAACGAGGCGGCGAACCTCGACGAGGGTCGCATGTGGCCGGTCGCCTTCGCGCTGACGGATATTTCTCCCGCCGAAGAGGAAAGGATCGCCGAGCTCGTGAAGAAGGCGGTGAGCTGAGGGCCGAGCTCACCGCTGGCGGCCGCGTTCACACTCGATATGTTCCGGACGTGTAAAAGTGAGGGACGTCGAATCCAAGCCAGGCGGTTCGTCTTCCTCCGATCCCCCGTTCTGTTTCATTCGAGCTCTTGGCTCGCTATGACAATAATGGCCCTGCGCGTTCGCTGATCGCTTTCAGAGCGCCCGGTCCTGCGCCCCAGGTCCAAAGAGGCCAGATTTGATAATGTGGCAATAGCCTAACGGGCACCATGAACGGAGATGTGTCTTCGGTCCTGGTGACGTACCCCGACGAGCGGACCGCCCGCGCCATCTCAAGGTCCCTGATCGAGCGGCGCCTCGCGGCCTGCTCCAACATCTTCGCCGTCGCCTCGATCTACCGGTGGAAGGGAGAGATAGAGGAGGCCTCCGAGTTCGCCTCGCTTCTCAAGATACGATCGGAGGACTTTCCGGCCGTCGAGGAGGCGATCAGGAAGCTGCACCCTTACGAGGTTCCCTGCATTGTCCGGTACGATGTGGCCGAGGGCTCGGGAGATTACATTGGTTGGATCATGGAGTCGACAACCCGGCCCCCGGAAGGTTGAACACAGTCGGTTACCACCCGGTCACGCCGGCGTGTAAAAAGATGAATAGTCGTATCGTCCAACTTATTATGATGAGACAGGCCGATGACAAGGACATCCGTCCGAGGCAGGAGGTCACCCGCTTCTGCCCCCACTGTGGGACCATGACCATCCAGTACCTGTCGGAGGACCGGAAGAGGTACTATTGCACCACCTGCGGAGCGTACCTGGAAGGAGATGAGCCCGGCAGATGGACCCCGAAGTAGCAGTGGCTATCGTCAGCACCATCGCCCTGGCCTTCTCTTTCTTCTCGCTCTGGAAGGCCGTTCTCGCACCTTTCGACCTCGAAGTGTCCTATGATTCGCCCACCTTGAGCATTTACCGCATAGCTCCGGAGGTTTCCAGAGGCACTAAGGTCTGGTGGATACCGAGCATCGACATCGACATCACGTTCTACAACCTCGGGCGGAAGATGGGAAAGGTCCTGGACCTGCGCTTCATCGGGACCCTCGACTCGGACGGGGTGAAGAAGCGATACGTGTTCTATGCGAAATGGATCGTGAACTTTCATGAGCTCCAGCGCGACCGGGCGGACAGGATGGGCTGGATCAGCTCCTCGGTCCAGCAGGAATGGTACCCTCTGATCCTGAGCGGAGAGAACATGCGCACCGTTCACGTTGTGCTCGAAGGCCTGAGATGGGACCGCAAGCTCACGGGAACGCTCGATCTCGAGATGCAGATCTACTCGACCAAGCATGATGAGTGGGTCGTGCTGGAGAGGTTCCAGCACCAGCTCGTCGAGCCGATGTACGAGGAGACCTCATCGTTCATCCTGCCCAGCAAGCTGCTGGAGAGGAGTCGCTCCGGCTCGATCGTCGAATGGGACCCGGACTGATTTTCTGCCTTCACACAATCTCGGGCCAAGACAATGGTCTCGAGGACATGGCCGCCCTCGCCTGATGCTCAGCCGCGGTCATCTGCCACCACCGCACCGCGCCATTGGTGCATCCAGCATTTTGAGAGGCGACCTCTAGGAAAGTCGCGTGGATCGGAGGAGGTCCGATTTACCTTCGCAAGTCAAATATTATTGATAAGTTATATTTTGGAAGATATCATTAGCACCGCCGTGGTGGACGGATCACGATGTCATCGCTTAGATCATCGATGTGCTGCATTTGCGCGGTGATGCTGCTCTCCTGCATCGTCTTATGCGCTGATGTGCAGGCCATCAGAACAGCGGAATGGGAAGGCTCTACGGTATTGTCGTCGAGCGGGGACGGTGAGCAGCGTTACAATCCACAGGTGGCCATGGCCGCAGATGGGGACGTAATGGTGGTGTGGTACGAATCGTTCGCCTCGACAATGATCATCAGCGCCCGGGTCTACTCCAACGGGGAGTGGGGAAGCATTGAAAGGCTGTCCACCGGGATCTTCAACTCGTTCATGCCCGATGTCGCGATGAACGACAACGGGGACGCGGTCGTGGCCTGGCACCAGTTCGATGATGTCAAGAACGTCATCAATGTGAGGACATACAATGATGGGGTATGGGGTAGCGTAGAGACGATATCCACCGGGCCTGGAAGCTCCGGCGAGCCCAAGGTGGCCATGAACGATCATGGGGACGCGGCAGTGGTATGGCAGCTATCGGACGGCCCCACCACGGCCATCAACGCAGCGGTCCGCTCGAACGGAGCCTGGAGCGGAGTAACGACGCTATCCACCGGGGCCGGCAATGCCTATCCGCCTCAGGTGGCCATGAGCGACAGCGGTGACGCTGTAGCCACCTGGCACGAGCTCTATGATTCATGGGGGGCGGTCTATGCAAGCACGTTCTCCGACGGATCATGGGGAGAGGCGGAAAGGCTCTCAGCGGTCGCGGGCAGATATAATGATGGGGCCCAGGTGGCGATGAGCGATCACGGCGATGCGATCGTGGTGTGGCGGGAGTCTTATGGCCCCCACAACAGCATCATTGCCAGGATCGGTTCGAGCGGGGAATGGGATCCTCAGGTCACCCTCTCCACGAATGCCGCGATAATCGAACAGCCTCAGGTGGCGATGAACGGCAGCGGGGCCGCCGCGGTGGTTTGGAAGGATCGCGACGGCTCAAGGGACGTCATCAGCATGGCCGTCTTCACTCATGGGACTTGGAATGACGCGGCCACTATATCGGACAGCACTAGCAACTCGTACTTCCCGCAGGTGGCCATGAACGATCAGGGCGATATCGTGGCAGTGTGGAGCGAGCCGTATAACTTTGGAGGCAACAAAATCGCCAGGACCTGCCTTGACGGTACGTGGAGCAGCGTGGAGAGGCTGACCGACTGGCTCGGCGGCCTGGGCCTCCATCAGGTGGCCATCGACCAGGACGGAGATGCCGTGGTTGTATGGCACCAGCCTGATGGGTACGGGCAGGCGATCGGGATTGCGAACCTTTGGGTCCTCCCGACCGCGACCATAGGGCCGAACGGCAACGATGTCGCGGTCAGCACCACCGTTACCGTGACCTTCTCCGAGCCCATGGACCATGATACCGTGGAAATAACCGTCGAGGGAGTTGATGGCACGGTATCCTGGAACGGGAACGTGGCGACCTTCGCTCCTGCGTACGATCTCGAGTATGACACTCAGTATACGGTCCATGTCTTCGGCGAGGACATCGACGGCAACAACATGACCGCCGAGTCAACCTTCACCACGCTCAAGGACGAATGCACGGTCTCCGGCATGGTCGCGGACGGTGAAGGCCGTTCGGTCGCCGGCGCCGCCGTCATCATGAGCAACGGCATGACCTCGATAACGGACGACAGCGGCCGCTTCTATTTCTCCCGCGTCGCGTCCGGCCTTTACGAGCTCAATGTAACCAAGGAGGGCTTCGAACCTCTGACCGTCACCGTCAACGCGGTCGCCGGGCAGAACATTGAGCTGGGGACCGTGAACATGAGCAGGACACTGTCCGAGAGCGATAGCGCAGTATGGATCGTGGTGATCGTTGTTGTCGCGGCAGCGGCCGTCATCGGCGGGGCCCTGGTGATGCGCAGGAAGAGAAGTTGATCGAAGTTCTCTTTCAGGGAACGACTCGCCTCCTTCCCGATACCGGGCGATCAGATGCCCAGAATATTGTATGGCGAGCGCCATGCGGCCGACGATCGAGGAAGAGCCATGCCCGAGCCCAGAGCACCCGGTATCTATGTTGACGAGGTTTCGAACAGGAACATGAGCATCGCCGCCGCGCCGACCTCCGTCACCGCGTTCGTCGGCGGCGCGGAACTCGGGCCTACGGGAGTGCCGGTGACCGTGCGCAGCTTGGACGAGTTCTCCGCGAGCTTCGGAGCGTCCCCTGGGCCGCTGGCGACCGCCGTCGAGCTCTTCTTCCTCAACGGTGGGAAGGAGGCGGTGGTGCTTCAGGTGGCCAAGCGAGCAGCGGCCCCCTCGGCTCGCGTCATCGGGAAGGAGGCCCTGGTAAGCAAAAGGGAACAGCTCACAAGGGACGGGATAATGACCGGTCGATCTCCCGCCTTGGCGAATTCTGCCCCTCAGCTGGACGCCTCGTGCTTCACTGCCGATAAGGGCGGGATAAGGGCGCTGGACGGCGCCGCCTTCAACCTCTTGTACATCCTGCCGTACCGTGCCGGAGAGAGCGTCGACATCGAGGTGCTCGCGGCCGCCGCCGCGTACTGCCGGGAGCGAAGGGCCATGCTCATCATCGACGCGCCCCGCGAATGGGCCGATGTCAGCGCCGCGGAGCGGGGGGCCGCGAGCCTTCGCAGCGCCCTCGGCGCCGACGCCAAGAACGCCATTCTGTACTTCCCGTACCTGAGGCGGGGGAGCGGCGCTCAAGAGGTCCCGCCCGGGGCGGCCGTCGCCGGCATCATCGCGAGGACGGACGCCCAGCGCGGGGTATGGAGGTCACCGGCCGGCCTGGAAGCTCAGGTCCGGGGAGCCGACGGCGCCGTAGTCCCCATTAGCGATGCGGATATCGATCGCCTCAACCCGGCCGGGGTCAACAGCATCAGGACATTGCCTGGGGCCGGTCTCGCGGTCTGGGGAGCGCGCACCTTGGCCGGGAGCGAGGGCGGTGACCCGGAATGGAATTACATCCCGGTGCGCAGGCTGGCCCTGCTCATCGAGGAGAGCCTGATCAGAGGGTTGTCGTGGACGGCGTTCGAGCCTAACGGTGAGGCGCTGTGGGCCCTCGTCCGCCAGGCCGCAAGCTCGCTCCTTGACGACCTTTACCGGAAGGGCGCGTTCCAGGGCGGGTCACCGAGGGACGCCTACTTCGTCAAGTGCGACCGGGAGACCACGGCCTCGGCCGACATAGATCGGTCGATCACCAATCTGGTCGTGGGCTTCGCGCCTCTCGGGCCTGCGGAGTTCGTCATCCTGCGTGTGCAACTGCGGACCGCCACCCGGCCATGATGCCGGGTCACCTGATCTTCGCTTTCCCCGTGGCCCACACGACCATGCCAGAGGTCACGATGATAATGACCACGACCATGGCGATGGTCTCTGCCTCGATCCCCGGACCGGCCCTGCCACGATTATCGATCGGTATCTCCCCCAGGTCGTGGAAGCCCACTGGTATTACCAGGTTCATGCGGTGGACCGCGTCGCCGTTCACGTGCACCGTCAGGGTGTGAGGCCCGGGCACCATGGCGATGGAGAACGTGCCATTGTCGTCGGTGAACGCCAACGTGCCGACGGAGTCGACCTCGACGGTGGCCCCGGCGACCGGGCCGCCGTCAGTGCCGGTCAGTCGGCCAGTGACCACCGGCATCGGCAGCGAGGCGAACACGGTCTTGGACCTCTTCCCCGCTCCGTGCTCGTTGACCGCGCACACCTCGTAGTTGTAGAACGAGTCGTCGAAGGTGACGTTCAGGTCATCGTAACAAAGCTCGGTAACGTTGGCGATAAGGATCGGGTCGCTGCCCCGCAGCCCGCGGAACACGAAGTAGTTGGTGATGGGGCTACCGCCATCCGAAATTGGGCGGGACCAGTAAAGGTGGACGTAGGTACAGGTCACCGAGGCGGCCAGGCTCTGGGGGGCGGGAGGAGCCCCGATGCTCGTGGCGTTGAGGACCGCCGATATCTCCCCGTCCCCATGGACATTGAAGGCGGCCACCGAATAATAGTAAGTGATGCCGTTGGATATCCCGGTGTCATGGTAGAGGAAGAAACCATCCGTGTTGGTGTAAATCTTAAGGGTGTAGATGAGGGACATGTTGCCGGGGTCCAGCCCGCGGTATATGTGCACACCCTTGACCTCAGCGGAATGGTAGTTCTCCGGGACGGAGCCGCTCACACGGATGCCGCTATCAATGGCTTCGGCATCCAGGTCGTAGCAGGGCCCGGGCATGTCCAGAGCCGCGGCGAGACCACAGCTCAACCCCCCTAGACCTCCGAACGACACCAGTAGGGCCATAACGACCCCGACGATTCTCACGCTCGCAACTCCCGCCATCGAAGGATTCCTTGACCATATAAATATATGACCTGTTTGTCAGGCCCCTCTTGGGCTTGGTGAGAGCAGGTCCTGTTGCTCTCAATCGTCCATCATAGTCACGTCCCCGAGAGGCTGCCCGAGCTCTCTGGCCTTCAGCACACGGCGCATGATTTTGCCCGAACGAGTCTTCGGCAGCGAATCGACGAACTCGATCTCTCTCGGGTACGCGTAATAAGCGAGCCGGGTCTTGACGAACTGAGTGATATCGTCCATCAGCTTCTCCGATGGCGTGAAACCGGGACGGAGGATGATGAACGCCTTGACGATCTCGCCGCGGAGCTCGTCCGGCTTGCCGATGACTCCCGCCTCGGCGACCGCAGGATGCTCGATGAGCGCGGACTCCACCTCGAACGGACCGAGACGTTCGCCAGAGGTCTTGATGACATCGTCAGCGCGGCCGAGGAACCAGAAGTAGCCGTCCTCGTCCTTGTACGCCTGGTCGCCGGAAATGTACCAGCCAGGTATATCGAAGTACTCCTTGAACTTCGGAGTGTTCCTCCAGATGTTGATCATCATGGACGGCCAGCCGGGTCTCAGCGCCAGGAAGCCGTACGTCCCTGGAGGCACCTCTTCGCCGTTCTCGTCGACGATCGACGCCACCACGCCGGGGATGGGCTTGCCCATCGAGCCGGGCCGGATGTCCATGCACTTGAAGTTCGATATGCACGGCGCGCCGGTCTCGGTCTGCCACCAGTTGTCGTGGATGCGCCGCCCCAGGCTCTTCAGCCCCCAGCGCACGACCTCGGGGTTAAGCGGTTCGCCGGCCGAGCATATGTGCCTCAGACTGGAAAGGTCATGCTCGGCGATCGCCCCGTCCCCGGCCTTCATCAGCATCCTCAGCGCGGTCGGGGCGGTGAACCACACGGTCACCTTGAACTGCTCCATGATCGAGTACCAGGTATGGGCGTTGAACCTGCCCTCGTACGAGACCAGGGTCGTTCCCAGGTACCATGGGCCGAAGATCCCGACCGAGGTGCCGGTGACCCAGCCAGGGTCGGCGGTGCACCAGTACGTATCGTCCTCGCGGAGGTCCACGACGTACCGGCAGGCCATCAGCTGCTGCACCATCGCCCGGTGGCCCAGCAGGATGCCCTTCGGTTTACCCGTCGAGCCCGAAGTGTAGTGGATGATGTACGGATCGGTCGGGGCCATGTTGGTCGCTTGGTATCCCGGATCGCCGGAGGCAAGCACCTCGCCGAAGTTGACGGTCCTCTCCCCGAGATCCGAGCCATCCCCGACGATGATGAACTTGTCCACGTCCACCAGGTCGTCCAGGACCGGCTCCAAGCGCTTGTAGAGGTACGGCGAGGTAACGACGAACCTGGCGCCGCAGTCCAGCGCGCGATCCTTGAAAGCCTCAGGCCCGAGGGCGGAGAAGAGAGGACCGGCGATGCCGCCCATCTTGGTTATGCCTACTATCGCCACGTAAAGCTCGGAGGTGCGATCCAAGAACACGAAGATGCGATCGCCCTTGACCGCCCCGAGCTTCTCCAGGCCCGAGGCGAACCGGGCGGTGAGATCGGCCATCTCCCCGAAGGTGTACTTGCTCACATCCCCGCTGGCCTTGACCGAGAAGAGGGCGATCTTGTTCCTCCTCCAGCCCACGGCATGGCGGTCGATGGCCTCGGCGGCGACGTTGTAGGGTCCGCCCCTCGACCAGTCGAACTCCTCGGCCGCCGAGGTCCAGTTGAACTCGCGGTAGGTCCTCTCGTAGTCGGTGAGGATTCCTGGCTCGTCCGGCGGTATTCGATGTTCCATGCCTCGCTTCCTCGGGGGCGTTAACGGCACGAATGCAAAATCCATATTTAAGCGGTCCCAAGGAGGGGACGGAACCAAGCCCGCTTTGTCCCGGAACCCGCAGGCGGGGCACGAGAAGCTCAGCCGCTGCGGTCCAGGGACCCGCTGACCCGGTCAGAGAGGTCAGGATACCCGTCCAGCTTCCTTCCCTTGGGGTCCAGCACTTCGCCCTTCCTCAGCACGACCTCCCCGTTGACGATCATCTTGATCGCCTCCATGAGCAGCGGGGCCTCCCTCTGGACCTCCCTGGCCCTCACGGCCTTCACCAGGTCGTCCTTGGACCCGTGCTGCCGCTTCAGTGGGGCGACATCGAAGGCGTCGAAGGCGATAATGGGCCCCCGGTCCAGCTCCGGGCTGCAGACATGGATGGTCGCGCCGTAGGAGCGATCATCATTATCGACCACCTGGGTAATGATCTCCTCCCAGGTCCCCTTGTAGGTGTCCGGAAGTGCTGGATGGAGGTTGATGAGGTTGTGCTCCCGGCAGGTCTGGGGGTCGATGATGAGCATGTAGCCGGCGAGCACCCCGAAGTCCATGGGGAACTCGGAGATGCGCTCCCTGACCTTCTTGCCGTACTCATCCCTCCACGCCGCGAGGTCCCTGGCCTTCAGCTCGGGCATGAACCCGTCGGACGGGAAGATGATCACCGGCACACCGTCCTCCTCGGCCATATGGACGATCTTCTTCCTGAACTCGTTGCCCTTGATGTCCCGATTGATGAACACGAAGGAGAGCCTGGCATCGATGTCCCCGCTGCGGATGCGGTCCCGCATGGTGGTGAAGAGATTGAGCGAGCCAGGTCCCCTGGCGGTGGTGAACCATCCGATTCTCATCATGTGATCCCTCGAGCGTCAGCACGATCCTCGGGGACAGGCGGCGCTCCGTGCTCCCCGGGACGGTGATAGATGCGGCGGGGATATAAAAAGGATATAGCGTCCGGCGACCCGCCAGGAAGGACGATGTGCTCCGTCAACGCTCGCACGCGACGAACACCGAGCCTGCCCGTCGGAGGCCCAACTTCTCGTAGTACGCGTCCACGTCGCTGAGCACGTAGACGGTCTCGCCGCGGTGACGGGCGCAGATGTGCCTCAGCAGCTCGCGCCCCGCCCTCCGCCCACGATATGGTCCGGCCACTAGGAGGTCGTACACGTAGAGGCCCAGGCCATCGTCGTCGCGGCACCGGGCGAAGCCGCAGAGGACGCCGCCCTCGAACGCAAGGTAGGTGATCGAGCTCTCCAGCGCCGACCTGTAGGCATCCTCGCGCCCCTCTCCGCAGTAGCATTCCCACTCCCCGCCCTCATCGCGGATCATGGCGAGCACCGCGTCCACATCGGGCGCGGCGCACCTTCTGATCTCCATGCTGTTCCTCCCTCTTGCGGCCAGATGCCTGGACCTCCATTATTGTCAGCACACGACCTCTCTGAACTTCATTTAGCGCATTCCCGGGATAATGCTAGCGGCCCTCCCAGGCAGCGGTCCGCGCACGGCGCAGCTTTTTCTCATCGGGACGCGTTCACCCCGGCATGCCCGGGTGGGTGTTGGAAGCGATCAACCGTGGCGGGCCGATGTCGGTCGTGGTCCGGCATGCCGAGCGTAACGAGGTCCAGAGCATCAGCCACAGCCTGGAGGTCGGCCTCACGGATAAGGGGAAGGAGGACTCGGTCCGCTTCGGGGAGGCGGTCCGGGGTTCCCGCGCAGTGCGCCTGTTCCACAGCCCCGCCGTGCGGTGCAGGGAGACCGCCGCGGGCATCGCCGAGGGCCTGAGAGGTAACGGCCATGAGGTCATCTCCATCGAGGAGAGCCCGCTCCTCTGCGCGCCGTACCTCAGGGACACCTGCGTCCTAGGTGACGCCGACCGGATGGGGCACGGGTTCATGCGAGCGTGGTTCGAGGGCCGGTTCGACCCGAGGTGGCTGCTCCCGACGCCGGAGGCCGCGGACATGGTGCTGTCGCAGGTCATCGCCGGCCTGGCCGCCAGCCCGGCCGACCGCCTGGACATCCACGTGTCCCATGACTGGGAGGTCGTCCTCCTGAGGGAGGAGCTGCTGAGCGTCAGGTACGAGGACGCGGGATGGGTCGACTACCTGACGGGGCTAGCGTTCACCCGCCACGGTGAGGGATACATCGCATCGGCCTCCGAGGGCGAGGCCATGTTCGCCTTCCGTGACGGCCGAAGGCGTCTCCCGGACTGAGATGCTTCCGCTCCGGCCCATGACGGCCAGAGGGCCGGACCTGGAGCGACGCGGCGGGCGCGTCATCGCCCGAACAAGGACCAGCACTTCTTATCGCGCCGCCTCTGATCGTCCATCACGAGCTCCTGGATCTTGTCCGGTAGCTGCTCGCGCTGCCATTGGCGCTCCAGGCGGCCGGCCTCGTCGCGCTCGTCCTCATCGCTTGCGGCGCGGACCGCCCTGATGGCGTAGGCCGCAGCGCCCAGCTCGTGATCGGCCATGTGGGCCACCGCCACGGCGTGACCGGCAGCGTGGGCCGCCTCCCTTGCCGCCCCGGAGGCCTCCCTGGCCGCGGCGTGGGCGGCATAGGCAGCGGCGCGGGCCTCGGTCATCGAGATCTCACCCCGCGCCCAGGCCCGCGCCTGCTCGATCGCCCGCCGCGGGCGGGTGTCGCCGGGTCGCTCCCGCTCGAAGAGGTGCAGCACGTNNGAGTCCGCTGCCCACACCGCGAGAAGGCGGTGATCGCCGTCCTCCAGGGTGCCGCCCCGGCGCACGGTGACGAACCTGGGGTCCCGGTTCCCGGTGTAAGGCTCGATGCGTCCCATTCCGCTCCTCCTGCCGGTATGCGCGCCACAGTTGAAATGGTTGGTCATGACCTCGCCTCATCTCTCCACTTCTATACCCGGCCGTGACCATGCGTCGCGCTCGAGCGGAGCGATCTTCCGGCGCATCAGCTCCTGGACGGCGGAGAGAAAAGCATTCTCTACCCGCTCGCTCATCCAGGTCCGATGGACGAGCAGGACCTGAGGCTGATCCAGATGCTGGTGCGCGATCCCCGGGCGACCTACCGCGAGCTGGCGGACGGGATGGGGATGTCGGTGCAGGCCGTCCACCGCCGCCTCCAGCTCCTGCACGAGTCCGGGGTGATTCTCGGCTTCACCGCGGCGATATCTATCCCCTACCTCGAGGCGATACCGGTGACGATATACGGCCGCGCGCCCGGAAGGACCAAGAAGGAGGTGGCCGCGGCCTTCGACGGCAACGAGCTGATATCCGGCGTCCTGTTCGGCAGCGGTGGCGTCCTGGTGATATCTGCGCTTCTCCGCAAGGTCACCGAGCTCGATGGCCTGATCGCGGCGGTGAGGGCGGGCACGGGGATGGCCAATCCTTGGGTCGGGATCGAGAGCGTGAGGCCCACGGGCTCCCGGCCGGCCACCGCATCGACCGAGCCCCTGAGCTCGCTGGACATGCGCATCATTTCCTCCCTGGCCCAGGACGCCAGGAAGGCGTCCACCGACGTGGCCAAGGAGCTGGGGGTGACCGCGGCGACGGTGAACCGGCGCCTGGAGAGGCTGGAGACGATCGGGGCGCTGGAGTACGTCACCATGCTCCACCCCGGCTTCTCCGGGGACGTGGTCTCCATATTCCAGATCGATATCGAGGAGGGCGTGGACCGCAGCGAGGTGATCGCCCGGCTGCGGTCGAAGATGGGCGCTAAAGCGGAGTACTACCGCACCTTCGTCAACGTGCCCGACCGCTTCTCATTCGTGGCCTGGAACAGCACGTTAAGGGAGCTGGAGCTGACCTTCGAGATGGTGGTGGAAGAGGAGGGCGTGCGGTTGGCGGTGCCCGACATCATGTTCACCGGTTGGTACCACCCGACCTGGCGGGACCGCATGGTCATGCGGCCTTGAGATGCTGGCACGTTCCGCGATGATCATTGTATCAAGCGGCAGGTTGACGGAACGTCGGCCGGAGCGCTTCCCCATGCATTGATGCTCAAGCGGCGAGTGAACACGGGGATATGACACCCTGCTGGCATCCTCATCTCAGGCAGGGGACGCCTGCCGGGAAATGATCACATGGAACAGAACATCACGATGCACAAAAGGTCGAACCTGTCGGGACGCCGGAGCGTCCTCGGCGGGTTCATCGCCGCTCACGGGCTCATGCACGCCGTGCTCCTGAACGCTCCCCGACCGGAGGGCGGGGCCGGCAACTTCGTCACCCGCGGCGGGGAGATACCGCTGCTCAACTCGGTCGGGCTGGACGCCTCCGCGGTGGAGGCCATCGGCGCGGTACTGATCGTGGCGGCCGCAGCCGGCCTGCTCCTCGCGGCGCTGATGTACCTGCGGCGGAGCAGGGGCTGGGAGGGCGCGCTGATGGCCTCCTCGGCCCTCTCCGTCGCCTCCCTGCTCCTGTTCTGGAACGACTGGATGGTCATGGGGCCGGTCATCGGCCTCGGGCTGATGGCCCTGGCCCTTCGCTCCAAGCTCTCGGAGGCGGCCTGAATGAAGGTGCTGGCGATCATGGGCAGCCCCCGGAGGAACGGGACGGGCGCCGAGGTGGTGAGGAAGATCGAGCAGCGGCTGAAGGAGAAGGGAGAGGTGGAGATCGACATGCTGCACCTGGCGGACGCGGACCTCAAGCCCTGCCGGGGCTGCTTCAGCTGCATCAAGCTGGGCGAGGACCGCTGCCCGTACAAGGACGAGCGCATCGCCATCGAGAAGAGGATCGAGGCTGCGGACGGCATCATCCTGGTGTCGCCGGGGTACGTGCAGAACGTCTCCGGCCTCATGAAGAACTTCATGGACCGGATGTGCTACACCAACCACCGGCTGAGGTTCTTCGACAAGAAGATGATGATCGTGGCCAACGGGGGCGCGGGGCTGGACAAGACCCTCGATGCGCTGCGCATCGCCATCGGCGGTCCGGAGGTGGTGAGCGAGCTCGCGTACATCCAGCTGCCCTGGCCCATCCGGCCGAAGGCCATTGAGAAGCGGGAGAGAGCGCTCGCCCGCGCCGTCGACCGGTTCCACGACGCGATGGTGAGGAAGGACATGCGGCCATCGTTCGGCAACTACATGCGCTTCCGCTTCTTCAAGAGCGCCAGCGAGGCGGCGAAGGAGTACCTGCCGGCCGATCACGCCTACTACCGCGACCTGGACGGCTACTACTACGATGTGAAGGTCGGGATGGGGACCAGGATGGCGGCCGCGATCTCCATGGCCATCGCCGTACCGCTGATGAAGGACATGGCCCCCTGGCTCGGGGAGGAGTGACGGTGGAGCCGGAGTCCTTCCGCCTGCTCGGCGAGTCCGCCGATGTGAGGGTCGGGGTGAGACAGCAGGGGGAGGAGCTTGGCATAGAGGTCCTGGTCCGCCTATCCTCCCCAGAGCTGGAGTTCCGGCCGGGGGCGGTCAGGAGCATCCTCGATCGCCTGGACGCCCTATGCGAGAACGGATACCGCCTGACCGCCCAGGACGGCTGGTGGGTGGTGTGCGAGAAGGCGGTGACCGTCGAGGGCATGGACGCCGAGGAGAGCTTCGCCCTACGACTGTTCGCGGACCTGCTCGGCGGGCCCTAAGGCGAACGTCCCAGACCTGCCCGGGGTCTCGAGGACCTCGTCATCCGCGGTATGCCGGCCCCGCTCACGAGCGCCTCGGCAACGCTCGGCCTCGTACCAGGTCCGGCCGGCGACGTTCCATCCGCTAGTAGAATGTCCCCTGGTACTCCCCGGTCACCGGGCAGCCCATGCACATGCGGCCCTTGAACGACTGGCAGTCCTTGCATCTCAGCTCTATCCCGCAGGGCGGCCTCCTGCTCTTCTCCGGCTTCAGCGTGACCGGGATTATGAAGTCCTTGACCGAGGAGATGACGATGTCGAAGTCCACGTCCTTTACCGATGGATCGGAGCGGATGTGCCCGTTGACGATCGCCTCCAGGGTGGTGACGCTCTCGCTGAAGAAGAACAGGCACAGGTTGTGCCGGCCGGACACGCTGAAGCCGTTGGCGAAGTAGGGGCATCCGACGAACATCTTTAGGATGCTATCCGGCCTGGTCGACGACAGGTCGACCTTGGCGAGGTACAGCCCCATCTTCAGCGGGTTCACCCCGATGATGGACTCCAGCGCCCCGTCCTTCTTCAGCCGGGCCACCCTGGCGGCCACCGAGGGCTGGGAGAGCTTGAGCACCCTGGCTATCGCCTCCTGCGAAACGTTCGGATCGGTCGAGTACATGGAAATGATGATCTTGTCCTTATCGTCCAGACGGGTAGCCGTTCTGCCCCCTCCATAAGTTGAAAGCCTATGAATTATAGGCATTATTAAAATTGTTCGAATATTCTATCATCATCACGATTATATATGCTCGGTGTGGTTGAATACATGGAGACATCGCAATGACCATGTACTGCTATCAATGCCAGCAGACCGCGCAGGGTGTTGCCTGCACCACCCGCGGGGTGTGCGGGAAGAACGAGGACATCTCCAGCCTGATGGATACCTTGATCTTTGGGCTGAAGGGCATCGCCGCGTACGCCTATCACGCCCGCGAGCTGGGCAAGACCGACCCCGAGGTCGACGCGTTCATCGAGGAGGCGCTGTTCAAGACGCTCACCAACGTGGACTTCTCGGCCGAGGACATGTGGAACACCCTGATGAGGGCGGGCATGATCAACCTCAAGGTCATGCAGATGCTGGACGCCGGGAACACCGAACGCTTCGGCCTGCCGGCCCCGACCAAGGTGCGCACCGGGACGGTCAAGGGACCGGGCATACTGGTCACCGGGCACGACCTCCTGGACCTCGAGGCCCTGCTGGAGCAGACCCAGGGCACCGGGGTGAACGTGTACACCCACGGCGAGATGCTGCCCGCCAACGCCTACCCCAACCTCAAGAAGTACAAGAACCTGATCGGCAACTACGGCAGCGCGTGGCAGAACCAGAAGAAGGAGTTCGCCGAGTTCGGGGGTCCGATACTCGTCACCACCAACTGCGTGCTGATACCTCCTGAATCGTACAAGGGTCGGCTGTGGACGACCAGCGTGGCCTCCGTTCCAGATGTCAAGCACGTCGCCGACCGCAAGGACTTCAGCGCCATCATCAAGCAGGCCCAGGAGATCGGCGACCTGCCGGAGCGCAGCGGTCCGGACGTGTGGACCGGGGCGCATCACAAGGCCGTGCTGTCCATGGCCCCTCAGATCATCGAGGCGGTCAAGGCCGGCAAGGTGAAGCACTTCTTCCTGGTGGGCGGATGCGACGGCGCGCTGCCCGGACGGGACTACTACACCCAGCTGGTGGAGAAGATCCCCCAGGACAGCGTCATCATGACCCTGGCCTGCGGCAAGTACCGCTTCAACTACAAGGATTACGGCGACATCGGCGGCATCCCCCGCTTCCTGGACATCGGGCAGTGCAACGATGCCTACTCCGCCATCGTGCTGGCCGTCGAGCTGGCCAAGGCGTT
>DAVH01000011.1 GCA_002508545.1 Methanomassiliicoccus sp. UBA6
CATCCTAGTGGTAAGTGCCGTTGGCGTGGCGCTCATGCTCATGGGCAGCCAGGGGAAAACGGCGGCCAACGCCGACTTCACCAGCGCCGAGCTCCAGGACATGAGCTGGGGGGACATACTGGCCAAAGCGAGGGGACAGACCGTCAACTTCTACTTCTGGGGCGGTTCCACCACGGTGAACAACTACNNAGGAGGCCGCGAAGTACGGCATCACGATCAACCGGGTCGCGGTCACCGACGCCTCGGTGTTCGTGAACAAGATCACCTCGGAGAAGCAGGCCGGCAGGGAGACCGGCGGGTCCATCGACCTCATCTGGGTCAACGGCGAGAACTACTTCACCCTGAGGCAGGGCGGACTGCTCTTCGGCCCCTGGGCCGACCAGATCCCGAACTCGGTACTGGTGAACTGGAGCGATCCCTCATTCGCCTACGACATGGGCTACGAGGTCGACTTCTACGAGTCGCCCTGGGGCACCGCCCAGTACCAGATGATCTACGACTCCGCCAAGCACGACGAGTCGGAGCTGCCCCATAGCTTCGCCGAACTCATGGCCTGGGCGCAGGCGAACCCCGGGCGGTTCACCTACGCGGCGCCGCCGGCGTTCATGGGCACGACGATGATCAAGTCGGCCCTCTACGAGCTGACCGGTGGGTACGAGCAGTACGCGGACGACGACCTCACCCTGGAGCAGTTCAGGACCATGTCCGAGCCGCTGTACGACTACCTGAGCGACCTGGAGCCCTACCTCTGGAACGAAGGGAAGACCTATCCCGCGGAGATCACCGAGCTCAACCGGATGTTCAGCGACGGTGAGGTCGATCTGACCATGACCTTCTCCGGAGCGGGCATATCCTCGGACATCCAGAGCGGGGCGCTGCCCTCCACCGCCAAGGTCTACTGCATGGACACCTCGATCGCCAACACCAACTACGTGGCCATACCGTTCAACGCCAACGCCAAGGCCGCGGCGATGGTCGTCGCCAACATCCTGCTCGAGCCGGAGCAGCAGGCCCAGCACATCGCCCTCACCGGAAGCGGCGCGGGCATCGATGTCAACGCCCTGGACGGGTGGCGGGCGGACGTCATAAACGATGTCTATGACAGCCTGCCGGCCGGCACCATAGTGTCGAGGGAGGACGCCGCCAGGACCAGTGCGCCCGACCTCGGTGGAAACCTGGTGGGGTACATCGAGACGGTGTGGACGGAAAGGATCGGCGGTGCTTGAGCTGCCGGAACGGCGGGGAGTAGTCTCCCCGCCGAACACATCTTTTGTCTGGGAGGCAATGCGCGGCATGTGGAATCGCGGGTCCAGAGCGCCGATGGAACGGCGTCGATGTTCGCCGGAGCGGATCTGACATGAGTGACAGGAAGACCTGGATCATGCTCATGCCGGCGCTGCTGGTGATCGTGGCGTTCTTCATCGCCCCCCTGGTGTACTCGTTCCTCCTAAGCCTGAACTTCTTCTCCATCACTTCGAACACCACCGTCGGGTTCCAGGCATATGCCAGTATCCTCGGGAGCAAGAGCTTCATCGATTCCCTGGCGTTCTCGCTGACCATCGCGGCCGTGTCCACGGTGGTCTCCATCGCCGTCGCCATCGTAGTGTCCATGGCCCTCCGCCGGACCTTCATCGGCCGAAAGCTCGCTCTCTTCGTCTACCAGTTCAACATCCCGGTGCCCCACCTGGTGGTCGCGATCTCGGTCCTGCTTCTCCTTTCGCAGACCGGGCTGGTCTCCAGGATGCTGTTCGCCCTCGGCATCATCTCGGCCCCCTCGGACTTCCCGATGATCGTGTTCGACCAGAGCGGGCTCGGGATCATCATCGCCTTCGTGCTGAAGTTCTTCCCGTTCATCGGGATAGCGGTCCTCTCCCTCCTGCTGACCACCATCGACGACTACGAGATGCAGGCGGCTACCCTGGGGGCCGGTCCGCTGCGCAGGTTCGTGTATGTGCTCTTGCCTATGATGATGCCGTCCATCCTGTTCTCGTCGATCCTGGTGTTCGCCTACGCCTTCGGCTCCTACGAGGTGCCGTTCCTTCTCGGCAGCACCTATCCAAAGGCTCTCTCGATCCTATCGTACCAGGAGTTCACCGACATCGACCTGAACTCCCGTCCCCAGGCCCTGGCCATAGCCAACATGATCACCCTGGTGGTGGTGGCCATGGTCATCCTGGCATACATGCAGCTGAACGCGATGAACCGGATGGGGGTGAGAAAGGATGGCGAAGCGTAGCCGCTCCAGACCTCTCGTTCTCATGTTCCTTTACGCGGCGGTGGTCCTGCCGGTGATCCCGATAGTGATGTGGTCGTTCAGCTTCCGGTGGGCCTACCCGCGCCTGGTGCCGGAGTGGAGCTCGAGGGCGTGGGACTACGTCTTCGGGCAGCAGAACATCGTCGACGCGATCATCACCAGCATCGCCGTGTCCACGGCGGTGACCGCGCTCTCCCTCGTCCTGGGGTACACCGCGGCCAAGGCACTGGGCACCCGGGAGTTCAAGGGAAAGACGGCGGTGGAGATCTTCATCCTGCTCCCGGCCATCGTGCCGGTGATCTCCGCGGTGATGGGGATGCAGGGGATCTTTACCCGCCTCTACCTGACGGACACCTTCCTCGGGGTGGTCATCGGCCACACGGTCTTCACCATGCCCTACATGATCATGGGCCTTTCCTCGGTGTTCAGGAACTACAACATGGAGTACGAGCAGGCGGCCCGCACGCTGGGTGCGGACCGATGGTCGGTGCTCATGGAGGTCACCGTTCCGGCGATCTTCCCCGGCCTGGTCGTCGCCTGCCTCTTCGCGTTCGTGGTCTCCTGGTCCCAGTACCTGCTGACGCTGATGATCGGAGGGACCGCGGTGGAGACCCTCCCGATGCTGCTCTTCGCCCTCATGGGAAGCGGCGACTACGCGGTGGCGTCCGCCGTCTCCATCGTGTTCATCCTGCCGGTGCTTATCCTGCTGGTCCTGACATCGAGGTTCTTAACGACCAACGGCGTTGCGAGCGGAGGTATCAACCAGATATGACATTCATGGAGCTGCGGTCGCTGACCAAGAGGTACGAGGGCGCCAAGACGGAGTGCGTGAAGGCGGTGGACCTCAAGGTGGACGAGGGGCAGATCGTGGTGCTTCTCGGACCGTCCGGATGCGGGAAGACCACGACGATGAAGATGATCGCCGGCCTGATCGAGCCGACCTCCGGGGACGTGCTGATCGAGGGCAGGTCCGTCCTGTCCACGCCCGCTGAGAAGCGGGACGTGTCCATGGTGTTCCAGAAGCCGCTGCTCTTCCCGCACATGACCGTGGCCCAGAACATCGGCTTCGGGCTGAAGATGCGGGGCGTGCCCAAGGACGTGATCGAGCGGAAGGTCAAGGAGATGCTCGAGCTGGTTAAGCTGGAGGGATACGGCGGAAGGAGAGCGAACCAACTGTCCGGCGGTCAGGAGCAGAGGGTGTCCCTGGCCCGGGCGCTGATCGTCGAGCCCAAGCTCCTGCTCCTCGATGAGCCGCTGAGCGCGCTGGACGCCGAGCTCAGGCTGGAGATGCGGGAGCTGATACGGGAGATCAACCGGAGATACAGGATCACGATGATGTTCGTGACCCATGACCAGCAGGAGGCGGTGATGCTCGCCGACCGCATCGCCCTCATGGTGGACGGGGAGATCGTGCAGTACGACGGACCGTCCGCGTTCTACACCCGTCCGCGGACCAGGAGGGTGGCCGAGTTCTTCGGCTGGACCAACTTCGTGCCGGCGATCCAGAAGGGCAGGACGATCACCTGCTGCCTGGGCGAGTTCACCTTCCCCGGCCTCGAGGAGCACGACGGCCCGATCTGTCTGACCATCCGGCCCGAGGCGGCCGTCCTGTGTCCCGAAGACCAGGGCTACCGGGCGGTGGTCAGGAAGGCGGTGTACATGGGGACCAGGATCGACTACGAGGTGGAGTGCCTCGGCTCCCGGCTCGGCATAAGCCTGGACTCGGAGCGGATGTATGAGAAGGGGGAGGAGATCCACATCAAGCTCATCCCCTCGAAGATCTGGGCGGTCAAGTGCGACGGGAAGACGGTGTGCGACAATCGCGTGGTGTGGGAGAACCCCGCCCCGTTCAAGACGACGTCCGGCGGGGCCGGGGAGACGATCGCGCCGTCGGTCCTCGATCCGCCGAAGCTTCCCTCTGAGCAATCCCCTTAGGGCCGCGGACGACAAGCTCCTGGGGAGCGCCACCTCTGGAAAATTGATGCGTGTCGGCGACGGCGACATGGCCGGCCACGAGCTTTTGGGCCGTGCTCCGTTGAAGCCGCCAGCATAGGGTTTCCCGTAGAATCTCATTGTACAGGCCGGGCTTCGGCCGGAACACTCCTTTGATGGCACCCCAACTCGCAACTTATTAATGCCGCGGTCTGCAAAGACATCGTCATGCGGAAGATCATCGTTCTTACATTCGTCTCGATGGATGGCGTCATGCAAGCGCCCGGCGGGCCCGAGGAGGACGTCTCCGGCGGCTTCAAGTACGGCGGCTGGACCGTCCCCTACTTCGATGAGTTCATGGGCAAGGTGATGGAGGAGCAGATGGGACGGCCGTACGATCTCCTCTTGGGCAGGAAGACCTACGAGATCTTCGCCTCCTACTGGCCATATCATCGGGACGAGGACATGGGGATCAATCAGGCAACGAAGTACGTCGCCTCCCGGCATCCCCTGCAGTTCACCTGGGAGCGGTCGGTCCAACTGCAGGGCGATGCAGCGAAGGCGATAGCTGACCTCAAGGCGCAGGACGGCCCGGACATCCAGGTCCATGGCAGCGGCAACCTGGTACAGACCCTGCTGAAGCACGATCTGGTCGATGAGCTATGGCTGAAGATCTATCCCCTGACGCTCGGCCCGGGAAAGCGGCTGTTCGCCGATGGCGCGGTCCCGGCGGCCTTCAAGCTCATCGACAGCAAGGTCTCGCCCAAGGGGGTCATCATCGCCAATTACCGGCGCGACGGACAGGTCGAGACGGGGACCTTCTGAGATCAATAGCGCGGGACCGAGAGCATATACATCGTCCGGATGATCGAGCGGCCCCTGCGCACGTGGCCGGGGCGCTGAGCGCTTATGGACCTAGCTCCAGCCGTACTTCTTCCCTTCCACCCTCAGCTCCTCGCTCCACTTGTCCAGAGACAGCTGGGAGTTGATCTCGACAAGGTTGCCATCGGGATCGCGAAGGTGCATGGCCCTTATGCCGTAGTCGGGATAATCGATGGGCGGGTTCACGAGCTCGACGCCCGCTCCGGTGAGCCGGCCATGCAGTTCGTCCAGGTCATCGACCTGGAAGACGACCGCGAAGGCGTCCTGGGAAACTGCGCTCAGCGGCAGGCCCTGCGTGCGCACGTCCCTGGCCATGAGGTCCCGCCGGAAGATCGACAGGTACGTGGTGCCTCCTAGGCTGAACGAGGCGTAATCGTCGCCGAGGTCCCCCCAGGTGACCTTGAGCCCGAGGGTGTCGCGGTAGAATCGGTAGCAGTCATCGAAGCGGGTGACCATGAGACGGACGCAGGAGAGTTTCATCCCTCCCCCATCGACTTCGCGGGTCATCAACATGCTGCGACGATCGATCCCAGCTTTGACCTTCTTAAAGCTCCCGACCGACTTCGTGTGGACCTCCAGCCGTTCCATGACCTCGGCGGAGAACATCTTTTTTCCCTGAACCCCTTCCCGGCGGCAATGACCCCGGAAGCTCACGTGCCGTCGACACTGATGACCAGGCGGTTGCGCATCCGCCCCCTCGAGGTCGCCGACGCCGAGGCGCTGTTCGTCCTGAAGTCGGACCCCTCGGTCACGGCATGCTACGGCCAGGACCCTCATCCCTCGGTCGAACGTACTCGCGAGTGGGTGTCGAGGAACGTTGAGGAACAACAGCGGGGCGAGGTGCTCCACTGGGTCCTGGAGCTGAGGGACGAGGGCGAGATCATAGGGGCGTGCTGCCTGTGGAACTTCAACGACAGCCGTACCTGCGCCGAGATAGGTTACGAGCTTCGCCCGGAGTTTTGGCGGCAGGGCCTGATGACCGAGGCCCTGTCAGCGATCATTGACCACGCCTTCGGGAGCCTCCGGTTCCACCGCCTGGAGGCGGTTCCCCTGGCAAGCAACAGGGCATCGATCGGCCTCCTGCTGAAACTGGGCTTCCGGCGGGAGGGAGTGCTGCGCCAGCGCCAGCTGGCGGGCGGGCGCCACGTGGACCAGTGGTACCTCGGCCTGCTGGAGGCCGACCGGCAGGCGGATTCCGGCCGGTGATGGCGAGGCCGCTGTTCCACCATACTCCTGGGTGAGGCGAGGACGCCTCAGGGAGCCAGCAGCTCCGCCTGCCGCAGCTCCTCGGCGAGCTTCTCCACCGCCACGCCCACATCTTCCGGTCTTCTTGCCCCGGTGCACACCAGCCTTCCGGAGCCGAACAGCAGTATGACCACCTTCGGCTCGTCCATGCGGTACACCAGTCCAGGGAACACCTCCGGCTCGTACTCCACGCGCTCGAGGCCCAGGGTGATGACCACCGAGGCCAGGTTGATGGGGCTCTCCAGGTTGGACGAGGCCACAATGTTCTGCACCTCAACGGTCGGCGATTTCTCGACCTTCACCCCCGCCGCCCTCACGCTCTCGGTCACCTTGTCCACGGCGATCTGGACGTGCTTCAGCGTTTTCGCGCCGGTGCACACCAGCTTGCCGCTGCGGAACAGGAGGGTGGCTGTCTTCGGGTTCTTCAACCGGAAGACCAACCCGGGGAACGATTCAGGGTTGTACTCGGATCCAGGCATGGACTGGACCAGCTTGCTGAGGTCAAGCTCGCAGCCTAGGCTAGCGGACGCCACTATGTTCTGTATCTCGTAGTTCGTAATGTCTATGCCCCGTGGCGGGTAGGTACTTCCCTATATAAGCCGGAAGTGCCTGCAATGCGCCCGTTCCCGGCCCTTCTAGCGCATCCTGCGCTCCGTACTTAGGCCGCGGACCCTTCGGACCTAACATGCGTACATGGAGTAAGCTTATTACCGAGCATGCTGAATTCGAGCGGATGAACTCCAAGATCCGGACCCTCAGCGAGGAGCTGAACCGCAACTTCAAGGAGCGCGACGATGAGATCGCCGGCTCCCTCCTGGCGATGATCTCGGGGGAGCACGTGCTGTTCATCGGACCGCCGGGCACGGCCAAGAGCATGCTGGCGAAAGAGATGTGCCGGTGCATCGATGGGGGCAGCTTCTTCTACTATCTGCTCACCAGGTTCACCACCCCCGACGAGATCTTCGGTCCTCTTTCGCTGTCCTCGCTCCAGGCGGACATCTTCAGCCGGAAGGTGGACGGCTATCTCCCGTCGGCCAATGTGTCCTTTCTGGACGAGATCTTCAAGGCCAACTCCTCCATCCTGAACTCCCTGCTGACGGTGCTGAACGAGCGCCGGTACCACAACGGCTCGGAGATCCTCAGCGTCCCGCTGCTCTCGGTGTTCGGCGCCTCCAACGAGCTGCCGGAGGAGAACGAGTCCCTGGAGGCGCTGTATGATCGCTTCCTGTTCCGCTACTACATCAACTACGTGCAGGACGAGACCAACTTCGTCGAGCTCATCCTCGGACACGCCGAGGACTTCGCTCCATCGGTGCGGCTGACCATCGGGGAGATCGAAGCTTTGCAGCGCGGCGCCGGCGGCGTGCCCATCGACGAGGACGTCCTGGACGCCATCGTCGTCCTCAGGAAGGAGTTCCGCTCCGGAGGGATCAGCATATCCGACCGGCGGTGGAAGAAGATGGTCTGGGTGATGAAGGTCGCCGCCCATACCATCGGACGGGACAGGGTGGACAAGACCTTCCTGCCGATCCTGCAGCACATGCTGTGGAACCGCCCGGAGGAGAGGGTCACGCTGAGGAAGCGCCTGCTGGAGATGGCGGTGGCCGGGGGCATCAACATCGAGCGGGAGCAGAAGGACCTCAAGGACCTGCACGCCTCCGCGGTCCTGGCCAAGGACTTCTCCCTCCCGGTGGTGGTGACGTGCACCAGCTGCGGCCGGACCTTCACCACCTGGAAGGAGCTCCAGAACCACGCCAGCTACCCGGACCACACTTACAAGCTTCCGGACGGTGACGAGCTGTACCAGGTGTGGAAGCACCGTGTCTCGCCGCGTCTGCTGCCCAGCCTGGTCGAGCTGTTCGCGACCAAGGGAACGCCGGTCATACTCAGCATGACCGCCCGGGACAGGGAGCTGTACCTCGGGGAGATCGACGACTTCGAGCGGGAGCTGGGATCGCTGGAGGGCGACCTGGGGAGGGAGCGCGACGAGCTCCTCCAGCGCATCGAGGGCAACCTCTGGCTCACCCCCGGCGACCGCGAGGCCATCCTGGCCGAGTACGACCGCGAGCTCCGCAAGGGAGCCGCGCCACGCCCGACCGGTACGGACCCGAGCGACGACTGATCGGCCGGCAGGGACGGGCCTCCCTCGCTCCCTCGCCGATCCGCCGCGGTGATCAGCTCCCGTCGCGAACGTCGGAGGGTTCCGGTATAAGGAGCGCCCTCGTGGACGTGTCGCTGCGGCACGTCCGGTCCTCGACTCGACGAGCGGGAGCGCGCGATGTCAGAGAACGGCACCCGGCCGGACTTCAAGATCTTCTCCGGGAACTCCAACCGGAAGCTCGCCGAATCCATCTGCAAGGAGCTGGGAAGGCCCCTGGCCCGCGCAGTGGTGAGCCGCTTCTCGGACGGCGAGATCCAGGTCGAGATCGGCGAGAACGTCCGCGGGATGGATACCTACATCATCCAGTCCACCTCGCCCGACGCCAACACCAACCTGATGGAGCTGCTCATCATGTGCGACGCGCTCAAGCGCGCGTCGGCCGGCTCCATCACCGCCGTCATCCCGTACTACGGGTACGCCCGGCAGGACCGCAAGAGCCAGTCGCGCGTGCCCATCACCGCCAAGCTGGTGGCCGACCTCATCGACGCCGCGGGCGCCACCCGGGTCATGTCGATGGACATGCACGCCGGGCAGATCCAGGGCTTCTTCAACCTGCCCTTCGACCACCTCTACGCCGCGCCGGTGCTGCTCGAGCACATGCGGCGGCGCTTCGATGGCGACGCCGAGAACGTGGTCATCGTCTCGCCCGACGCCGGCGGGGCGGAGCGGGCCCGCGCCTACTCCAAGCGCCTGGGCGCCACCCTGGGCATCGTCGACAAGCGGCGCGTCAAGGCCAACGTGGCCGAGATCATGAACGTCATCGGCGAGGTGCAGGGCAAGACCGCGGTGCTCCTCGACGACATGATCGACACCGCGGGCACGCTCAGCGAGGCGGCCAACGCGCTCATGGACAAGGGCGCCACGCGCGTCTTCGCCTACGCCACCCACGGTGTGCTCTCCGGCCCGGCGGTGGAGCGGATCACCAAGAGCCCGATCGAGGAGGTCGTGATCACCGACTCGATCGCCCTCTCCCCCGCGGCCGCCGGGTGCCCTAAGATCCGCGTCCTCTCGGTCGCCGGGCTGCTCGCCGAGGCGGTCCGCCGGATCCACTCGGCCGATTCGCTGTCCTCGCTGTTCGTCTGAGCCCGGCGGGTCCGGGCCTGGGGTCCCCCCGACCCCAGGGCGCTCGTCCACGCTTTCCTTCCGAGGCGGCGATACACTTGCCGCATCGGCGGGGCAGGCTCGCCGGCGCTCTGCGGTGCCGCCCAGGGGGTGGAGCATGCGCAGCCGTTCCCAGGCCAAGGGCAGGCGCACCGCGCCGGGCCGCGACGACGGCCGCTTCCGGGCGGTGGTGGAGGCGGCGCCGTTCGGGATGCACTTCTACCGGCTGGAGCCGGACGGGCGCCTGATCTTCGCGGGGGCGAACCCCGCCGCCGACCGGATCCTGCACGTCCGGAACGCGGACTTCGTCGGCAAGACCATCGAGGAGGCGTTCCCGCCGCTGGCGCGGACCGAGGTGCCGGAGCGGTACCGGCGAGCCGCGCGCGACGGCATCCCCTGGCACACCGAGCAGGTCACCTACCGCGACGGCCAGATCGCCGGGGCCTACGAGGTCTACGCCTTCCAGACCGCGCCCGGCGAGATGGCCGCCGCCTTCCAGGACATCTTGGAGCGGCGCCGCGCCGCCGACGAGCTGGAGCGCGAGCTGGAGTCGGCGCGAACCGAGCTGCTGGTGGCCCGCAACGAGGTGGAGGGAGCCCGCGGCGAGGTGGACGCGCGCACCGGCGAGCTCCAGAAGCGCATCGCCGAGCTGGAGGCCCAGAGCGCCAAGAACGAGGAGCGGGTGCTCAAGGCCTACCAGAAGATCAAGGGCGACGAGAAGGTGAAGGACAAGGTCCGCAAGGCCATCGCCATCGCGGCCCAGCTCCTGGAAGAGGGGCTGCCGGCCGAGCCGGCACCGAGCACGCCGGAGAAGCCCAGGCTGTCGTAGCGACGGACCGGGCGCCGGAGGCGCGACCCCCGATCTACTCGTCGGCGTCGTGCCGCTCGACGGGGAGCTCGAGCCCGCAGTAGCGGAGCAGGCGGAGCTGGTGGCGCCCCAGCCCGCGCACCGCCACGCCGGCGTGACCGGCCAGCTGCCTGGCCACCTCCGCCACCCCCACGTCCGGCAGATCGTCCACCCGCGAGAAGTCGACCACCAGCGGCGCGGCCGGCGGGAGGTCGCCCACGCAGCTCGCGATGCGCGCCGCGGCAAGCCGGTCGAGCGGACCCTCCACCTGGATGACCAACTCTCCGCCGTCACCCCGCACCACGGCTACCATGATCGTCACCTCGTGAGCGCACTATCAGCGTGCCTTCGCTCCGAGTACAAGTCAACGCCGCACCCCATCACGGCGAGCCGGTTCCCGCGGCACGATGGGGCCGGGTGGCGACCGCCCCGCGGGCCGTGACGGATGCGCAGCGGGAGCGTGACGCCGAACGACGCGCGGGGGCCGAAGCGAACCGACGCTTACCGAAGCGTGACGCAGAATCAACGCCGGGACGCGAGCGGCGGATCCGGCGATCCCCCCGCTCGCCTGGCCGGCCAGCGAGCATCACCTGGCCAGCAAGCGAGCATCATCGGGCTTCGCTCGAGCTCCCCGCCCGC
>DAVH01000032.1:0-51846 GCA_002508545.1 Methanomassiliicoccus sp. UBA6
TCTCCCGGTGGATTTTGGGGTTGGCGGGGTTGTTGAACTGCTGCGGCATGATCGAGCCGGGCCTCTCGGCATGGATGGCCTTCGCCCTCTCCACCGCCCCGGTCATCCCCAGTGCCTTGGGTGTTAGCTCGAGCTCCGCCCCCATGGCCTTGAGCAGCCTCCGCCTCTCCAGGGACATGCTCTCCGGCATGGNNCCAGCCCGATGCCGGTGTTGCCCGAGGTCGGCTCCACCACGATCACCTCTTTCCCCGGCCCCAGGGTCCCCGCCCTCTCGGCCTGCTCGATCATGGCAAGGGCGATGCGGTCCTTCACCGACCGCATTGGGTTATACGATTCCAGCTTGACCCACACCTCGGCGGACCCCTCATCCGCCAGCTTGTTCAATCGCACCAGGGGGGTCCTTCCGATGGTCTCGAGGATGTTGCTGTACTTCATGTTGCCACCTTGCCGTACCTTCTTGGGATTCCGTTTGGAATAAACCTTCCTGTGCCGGAGTCGCTGGACGACGCCGTGGTCCCGTTGGCGCTCCGACCGCTCCTCCGGCAGATAGGTAACGATTGTTAATTTATTTAATGATGAGCATGAGCGTCCTCCCTTCAGAAAATACCGGCGCCGCACCGGGCAAGCGTTAGGAGAGCCTGTCGCTCACAGGGCCCTCAGCCTCGCCAGCTTGCACAGGTCCTCGGGGGTCAGGGCGGCGACCTCGTCCATGAGGGCGGCCTTGTACGCGTACGGGCCGGAGGCCTTCCCGGCCGCCCGCTCCCCGGCGATGCCGAAGGCGGCCAGGGCCGCCGCCGAGTTCTCGACCTGGTCGTCCGAGGCGGCGGCGAACGAGCCCACCAGCGAGGAGGCCATGCACCCCGTCCCCGAGATGCGGCCCATCATCTCGTGGCCGTTCTCGACCAGGACGGTCCGCCGGCCGTCGGTGACGATGTCGGCGGCACCGCTCATGACCACCGCCGCGCCGGACATATCCGCCAGGCTGCGGCAGACCTGCACGGGGTCGCCGCTGATGCCTTCCGAGTCGACGCCCCGGACGACCCCGCCCGTCCCGGCCAGCGTTCCGATCTCGCCGGCGTTGCCCTTGATGATGGAGACCTGCAGCTGCTGCAGCAGCCGGGCGGCGACCTCGGTGCGGTACCGGGTGGCACCGGCCCCCACGGGGTCCAGGACGATCGGCACCCCAAGCTCGTTGGCCTTCTGGCCGGCGATGAACATGGAGTCCACCTGCTCCCGGCGGAGCGTGCCGATGTTGAGCACCAGGGCCCCGGCCAGGGACACCATGTCCGCGACCTCCTCCTTGGCCTCGGCCATCACCGGGGCGGCCCCGATGAACAGGGTGATGTTGGCGCAATCGTTGACCGTGACGTAGTTGGTGATGTGATGCACGAGCGGCCTCTTCTCCTTGAGGCGGCGCAACAGGTCCGGGAGCTTGGAGGCGTCCATCCTGATACCTTCCGTCCCGCCGCGGCTTCCGCCGGGGACGCGGGACACGAGAGAGATTGGTCGTGGATATTTATGAATTGACCCCTTCCCCGATGCCGCCAGGCGGCGCGCGACGGGCGGGCCACAGTTTCATGAGGCGGGAGGTGTTATCGAGTCCCGGGGATGCCGACATGAACAAGAGAAAACCGCCCATGCACGGCGGGGTGACCAGGGGCGAGTTCGAGGGATTGCGCGAGGACCTGCAGAAGCTGATCAGCGAGCACCCTCGGGCGAAGTTCACCATCCTGCTGCTGGACCAGGACGGGCACCGCACCGAGGACCTCATGAAGGCGGCACGGTACGGCCTCACCGCCTACGAGGACGACAAGCTGATCTTCGAGGAGCTGGGCACCGTGGTCGACGGCATGATGGTAAAGGAGCGCTGACCGCCGGTACTGGTCCGGCGGAGGCTGCATCACGGGGCGGCGGCATGATCCCGGGCAGGCTTCGGCCGTTCTCGTACATCATCCTCTCCGCGGCGCTGTTCGGGATAAGCGCCCCGGTGTCCAAGCTCCTGGTCTCCGACATCGGCCCGGTGGCCCTGGCCGGCCTGCTGTACCTGGGGGCGTTCCTCGGCCTGGGACTGTACCGCCTCTCCCGGCTGGGCAAGAGCGAGGAGAGCGAGCTGAAGCGAAGCGAGGTCCCCTACCTGATCGGCTCCATCGTCTCCGGGGGAGTGATCGCGCCGATCCTGCTCATGACCGGCATCGCCTCGGTGACCGGGGTCGCGTCCTCGCTCCTCCTCAACCTGGAGGGGGTGGCCACCGCGCTCATCGCCTGGATGGCGTTCAAGGAGATCGTGGGCAAGCGGACCTGGTCCGCGCTGGCCTTGATGACCGCTGCCGGCATATTGCTGGCGCTGGACACCGGGGGCGGGGAGACTTCGGGGTTCGGGGCCGCCCTCATCGTCATGGCGATGTTCTTCTGGGGGCTGGACAACAACCTCACCCGGAAGATAGCGGGCACCGGGCCGCAGCGGATCGCGATGCTCAAGGGCCTGGTCGCGGGGACCGCGTCCCTCTCCCTGGCGTTCCTCCTGGGACAGGCCCCCGCCTTAGGCCCGGACGTGCTGGCCGCCCTGGTGCTGGGCTCCCTGAGCTACGGCATCAGCCTGGTCCTGTTCATCGTGGCCCTCGACTCCCTGGGCTCCGCCCGGACGGGGGCGTTCTTCGCCCTGGGGCCGTTCATCGGCGCGGTGGTCTCCGTGCCCCTGCTGGGCGAGGTGCCGGAGCTGACCATGCTCCCCGCCGGCGCCCTGATGGCGGTGGGCGCTTACCTCCTGCTGACCGAGCGGCCGACCAACCTGCACTGGCATCCGAGGGTGGTGCACACCCATGTCCACGACCACACCGGGGAGCACGGGCATGCCCATCCCTCCGCGGTCACGGGAACGCACAGCCATGAGCACGTTCACGAGGCGGTGCTCCACGAGCACGAGTATGATCATAACGAGGAGCACCAGCACTGATCCATCGTCATCCTTCGAGGCAATCTGGATTAACATCGGAGGCCAGCTAAAGTTTGGCCCAAAGGTTATTAAGAGGCGGTCAATGTTGGCCCGTCCGACCTTACTGGAGCGTGTTAAGACTGCCCGATGAAGACTCTGCCCTGGACGCGATGTTCGATGTCGATTCATCATTCACCAGGCAACAGTCATCCTGCTTCTACCGGATGGCCCCGTTCCGTTTGCAGATCGAATGCACATCGGAGTGCTCGGCCGATTGCACCTACTGCTACGCGAAGAGCGTTCCTGGTGGTGAGCCGCTGTCCTCGCGGGAGATCAAGGGGATCCTCCGCCGGGCGGCCAACATCGGCATCAAGCAGGTCGACTGGATGGGCGGCGATCCCATGGAGCGTCCGGACTGGATCGAGCTTCTCCAGACCGCCAGGTACAACGGGATGTCCAACAACCTGTGGACCTCCGGCGGCAGACTGAACGACATCGGGCAGGCCAAGTGGGCCATCGACCTGACGCGCGACGGATACATCATGGTGCACCTGGACTCCCTGGACCCCGAGGTCCTCAGGTCCATGCGCTCCTCCTACAACCCCCGGACGACCAGGGACACCCTCAAGGGCATCGAGCTCCTTGAGGACATGGGGAAGCCGCCCAGCCAGATCGGCAACATGCTGATGATGACCGCAGCCCAGGACGTCAATGACGTCAAGGAGACGATGAGCTACCTCTACTCGAAGTACGGCGTCAGGACCTGCCTGATGTCCCTCAAGCCGGTGGACGAGACCGGGAAGCTGTATCCCCTGCTCCCCCGCCCCGAGGACGTGGCGGAGGCTTACCGCTGGCGCGACAAGCTGTTCCTCGGCGGACGGGACATGGGATGTCAGGACTTCCCTAGGGAGTACTGCGGTACCACCGTGTTCCTCGCCCTCGACGGGCGGGTGTCCACCTGCTACTCGTTGCGGCGGAACCTCGGCTCGGTGCGTGAGGACACCTTCGAGGACATCGTGTCCAAGGCATCCTCCTCGCTGTTCTTCACCGGCTTCAGGAAGTACTCCGACGAGGTGGTCTGCGGCTCCTGCGATCAGAGGCTGTGCTGGGGGTGCCGGGCCAACGCCTTCTACTTCGGCGGGGGCAGCTACCTCAAGGATCCCATCTGTCCGCGCAGCGCCGAGAGCCGCAAGAGCGTATTGCCGTACTAATCGTAAAGAGCGGGCTCGAGGACGAACTTGCAGAAGTTGCTCTTGGTGCCGAAGCACTCCGACTGGGTGACCCTGAGCGGCACCCCGGTGCGGGAGTCGAAGATCGCTTCCATGATGCCCTCGTTGAGGATGCACAGCGTCTTCCCGACGTCCGGGGCGTCGGACATGTCGTAGTCGTCCTTCACGATCAGCGTCAGGGGAACCAGGGAGTACACGTTCACGTCCCCCAGGTCGTGGCGGGCGTAGAACTCCTTGACCTCGTCCACCAGTCCCTTCACCTCGTTCGACTTCATGTGCCGGGCGATCGCCGTCCCGATCTGGCGGCCGATGTCCTTGAGCACCGGGTCCATGTTGAGGCCGATCGCCTCCACCCCGATGACCAGGGCCCTCAGCTCGCCCTTGATGAAGCGGGTCGGCGAGCCGATGCTCTTGTCGATGATGTTGGTGACCGACCGGGTGAGGTCCTCGCGGGGGACGACCGAGGAGCCGACCGGCTTGGAGACCAGGTAGAATATCTTCCGGCGGTTGTCGGAGGGATCGTCCCGCGATGCCACCAATCCCTCCTTGACCATCTTGTCCAGGTGCACGGAGAGCGTGGACTGCGCCTTTCCGGTGAGCTGGGCGATCTCCGAGAGGCTCAGGTCCCGCCGCTGCAGTTCACTGAGGATCTTTTGCCGAACCGGGTTGGAGATCTGCTTCAGCCCGGAGCTCGTGGAGTACACATCGAGAGCGGAGCTCTTCTTCATCGGCGTCATTACACAAATGCAATGGTGTCTATTAATTTGTTACGAACATTCGATAAACGCTGTTAATAATATGAGGCCAATATCTTAGTATATCCGTTGGGAATCACACAGCGGTCATTATCATGAGGGTGCTGACAGGCAAGGAGAGCATCGAGACGAGGGCGGTTTGGTTCGAGCGCGGGATGGTGCGGATGATCGACCAGCGCCTGATACCGCAGAAGTTCAAGATAGTGGACATGGCCGACCACCACGAGGTGGCGGAGGCCATACGCAACATGACGGTGAGGGGCGCTCCGTCCATCGGCGCCGCCGCGGCCTATGGGATGGCCCTGGCGGCGAGGAACGAGGCCGACCTCCAGAAGGCGGCCGAGGAGCTCAAGGGCACCCGTCCCACCGCCTACGACCTGTTCTACG
The DNA here is from genome assembly GCA_002508545.1 of Methanomassiliicoccus sp. UBA6. Lineage (GTDB taxonomy): Archaea > Thermoplasmatota > Thermoplasmata > Methanomassiliicoccales > Methanomassiliicoccaceae > UBA6. Next base: position 5,304 of record DAVH01000032.1, read on the forward strand.
CGGTGGACCACATGCTCAGCTCGCTGGAGCTGGGCGACGACCCGGTGAAGGCGGCGGACGCGTACGCCGACCAGGTGGTGGAGCGCTGCCGGCTCATCGGCATGCACGGTGCCGAGCTGATCGATGACGAGATGAACATCATGACCCACTGCAACGCCGGCGCGCTGGCGACCGTGGACATCGGCACCGCCCTGGCGCCCATCCGGAGGGCGTGGACCGAGGGGCGGCACATCTACGTCTACGTGTCGGAGACCAGGCCGCGGCTGCAGGGCATGCGCCTCACCGCCTGGGAGCTGTACAACGAGGGCATACCTCACTCCATCGTCGTGGACGGCGCCGCCGGCCATTACCTGCGCAAGGACGTCAACCTGACCATCGTCGGCGCGGACCGCATCGCCGCCAACGGCGACTTCGCCAACAAGATCGGCACCTTCGACAAGGCGGTGCTGTGCCACGAGCTGGGGGTGCCGTTCTACGTCGCCGCTCCCATCTCCACCTTCGACTTCTCCATCGCCAGCGGGGACGACATCGTCATCGAGGACCGCTCCGAGGACGAGGTCACCCATGTGGGCAAGGAGCGCCTGGCGCCCGAGGGCTCGCCGGCCTTGAACCCGTCGTTCGATATGACCCGCGCCAAGTACGTGACCGGGTTCATCACCGAGGTCGGGATACTGAGGCCCGATGAGATCGACAAGGTCCGGCGGGAGAAGTTCGCCCAGGAGGGAGAGCTCTGAACGAGGAGCAGGGCCGGCGGGACCTCGCGACGATCACCCGCCTGGCCTACGAGCGCCGGCTGACCTTCGGGGCCGGGGGTAACCTGAGCCTGCGGTTGGACGACCGGGCGGCGCTCATCACCCCCTCGGGGGCGATCAAGGGCCTGCTGACGCCGGAGCAGATGATCAAGGTGGACATCCGCACCGGGAGGGCGGAGAGCGGCCGGCCGTCGATGGAGACGCCGTTCCACACCGGCATCTACCGCTCGAGGCCGGACGTGGGAGCGGTCATCCATCTACACCCGACGTCGTGCACGGCGCTCGCGGTCCTCCACCGCATGCTGCGTCCCGCCATCACACCAGAGGGCGTTCTGGTCCTGGGCAACTACGTCCCCATGATCGACTACGCCACGCCGGGCACCGACGAGCTGGCCGAGAACGTCGTCACCCAGCTCGGGACGGCCAACGCCTGCCTCCTGGAGAGCCACGGGGCGCTGGCGGTGGGCACGGACATCATGGACGCCTTCGGGCGCATGGAGACGATGGAGCACATCGCCTCCCTGCAGCTGAGGTGCGAGGCGCTGGGGGACCTCGACGACCTTCCCGAGGAGGAGGTCTCCAGGATGCTATCCAAACATTCTTGAACGGGGAAGGAGTGCGTGTCGGGATGATCCTCGTTACGAAGTGGTTCGGCGTCTTCCTGGTGGACAAGGAGAAGCAGAAGGTGGTGCGCCATCTGCTCTTCGAGAAGGACCCCAAGGTCATCGCCACCAAGCTCGCCCTTGTGCAAAAGGGCGAGGTGCTGCCGGAGGAAGCGTCCATGGCCCAGAAGCGGGTGCGGGTCGCCGAGCCCCGGCTATCCTCGCTGGGCAAGCCGGAGTTCGTCGATTCCGCGTTCATCCGGCCCGAGGATTACGGCTTCTCCCCCCAGCTGATGCAGAAGGTGATGGTCGAGCTGGGCAAGCTGCGGACCAGGGAGCCGCTCCCCGCCGACCGCTTCATCGTTCAAGCGGTGCGCGCGCTGGACGACACCATCGAGATGATCAACCTCACCAGCGAGCGCCTGCACGAGTGGTACGGGCTGCACTTCCCGGAGCTCGCCGATTACGCCCGCGAGGAGCGGTACGCCCGGCTGATCGCGGAGAAGGGCGGCCGAGAAACGATACAGGAGGCGCTGGACCTCGATCTCGAGTCCGTCGGGTCGGAGCTGGAGGAGAAGGACCTAGAGGTGGTGAGGGGATTCGCGAGCTCGCTGATCGGCCTCTACGAGGAGAAGGAGCGCCTGGAGGCGTACATCGCCGACCGGATGCAGGAGGCCGCTCCAAACATCACCTCCATCGTCGGGGCGAGCCTCGGCGCCAGGCTGATCTCCATCGCCGGCGGACTGAAGAGGCTGTCCCGCATGCCCGCCGGGACCGTGCAGCTGCTGGGAGCGGAGAAGGCGCTGTTCGCCCACCTCCGCCAGGGGAAGAGGCCGCCCAAGCACGGCGTGATCTTCCAGCACCCCACCGTCCACCGCGCCCCCTACTGGCAGCGGGGTAACATCTCCAGGACCATGGGAGGGAAGCTGGCCATCGCCTCCAAGGTCGACTACTTCAAAGGCGAGTTCATCGGGGACAAGCTCAACGAGGACATCGCCCGGCGGGTCGAGGAGGTCATGAAGAAGTACCCCGAGCCGCCTAAGAAGGAGCAGCGGCCCCCGCGTCAGGACCGCGGGCCCAAGGGGCCGTACCGGGGTCCCCCACGGAAGGGCGGACCGCAGCAGAGATGGGGAGGCAAGAAGGGCCGGCGGTGAGCCCTCACGCCACTGCCAGACCGCTGAAGTGCGCCGCCCGGCGCCTCGCCCGGAGATAAATTATATATGCAGGGGGAGGTTTCCCTCCATTTGATATATATGTGGACTCAGGCCGAGGTCAGGGAACTCAAGGTAGGACGCTACATGCTCATTGATGATGAACCTTGCAAGATTCTCTCCATCGACACTTCCAAGCCCGGCAAGCACGGCGAGGCCAAGAGCCGTATCGACGCCGTGGGGCTCTATGACGGCAAGAAGCGCAGCGTGGTTCACCCGGTGAAGCACAAGGTCCAGGTGCCCATGATCGACAAGCGCAAGGGCCAGATCCTGGCCATCGCCGGGGACGAGGCCCAGATGATGGACCTGGAAACCTTCGAGCAGTTCACCCTGCCCATCGATGAGGAGCTCAGGGGACAGTTGAACCCCGGTGACGAGGTCCTCTACATGGTCGCCATGGGAAAGAGAAAGATCACCAAGGTCTGAGCTGGTCTCTCGATGCCCTCTCCAGGAATAACCTTCCTGGGCGCCGAAACGCCATACCAGGCCTCCAAGTTCGTCGTACTGGGCGTTCCGTTCGACCTGACAACGACCTTCCGACCCGGGGCGCGTTCGGCCCCCACCGCGGTCCGCGAGGCGTCCTATCGCTCCGAGGGCTATATGCTGGAGCACGATCTCGACCTCGCCGAGGTCAGCGTTCACGACATGGGCAACCTGCCGGACTACGCCACCGTCGACGAGATGTTGGAGGGCGTGAGGCAAACGGTCAAGGGAGCGGTGGCCGATGGCAAGTTCCCCTTGCTTTTAGGTGGGGAGCACACGGTCAGCATACCCGCCATCGAGGCCTTCGATGACATCGGGGTCATCTTCATCGACGCTCATCTCAACTACAGCGACATGAGCGTGGGGCAGAAGTACTGCCATGACACGGTCCTCAGGCGGGCGGCGGAGCACGTGGGCAAGGACAACGTCCTGGCGTTCGGCGTTCGCTCGATATCCGGGGAGGAGCGCGCCGAGGGCGGCCTTCCGGAGTACATCGACTCGTTCACCATCGCCCAGGAGGGCGTGGAGAAGGCGTTCAAGCGCGCGCTCAACATCATCAAGAAGGACAAGATCTACCTCAGCCTGGACGTCGACGGCCTGGACCCGGCGTACGCCCCGGCCGCGGCCATGGCCGAGCCGTTCGGCCTAACCTCGTTCGACGTCAAGCGGTGCATCAACATGCTCGGACCCCGCCTCGCGGGCTTCGACGTGGTCGACNNACAAGGGCAATACCGCCGCCCTCGGGGCAAGGATGGCCCAGGAGGCGGTGGCGGTGGCCTGGAAGTACCGTCGGGCGGAAAAGGAGACGGCCGGCCCGCGCCCCTTCTGGAAGCGCTGACCGGCCCTATTCGTCTTTGTTATCTATCCGATCAGGTCGCCCAGGACCTTCTCGCAGTCATCGGAGCGCTTGCGGGCGTCCTCCGGGGTCCTGGCCTCGGAGTACACGCGGAACAGCGGCTCGGTGCCCGACGGCCGCACCAGCGTCCAGCCGTCGTCGTAGCATATCTTGACCCCGTCGGTGGTGTCCACCCGCTGCGACGCGTAGTACTTCACCAGCGCCGAGAGGACCCTCTCCTTGCGCTCGTCCGGGCACTCCATCTTCCGCTTGTCCTGGCAGTACTGCGGTATGCGGTCGACCAGCTTCGAGAGCGGGCCGTCCGCGGCGACGATCTCCAGCATCTTGGCCACGGTCATGGCGCCGTCCCGGCAGTACTGGTGCTTCGGGAAGATCAGACCTCCGTTCTCCTCGCCGCCGAACACCGCGCCGACCTCGATCATCCTTCTCGCCACCACCGGCGCGCCGACCCTGGTGTACTCGATCTCGCCGCCGGCCCGGCGGACGACGTCCTCTACCGCCATTGACGACGATACGGGGGTCACCACTATGCCGCCGTTGTTCTCCCGGACCATCGCCTCGGCGGTGATCGCCAGGCTCTTGTCGCCGTACATGTAGCGGCCCTTGTCGTCCACGAATATCGTCCGGTCCGCGTCGCCGTCGTGGGCGATGCCCATGTCCGCTCCGGTGTCCTTGACCATGGCGATGAGGTCCCTTAGGTGCGACTCCACCGGCTCGGACGGGTGTCCGGGGAAGGTGCCCTGGGGGTTGCAGTTCAGGGTGATCGCCCTGACGTTGAGGTCGTCCAGCAGCTTCGGCGTGGAGACCGCGCCCGCGCCGTTGGCGCAGTCCAGGACCACGGTCAGCCCGGCGCCGCGAATGGCGTCCGCGTCCACCAGGCGCTTCACCGACGCGAGGTAGTCGTCCACCGCCCCGCTGGCCTGCCGCAGGCCGCCGACCCCGCGCCAGTCCATGCTGCTGAAGCTCTTCGTGAAGTAGAGCCGCTCGATCTCCTCCTCCTTGGAGCGGGGCATCTCCGTGCCGTCAGCGTCGACGCACTTGATGCCGTTGAACTCCGGGGGGTTGTGGGAGGCGGTGATCATCACCCCGCCCGAGAGCCCGTTGTTCTTGACATAATGCTGTACAACGGGGGTCGGGACCAGGCCGAGGTCGAGGACCTCGGCGCCGGCGCACATCACGCCCGCCGACACCGCGCTCTTGATCATGGTGGCCGAGGTCCGGGAATCGTTGCCGATGGCCACGCGGCCGCCCATGAACGTTCCGATCGCCTTTCCCAGGTCCATCGCCAGCTGGACGTTCATGTCCTTGTTGATGACCCCCCTGACCCCGTTGGTACCGAACAGCCTCTCTGCCATGATATCACCGCACCTTGTGCGCCTCGGAAGTGATAAGGATGTGTATAATGTCAGCGACGTCCTTGCACGAGTCGGCGGCGTTCTCGATGCCGTGGAGCATGTCCCTCAGGAGGAACACCGCCCGGGGGTCGATGTCCGAGAACAGGATCTCCTTCTTGGTGACGAAGTACAGCTCGTCGAGGACGTGCTCGAGCCTCTCCACCTCCCGGGAGTGCTTCTCCGCCATCTGCTCGTTGATGCCCAGGTTCTCGATGCTGGCCCTCAGCTCCTTGGTCGCCCGCTCCAGCTCGATGGTCATCTCGTGGTAATGGGACCACAGGCTGCAGGGGACCTTGACCCCGGCCTCAAGTATCAGCTGGAGGTTCATGCCCGCCTCCTTGGACCAGTCGGCGATGAAGTCCATCCGGCGGACCAGGCGCATGAGGTCCTCCCGCTCCTTGGGCTCCATGTCCCCCTTGCTAAGCTCCATGCTCATCCGGTCCTCGAGGCTGTCCGCCTCCTGCTCGGCGAGCAGCATGCGGTTGAGGGCGTCCATGGCCTTCGTGGGGTCCGCGCCGCACAGCGCGGTCACAGCCTTGTTCAGCTCCGAGACCGCGTCTCCGACCGCGCGAATATGATCGCGTATCCCGCTCATGACCACCGACTCGCGGCGCTTATTGAACCAATCCAACAATGACTTCCTTTCACTCAAGCTTTATCGCCTCTTGCACGCCCTCGGGCGGTCTAGGGTAAAGTATTCCCGACCTCTTGCTCCAGATGAGGTCCACGCGGTCGCCTATATTATAATCTCGGTCCTCGGATGTGCTCACGTCGAAGTTCACCCGGTCCTCGCTGTCGGTCTCCACCGAGATACGTATGTAGGTGCCCATGAAGGTGATGCATCGGATCACCGCCCCCAACCCCTCGCTCGCCGGATGCACCCTCTCCGGGCGGATCGACAGGACGACGGCGTCCCCGCTCTTGAACTTGGACGGCCGGGCCTCGACCACCGTGCCGTCCCGCAGCTCCACCAGGGAACGGTCCTCGAGCACCTCTTTCACCACGCCCTCCAGCAGGTTGGTCTCCCCTACGAAGTTTGCGGTGAACAGGTCCTTGGGCTCGAGGTAGAGCATCTCCGGGGTGTTCGTCTCCACGATGCGGCCGTTGCGCATCAGCACGATGCGGTCGGACACGGTCATCGCCTCCTCCTGGTCGTGGGTGACGTGCACCACAGTCAGGCCGAGGTCCTTGGTTATGCGCCTGAGCTCGTACCTAAGGTCCATGCGGACCCTGGCATCCAGCGCGGAGAGCGGCTCGTCCAGCAGGAGGATCTTCGCCCCCGAGGCCAGGGCCCGGGCCAGCGACACCTTCTGCTGCTCGCCGCCGGACAGCTCGCTGGGGAACATCTTCATGCGGTCCAGCAGCTTGACCAGCTCGAGGTAGCGGCGGGGGATTTCCTCGACCTCCTTCCGGTCCTTGTTCCGCACCACCGGACCATAGGAGACGTTGCCCAGCGCGTTGAGGTGCGGGAACAGTGCGATGTTCTGGAACACGTACCCGATGTCCCGCTCCTCGATCGGCACCCCTTCCATGTCCCGGCCGCCTATGAGCACCTTGCCCTCGCTGGGCTCGATGATCCCGGCGATCATGCGGATGAGGGTGGTCTTCCCGCAGCCCGAAGGCCCCAGTATGGTCACGTACTCGCCGTCGGCGATCTTCAGATCGATGTCTCTGGACGCGGTCACCTTGCCGAACCGCTTCACGATCCCCCTGAGCTCGACCTCCGGCATCAGTCCACCTTCAGCTCGTTCTCCAGCCCGCCCTCGGGGTACGGGAACACCGATGCTTTCTTCACGCTCCAGTTGAGCCCGATCTCGTCGCCCACCGACACCTGGTCCCGGCGCGACGCCGGCAGCTTCACCGAGTACCGGCCCAGGCCGGGGACGTCGACGTCCAGGTGCACGATGCGGCCCTCGAACAGCGCCCGCTCCACCGTCCCGGTGAGGAACGCGTCGCTCTTCTTCACCACCCTGGTGTTGCCGATCTTGACCGCCACCACGACCTTGGAGTCGACCGGGAGGGCGCACGGCCGGGCAAAGACCACGCGCCCTTCCTCGTCATGGACGGTCGTGGTCCGGTCGTTCCCGGAGCACAGTATGGAGCCGGTGAAGAAGTTGGACTGCCCGACGAAGTTGGCGACGAACGGCGTGGCGGGAGAGTCGAACACCTCGCGGGGCGTGCCCACCTGAATGATCCGACCGTCGCGGATGACGGCGATGCGGTCGGCCATCACCAGCGCCTCCTCCTGGTCGTGGGTGACGTGGATGACCGTGAGGCCGAGCGCCTTGGCCAGGGAGCGCAGCTCGTGCCGGAGGTCGATCCTCAGGCGGGCGTCCAGGGCCCGCAGCGGCTCGTCCAGCAGCAGGACGTCGGGGTTCGTGGCCAGAGCCCGGGCGAGGGCGTTCCTCTGCTGCATCCCTCCCGACAGCTCCCTGGGGTAGGAGTCGGCGCGCTTGGTCAGGCGCACCAGGTCGAGCAGCTCGATGAGCGTGCGCTTCTTCTCCTCCTCCGGCACCTTCCTGATCTCCGGGCCGAACAGGATGTTCTCGGCCACGGTCATCGTCGGGAACAGGGAGTAGGTCTGGGACAGCAGCACGGCGTTGCGCTCCTCCGGCTCGGCCTTGGTGACGTCCTTCTCGTCCAGGAACACCTGCCCAGAATCGGGGGCGGTCAGGCCGGCGATGATCCTCAGCGTCGTCGTTTTCCCGGCGCCGGTGGGTCCCAGGAGGCACAGGTACTCGCCGTTCTCCACCGTCAGCTCGAGGTCGTCGGCGGCGACCACGTCATCGTACCGCTTGTTGATGGCCCGCAGGGTGATGCTCGGCGTTCAGATCACCTCCTTCCTCTTCCTGGTGATGTAGCGGAGCATGAGCATGAACACGTAGGAGACGATGATGAGGATTATGCAAGCCAGGCCCGCCTGGAAGAACGCATCGCTCTGGACGAGGGCGACGATGAACACCGGCGCGGTGGGGGCGTTGTTGCCCAGGATGGCCTGCGTGGCGCCGGTTTCCCCCAGACTGCGGGTGAAGGCCATGATCGCGCCGGCGAGGATGGACCCCTTGACCAGAGGGTAGAGCACCCGGCGGAAGGACTGCATGGGATTGGCGCCCAGCGTCCTCGCCGTCTCCTCGTAGGAGGGATCGATCTCCTCCACCGCCCCGGCCACGTTCCTCACCACTAGGGGATAGGTGAAGGCGACGTGGGCCAGGACCAGGATGAAGAACTCCAGCCCGCTGAGCGACCCGATATTGCTCCAGAACAGGGTAAGCGATATCCCCAGGGCGGCGGTGGGCACGATCAGCGGGACGTTCACCAGCACATCCAGCACGTGCGAAGACCGCTTCTCGCGGTGCTTGGAGATGTACAGGGCGAACGGGATGCCCAGGGCGATGTCGATGATCGTGACGATGCCGGCCAGCAGGAAGGAGTATCCGAGGGCGAAGATGAACGAGTCCCACTCCGCGGCCTGGGGGGTGGCGAACAGCACGTAGGTGAAGATGAAGAACGAAGGCACCAGGACTATCATCGCCAGGAAGAAGAGCGCGCTCCCGTCCTTCAGCTTGGGGAATATGCCCCGGCTGAGCATCTTCTCCGGCATCGGCCACACCCGGCGCAGGGGGAGGTGGAACTTCATGATGAGCAGCTTGAGGACCACCAGCAGCACCAGCGACAGGATGATGAGCAGGATGCTCACGAACGCCAGGGCCGGGGTGTAGCTGGGGTCGGTGAAGGACAGCGTCCTCCAGTCCGCGATGAGCGTCGGGCCGGTGGCGAAGCTGTCGGCCGCCACGATGCCCAGGCTGGACATCGTGCTCAGGGCGATCAGCGTTCCCCCGGTCTCGCTCATGCTGCGCGAGAAGCACAGTATCACGCCGGTCGCCAGGCCGGCCCGGAACAGCGGCAGGGTGATGGTCCGGGCGGCGGTCAGGCGGCTTGCGCCCAGCGTCCGTCCCGCGGTCTCGTAGGTCTCGTCGATCTCCTCCAGTATGGCCGCCAGAGAGCGGACCATGTAAGGATAGGAGAACACCACGTGCAGGAGGACGATGAGGATGAAGGGCGAGGAGATGATCGATAGAGAGAGGGGAACGGGGGACGGGTCAACTACCCAGAAGATGGCCGCGGAGAAGCCGAGGGCTGCGGTGGGCACTGCCAACGGCATGTCTATCAGCGTGTCCAAGAGCTCTTTCCCCCGAAAGTCCTTGCGCACCAGCATCCACGCTACCGGAAGGCCAGCAAAGAAATCGATCACCGTGACGATGACGGCGATGGCGAAGGAGACAGCGATCGCGTCCCAGATGATCGCCATGGTCTTGGGATTGCTGAGAACGGTAATGCTGATGGCGTCCCAGTCGGTGATCGCGTAGGTCACCACGAAGACCGTCGGCAGGACGACGAACAGAAGGAAGAAGGCGATGATAAAGGCACTCCATCCCTTGCGGAACCCCTTGCGGTTAACGAACTCTAGGAGCTGGTCCTGTCGCTTCATTGATTAACCCTGCAGGTCTTTACCGCGGTAAGGACTGGAGTGATAAATAACCATTGGATGGCGGGGGATCGATGGCCTCATGTTCTGGCCAGGACCTGGTCCCTGACGATCTCGCCCTTGGCCACCACGCAATCTGGCCCGATTATGCTGCCGTGCACCTGCGCCCCTTCCTCGATCAGGGCGCCCTTGAACACCATGCTCTCCGAGACCTCCGCTCCCTTGGTTATCAGGACGTCGTCCTCGATGTACGCGTGGGGGCCGACCCTGCACCCCCGCAGATGGGCCCGCAGCACCATGTTGGTGCCGACCAGCGCGGCGTCGTCCTCCCTGATCAGCTCCGGGGACACTTTCCCGCCGCCGAGGTCCAGGAGGGTCCGCTGGGCGGCCAGGATGTTCTCGCGGGTACCGCAGTCGACCCAGTAGCCCTTGAACTCGTAGCCGTGGAGGCCCTTGCCGAGCACGTTGGGGAACACCTGCCTCTCCATGGAGACCACGCCTGAAGGTATGTGGTCGATGATCTCCCTCTCGAAGATGTACACCCCGGCGTTGATGGAGCTGGAGATCGCCTCCCCCTTCGGCGGCTTCTCCTGGAAGGCAGTGATCCGTCCGCGGATGTCCCTGCCCACCACTCCGAAGGCCGAGGGGTCCTCCACCTGCCACAGCGCCATCGTGCCGATGCCCCCATGGGAGCGATGGTACCGCAGCATGTCGTTGAGATCGACGGAGCACACTACATCCCCGTTGAACGCGATGAAGGTGTCGTCCAGGTAGTGGGACACGTTCCGGATCGCGCCGCCCGTGCCGAGCGGCTGCTCCTCGTTCACCAGAATGATCTTGCGCCCCACGTCATGGGTGCTGAAGTACTCGTCCAGCGCTTCCCTCATGTAGGAGACGGCGAGGATGACGGTGTCGACCTCGGCCGGCAGCGGGTCGATGATGTGGCTGACCAGCGGCTTGCCCAGTAAGGGAACCAGCGGCTTAGGCATCCTATAGGTCAGCGGCCTCAGGCGGGTGCCCAGGCCTCCGGCCAGGATCAATGCTTTCATGGCCATCAAGCGATGCGGAAATGCGCTTGCGGTCTAAAGGGGAGAGATGCTCACGACGTTGTTGCCCCGCAACACCACGATCCCCAGGCGCCTGGTCTGCTCGGAGGTCCGCTCCTCGGTGTCCTCCAGGACCATGTTCATGTAATCATCGTAGCCTACCAGCTTCCCCTCCAGGACCCTGGTGTCCTTGAGCAGGAGGGAGATCCGGTGGTCCATCGACTTCTCGAGCAGCGCGAGCGGCATCACCATAAATAATCACTTGCCTTGGCATTGTAGGAACGCGATTTAAGCTTTCCGTACAGAGGGAGAGCGGCCAAGCGGCAGTCCGCGGGTCCTCCGGCCAACCCTCCCGGGGCGATAGAGTTCATTATTCCTGATGATAGCGTTGAGAGCGCTCGACAATGGACACTTAGGCCCGACCGATCCTTGATGTCGCTATTATCCTGGGCTCTGCGGGCCTGCTGAGCATCCCGTTCGGGAAGCTCAGATGCCCACGGTCACCGGGTACCTCACCTGGGGCGTCCTCCTGGGCTCGAGTGTCGTGCCAGGTCTGCAGATGGACAAGGAAGTGGCAGAAAGGAGGTGCTGCGAGGACCGAGCTCACGGCCCGCGGGCCCGCTCCTCCATCCACCGCTTGACCGCCGTCTTGCTCGTCCCGTCGATGCCGAAGTACTCGCAGAACCGCTTGGTCGTGGTCAGCAGGAACGTCTGCCCCTGCTTCCTGGCGGTGACCAGGCCGAGCTGGTGCAGCGTCCGGACGTCGTCGTACACCCTGCTGCCCAGCGACCGGGCCAGGTCGCTCTGCAGCACCGGCTGATGGTACGCGATCATGGCCGCGGTGCGCAGCACCTCGTCCGGCACCTCCTTGGGAGCGAACTGCCGCCCGAACGGGCGGTACTCCTCTCGGACGATGAACGAGTACCCCGCGCCGGTCTTGGCCACCTGCATCGCCGAGCCCCTGCTGTCGTACTCCTCCTCCAGCTTCTTCAGCGCCCGGCGGACGACCGCCCCGGTGAGCTGCGTCTGCACCTCGATGTCCGATATCTTCACCGGCTGAGCCGCGGAGAACAGCACCGCCTCCACGATGCGGACGGGATCGAGGTCCACCTCACATCACCGCTTCCTTGCTCCGGGGAAGCGGCTGGGGTGCGGGCTCGGGGGTAGCGTCCTCCAGCGTCCCGATGTCCCAGTCCAGCTTGACCTCGAGCTTGATGGTCCCGTACGGGCTGTCGTCCTGCCACACCGATATGCGGCCGCTCCTGGCGAGGAAGAGGATGGACATGAAGACCGTCACCAGGTCGTCCCGTCCTCCGTTCCAGATGTCGCCGATCTCGACCGGGCCGGAGCCGCACTTGGAGATGCGCTCCCACACCATCTCGACGTCCTTCTCCAGGTCGTCGTTGTGGGCCTTGGTGTCGAACGCGCCGTTGAGCTTGGCGCGGTTCGCTTCCCTGATGCGCTCCCGCAGGGCGTTGCGCTCCTCCTCCTGCTGGGCCTCCTGGAACGCGTCCAGCAGCTCTAGGAGCGTCACCGGCCTCGAGCCGCGGTGGCGCACCACCTCGTCCAGCTCGATCTGGTCCGGCATCACCAGCACCCGCCGGGGCTCGTCCGCCTCGAACAGGTCCATGCCCTCCATGTCGTCCAGGTAGTCGTCGGAGCGCGTCTCGGAGTTGGTGAGCACCCGCTCGCTCTGCATGCGCAGGATGGACCACGCCATCAGCATCAGCTTGCCGGCGAGCACGAAGTTCACGTCCTCCTCCTTGACCCTCTCGGCGTACAGCTTGGTGAACTTCATCAGGTCGATGTCCCAGGGGTCCATGTCGTTGGACAGCACCAGCTCGAACACCGTCTCGATGGAGCGGTCCAGGGGGTCCCGGGAAGCCGGGCCGGCGTTAGCGTCCCGGAGGATAGAGAGATAGCGGTCGATCTTCTCCGCCCCCGAGCCTTCGTCGATCATCGCCTTGTGGAACAGGAGGTGCCCCAGCACCCCTTCCGCGGCCTCGCAAGCCATCATGATGATTCCTCCATCTTCTCTTCTGCTATCTTGAGCTCCGGCGGCAGCTCGCTGACGTCGGATATGTTCGGGCGGATGATCACGTGGGATATGCCGCCCTCCTGCTTGGTGACGCCGATTATGTGGTCCGCCTTGGTGAGAGTGATCTTGCGCAGCGAGATCTGCACGAACTGGGCGGTCTTGGAGGACTTCTGGACGCGCCTCGCGACCATGTCCGCGTTGATGCCGTCGAGGAACATGTCCACCTCGTCCAGGAGGTAGAACGGCGAGGGCTGGAACTCCTGTATGGCGAAGATGAACGCCAGGGCGGTGAGCGATTTCTCCCCGCCGCTCAGGGCCTCCAGCCTCAGGACCTTTCCCTGCTTGGGCTTGGCCTTGATCGCCAGCCCGCCCTGGAACGGCTCCTCGGGGTTCTCCAGCAGCAGCTCGGCCTCCCCTCCCTGGGAGAGCTCGGCGTACGCCCGGCGGAAGTTCTGGTTGACCGCGTCGTACACCTTCAGCAGGGCCGACTTCTTTTTCTGGTTCAGCTCCGCCTCCAGCTTGAGGAGGTCCCGGCGCTGGGCGTCGAGGCGCCTGGTCTCCGCGCTCAGCTCGTCGTGCCTCGCCTTCTTCTCGGCGTAGTCGTCCACCGCCTTCAGGTTCACCGGGCCCATGGAGGCGATGGCCGCCTCGCATTGGCGGATGATGTCCTTCAGCGCCTCGATAGTCGGGGCCGGCAGCGCGACCGGGGTGTTGAGCTGCCTCAGCTCCTCCTCCAGCTCCCCGATCCTCACCTGGGTCTGGGCGATGCGGGTATTAAGGCCGATGATGATCTCAGCCTTGGTGTCCACAGTGCCGGTGATGTTGTCCCTCTCGCTCTCCAGCGAGGTCTTCTCCCGGAACAGCTGCTCCTTCTTCTGGCGAAGGCCGTTCATCTCCTGGCCCATGGAGTCCTCGATCTTGCGCAGGGCGGCCAGGTCGGTCCGGGCGCGGACCGCTTGAGCGCTCGCCTCCTCGCCCTCCTTCTTCAGCCGGGCGAGCTTCTCGGTGAGCTGCCTTCCGGCGTCCACCAGCTCGTCCCGACGCTTCTGGGTCAGCTTGATCCGGGCGTCCAGGGTGTCCCGGGCCGACCGCAGCTCGGAGGCCCGCATGGTCAGCTCGGCGACCTCTGCCTGGAGGGCCTTGAGCTTCTGGGACATCTCCCGCGGGGCGAGCTTCTCCAGCTTGGCCCTCGCCTCGTCCCTGCCGGTCCGCTTCACGCCGAGGTCGGCCTCGGCCTCGGCCAGCTTGCCGGTCAGCTCCACCAGCGCCGCGTTCACCTGCTCCAGCTCGGCCACCTTCTTGGCCTTCTCCCCGGTCACCTGGGCGAGCTTGGTGCGGAGATCGTCCCTCTGCCTCTCCAGCGCTTTAAGGGTCACTGACGAGGCTCCGCCCGCCCCGGTCAGCTCCCGGATGCGAGCTTCTAGCGACAGCATGTCCGTGCGGACCTGGGTCAGGTCGGCCTGCAGCTTGATCGAAGACTGTATGGCGGCATCGAGCTTGGCCGAGACCTCTTCCAGCTTCCCCTTGGCCGCCGCGCCGAACTTCAGCTGGGACTGCTCGACGTTCCCGCCGACCATCGCTCCCGATGCCTCCAGCAGCTCGCCTCCCTGGGTCACCAGGCGCACGCCGCCCATGAGCCGGCGCGCCTTGTCCAGGGTGTCCACGACCACCGTGTCTCCGAGCACGTACCAGAACGCGGCGCGGTAGCGCTCGTCGAACTTGACCAGGTCGATGGCGAACCCCACCGCGTCCTTGGCGGCCATGATTGCCTTCCCCCGCGGACGGCCGTCCAGCATCTTGGTCAGCGGGAGGAAGGTGGCCCTCCCCAGCCCATTGCGCTTGAGGTGCTGGATGCACTGCGAGGCGACCTCGTCGTCATCGACCACGATGGCCTGCATGCGGTTGCCGGCGGCGATGTTGAGCGCCGTCTGGTACCGCGGGTCGACCTCAGCCAGCTCGGCGATTGTGCCGTGGATGCCCCTGATCGTTCGGCTGTCCCTGGCCTCCATTATCCCGCGCACCGCGCGGTTGTACCCCCGGGCGATCTCCCCGGCGGCCTCCTCCTCGGCCTTGAGCCTGGAGAGGTCGCGCTGCAGCGACTTGATCGCCTGCTCCAGCTCGTTGGACTCGCGGGTCATGCGCGACTCCGCGCCTTTCTTCTGGAGGTACTCCTCCTGGAGGGCCTTGAGCTCTTTACCGGAGCCTTTGTCCTGGTCCTTGATCTCCTTGATCTTCCACTCCGCGTCGGTAATCCCGAACTCGTGGGCCTTGATGTCCTCGTCGAAGGCCGAGGCCTCGGAGGCCAGCCTCTCCTGACGGCCCTCCAGGCGCTCCTTCTCCATGGACAGGCGGTTGAGCCCTTCCTCGCCCTCGCGGACGCTCTTCTCGCGGGCGGCGATGTCCTTCTCCAGCGCGGCCAGCTCGCTGTCGCAGGCGCTGATCTTGCCCTGCACCTCGGCCAGCTGCTCCTTCTTCCCGGCGAGCTCCTTGGTGGCCGCGTCCAGCAGTCCGGCCTTCTGATCGTGCTCCGCGACCAGCGCGGTGACCTCGGCGGCGGTGGCCTTCTCCTCCTCCGCCCGGTCCTCCAGCTCGGCCTGCACCTCGCTCGCTCCCTGCGCGGACGAGGCGGCGCGGTCCTCCGACCTCGCCACCAGGATCTTGACCGCGTCGATCTTTTCCTTGAGCTGGCGGAACTCGGCGCCTCCCTTGGCCTCCAGCTCGCGGTCCACCTGCACCATCCCCTCGTCCAGCTGCCTGACACGCTCGGCGATGGTCACCTTGCGCTCCTTGAGCTTGACGATCTCCGCCTGGATGTTCGCGATCTGCCGCTGGGTGCTGGCGATCTCGGCCTCGGCGTTCTCCTTCTGCCGGTGGGCCATCTGGGCCTTCGAACGGGTGAGGGTCTCCTTGGTCCGGAGGTAGGTCATCGCCACCTCCTTCTCCTGCTCCAGCTGGTCGATCTGCCGCTGCAGCTCCGCGAGGATTATGGAGATGCGCTCGATGTTGGCATCGGCCTCGTTCCGCTCGCCCTGGGCCTTGAGGATCTCCTCGTCGAACTTGGAGATCCCGGAGATCTCGTCCAGTATCCTCCTGCGCTCCAGGTTGGACATGGTGACCACCCTGGTGACGTCGCCCTGCTGCACGAAGTTGTAGCCCTCGGCGCTGATGCGGGCGTTGGAGAGCAGCATGTCGAACTCCCCGAGGGAGGACTTGCGGTCGTTGACGTAGAAGTACGAACTGTAACCTTCGCCGTCCGATGACAGCTTCACCAGACGGGTCAGGCGCACGATGTCGTCCTCGATGGGGATGAGACGGTCCTTGTTGTCGAAGACCAGGGAGACCTTGCAGTGGTCGGCTGGCTGCTTGGTGC
Source organism: Methanomassiliicoccus sp. UBA6 (assembly GCA_002508545.1). GTDB lineage: Archaea > Thermoplasmatota > Thermoplasmata > Methanomassiliicoccales > Methanomassiliicoccaceae > UBA6. Next base: position 21,542 of record DAVH01000032.1, read on the forward strand.
TGCCGCCGTTGAAGATGAGGTCGGTGAGCTTCCCGGCCCGGATGGCGCGCGAGCTCTTGGGCCCGAGCACGAAAAGGATGGCATCGGAGATGTTGGACTTCCCCGACCCGTTGGGCCCAGTGACCGCAGTGTAGCCCTCCAGTAGGGGGACCGTCAGCTTCCTGCCGAAAGATTTGAAGTTCTCCAGCTCGATCTGTTTAAGGTACATTCGTCCTCCGCTGTCGGAGGCGAAAGAAGACCACCAGTATTGACCGGTGTCCGTTCTCGCATCCCATCTTCTAGTCCGACGCGTGTCAGACGGTAGAAAGAAATGAAATGTCAATATATAAGTCTTGTTGCCTGTTTGCCGAATTACGTTCCCGAAAAGACGTCAAAGCCAGCATGCTCAAGGAAAATTGTATTAAAATCGTGGAAAATATATTCCCGGCGTGTCACGGGGAGTCCTCAAAATTGTCCATCATGCCCCTTCCGGCCTTTCAAGGGCGCATGTGGCCGCCGCTCCCGCTCATCGGGACCGTAACTATAAGACCTGACCGGCGGTTCCCTGGGCGATGACAAAGATCCTGCTGCTGTCACCGCACACCGACGACGTGGAGCTGGGGTGCGGGGGGAGCGTGGCCAAGTTCATCGAGCGCGGGGACGATATTCTGTGGGTGGCGTTCTCGGTGGCCGAGGACTCGCTGCCCGCCGGCATGCCCAAGGACACGCTGGCGAGGGAGTTCGAGAAGGTCATCCAGGTCTATGGCCTGGGCAAGGAGCAGCACGAGATACTGGGGTTCAAGGTCCGTCACATGACCGAGCACCGCCAGGAGGTGCTCGATCACCTGATCGAGGTGCGGTCGAGGTTCTCCCCGGACATCGTCATCGGCCCGTCGGTGCGCGATCACCACCAGGACCACCAGGTGGTCGCCAACGAGATGATAAGAGCGTTCAAGTCCTCGGCCAGCATCATCAGCTACGAGCTGCCGTGGAACAACGTGCGGTTCGATGACCAGCTGTTCGTGACCCTGAGCGAGGAGCACATGCGCCGGAAGTGGGAGGCGCTGCAGATGTACCGCTCCCAGCTGGCCAAGGAGCGCAGCTACTTCGAGCGGGAGTTCATCTACGGCATGGCCCGCATGCACGGCGTTCAGTGCAACGAGAGGTATGCGGAGGCCTTCGAAGTGGTACGGTTCAGGATGTAGCCGGCGCGCCTGCTGTCTAGAGAAGCGGACTCATCTTCGACCACCGCTCATCCCGCTCCGCCAGGTCCTTGAGGGAGTGGATGTCCGAGCCCCTGACGATCGCAACCCCGGCCTCCCTGGCCGCGCGCGCCCAGCTGGCGTCGGGGGTCAGGTACTTGGTGTTGATCTCCATGGCCACTCGATAGCGGGCCATAAGCTCCATGATCTCATTCAGCTCGTCCTCGGCCAGGGTGATGCCGGTGCGTGTCGAGAAGGTGCCGGGATGGGCCCAGGCGTGAGCCCGCCCGGATGTGATGACATCGTGGAGCGTGCCGAAGAAAAGCTCCTTATCGGCCGGGAAGGAATGATAGGCGAATATGGGGTAGTCCACTGACGCGAGGATGTCATCATCGACGTCCAGCGAGCCGTCGGGAAGGACCTTGGCCTCCACCCCGGAGAGTATCGTGAGGCCGTAGCGACCGCGGGCCAGGTCGATCTGGTCCAGGAACGCCCGGAAGTCGTAGTCCGGAGAGCGCCGCACGTGCTCGGTGAACGCTATCAGAGGTATGCCTGAACGCTCGGCCGCCCCGCACAGCTCGTCCACCGTGGCGGTGCCGTCGGTGAAGGAGGTGTGGACGTGCCACTCTCCCGACGTCCTGTGCTCCGCGTGCCGCTCCCACGCTCTCATATCCTCACCGTGAGCCGGCCGTCGGCGATACCGACGCCACCCCAGTACCTCATGATCCTGGTGCCCCAGTTGACGCTCATCGGCGGTACCTCCTCGCCCAGCGCCTTCTTGACCGCGGCGTAGATGATGTTGGCGCCGGCCATGGTGGACAGCACCATGGTGCCCTGGACGCGGGGGTTGCACTCCAGCAGCTTGGGCACGCCCTCGCTGTCCAGCTTGAACTGGAAGCCGAAGGCGTAGTCGAGCCCCAGGCTCCGGGAGAGGCGCGCCGACCATTCCATCAGGTCCTCCCGCTTTTCCACCGTCCCCGCGAAGGTTATGCCGGACACGATGCGGTCCCTTCTCCTGGGGATCGCCAGGACGTCGTTCCCCCGGAACACGTCGACGGTGTACTCCGCCCCGGGCAGGTGCTCCATGACCATCAGGGGTGGGAACTCGTCCCCGAGCATCTGCCTGACCTGGTCCATCCTCGTGTACAGGGAAGTGGGCTTCTCCTCGTAGTAGAGGCGCTTGAGGTCGATGCTCTCGTCGATGATCCGCACCCCGCGCATGCCATTGGATGATGGGGGCTTGATCACCACCTTCCGCTCCGGCCACCCCAGTGCGGACGCCGCTTCCTCGAGGCGGCCGATGTCCGAGACCAGGCGGCGGGTCGGGACCGGGACGCCGAGCGCTCGAGCGTGCGTGGTGAGCGCGTCCTTGTCGTTGGACATTCTGATGGCCCTCTCAGGCGATACCACGACCTCCACCCCCTCGTCGCGGAGCTCGCCGGCGGCGCGGGCGATGACCTCCAGCTCAGCGGTGTTCTGCGGCACGATGATCGCCGCGCCGGTGTCCCGGCACAAGCTCTTCAATGAGTCGACATAATCGGGCGAGCTGGGCCGCGGGATGGCGCGGAAACCGTCGCATACGTACCTCCCGATCACGTCCTCCTGGACGTCCGTCCCCACGACCCTGACCCGCCTGCTGTCGAAGTTCTCCCTCAGCGAGTGCAGCGTCCCAGCGATACCCGGAGCTCCCGAGCCCGTAACCACCACGGTCAGTTCGTCCATCTTATGACCTCGAACGCGGCCGCGTTCCATGCGGCATATGGATTCCTTGGTGTTGAATATAACGCGGCCGTTCAGGAGAGCAGGCGCGAGTACGCCCTCTGAAGGCGCTCGCGCATCGTGCCCCAGTTGTACTCCCGCTCCGCCGCCTGGCGACCCTTGCGGCCCATCTCCGCCCTGACCTCGTGGTCCCTCAGGCGGTCGACAGCCTCCCGGAAGTTCTCCTCGCTCCACTCGAAGGATATGCCGCAGCCCTCCCGCTCCACGATCTCCGCGTTGAGCGTGCCGCGGGACACGATGATCGGCAGGCCGAAGGCCATGCACTCGCCGAGCTTGTTCGCGGTCCCGGTGCGGTAGTTCTCGTTGGCCGGGTCGATGAGGATGAGCACCGCGTCCACGCGATTGTACTCGTCGAGGAGCTTGGTGAACGGCAGGTGACCGATGTACTCCACGTTGGCGTGCTCCCTCGCTCCCTGCTCCACCGCCTGCTGCAGCCGCCCGGAGCCGGCGATGCGCAGCACGCACCGGTCGATCTTCGCCGCCGCCTCGATGCTCTCCTCCAGGTAGCGCATCGGCTCGAAGGTGACGGGGTTGAAGAGCACGATATTCTCGTGCTGCTCATGCTCCCTCACCTTCGACCGGGGAGGAAGCTCGATCACGTTCATGATCACCAGGACCTTGTCCCGGGCGTGCTTCTCCAGCTCGGCGGCCATGGCCTCGTTGATGGTGATGACCAGGTCCGGGCGGGGGAGCAGGTACTGCTCGAGCCGCTCCACGGCGCGGGAGACGGCCGCCGGCACGTCCATGGCGATCATCTTGGCGTACCGCTCGTGGGCGTCGTAGACCAGGGGGATGCCTCGCAGGCGGGAGATGAGGAGGCCGACGGGCAGCGTGTCCAGATCGTGGGCGTGCACGATGTCCGGGTCCACCTCCCTAGCCGCGGCGAGCGAGCGGAGCAGGAACAGGGGATAGTTGAGAACGAGCGCCATCTGCCCGCCGACCCTTCCCGTCCGGACGCGGTGCAGCTTTACACCCTCCACGACCTCGCTAGGCGGCCGCGAGCGCAGGCGGTCCCACGCGGCGACCGTGACCTGATGGCCGCCGTCGATGAGCGCCTTCGCTTCCTTGTGGACCCGAGGATCGGGGCGGTACTCGTTGGTGACGAGCATCAGGACCGCGGCCATGCGACCTCAGATACCGGTATCGACGGTGCGTCCCTCTCGCAGGGATTCCATGCTCTTCTCGATCATCTCCACCGTCCTGACGCCGACGGTGCCGGAGTTCCTCGTCTCCGTCGAGGGGTCCCCGATCGACTGCAGGAAGTTGGTCAGCTCCGTCCGGATGGTGTTGTTCCTCTCGATGCCGAGCTTGTAGGTGTACCCGCTCTCGTAGATGGTGACGTCCTGGGCCACCGCGTCGATGACCGCGGAGCGGTTCTCCCCGATGATCTCGATCTGCCGCACCTTGCGGGGCGCCAGCCAGCTCAGGGTGGCGTTCGCCAGGACGCCCGAAGGCATCTCGCAGGTGATGAACGCCAGCTCCTCCATCTCCTTCCTCCGGTACGGCTTGCCGGTGCAGGTGATCCTCTCCGGCCAGGCGTCGAAGATGAAGTTGACCATGTCGAAGAAGTGCGGCGCCAGGTCGACGATGACGTCCCGGTCCGCGAACGCGGGCTCCAAATTCGTCCACGTGAAGTTCATGTTGAACGGCCGGCCGAAGAAGTTCTGGCCCATGAGGCGGCGGATCTCCAGCAGCGCGTTGTTGAAGCGATAGATGTGCCCCACCGAGAGCGCCCGGTTCTTCTTCCCGGCGAGCTCCACGAGCTCCTTGCCGTCCTTCGAGCTCAGGGTGATGGGCTTCTCCACTAGTACGTGCTTCCCGGCCTCNNACGCCTGGTAGTGTAGTCCGTTCGGAAGGCAGACGTTCACCGCGGTGACGTTGACGTCCTCCAGCACTTCCCGGTAATCGTGGTAGAGATTCTCCACGCCGTAGCGGTCCCGGCAGAACTCCAGGTTCGCGTCCATCTGGTCCGACACGGCCTTGACCTTTACCCCGGGCATATTGTTGTACTCGTCGACTATCTTCTTGCCCCAGTAGCCGACGCCCAGTACGGCGACCTCGATCCGTCTCATCTCTTTCCCTCGTAGTGGTCGATGATCGCCTCGCACACGCGGTCCACCTCCTCGTCGGTGAGGGTGGGGAAGACCGGAAGCGACAGCACGCGGTCGGCCAGCCTCTCGCTCTCGGGGTACGAGCCCTTGGAGAAGCCGAAGGCGTCCTTGTACACCGGCTGCAGGTGAATCGGAACGGGATAGTGGACGGCGGTGTCGATGTTACGGGCCTCCAGTGTCCGGGCCAGGGCGTCGCGGTCATCGGCCTGGATGACGAACAAGTGGAACACCGGCACGATGTCCTTGGAGCCCATCGGTGGGAGGACGATCTCGGGGACGTCCTTCAGCTTCTCGGCGTACCGCCTCGCGATCGCTCTACGGCGCTCGTTCCACTCGTCCAGGTGCTTCAGCTGCACGCGGCCGAAGGCGGCGTTGGCGGTGTTCAGTCGAGCGGTGAAGCCGAAGACGTCGTGGACGTATCTTGAGACTCGACCGCAGTCCCGGAGCTTGCGGAGGTCGGCGGCGAGGCGGTCGTCGTCCGTGGTGATCATTCCACCGTCACCGCCCACCGTCATGTTCTTGGTGGCGTAGAACGAGAAGCAGGCAGCGTCGCCCAGGGAGCCTGCCTTCCTTCCCTTGTACATCGCGCCGTGGGCCTGGCAGGCGTCCTCGACGATCTTCACTTTCTCCCCGGCAGCTTCCCGGAGCTCGTCCATCCTCGCCGGCTGTCCGAAGAGATGGACGGGCATGACCGCGGCGGTGCCGCGCACCGGGCGGACCTCCGCTGGGTCCAGGTTGAGATCCTTGGCCGAGGCGTCGGCGAACACCGGCGTGGCGCCGGCGTGCACCACGGCGTTGGCGGTGGCGATGAACGACAGCGGGGTGGTGATGACCTCCTTTCCCCGGACGTTCAGCGCGATGAGGGCCAGGATCAGCGCGTCGGTGCCTGACGAGACGGATATGGCGTGCTTCGTCCCGGTGTACCGGGCGAACTCCTCTTCGAACTTGAACACGCTCTCTCCGAGGACCATGCGCTCGTTGCGCACCGCTTCGGCCATGGCCTCCACCATCTCGTCGGTGACGGTCGGCCTTGAGACTGGGATCTTGTTCATCTTGCTCCCTTCCTTACGATCTGATGGGCCGGGTTCCCCACCACCACCGCGCCCGGCGGAACGTCCTTGGTGACCACCGCGCCGGCACCCACCATGGCGTTCTCGCCGATGGTCACCCCGCACACGATGACCGCGCCGGCGCCGATGGAGGCACCTTTCTTAACCAAGGTCGGGGTGATCTCCCAATCGCCCACGGCGTGCGGGTGCAGGTCATTGGTGAACGTCGCCCTCGGCCCGATGAAGACCTCGTCCTCGATGGTGACCCCCGAGGGGATGAACGCGAAAGCCTCGACCTTCACCCGGTCGCCGATGACTACGCCTCTCTGGATCTCCACGTAGGCGGCGATCCTGCACTCCCGGCCTATCCTGCACCCGTAGAGGTTGACGAAATCGCGGACGATGGTGTCCTCTCCGATATCGCAGTCCTTTATCGAGTAGTACTGGGCCAAGAGCTTCATCTGGCCTGCGTAGCACCTATTTGCCAATAAACATTTGGTGGTAGATTGCAGTGGACTGTTGGACGATTACTTGTCCGTATTAATGGCAGCTGTCCATCAACTCCTCATGTTCTGTGATCGGCGAACTTTGAGCACCGGGCCTACCAGATAGGGATCGACGTTGCCCTATCGATGAAATAAGTTAGAAAATATGCTGCCCTCAGGTCACGAAATATTTACAGTCGATATCTCTCGTTGAACATGGCCAGGATAGCTATTCCTATCAACCTCAGCAGGTAAACACCTAGCAGTATCTTCCGATGGGTCATCAGGCCGCCGACCTCGCGGTGGCTCGGGATGAGCGTTTCTGTGAAAAGAGTACGGGAATTCATCTCTATCGTCATCTGGTCAGCTCCTCTGACCGTAAGCATAAACGGTCGTTTCCAGCCCCACGATAGATGCCCCGAAAGATGCCCAAGAGATTATGCTTGAACAAGCATCCCAGGATGGGCATAAAGCCTCTTCAACGCTCGCAATGTCCTCGATCAGCGAGGTTAGGGAATCGAGGCCGGCATCGCGGACGAGGTCGATGAGCCACGTCGCGAGCGAGGTCGTCTGCTTATTCGCGATCTCAGTCCCGATTTAAAGATCAGTAAGGCAGGTTCTTCCAGTCGTCCGGCAGCTCCGGCAGAGGACCGTGATATCGCTGGTATGCCGATCTCATGGCCAACCCGATTTCGTAGGTCGCGAGGGTCGTGAGCTTCCTTCTCTTCAGCTGAATTATGCTTCTCCTCTTGTCCCTGCCGGTCACGCTGGTATACTTGTTGGGAGAGACATAGATCCAAACGATGTCTTCCCATTGGACGTCCTTTGGTTCAAATAAACGGTATTCGAGTCTCACCCCGTCCTTGTCAATATGCACCTGTGTTGGTCTTGCTAGATATTCAGTCCACACGATTGCTAGGGGCGCCAATAGGCCCATGAAGACCCCGATGATCGCCATAATCGGCCTATGTATGATGACGGCTATTATTATTCCAAGACCAAATATGGCCATAAAGAAGAATGCTCCAAACCAATTGTATGAAGTATCGGGCGGGTTCTCGAACGTGGTTCGAAGGTCCGCAGCATCATCCAACATAGGCTCGACCTCCTTGTCCTACCGTTAATGGTGCGTGGTTAGGGAGCTCGGTCGTTTCGATCTGGATATTGAGCAGTCCGCCTAGTGCGACCAAAGATGTTGCTGTACTTGAGATGAAGGCAATAGCATTGATAGCATTTTTTGCCTTCATAAATTCCACGAAACTTACCGTCGTTGCACCCGCACAGATTATTACAGAGATAATATTAACTGCTGTGCCCCAGAACTTGAGGTTTTCGTCAGTTGACAGGAGGTTCGCGAAAGAGGAGAGCGCGAGGGAAATGCCGCTCAGCGTCAGTCCAATCTTTCCCATCTTAGCGTAACTGGAGTCAGTCCATATAGCATATCCGAGTTTTAGGTCGAACACCGATACTGCGATACCTATCGTCGACCAGAAGGTCGCCCATTTTGACGATTCCGACTCGTCACCGTCGGTGTCGACGCCCTGCGATTCGAGGCTGTTCCTGAAGTTAACGATGTTATAATGTCCTCCATCGTCGACCCCGCTCGTCGAGGCCGTCTCGCTTCGACCGAAGTCTCCGGCCCTGAACACCTGGTCGATGATGACGCCGACGACGAGGCCGACGGCGATATCGAGCAGGAAACCCCAGACGTTAGTTATCACTTTCAGAGCGATCAGAACGAGGTCTATCGCTAAGGTAAGACCGAAGACCACCCAGAACAAGGTGCCGTGAAGAGCATCCCCGAACCTATTGAGCAACTCATCTGATATCGTTTGGCTCTGTTCATATGAGCTGTACATGTTCATCAATGCATTCAGGACGCCGTAGCAGTAATCGTTCACAGCGTCCTGCACCGCATCGATTATCGGCGCGAACAATGCGTCAATGGTGCTCTCTATGAACTCGATCGCCCAGTCCACGAACGCCTGGAACGCGTCGACGATCTTGTTGACCGCTCCCCTGATGGCCTCCACGTAAGCGCTCGTCAGATCGGCGATGAACTTGACCCCGGCCTCGAGCACCATCTCGGCGAGGTTGTAGAGAGTGGTGCCGATGGCAACCAGGCAGTCGAAGACGAACTCGAGGACCTCGCCGACTATAGACTCAAGATTGGCCAGCCATCCTATAAAATTGAGAATGGATTGCTGCTACCATTTGAACAGCCTCATGTTCAAGTGACTATCATTAACGGCTCTGAAGGTCAGCTTTACGCTGAACTGTGCGAATCATTTATCAGCACCTTACTATATTTCTGACAAAGAACTGAAAGATATCGCGAGACTAATGAGATGACCCATGGTGTCGTGGAGTTCTCGGTATCATTGGGCGTTCCGATACCAGCGATATTGGGCACTACAATGGACATGGGTGAAAATAAGGCAATGTCGGAACGTTCATTCGTGACAAAGGAGAGCATGAAGACCATATGGCCATTCTCATTTGTAGCCATTTTTTTCTTTTTATTAAGTACAATTGTGTTCCTCACCACTCTCAAGGTCGGACCGACATTAATCGGTATTGGCCTAGGAATTTTCATTCTTTTCGGGTTCGTTGTATGGCCATACTATACCATGCTCGTTTCCATTGGGATAACCTCTACTGGAGTGTCATTGAGAACCCGATCTGGCCGCGAGACGTTCGAGCCGTGGGATAATATCATAGGCTTCGTGATGGATAAGCGCACCTATTCCTCGCTCGGTCTTATCTACGTGGCAGATAAGCCTCATCCATACTCGCTTCCCAGAGACGTTGCTCAGGACGTATGGAATGCCTTCAAGAAGGAGACAGGTAGGGACCCACCGATATGGGCAGGGGCAATCCGTCGAAATCGATCTTATTGATGCAATAGGATGTGCTTCTCTGGGACTGTGCGCATCAACATGGAAAGATGGCCCATACTAATGAGTTAACCAGCGAAACAGTGCGGTTGATGAGGTGAAAGCTTCCAGAGGTTCGTGACGAGGAACTCGTGATCGTCTAATCGGTACGGCTCTCGCTCCCGGATACGATTGGATGGTTGCCTATGATTTATTTTTGCATTCGGCCGGCTCAGACCAGGTCGGCCCGCCTTTCCTCATTCCCTTGCCAATTCCCCGGTATACGAACCCCGCTCCGCGGCATTCTTCGGATGAAAGCAAGTTCCGACCGTCCACGATAGCCGGGGTGCGCATCACGGCCTTCAACTTGTGCAAATCGAGGTTCCGGTAGCAGGAGTGGTCGGTGACGATGACCAGGCAGTCCGCGCCCCTGACGGCGGCGTCGAGGTCACGCACCAGGGGCGCACGATACTCCTTCGCCACGTAAGGATCGTGGACGACCAGCTCGGCGTGGCCATGCAGGCGGTCGATGATCGTCAGCGCCGGCGAGTGCCTGGTGTCGTCGGAGTCGTGAAGGAACGCCAGCCCGAGAACGGCGATCTTCGAGCTCTCGATCTTCCGCCCAGCCTCCGACAGCGCGTCCTCCACAAGCTCGACCATGTGCACCGGCATGCGCTCGTTCGTCTCGCGAGCGGAGGTGATGATGGTCGGCTTGAACCCGTTCAGCGAGGAGGCGAACAGCCACGAGTCCTTCGGAAGGCAGTGGCCGCCTACGCCGGCGCCGGGAATGTGCATGTCGCGGAACGGGCAGGTGTTCACGAGCCTGCGGACCTCGTACGCGTCCGCTCCCAGCTCCTCACACGCCAGCGCCACCTCGTTCGCGAAGGCGATCTGCACGTCCCGATAGGCGTTCTCCAGGGTCTTCGATATCTCGGCGTGCACCAGGTCGGATGTGTGCAGCTTCCCGCCCATGATTATCGAGTACAGCTTCCTGCCGGCCTCGATCGAGGCATCATCGAACCCGCCGAGCACTCTATCGTACTCGCGCAAGTTCCTCAGCAGCCGGCCGGGCATGACCCGCTCCGGGCAGTGCACCAGCAGGAAGTCTCTCCCCGCCTTCATCCCGCTGGCCTCTTCCAGCGTCGGTATCACTACGTCCTGCATGGTGCGCGGGGGGAGCGTCGACTCGATGGAGACCAGCGCTCCGCGCCTCATGTGCTTCCCCGCCGTCAGGACGGCGGACCTCAGGATCTTCAGCACCGGCCGCCTCGTCGCCTCGTCTATCGGGGTGTCCACGCACACGATGATGGCGTCGGCGGACGAGATCCGGGAGTAATCGGTGGTGGCGATGAGCGTGCCGCCCTGGACCGCCGTCGATATCAGCTCGGCCAGCCCGGGCTCCTCCCCCTCGATGGGCGAGATCCCGCGGTTGATCTTGTCCACCCGCGCCGCGTCGATGTCCACCGCCAGCGTGGAAACGCCCTTGGAGGCGAACGTGCACGCTACCGGAAGCCCGACATACCCCGCGCCGACGACGGCGACCGACCGGATGCTCATGGCGCCAGCAACGGGGACGGCGGACTTAAGGGTTTTGAACCCGTTCGCTTGCTGGCATCGATTGGAAAAGGTTAAGAAGCGAGGACGACGCTTATCGCGGCATGCTCAGGGTGGGAGTGATCGGCACCGGCTCGATGGGACAGAACCACGCTCGGATCTACTCGGAGATGGGCTGCCTGGCCGGGGTGTTCGATGTCGACGCCGCGGCAGCAGCTAAAATCGCTCAGCGGTTCGGCGTCAATCCGTATACGAACATGGACGCGCTGATGAGCGAGGTCGACGCGCTGAGCGTGTGCACGCCGACCGAGTACCATTACGACACGGCAGTAAAGGCGATGAACCAAGGATGCTCGGTGCTGGTGGAGAAGCCGTTCACTGGAGAGGTCGAGAAAGCGAGAGCGCTGTGCGAGCTCGCGGAGAGCAAGGGCGTCACCATCGCCTCGGGGTTCGTGGAGCGCTTTAACCCGGTGGTCGCCGCCACCCGGGACGCCATCGCCTCCGGGCGCTTCGGCAAGGTAGTGTCCATCGCATCCCGCCGGGTGTCCTCGTACCCCTACCGCATCCGTGACGTCGGGGTCATCATGGACCTGGCCATCCACGACGTGGACGTCATCCGGTACCTCACCGGGGAGAAGATCGAGTCGGTGTACGCGCTGGGCGGTAAGATGGCCAACGACCGCTTCGAGGACCACGCCACCCTCCTGCTGCAGACCGCCGGCGGCTCGACCGGCATGGTCGAGGTGAACTGGCTGACGCCGATGAAGGTGCGCAAGGTGTCCATCACCTGCTCCGACGGCTACGCGGTCATGGACTACATGGACCAGAGCCTGCAGTTCTCCACCTCGCGCATGGATCATGTCGATACCTCGAACATGTCGACCATGCCCATCGAGCTGGACACCCACCAGGTGTACGTCCGCAAGGAGGAACCGCTGAAGCGGGAGCTGACGAGCTTCGTGGACGCGGCGGAGAGAGGCGCACGGGCGGAGTCCGATGGGTGGAACGCCCTGCAGAACGTCTCAATATGCGCCGCCGCGCTGAGCTCGATCAGCAAGGGATGCCGGGTCCAGGTCTGAGCTGGGGGTCGATCAGCCAGAGGAACGCTCCTCGCCCAAGCGCCGGAGCACGTCCTCCCGGGGCCGCTCCCACCAGGCGATGCCGCCGTCCACCACCGTTATGCTGGGATGAGGGAGCACATCACCGGGAAGCGGCAGATCGTCCAGGTACCCGGGGTTCCTCGTTTCCAGCTTCATCCGCAGCAGGACGGCCTCGTACTCGATCTGACCGCGAGGCACTTCCATGGAATATCCACCGGCGTGGTCCAGGATGCGATCGCGGTCGAACCGGTACCCGCGTAGATGCCCCTCTTCCCACACCCCCACCAGGTAGTCGTGGACCGCTCCCCAGGGGTCCGGCTGCTCCAGTACCTTCCTGGCCTGGGGATGGTTGCGGTAGGCGGTGGTCCGCCCGGACGCTATTCCCTGAGCAAGGAGGGCCTCCCGCCACAGCCCCACCAGCCCGGGAGGGTCCAGGTAGCGAGGATTGATGCTCCACAGGCGCACGGTGTGGGATGCGTACTGAAGCCATATCTAGGCGTCGCCAACCGTTTTATGGAAGTTAGCGCATAACATGGACCTCTCATGTTGGTGAGCGTGGTCCTGAACATCATGAACGAGGAGCGGTACATCGCCGACCTCCTGGACAGCCTGGTGATACAGGAGGGTCCGATCGAGATCGTGGTGGTCGACGCTGCCTCCGAGGACCGTACCCAGGACATCGTGCGCAGGTACGAGGCCAAGTACCCGTTCATCAAGATGTACATCCACCCCGGCAGGCGGGGGGAGAGCACCAACTACGGCATCTCTCAGGCGAAGGGCGAGGCCATCGCCTTCACCGGCGGGGACGACCTCGCGAACCCGAACTGGATCAAGGAGCTGAGAAAGAGCTTCGAGCAGGGGGCGGACATCGTCGCCGGGCGATCGATCATGATCGGGCTCAAGGCCTGGGAGGACCTCGACCGCGTGGAGCTGTTCCACAAGGGCTACGACGTCTCCTATCCCTCGGCCAACATGGCCTTCCGGCGCGAGGTACTGGAGAAGCTGGGAGGCTTCGACACCTGGTTCATCACCGCCGAGGACATCGACCTGAATTACCGGGCGGTCGACGCCGGCTACAAGATCACCTGGAACCCCGACGCCATAGTATACCGGAGAACGAAATCGACGGTCTACGGGTTCTTCAAGCAGGCGTTCTGGAACGGCGCGGGACGAAAGCAGCTCACGCTGAAGCATGGCAACCTATGGGGCCGCTACGACCCGCTGCGGATGTTCAAGCAGAAGATGACCTTCTGGGCCCTGACCCGGCTGATGGTCGCGCTGATGGGCTACATCGGCTTCAAGCTGTTCGATGACAAGGGGCCATACGGCAAGAGGAAGAGGAACGCCAGCTGACCTGGTACCGACCGGGTCAGATTATTATAGCCTCGCCTCATACACTGCAAGTGTTCAGCTTGAGGCTCAGCGTTGTCATCCCCACGCTCAACGAAGCGGACTGCATCGGGCAGGTCATCGACGAGCTCAGGTCCAACCTTGACGGCAAGGGGTTCGACTACGAGATCATGATCGTGGACGGCCGCTCCACCGACGGCACCAGGGACATCGCCGGTGCCAAGGGCGCGGTGGTGGTCGAGGAGCCGCGCAAGGGGTACGGTCGAGCGTACAAGACCGGCTTCGAGAAGGCGCGGGGCGAGGTCATCGCCACCATGGACGGCGACTGCACCTACCCGGCCGAGTCGATAATCCCGCTGATGGAGATGCTGGACCGCGACGACCTGGAGTTCATCACCACCGACCGCTTCGGCCACATGGAGCCGGGGGCGATGAGCGACATGCACAAGATCGGCAACCTGGCGCTGTCGTTCACCACCCGGCTGCTGTTCGGCCGCAAGATACGCGATTCGCAGAGCGGGATGTGGGTCTTCCGGCGCGAGGCGCTGTCGAAGATCAATGTCACCAACGACGGCATGCCCTTCTCCGAGGAGATCAAGATCGAGGCCTTCCGGAAGCTGCGCTCCCGGGAGGTGATGATCGCCTACCGCCGGAGGATCGGCCAGGTGAAGCTGTCCTCGTGGAAGGACGGCTGGTACAACTTCAGCTTCCTGCTCATCAAGAGGTTCAAGGGCCCTCGAGATAAGTCCTTGCACTCCTGATGCTCTCCCGGATGCTCTCCTTCACCGTGCGGTTGTAAAAGCTCGCGGCCGGGTGATAGGCGGGGATGAGCACGATCTCCTTGCCCCGTATCGTTATCTTCTGAGGGCGGTTCACCTCGTCCTTCATGACGATCGGCCGCCGCAGGAGGTCCTTAGCCGCCGAGCGCCCGAGGGTAACCACGACCTTCCGATTCTCCAGCTCCGATTCCAGGCACGGGAGGCAGGCGTCCATCTCCTCCTGGGTGGGCTCGCGGTTCCCGGGAGGGCGGCACTTCACGGTGTTGGTGATGAACACCTTGCTGCGCTCGAGGCCCTCTTCCTCCAGCAGCTTGGTGAGCACTTTTCCCGACGAGCCGACGAACGGACGGCCGGCGGCGTCCTCCTTCGCCCCGGGGGCCTCGCCGACGAAGGCGATCGGCGAATCGGGATCGCCGTCGGGCATGACCACGTTCGCGCGCCCATGGCACAGCGCGCAGCGCTTGCAGTCCTCGGGGGGCCTCATTTCCTCAGGATGTCCTCGGCGGTCACCAGGGCCGACAGCCTCACGCCGATGTCGTTCAGCTTCTGCTCCCCGCCCTCCTGGCGGTTCACCACGCACAGCACCTCGCTCACTGCGCCGCCCGCTGCGCGCACGATGCCGATGGCCTCCAGGACCGAGCCGGCGGAGGTGACCACGTCCTCGACCATGAGGACCTTCTCCCCCGCTGCCAGCGACCCCTCGATCATCTTCTGGGTGCCGTGGTCCTTCTTCTCCCTGCGCACCATGATGTACGGTATCTTGGTCCTCAGCGACAGCGCCACCGCCAGGGGTATGGAGCCGAGCACCACCCCGGCGATCTTGTCGACCTCGAGGCCCCGGAGCTGGATCTCCCTGGCCATCTCGTCGGCGATGGTCTCCAGGACATAGGGGTCGGTGCTCGCCTTCTTGATGTCGATGTAGTACTCGCTCTTCTTCCCGGACGCCAGCGTGAAATCGCCGTACATCAGGGCGTTGCAGCGCACCAGCGCCTCCTTGGTCCTCTTGTTAATGTTACCACGGCTCCTTCTTCTTGCCCATCTTGTACCCTATGATGTTTACGGTGCGGTGCAGCACCGGCACGAACACCAGGAGAGCGATCAGGGCGACGATGCTCTCCCCGTTGATATAGTGCGAAGCGACCCAGGCGGGGAACAGCAGCGCAGTTATGCCCAGTGCTCCGGCCACGAAGTCGTACTGGTCGAGTATCGGCGCCTTGTGGCCGCGCTCCATTCCCAGCCGGCGCTTGATGAACGCTCCGGTCATATCTCCCAGGAGAGAGCCCAGCGCCAGCGCGAAAACCACGCCCATGGCGTCCAGCCCGCTCCCCCAGGTCCACTGCTCGGGGAAATCGAAGGTCAGGGTAGCGAGGGCCAATATGATGCCCAGGGAGGTGCCGGCGGCGATCCCACCGATCAGACCGGTCCAGGTCTTGCCGTCTCCCAGGATGCGCTTGCCCCTCCAGGTGCGGCCAAAGTCGACCGGCGTCCCTCCGCCGAACAGCACCGCCGCCGAGTTGGGCACCAGCGCAGGCAGGAAGAGGAATATCCCGCTGAGCGCGACCAGTATGAGGTCCATCGGTGGCAGGAAGGCGCATCCGATAGATTACCTTTATTGGACGAAGGCTAGGAATATGGCCTCGTACGGCCGGCTGCGAGCGGACGTGCGCCGGCTTGCACCCCAACTCCCGTTGAATTCGGGGGAAGCAATATCGTCCCTCGGGGCGCTTACGGCCTCATGAAGATCGTCAACCTGTGCGACGCCGCGTGCAAGGCCAACCCCCACGGAGTGGAGGCCAAGAACGTCTATGAGCACGAGCATGCGCTGATCTCCCACTTGATGCTGCAGCCGGGGCAGGCGCTGAAGAAGCACATCACCCCGGTGGACGTGGCGTTCTACGTCCTCGAGGGCCGGGGAGAGGTCGAGATCGGGGAGGAGAAGGAGACCGTCGGCCAGGACGCCATGGTGGAGAGCCCCAAGGGCATACCGCACCTGTGGCGGAACGTGGGGGACGGCCCGCTGCGCATCCTGGTCATCAAGCTGCCCAGGCCGGTAGAGAAGAGCAAGATGATCTAGGCCGTTCGCCGCCACCGGACTCGGGGCTGCTCGAGGCGCCCCGATTGTTTTTCGATGGCAGCCGTGCGCGTTACGAGAACGGTCGCGGCTCACTCCGCCGCGCTGCCCTCGACCTTTTTGGTCGACTGGTCCGTCTTGAACACGGGGACCAGCTCTCGGCCGAGGGCCTCGTTCAGCACCTGAGCCATCGCCGAGTACACTGCCAAAGCGCCAGCGATGACCCCCAGGCATCCGGCCAGGAGCTTGGCGTCGGCAGAGGCCAGGGCCTCGGCGGCCGCCAGGAGGAAGAGAACCGAGGTGAGGGCGACGAAGGTCATCTGGCTCACGCGGTTGGTACCGATGGTGCCGATCGTAAGGTAGGCAGCGAAGATCCCCCACAGGAAGAACAGGACGGCCATGGCCTCGGGAGCTTCCGCGCCAGCGATGCCGATGACCGGGGCCAGGAGTATCGTCACGATGATGATCCAGAAGAAACCGAACGATGAGAACACGGTCATCCCGAAGGTGTTGCCCTTCTTCCACTCCAGCAACCCGGCGATCAGCTGGGCCAGGCCGCCGAAGAATATGGCCATCGCCAGGATCGCCGCCCCCAGGGGAATGAGGCCGGTGTTGTGCAGGCTGAGCATTATGGTGGTCAATCCGAACCCCATGAGGCCGAGGGGCGCGGGGTTGGCGGTGGTATCGTTCATGATCGTCGGTGAGGCGGTCATAGGTTCCGGCACTTCACCATTGTTATGATATAAAACGGAGGCAGGTCGCCAAGGCTTCCCATGGGCCGTTCGCTACGAAGAACATCAGCGGCCATGCCGGACGAAGAAGTTCAGTACGTCGTTCACCACGAACTCCGTGCTGGTCACCTCCAGCCGATCGGAGAACTGGTTCGCCCGGCGGTCGAGGATCACCGCCACCCCGATGTCCGTCTCCGTCCTTATGAGCCGGCCGATGGCCTGCAGCAGCTTCCTGGTGACCGGCGCCTTCACCGTGTACTCCCACCCTCGGCCGAACTTCACCTCGTAGTAGTGCAGTAGCGCACGCTGCTTGGCGGTCGGCTTGGGGTACGGGATGCCGGCCACGATGGCCGCCTCCAGCTCACGGTCCGGGAAGTCGATGCCCTCGCTGATTCGCCCTCCCATCACCGAGAACAGGACGGCGCCGTTCTCCGAACCCTTGAACTTGCCGACCTCGTCCATCAGCTCGTTCTGGGCCATGCCCCTCTTCTCGATGTGCACCTTCCTCCGTATGCGGTTCAGGACCCCGTCGGCGATGAACCGGTCCATGAGCGCGTACGACGGGAAGAAGACCACGGTGTTGCGATCAAGTACATTGCACAGCGAGACGGTGTAGTCCTCCATGCGCGGCACGAGCTCGTCATCCTTCACGATGTCCTCGTACCTGGTGGTCACGTCCTCGAGGAACAGCACCGAGCGGTTCTCCGGCGGGAAGGGCGAGGGGAAGGTGCGCAACGCTGAGGTCCTCGGCAGCCCGATGGAGTCGCGGTACTCGTTCAGCGGCTGCAGGGTGCCGGACATGTGCACCGAGGCACCGCAGTCCATGAGCGCCTTGCACGCCAATGACGGGTCCATGCAGTAGGCCTCGAACGCAGGGTTGTCGCCGCCGGTGACCAGCTTGACGTAGCACTCCTCGTCCAGCTCGAGGAAGAACTGGATGAAGCCTCCGAGGGAATGGATGTACGAGCGCGGGAGCCGGCCCTTTTTCTTCTTGGCCTCCCGGATGGTGTCGCCGTAGATCATCATCGACTTGGCCATGGCCGATATGCCGGCCGAGGTGGTCTTGAACGCGCTCATGAGTCCTTCCTCGAGGAAGGGCGGCGGTATCAGTCCGTCATCCTCGATCAGGAACTCGTCCAGGGCCTCCTTCAGCCGCTTCTCGCACTGCCCCACGACGTCCAAGACGCTGACGCCCTCCGCCACCTCGGGGTCCCCGTACTCGTCCACCTCCTTCCTAACCAGGCCGAGCAGATGCGAGGACAGCGCCACCGAGCGGATCTCTCTTGCGTAATCGGGAAGGTTGTGGGCCTCGTCCACGATGACCACCGCCTCGGAGATCGGTATGTTCATCCAGTCGAGGAGGTTGTGGCGGATGAAGGGCATGAAGAAGTAGGCGTAGGGGGCGGTGACCACGTGGGCATGAGGAAGCAAATCCTTCGCCAGCTCGTGGGGGCACAGGCCGTGCTGGTCGCAGTAGGCGACGAAGTCCTCCACCGTGGGGAGGTTCTCCTGGCAGTAATGCAGGATGTCGTTGAAGTCGGTGGACAGCACCTTGTCGTAGAAGCGGCAGCCGCCCTCCTTGCCATCCCGCGAGCGCGCCTTGCGCTCGGCGCATAGCTTGGACAGCTCCTCCGGCGAGCCGGACCGCAGCTCGGGATCGCGCTGAATTAGGGGACAGGTGCTCTGGCGCCCCTGCAGGCCGACCCCGAACACCGGGAGCAGGTTGTTGATCTTCCTCAGCTCCAGCATCACCTGCCGCTGCTGGGAATTGGTCCTGGTAAGATAGATGACCTTCTTGCCCGTCTCCAACGCCGGCCGCAGCGCTCCGCTCAGCGCGCAGATGGTCTTCCCCGTACCGGTGCCGGACTCCACCGCCAGGTGAGCGCCCGCCCTCACATTGGCGGAGATCGCCTTGACCAGCTCGACCTGGTGCGGTCTGGGAGAATAAGGAAAGAGGTCCATCCACCGAACTCAATCGGTGGTGCTAGATGTTCTTTTCGGTGGGTGGACCGCAATATGGCCGGGAGGCTACTGGCCCCTCTGCCACGCTTCGTCGCCCAGCTCGTCATATACCGACAACGAGCCGGTGGCATCCCCTTCCATAGAGGCTTTCTCGTCGATCAGCTCGTGAATGCGTTCCTTGCGGAACAGCCAGTAGTGTATCCTCCATTCACGTCCGTCGTAGAGCGTGGTCTCTTCCCGCTCGGTGGTGAGTATGCCGGTGTCCTCGAGCATGTAGAACGCGTCCCTATCCTCCGGCTCGAGAATGTTGTCGATTATCCTTTCGCTGTATCCGAAGAAGTTCAAAATATGCTGGGCCATCTCCTTCGCCTGCTCATCAGGCATTCCTTCCTTATCTATGCCGTTCCTGATGGCCAGTGTCAGTTCGTCCAATGTCAAGGTGCTGTCGTTCAAACTTCTCTCGTTTTTCATCATATCCCAACCTAACCCCCTCTGACTGTCGCCTTGCTAAGGCTGCGCCTATGAGGCAGTATTTTTTTGGAGCTCGTAATATAAGCACTTTGAGAGATAATTATCAATCGGTAGAACGATTGTAATGATGCATCGCTCATAGTGCCCAACCTATGATTTGTTTTTCGAGCGAGCCCTATATAATCCCAATGGTTCTCAATATCACAAAGGGAAATGATATGATCGCGGAGTTCAGTGTCGTGCCCGTCGGCGCGGAGGAATCGGTAAGCGAGTACGTCGCGGAGTGCCTCAAGATCGTCAAGGAGAGCGGCCTGAAGTACGAGCTCACTGCTATGGCCACCATCCTGGAGGGCGACTACGACGAGGTGATGAGCGTCATTGGCAGATGCCACAAGAAGGTGCGGTCGATGACCGACCGGGTGATCACCACGGTCCGCATCGACGACCGCGAGGGCGCTGCCAACGAGATGGAGCGGAAGGTCAAGAGCGTAGAGGAAAAAATCAGGGGTTAAAGGGTTTCAGATCTGGAGATAGTCCCGGTTGCCTATCTTGCTGAGCTCGATGGAGCGCACCTCCTCGAACCCCTTGACCTCGGACATCTCCTTCACCACCGCCTCGCTGACGGGGTTGTCGACGGACACCAGCATGAGCGCGCGGCCGCCCTTCTGGTCCCGCCCCAGGCCCATCCGGGCGATGTTGATGTCCCGGCTGCCCAGCATGGTGCCGATGCGGCCGATGATGCCCGGCATATCGGCGTGGACGGACATCAGGAAGTCGCCCTCCAAGGGCATGTCGAGGTCGTACTCGTCGATGCCCAGCAGGCGGGGCTCGGAGCTGGGGAACGCCGTGCCGCGGACCTCTCTCTTCACTCCGTCGGACTGCAGGGAGACGGAGATCATGTTGACGTAGCGCTCCGACTCCTCCACCTTCGACTCGATGATCTGGATGCCCTTCTCCTTGGCGATGATCTCGGCGTTGATGATGTTCGGCTGCTCGCCCGAGAGATTGGAGAGGACGCCCATGAGGGCGGACACCGTCAGCATCTTGGTGTCGACGGTCGCCAGATCACCGTGCACGGTCACCGTGACCTTGGCCACCGGGGCGTCGGTAAGCTGGACCGCGAACGCGCCCAGCCGCTCGGCGACCGAGATGAACGGGATGACCTTGGGGTCCATGCCCCTGACCGGGGCGTTGACCGCGTTGGAGATGCGCTTGTCCAGCAGGAACATCTTGACGTGCTCGGCCATTTCCACCGACACCTTCTCCTGCGCCTCCCTGGTCGAGGCCCCTAGATGCGGGGTGACCACGATATTGTCCAGGGTCAGCAGCTTCGAGCCGGTGGGCGGCTCCTTGGTGAATACGTCCAGCGCAGCGCCGGCGATCTTCTTCTCCTTGAGCGCCTCGTACAGCGCGTCCTCGTCGATCAGCTCGCCCCTCGCCACGTTCAGGATCACGGCGTTGGGCTTCATCTTGGCGATGAGTTCCTTCGAGATCAGGTGGTGGGTGCTCGGGGTCAGAGCGGCGTGGATGGTGATGACATCGGCCTCCTCTATCACCTGCTCCAGCGGCATCAGGCGGACGCCGAGCTTCACCGCCACCTCGGGCGGGATGTACGGGTCGTAGCCGACGAGCTTCATCTGGAAGGACTTGGCGCGCTTGGCGACCTCGCCGCCCACGCGACCGATGCCCACGATGCCCAGCGTCTTCCCGTTCAGCTCGAAGCCGGTGAACTTGGAGCGCTTCCACTCGCCCCTCTTCAGGGAGGCGTCGGCCCACACGATGTTGCGGGCCAGGGCCATCATCAAGGCCATGGTGTGCTCGGCCGCGGACATGATGTTCGCCGAGGGGGTGTTCATGACCAGTATGCCCCGGCGGGTGGCGGCCTTGACGTCGACGTTGTCCACGCCCACGCCGGCGCGGCCCACGACCTTCAAGTTCTTCCCCGCCTCGATCACGTCGGCGGTGACCTTGGTCCCGGACCGGATGATCAGGGCGTCGTAGTCGCCGATGATCTTGATCAGTTCCTCGTGAGGCAGGTTGGGCTTGACGTCCACCTGGACCTGCCCGCCCTTCCTCAGCATCTCCAGGCCCTCGGCCGAGAGCTCGTCCGTTACCAGCAGCTTTATCATCTTGTCGCCTCCAGGACCTCGTCCATGTTCTTGAGCAGGCCGCGGACCTCCGCCGGGGTCAGGTCGCCCATGTGGCCGACCCTGAACGTCGTTTCCTTGATGTCCCCGTAGCCGTTAGAGATCTCGCACCCGCGCTCCTTCAGCCCCTTGTTGAGCTTGCTGAAGTCAATGTCGCCACGGTTTATGACTGTAATGGTGTCCGACAGGTGGCCGGGCTCGGCGAACAGGCCGTGGTGCGCCCTCGCCCAGTTCCGAACCAGCTCGGCCATCTCCTTGTGGCGCTCGTACCGCGCGGACATGCCCTCCTTCAGCATCCGTTCCAGCTGGAAGTCGAGGGCGTACATCAATGATACCGGGGGAGTGGTGAGGGAGTAGTTCTTGTCGGCCATCTTCTTCATCTGCACGAGGTCGAAGTAATAGCCGCGGTGGGGCACCGTCTTGGCCTTCTCCAGGAGGCGGTCGGAGCAGCACATGATCGCCAGCCCGGGCGGGAGGGCCAGCGCCTTCTGGGTCCCGAACACCAGCGCGTCCAGGTCGAGCTCCTTGATGCGCAGGTCGGTCCCGAAGACCGCGGTGACGCCGTCCACGAAGATCAACGGATCGTGCTTCTCCCGGATGCCCTTCACGATGTCGGCCACCGGGTTCAGCACCCCGGTGCTGCTCTCGTTGGACACCATGGTCACGGCCTCGGTGCGGTCATCGATCGCACCTTCCAGGTCGGACGGCCGGACCGCCTTCCCCCAGGGGGCGTTGACCTTGCGCACCTCCTTGCCGTTCTCCGTGCCGATGCCTTGCCAGCGATCGCCGAAGGAGCCGTTGGACACCCCGACCATGCTGCGGTTGACGCCGCTCCTGACGCAGCCCTCGAGCAGCCCGGAGGCGGAAGCGGGGGACATCAGGATGTTCATGTCGGTGTCCAGGGCCTTGTGGAGCTTCTCCACTATGCCCTCCTGTAGCTGTTCGAACGCCTTGCTGCGATGGGTAATCATCGGCTTGGTCATGGCCTCGAGGACCTCTTTGCGGACCTCGACCGGACCTACGGTGAAGAGAGTGTGATTCACAGACATCCCCCAAAAGCCTCCGGGCGGTTCAGGCGCTGCAGGAGGGCGATAGGGACGCCTGATAGCGTCCTCCGCATCCACTTCCAGACCCGTATCCGCCGGTGGCGGCCATCATGGCCAGCATGCGCCCTGCCCCTGGCAATGCCAGATATGGAAAATCCATCTTGATGGGCATGACATCCCGTGGCATGACGCTCCCCGGTATCACGGAGAGTCAAATATATACCTTACTGTGACGGCGCCGCCCGTGGAAGCTCACTTGGCCTTCTTGGAGCCCCCGGCGGACTTCGCCTGGGATTGAGCGGGCTGGAGCAGCTTCTCGTCCCTGGCCAGCGCCTCCTTCAGTGTCTCCAGCTGCACCATTTCCACGTCGAATATGTCGGCGAACGGCAGGGCGGCGATGGTATTGTCCAGGGTCTCCTCGTCCTCCACGCTCATGATGAAGGCCGCCGAGCGCTGGCCGCCGAAGAAGCCTCCGCTGAGCATGCCATCCCTCTCCATGTCCAGCAGCATCTTGATGCCGGGAATGATCTTCCCGCTGACTATCTCCCGGTTCTCTTCCTCGGTCTCTCCCACGCCGTCATCGCGGAGCTTCATCAACACCAGGTATTCCATCGTTGCACCGGTCCTTCCATGCAGTTTCGGTATGATATGCCTTGCCCATCAAAGACCGGCCGCGGTCTTTATCTCCTGAACGATCCTGCGGTCCCTCTCCAGGGCGGAGCCGATCCTCTGGACGGGGGCGACGTCTACCTCGTACACTCCCATCATCGGCAGGGACGCCAGCATCTGGTCGAGCTCCAGGTTGTCCTCCGCCTCGATGATCATGGTTCCCGACCGCTGTCCCTCGAAGAAACCCCCCATCACCTTGTGCTCTTTCTCCCATCTTGCCAGCATCTCCAGCGAGGGAATTATCTGGTCGGTGAGCATGTACACGGCCTCTTCCGATGATCCGCCGTAAGACTCCTCCCGCAGCTTGAACGCCACAACGTATTGCTCGCTCACGCACCTACTTTGGAACATGCGTTATTTATCGTTTCTTCGGAGAGCGGCCTTCACCGCCTCCATCCAGAAGGTGCCGGCGATCGAGAGCACGATGATCAGCGCCCACATTTCCGGAGGGAGGGATGTCGTCTTCACCGCCTCGTGGAGGAAGGGCACCTCGGTCGCAAGCACGGCGAAGAGGATCGCGGCGACCCCCCATGCGACCATGGTGCGGTTGCTCAGCGGGCCCAGGAGGTACATCGGCTGCCGCTCCGAGCGCATGTTGAGCGCCAGCAGCACGTGGGCGACGAGCCAGGTGGCGAAGGCGGTGGTCTGCGCCGTCACCACGTCTCCGTAGCCGGTCCACGCCGCATAGTAGGCGGCGAACACCGCGGTGAACAGGCCGACCGCGGAGGCGAAGATCGAGATGATCATCCGGCGATTCAGGAAGGAGGCCCGGGGGTCGCGGGGAGGGAGGCGCATGATGTCCCCCTCCGCCCTCTCGGCGACGAAGGCCGCCGACGCCCCCAGGTCCATGAACAGCTCCATGAGGATGATCTGCAGCGGGGTGAAGGGGACGTCCAGCTGTACGACCACCGCGGCCAAGGCGACGGAGATTAGGGCGACCTTGCACGCCAGGTAGTATCGCACCCCCTTGGTGAGGTTGGCGAACAGCTTCCGCCCCTCCCGTACCGCCCGGACAATGGTGTTGAAGTTGTTGTCCGCCAGCACCATGTCCGCCGCCTCCCTCGCGACGTCCGTTCCGCCCTGCCCCATCGCCACGCCGATGTCCGCGGCTGCGAGGGCGGGAGCGTCGTTGATGCCGTCGCCGGTCACCGCCACCCGGTCCCCCCGTGCCCGCAGCGCCTTCACGATGCGCAGCTTCTGCTCCGGAGTGGTCCGGGCGAAGATCCCTACCGACCCGGCCTCCTCGCTCAGCGCGGCGTCGTCCATCGTATCCACGTCCTCTCCGGTGAGCACCCGGCCGACCGGCAGACCCACCTGCTCGGCCACCGCCGTCGCGGTGAGAGGGTGGTCCCCGGTGATCATGACCGGCCGTATGCCGGCCCCGATGACGGCGTCGATCGCTTCCCTGGCCTCCCGGCGGGGAGGGTCGAAGAGGCCGATCGCTCCGACGAAAGTGGTCCCGGCGGCGGTGCCCTCGGCCACCCCCAGCACCCGGAGGCCCCTGGCGGCCATGCCCTCCATCCTTCTCGATATCTCTTCCCTCGCTCCGTCGTCCAGCTCCTCGGTCTCGCCGTTCCTCTTGTAGCTGGAGCAGGCACCGAGCACGGCCTCGGGAGAGCCCTTGATGATCTCTCGACGGCCTTCCGGGCCGGACACGGTCACCGACATCCGCTTCAGCACGCTGTCGAACGGCATCTCCGAGATCACCGCCTCCCGCTCGCGGACGCCGTCGATGTCGACGCCTTCCCTCGAGGCCTCCTCCAGGATGGCCACGTCGGTCGGGTCCCCGGTGAAGCCCTCGCGGGACGCGCGGGCATGATTGACCAGGGACGCCAGGGCCAGGAGCTCCCGCCGGGGACCGAGGACCTCCCGGACCTCCAGGCGGTTCTCGGTCAGCGTTCCCGTCTTGTCGGCGCAGATAGCCGTCACCGCGCCGAGGGACTCCACCGCCTGCAGCCTCTTGACCACCGCGTTCTGCCGGGAGAGCCGGTAGCCCCCCAGGGCCAGTACCATGGTGATTATTATGGGCAGCTCCTCGGGGATCGTGGCGAAGGCCAGGGAGAGCGCTGTGAGCACCATGGTCTGGGGGTCCTGCCCGTTGAGCAGCCATGCGAGAAGGGGGACGAGGAGAGAGAACGCCAGCGCCAGCACGACCATCCACTTCGTCAGGTCCTTCATCGCCAGCTGCAGGATGGTACGGGGAGGCCGCTCGCCGCGGGCCAGAGCGGAGATGCGGCCCAGCTCGGTGTCCATGCCAGTGGCCACCACCACCGCCCGGCCCAGCCCGCGCACCGTCAAGGTGCCGGTGTAGACCATGTTGGTCCTCTCCACTAAAGGAACGTCCCCGACGGCCCGCGAATCCTTCTCCACCGGCAACGGCTCCCCGGTGAGCGAGGACTCGTCGACCGCGAGGCCTCTCGAATTGATCACTCTGGCGTCGGCGGGGACCCTCCCTCCGCGGTCCAGGATGATGATGTCCCCGGGGACGATGTCTTCCACCGGGACCTCGGCCTCCCTGCCACCCCGGACCACGATGGCGCTGGGCTGGGAGAGCGCGTTCAGGGCCTGTATGGCCTTTTTTGCCTTCAGCTCGTTGCGGACCTCCACCGCGACCAGGGCGGCTATCACCGCGAAGATGGTCACGGCGTCCTCCGGCTCGCCGAGGATCGAGTACAGGACACCGATGGACAGCAGCAGGAGGATCATGGGCTCGGTGATCTCCTCGGCCGCGACCTCCCACCACCTGACCTCCTTGGCCGGTGACAGCACGTTCCTTCCGCGGGCGCGCAGGCGGGAGGCGGCCTCGTCCGGGGACAGCCCATCGGGTGAGGTGGCGATGGCGCTCATCACATCTGCGGCCTCGCGGGCATGCCATCCTCCATCCGGTCTGCTCACCGTTCGCGTGGGCCCTCCCATGGCCGTTGAACTATGTCCAGATGAAATCCTTATATCCTTTCCCGGAGCAGGTTACTAAAAAGGCCGGGAGGGGAATGGAGTCAATCTGGAGGATTGAAGTGCGAGCATGTCACCAACCCCCTGCCGGGTTGAGAGTTGAAAATAAGTTCAAAGATAATAATATTTGTGAGGCCGAACGACGCGCCTTTTTTGGTTCGACCGCCGCCAGGTCGAAAAAAAGGGCCCCATGCGCCGTTGGGTCATGGTGGGGCGCCAGGCCGGTTCCGGCGCCCCGGGAGGGCGGCGCGGGGTCGCCCGGCCGCCGTCCTTGACCGCGGAGATCACTCCGCGGTGCGGCCGTTGGTAATGACCTCGTTCTTCGACCACATCACGTCATAGGCCCATCCGACCACCAGGGCGAGGATGGACACCGGGAGCGCGATGGCCATGGGGTCCACTACCTGCCAGGGCATTCCCAGAATGGCATCATGGCCGGTGAGGAACTTGGACAGCCCCAGTATGGACGACTCCTTGATGTGCACGAAGAAGGTCCAGAAGAACCAGGTCGCGCCTCCCAGGCCCAGCGACAGCTTGGCCGCCAGCGCTGACGGGCTCTTGCTGAAGAGGCCGTGCACGAAGGCAGGCAGGAAGGCGCAGGCGCACAGCCCCATGAACATGGCGGTGGCGCGGGCGATGATGCTCCCCGGCATGAGGTACGCGAGGCCGACGCTCACCACGATCATGACGAAGGTGCCGGCCTTGTTCGCGCTCAGCGAGGGCTTGGAGTAGCCTTCGATCTTCCTCCTCCGCTTGACGTGGGACCACAGGTCGTAGCCGGCCGTGGTGCCCATCGCATGGAAGATCGCGCTCAGCGTGGACATTGCCGCCGCGAGCAGCACCAGCATGAAGACGACCACGAACAGATCGGGCATGGCGGAGTTGATGAACAGCGGCATGATGTTGTCGACGTTGTTGTTACCGGCGGCATCGATGGATATCTTGCCGAGGGTGTCCATGAAGTACACGTTGGTCAGCGGGCCGACGGTGTACACCACGCCGGTGGTCAGCAGGATGAACAGGCCGCCGATGGGTATCGCCCGATTGAGGGCCTTGTTGTCCTTGGCGGTCATGAACCGGACCACCAGCTGCGGTTGTGCCAGGACGCCGATCCCCACGCCCATGATGATCGTGGTGACCACGGTCAGCCATATCTCCGAGCCGAAGGTCGGCATCGCCGTCCAGCTGACCATGCCCTTGCTGGCGAGGGACTCCGGTATCGCGGGCGAGAGGTTGCTCAGGTTGGTGAACGCGGTGGTCGGGCCACCAAGCAGGGCGAAGGTGAGGAAGAGGAGGACGACCATGCCCACGAGCATGATGGCGGCCTGCATGGCATCGGTGTACATGACCGCCTTCAGCCCGCCGAAGGTGACATACAGGGCGGTGATGACCGCGAAGGCGATGAGGGCGGCGTTGAAGTCCACTCCCAGCGTCGCCTCCACGAAGCGCGATCCCCCGATGAGGACCGCGGCGGCGTAGAGAGGCATGGCGATGAGGACGATGATTGCCGAGGTGTACTGCATGAAGTGCGAGCTGAACCTCTTGCCCATCAGGTCGGGGAAGGTGACCGCGCCCAGCCGCTTGCCCAGCTGCCGGGTCCTCTTGCCGAAGACCACGAAGGCCAGCAGCACGCCCACCGAGATGTTGAGCATGGCCAGCCAGATGAGGCCCATGCCATAGAGGGCGGATATGCCTCCGAACCCCACGATCGCCGACGTGGAGATGAAGGTGGCGCCGTAGGACAGGCCGATGATCCACGGGTGGATGTGGCGGCCGGCGAGCATGAAGTCCTCGGAGGCCTTGGTCCTCTTGTAGCCGAGATATCCGAGGAACAGGGTCATCGCCACATAGAGGGCGGTGAAGATCCAGAACACGGTCGTGTCGACCATCCTAATCCTCCTCCATCTCGTTCCGTTTCCACCAACCGTAAATTATGCAGGCCAGGGTGAAGCCTACGGCCAACGCGTAACCGGCCAATATCCAGGGATCGTCAATACCGAACATGATCGTTCTCCTCGTCCACCGACGGGCTGCGGTCGTTAGGGCGCGATCGTACTCGTCAGGCTGCGAAGAATCGGGTTTCTACTATTTCAAGTGTGCCATGTTAGACAGGCTCACGCTAGCAAATGTCACTCTCATGTGAACTGGGACACCTCAAGCAGCCTGGCCCCGGCACCCAGCAGCTGCTGGGCGGCCGTATCGATGTCCTCCACACGCATGACCATGACCGCGCACTTGCGGCCCGAGTACGCGTACGAGTACTCGATATTGATCCCCGCCCGGCCCAGGACCTCGATGACATCGTGGAGCCCGCCGGGACGGTCCTCCATCTCCACCGCCAGGACGTCGGTGAACCGCACGGTGAAGCCGATGGACCGGAGCTTCTCGAGCGCTTTCTCCGGCTTGTCCACCAGGGCCCTGATGACCCCGTAGCCGGCCCCCTCCGCGATGGAGAAGGCGAAGATGTTGACGTCCTCGTCCTTCATTGCCTTGGCCACCGCGGCCAGCCGGCCGGGGCGGTTCTCCGAGAAAATGGAGAGCTGCTTGACGTGATACTTTGAGTACATCAGATATCCCTCTTGTCCACCACGAACTTCGTTTTCCCCTCGAACCGGGGCAGGGTCCCCGGCTCCACCAGCTCGACCGTTGCCCCCACGTTGAGGGAGTTCTTCAGCCGGTACGATATCTTCTCTCGGAGGGCCATGAGCTGGACGATGTTGTCGGTGAACGCTTCGCGCTTCAGCTCGACCCTCACCAGCATGGTGTCCAGGGCACCCTTGCGCTCCACCACGATCTGGAAGTGCTCTCCCAGCTCGGGGATGGACATCAGGGTGTGCTGTACCTGGGACGGGAAGACGTTGATGCCCCTGACGATGAGCATGTCGTCGACCCGGCCGAAGATGCGCTTGATGCGCGGGTGCGTTCGCCCGCACGGGCAGGGCTCGGGATCGATCGACGATATGTCGCCGATGCGGAACCTCACGATGGGGAGCGCCTCCTTCTGCAACATGGTGAGGACCATCTCTCCCTTCTCCCCCGGTGCCACCGGCTCCAGGCTCTCGGGGTCCAGTATCTCCACGTAGGCGTAGTCGCCCCAGATGTGGATGCCGTCCCGCTCCGAGCACTCGCTGAACATCGGGCCCGACAGCTCCGATGTACCGTAGCAGTTGAACCCCTTCACCCCGAGCCACTCCTCGATGCGGTCCCTCATCCTCTCCGACCACGGCTCTCCGCCCAGGAGACCGACCCGCAGCTTGGTGTCGTTCCTGATCGATACCCCCATCTTCTCCGCCACCTCCCCGAGGTGCAGCATGTACGACGGGGTCGCGGCCATGGCGGTGACCCCAAGGTCTTGTATCAGCTCGATCTGCCGCTCGGTGTTGCCGGTGGACGCGGGAATGACCGCGGCGCCGATCTTCT
Organism: Methanomassiliicoccus sp. UBA6; assembly: GCA_002508545.1. Classification (GTDB taxonomy): domain Archaea; phylum Thermoplasmatota; class Thermoplasmata; order Methanomassiliicoccales; family Methanomassiliicoccaceae; genus UBA6. The sequence continues at coordinate 51,275 of DAVH01000032.1, forward strand.
CCGCCGCATAGTGGAACCCGATGCCGCCGGTGAAGAGGCCGTAGGTGTTGCTCACCTGGATGACATCGTCGCTTCCCAGCCCGATGGAGGTGAGCGACCTTGCCAGGGACGTGGCCCAGCTGTCGATGTCCTTCTGGGTGTACCCGACGATGGTTGGCTTGCCGGTCGTGCCGGACGACGCGTGGTACCTGACCACCTCCTTCTTCGGCACGGCGAAGGTCTTGTCCGGGTAGCCGTCGCGCAGGTCCTTCTTGGACATGAACGGGAGCTTGCGGATGTCCTCCAGGCTCCTGATGTCATCGGGATGGACGTTCGCCGCCCTCATCTTGCCGTGATAGAAATCGGAAAAGGAGTACAATCTGTTGACCAGGGTCTTCAAGTGCCGGTACTGCAAAGCCTTCAGCTCGTCCGGCCTCATGTTCTCGATGCGGGGTTCCCAGCATGACATCAAATCTCACCTTGGGGCGGTGAAAGACAGGGCCGAGGTCGCACCGCCCGATATCTCCGACCGCGATCGACCGCCGGGCCAGGCCCGGCAGGGTGTGAGAGATGATAGCAAGTAGCACTTATAG
>DAVH01000032.1:51869-68599 GCA_002508545.1 Methanomassiliicoccus sp. UBA6
ATGGTAGACAAGCTCGATTACCTTTACGCCATGCTGGACGACCTCGACGACGACCTGGGGGCCATGCAGGAGGACCTGGAGACCGTCCTGGAGCTGCTCGAGGAGGGGGACGTCAAGAAGGCCCAGATCATCCTCGCAGAGATGAACAGGTTCCTCATCGACTTCCTGGAGCCGGAGGAGTGCGACGAGGAGTGCGAATGCGTGGAGATCGAGGAGCCGGAGGAGCCGGAAGAGAAGCCCGCTCCCAAGAGCGGAGGCAATGGCAAGAAGGCCAAGAAGTAAGGCGGCGGGTGCCGCCCCCGTTCCTTTTCAGATCTTGCAGGCGCCGCCCTTGCACCGGAGGACCTTGTCCTCGATGATCGAGACGGCACAGTCCACATCCTCGGCGGTTATGCCCCGGTGGGTCACCAGGCGCACCTGGTAGGGGCCGAAGTCGGACAGCAGGAGGCCGTTCTTCTTGGCCTCGGCCATGAACTCCTCGGCGTTCATGCCGGTGCCGGAGACGTCCGTGACCACGATGTTGGTCTGGACCGTGGACATGTCCAGCTTGATGCCGTCGATGGCCTCGAGCGCGGCGGCCAGCCTCCTGGCGTTGTCGTGGTCCTCCTTCAACCGCGTGATCATGGAATCCAGGGCCACAATGCCCGGCGCGGCGATTATGCCGGCCTGGCGCATCCCCCCGCCCACCATCTTGCGCTTCTTCCTGCAGACCTCTATGAAATCGGCGTCGCCGACCACCATCGAACCGACCGGGCAGCTGAGGCCCTTGGACAGGCAGAACTGGATGGAGTCGACGTGCCTCGCGTAGGCCTTGACGTCGACGTCCAGGGCGACGCAGGCGTTGAATATCCTGGCGCCGTCGATGTGCACCTTCATCCCCAGGTCGTGGGCGGCCTTGGCCACCTCGGCCACCTGGGCCGGCGTCCAGCAGGTCCCTCCGGCCCGGTTGTGGGTGTTCTCGATCTCCAGCAGGCGGGACTCGGGGAAGTGGAGGTCGTCGCCCCGGGCGGCGTCCTGGACCTGCTGCCCGGTGAACGTCCCATGGTCTCCCTTGATCAGGCGGGGGATCACCCCGGCGATGGCGGAGATGTTGCCCACCTCATAGTAGTACATGTGGGCCTCCGACTCCATGATCACCTCGTCCCCCGGCCGGCAATGGGCCATCACCGAGACGAGGTTGCCCTGCGTTCCGCTGGTGACGAGCAGCGATGACTCCTTGCCGAACATCATGGCGGCCTTTTCCTGCAGGGCGTTGACCGTAGGGTCGTTCCCCGTGACGTCGTCCCCCAGCCCGGCCCTCGCGATCGCGTCCATCATCTCCTTGGTCGGGAGGGTGACGGTATCGCTCCTAAGATCGATGACCTTCAAGTTATGACCCCTCTGCGCACTGGCGCCGGGACGCGAGAGCCGCTGGCCCGCTAATAAGGATTTTGTTGAGAACAGAGGAACTCGGCTCACCTTCCCGCGTCCCCTTAATGAAATATATTCAGTGAACCATGTCCGCCCGATGAGAAGACAGCTGCTGGACATACTTGCCTGCCCGGTCTGCAAGCATCACCCGCTGACGCTGGAGGTCTTCGAGGAGAACGAGGAGGTCATCGCGGGAAAGCTGACCTGTCCCAGCTGCGGGAACGTGTATGCCATAAAGGACGGGATACCGGACATGGTCCCGCCGGGCCGATGAGCTTGCTGGCTCGAATCAGAGCTTGGCGAGCGCTTCCTTGATCCGCCTCATGCCCTCGATGATGTCCTTCCTGGAGCAGGCGTAGGAGATGCGGAAGTGTCCCTCGCCGGCCGGGCCGAACGCCGAGCCGGGGGTGACGGCCACGTGCGCCTTCTCCAGCAGGTAGGCGGCCATGTCCTCGGAGCTAATCTTCTGGTCGTACGCGGGGAACAGGTAGAACGCTCCTGACGGCCGGGGGCAGTGCAGCGACGGTATCTCCTCGATCAGGGACATGATCAGGTCCCTGCGGGCGCGGAACTCCGCCACCATGTCCCGCACCGAGTCCTGGGGGCCGGTGAGCGCCTCCACCCCGGCCATCTGCACGAAGGAGGTGACGTTGGTCAGCGAGTGCGTCTGCAGCACGTTGAGGGCCTTGATGTACGGCAAGGGAGCTACGGCCCACCCCAGCCTCCAGCCGGTCATGGCGTAGGTCTTGGACACCCCGTTCACGGTGATGGTCCGGTCGAACATCCCGTCCAAGGCGGCGATGGAGCAGTGCTCCCCTTCGAACAACACCTTCTCGTAAACCTCATCGCTGAGCACCATCAGGTCGTGATCTTTGACCAGGTCGGCGATCCCCTTGATGTCGTCCTTGGTCTGCACCGCTCCGGTCGGGTTGGCCGGGGAGTTGAGAAGGACCATCTTGGTCTTGGGGCCGATCTGCTCGGCGACCCTCTCCGGGGTCATGCGGTAGGCGGTGTCGGCCTCCAGCTTGGCGTAGCGAGGGATCCCGCCGACCAGGCGGATGCATGCCTCGTAGGTCCCCCAAGAGATGTCCGGCAGGATGACCTCGTCCCCCTCGTCTATCATGGCTAGCATGGTCAGGAAGATCGCCTGCTTGGTCGGGGTGATGAGCACATGTGCCTCAGTGCACGGGATGCCGTTGTCGCGGCGGGTCCGTTCGGCCACCGCCCGGCGCAGCTCCGGGATGCCCGCCGATGGAGTGTAGTGGCTGAAGTGCGCCTCCACGGAGCGGATGCAGGCCTGGTTGATGTTCTCCGGGGTCGGGAAGTCCGGCTCGCCCATGGAGAAGGAGACCACGTCCACCCCCTCATGCTTGAGCTTACTAACTATGTTAGCGATCTTGACCGTTCCCGACTCGGGTACATTGCTCAGCCGCCTTGCAGGCATCGGAGCAGGGATAAGAGGACCTTGATTTATAATTAATCACATTAAAGGACTGGATACGGAGCGGGATGCGCGTTCCGCACCCGCTCTGCCGTCTCTCGTGGCCTTCCGGCCCCTGTTCAGCAATTTTGAAATATTGGGCAGGGATAACCAGCACCGGTGAGAAAAATGCCTTTCGAGTTGGACATGACCAAGCTCCGGTACGGTACCGACCTCGTCAAGAGAGGGTTCGCCAGGATGCAGCAGGGCGGCGTCGTCATGGACGTCACCAATGCCGAGCAGGCCAGGATCGCCGAGGAGGCCGGGGCTGTCGCGGTCATGGCCCTAGAGAGAGTTCCCGCGGACATAAGGGCCCAGGGTGGGGTCGCGAGGATGTCCGACCCGGCGATGATCGAGAAGATCATCGATTCCGTCACCATCCCGGTGATGGCGAAGTGCCGGATAGGCCACTTCGTGGAGGCGCAGGTGCTCGAGTCCCTGGGCGTGGATATGATCGATGAGTCCGAGGTTCTGACCCCCGCGGACCCGTTCTATCATGTAGATAAGAGCAAGTTCACCGTCCCCTTCGTCTGCGGGGCCCGGGACCTCGGCGAGGCCCTGAGGCGCATCGACGAGGGAGCGGCCATGATCCGGACCAAGGGCGAGGCCGGGACGGGCAACGTCATCGAGGCGGTCCGCCACCAGAGGGTCATCATGGGCAAGGTCCGCGAGCTAAAGGGCAAGGACGAGGACGAGCTGAGGACGGTCGCCAGGGAGATCCAGGCGCCGTTCCCCCTGGTCAGGGAGGTCGCTCAGCTGCAGCGCCTACCGGTGATCAACTTTGCCGCCGGCGGCATCGCGACGCCCGCGGACGCCGCCCTCATGATGCAGCTCGGCTCGGACGGCGTGTTCGTCGGCTCGGGGATCTTCAAGTCGAACGACCCCGCCCGGAGGGCCAAGGCGATCGTCGAGGCCGTTACCCACTACGACGACCCGGCGGTCATCGCCAGCGTGTCCAAGGACCTCGGGGAGGCCATGAGGGGCGTGGAGATCTCCGCCATCCCGGCCGACCAGAGGCTGCAGGAGCGCGGGTGGTAAACCCCCAAATCCCTTTCCTTACTTTTCAGGAACGGCCCGGAGCACCCTCGAGGTCACTTCGGGCACCCTCATCAGTTCCGGGCCCAGGGACACCTTCACGTCCGCGAGCTCGTACACCGAGCTGACGAAATCGCCCTCGGGGAAGGCGCCGATCATCGCCAGCACCGTGCCGCCGCCCGCGCCCTCGAACACCTGGGCCAGCGGCACGTCATCGCCTGACGGGGAAAGCGCTACCCTGAGGTCCGCGCCGATGCCCCGGACCAGAGTGCGCAGGTACCTGGCCGAGAGCACGTACCCCGGCACCTCCTTCCCTCGAAGCAGGGAGCCCATCTCCTGGAGGAACCGGACGTAGTTGGGGTGGACGTCAGTGTCCCGACCGACCTCGATGACCTTATCTTCCCGAGTGTGAACGTATACCTGCAGACGCCCCTGGCGGTTGAGCTCGGAGCCCTGGCAGAGAAGAAGCGTGCTGTGCACGATGTCCGGCCGGCCCCGACGCGAGGCGCCCGGCAGGGAGCGCATCGCGTCCCGATGGCAGAAGGCGTCCAGGACGGGGATGCATCGCTCCGCCGGGCCGGGGGCGAGCTCCAGCTCCGCGTCGACGAGGACGATGACGAGGTTCACGACACTACAAGGTCGAGCTTGTTCATCTTGATAGCGTCCTTGATCTCCCTCGCCACCCTCTGCCCGGTGCTCATCCCCGGCTCGATAAGGTCCGAGTACGGGGAGCCGGTGATGAACGGGTTGGTCCCGGCCACGATGCGGCAGGAGATCTCGAAGACCTTGAACTCCAGCTTGTCGGTGACGATCGACTCGAGGCAGAACGGGCCGACGAGCCCTCCGAACAGCTCGATGCTCCTGTTGATCACGTTCTCGCCCATCTCGAAGACCTTCGACAGCAGGCTCTCGCGTATGACGATGGGGACGTTGCCCGTGACCACCAGGGAGGGGAACATGCCGTGCTTCTTCAGCTCCTCGGTCGAGCCCAGCTTGTACAGCTCATCGATGTTGCTCTCGTCCCGGCGGTCCATGGACAGCAGCTCGAGCGAGCCGTCGCCGACGCGATATCCGCGCTGGTGGATCGGGGAGTAGAAGTAATGGAGATAGTACCTGGTGCCCAGGACGTACTCCTGGATGGTATACGATTCCTGGCTGAGGTCGATGCCCATCTTGAACTCCATGTAGTCCTTGGCGATGAAGAAGCCCCTGCCGCCCTTGGCCCCGTTGTACTTGACCAGGACAGGCTCCTTGATGTCTTTGGCATCGGCGATCCGCTTGGGCATCTGGATGCCGGCGGACTCGAGCCAGGAACGCTGGGTCTCGCGGTCCTCTTCCCACTTCAGGACCGCCCGGTTGCCGAAGGTGGGCACCTCCATGTTCTCGAACCGCTCGGTGCCCATGTACTCCACGAAGGAGCCGTGGGGGATGATGATGACATTGCGCTCCCTGAGCTCCTCGGCCCGGTCCACGAAGTCATCATAGCTGTCGAAGCGCAGGAACTCGTCCGGCTTCGCCAGGGGAAAGGCGTCGTAGAACTTGGTCTTCTGATTGACCGCCAGCCCGAGGGTCTTGAACCCCTCCTTCTTGGCCCCGTTGAACAGCTGAAGAGAAGTGTGCGAACATAGGGTGGCGATGGTGATATCCTCGGGATCGTAATCTTTGAGGATCTCGACAATCCTTTTCTTCGGGACCATAACGACAGATTTTGAATCCCTGTAATAAACTTTTGCTATCGCCCATCCAGCATCTCTGGAGGGACGGCCCGCTGAACGGGCGCGCCCTCGGTGCTCAGACGAGCTTTATGCCCAACCAGTAGAAGAATGCGAACACTATGGCCGCACGGGTGACCCCGGCGAGGAAGTTGGTCAGCGCGAACCACCTGATGTTCATCAGGCCCTTCTGGTTGAACAGCGAGAACAAGTATAGCGGAACGGTGTCGACCATCAGGGGACAGCTGAGGATCAGGTACAGCCCGAAGTACCGCGTCTTCGTCACGAACCACCGCATACCGTTCATGAACGCGCGGAGGACCCGGTTCTTAGAGAAGAGCTTGTACGCTCCGCCGCTGATCTTGCCGCCGAGCGCGAACACCAGCACCGAACCCACGGCCTTGCCGGCCCCCAGTATCAGCGCCTTGACGGCGAACGGCGTCTCCGGGCTGAGGAACAGCCCCAGCTCCACAGGGATGGGGAGGAAGGTCGTGGCCGCGACCGCGTAGATGAAGAAGACGATGCTGTAGACCACCGGGTCATGGGATAGACTCGCAAGGTACAGCATCAGGTCTTCGAGGACGCCCATGCGCGGCAGATACGATAAGTAGGACTTAACACTGTGGTACCTAGAGAGGGGGCTGCGGTGCCTCGGTTCACACCAACCTGATGCCCAACGCGGCGAAGACCAGGAAAACGATGACCCCCCTGGTGATCCCGGCGAGGAGACTGACGAGGGCGAACCACTTGAAGCTGAGCACCCCGGACTTGTTGAACACCGAGAATACGTAGAGGGGGACGGTGTCGGTCATCAGCGGCACGCTCAGGATGAGATAAAGGCCAACATAGTGGAACTTGCTCACCATCCACTCGCAGCCCCTAACCAGGGCGCTGAACCACTTCCAACTCGCCGTCCAGCCCTTGATCCCGTCCCCCAGCTTCAGGCCGATAGAGAACACCAGCATGGAGCCGAGCATCTTGCCGAAGCCCATGACGAGGACCTTGACCACCGCAGGCGTCGCCGGACTGAAGAACAGGCCGATCTCGACCGGGATGGGCAGGAAGATCGCCGCGAGGACCGTGTAGGTAAGGAAGATAACGCTGAAGGACACTGGATCACTTGCGCTCGCCTCGAGGAAATGCATCATGTCATCAAGGAACGATGACAGGGCCGCTACCGTGTCCATCTCGACGGACACAAGTGTACCTCTAGAAATCCCTTTGGTTCTGATTTCGCTGTTGCCAGACTTTTTTCTCACTAGGCAATATATTTAAGTCAGTTTGCAGATTACACCTGGAAGGGATAAAATGGCGCCGAGGGCAAGCAGTGACAAGGACGACTGGATAAAGCAGTTGGATGCTGAGCTGGAAAAGCAGACCCAGGACATCAAGAAGGATGTGGCGGAGCTGCAGACCCAGATGGGCGCCTTTAACAGGACGCTGATCTCCGATTTCGACCAGATAAAGGAGCGCTTCGACAAGCAGAAGATCTTCCTGACGATGGAGCCCCAGAGGAGCGTATACGCCCAGCAGGACGACACCTTGGAGAACTGGGACTTCAAGAACGATTTCCGCCCCGAGGAGATCCGCAACATCCAGCTCATCGACCGTACCCAGGAGCAGGGGCGCATGGGCGACTCCCTCAAGGTATGGTACTACAACGACAACGGGACCGTCCGCATGCGGATGATCTTCGAGTACTGCGAGGGGGAACACTACTACAAGTACGCCGGCTGGAAGCGGGTGTTCGGGCAGTTCGTGCTGTACGATGCGGCCCTATCGGACGTGGACATGGACGAGGTCCATGACAAGATGGCCATCGTCGTCAAGGCGTGGTTCGAGAGCCACCTCCGCCACAACCGCGAGGTGCTCATCAACGCGCTGAAGGACAACTTCGAGAAGGGCGAGACCTTCACCGAGTGAGCGTCGCGTTCTCGTAAACCCCTTCCGCTTCCTCTTTATATATCGATTTTCGGTGGCCCAGCGGTGCTTTTTCCGATGCTGGCCATGCCTGCGAGGGGTACCGCTTTCGCTCACCTGTAAACAATGCATTTATTAAGCTTGGATATAGGTTAGGCCTGACTTCATCAATTGAGGTATGGAAATGATGAACAAAGAAGAGATCGCACCCCATGTCAAAGAGATCGCCAGGGTGCTGGAAGGAAAGGTAAAGGAGCAAGACATCGAGAAGGACCTCGACAACTACCTGAACGTGTACAGGATGTCCCTGGAGGCGTCCAAGCGCCACATCGTCCGCAAGTACGGCGGGGACCCCAACTCCCTGACCAAGGGCGAGAGGAAGCTGCTCTCCCAGCTTGGCCTGAGCGAGCAGAGCGTGGACCTCCTGGTGAGGGTCATGTCCTCGAACACCCGCGAGGTCATGGTCGGGGGCAGCCCCAAGACCATCGAGTCCGGTATACTCGCGGACGAGAACGGCAACACAGTCAAGTTCACGGTGTGGGACCTCTCGAAGGCCGACCTGAAGGCCGGGGAGAACTACCTCATCCGGTACGCCTACACCAAGGAATGGAGCGGGCAGCCCGAGGTTCACCTGGGCAACCGGGCGGTGGTCGAGCTAAGGCCGCAGGACGAGGTCAAGGTGCCGGACAGCGTGGTGGTGCCCCAGGTCGGAGGCGGTTACTCCGCGCCCATCGTGGCCAAGGTCGCCGATCTGAGGGAGAACATGAACAACGTCACCCTCACCGGAAGGATACTCGCCCTGAAGAAGAAGGAAGTGGAGACCCCCTCGGGAAAGAAGGCGATGTACACCGGCATCATCGCCGATGAGACCGGCAAGGTCGAGTTCACGGCCTGGCACGATTTCGGCCTGAAGGACAACGAGGTCATCACCGTCAGCAACGCCTACGTCAAGGGATGGAAGGGCATACCCCGCCTCAGCTTCGGGGAGAGGGGACAGGTCACCAGGCCCAAGGTCAAGATGCCCACGGTGGACGAGCTGTCGCGGGCGGTCAGGAAGAGCATCGATGAGCTGGAGCGGACCGGCGGGGCCTCGGACGTCATCGTCACCGGGACCATCGTGGACATCAAGAAGGGCACCGGGCTGATCTTCCGCTGCCCCGAGTGCAACCGGGTGGTGCAGAAGGGCGTGTGCCAGGTGCATGGGAAGGTGCAGCAGGTCCCCGACCTGCGCATCAAGGTCGTGGTGGACGACGGTTCGGCGGCCATCACCGCGGTGATGAAGAAGGAGGTCACCGAGCAGCTGACCGGGATCACGCTGAAGAGCGCGCTGGACGAGGCCCGCGAGACCATGGACCCCGAGGCGGTGGGCCATCGCTTCGAGGAGCAGCTTCTGGCCAAGCCCATCGAGGTCCGCGGGAACGTCATCTCCGACGACTACGGGCTGTCCATGAACGTCACCGAGGCCAAGTTCATCGAGCTGGACGTGAGGACCGAGGCCGAGGCCCTCCTGAAGAAGATCGAGGTGATCTGATGAAGACCAGGGAGGTCGCCTGGAGGGTGTTCGCCTCGGAGTACAACGCCTCGACCCTAGAGATCAAGGGCGAGGGGGAGAAGGCCCCCTCGTACGTGGTGACGCCCCTGGGCGCGATGGTGAACCGCGTGTTCATCGTCGGGCTGCTCACCGACCTGCAGAACCTCGGGACGGAGGGGGAGCCATACTGGCGGGCCCTGCTGTCCGACGGCATGAGCAAGTTCTACCTCTTCGCCGGGAAGTACAACCCGGAGGCGATGGTGGTGCTGTCCAAGCTGGAGCCCCCCGCGTACGTCGCGGTGGTCGGCAAGACCAGGACCTACTCCCCGGAGGAGGGCAAGATCTTCGTGTCCATCCGCCCGGAGAAGATCATCCGCGTGGATGAGAGCATCAAGGACAACTGGGTGCTGGAGGCGGCCAGGTCCACCCTCAAGCGGATTGACTGCATGGAGGAGGCGATGCAGATGGAGTCCCCCAGCGTGGAGGACCTCACCAAGCTGGGCTACCCCCAGTCCCTGGCCGAAGGCGTCGTCCGCGCCCTGCCCCACTACAAGGAGGTGGAGCTGAACCGTTACCGCGGCATGGTGCTCGAGGCCATCGAGCAGCTCCTTCCCGAGCGCTCCGGCGAGATAGCTGTGCCCGCCGACATGCCCATGGCCGGGCCGGAGGAGATCGAGGATGAGGCCGACGAGGAGGACAAGGAGGAGCTGGTCCTCAGGCTGATCGACAAGCTTGACACCAACAAGAAGGGCGCTCCCCTGGCCGACCTCATCAGGGAAGCGGGAAAGGCCGGGATCGGGGAGGCCGAGCTGGAGGAGATCAACAACTCGCTGCTCGACAAGGGCCTGATCTACGAGCCCACCATAGGGAAGATGAAGCGCATCTGAGCGCTCATCCCTTTTTTTCTTTTCAACCCGCCTTCCGCAGCTCGGCCATCAGCATGTCCTCGAACAGCCACTCGTTGTCGAAGTGGTCGTTGAGGTCCTTGATGAGCACATAGAACCACCAGATGGCGAAAACCGGCAGGAGGATGGTGATTATCAGGTACAGGACGTAGCTGCGCTCGCTGATGCTCTTCCACGCCCCGGGCAGGAGGCGGCCCATGCCCACCTGCTCCGCTGCGTAGCTGGTGTTCTGCACGAAGCCGTAGAAGCGGCGGTCGTGCCCCGGCGCGTAGTCGGTGAGCCAGAACAGGGTGAGCACGATGGCAACGATGTTGATGCCGGGGATGATGCACAATATCGTCCACAGCAGCGCGCTCTGAGGCTCCTCGTGCATCAGGGAGCCGCGGTCGAAGGCCTGCATCGCCTGCACGTACGGCCCGGTGCGGTTCGCGATACCCATCTCCTCCCCCCGAAACCTGAAGTAGTCCATGAGCTCGCGGCGCAGCTGGGCCTCGCGGGCCATGTGCTCATTGCGCCTCTTGAGCAGCTGGTAGATGAGGAAGGCGATGAGGATGATCGCGATTATGGTACCGACCACGGCGACCAGGAACCCGATCGGGACGTCGTAAATGAAGGCGATGATGCCCAGGACGTAGCTGGCGACCACCGCCACGACCGGCAGAAGTATCCAGTACTCCGATATCTTGACGTCGGTCTGCTGTCTGCGCCCCATGGTCATCAGGAGCGCCTCCTTCGCCCGGGCCGAGGACCCCCAGCCGGCGAAGGGCGAGGTGGGCGGGGGCACCTGCTGTCCCCCTGCCACCCTGGCGCCGCAAGCGGCGCAGAACCCTGACCCTGCCTCCACCGTAGATCCGCACTGAGAACATGAAACCGGTTCTTCGCTCAAGCGCCCACCTCGCTCATCATATTATTGTAGAGTAGGGATGATAAACTCTTTAAATTAATCCGAAGCCCGCATACGCTCGGGCCCTGTCTTTAGTTGCCTTTCGTCAGCGGACCACCTTTATGGCCGCGTAGCCCACCACTTCCTCCATGGGCGAGACGTCGCCGGAGGTGCCGTACTTCAGCAGCTCGGCCCTCGTTCCTCCGGAGGCCAGCAGCATGGCCATGACCGGCCCGTACCCGCACATGGAGACGTTCTTCCGGATGACCGTGTCGTACACGCCCTCGGCGTCGAGGGCGAGGATGCGGTCGATCACCGAGCGGTCCTGCCGCTCCGCCACCGGCGCGGGCACGTAGTGAGAGAAATCGGACGAGGCGATGATCACGGCATCCCGCCCCTGGCAGGCCTTCTTGATCTCCTCGGCCACCTCCGCCGCGGTCTCGTGGTCCTGGGCGGCCATGGCGATGGGCACGAAGGTGACGTCCTTGTTCATGTACTGTATGAAGGGGAGCTGCACCTCGATGGAGTGCTCATAGCGATGGGGCATGGGATCATCGGCGATCAGCCGCCCCATGCGGCCGACGATCTCCTTGTCCACGCGGACCCGGCCCATCGGGGTCTCGAAATCCTCGGTGGTCATCGCCACCGGGGAGCCCATGCCGCTGTGGTTCGGGCCGATCACGATGAACGTTTCCGGGAAGCCGTCCTCGGCCAGGGCGGCGTAGGCATGCGCGGCGACCGGTCCCGAGTACACGTAGCCGGCGTGGGGCACCACCAGGCCGACGATGTTCCTCGGTCCGTTCTCGTTGAGCACCGGTCTCCTCCCGAGGTAGGCGTCGTAGAGGTGATCGATCTCGCCCCTGACCTGTCCCCCGGTCCGGGGATAGAACTTGCCTGCGACAGCGGGTTGCCTCATGGCCATCAGATTTCAAAGGGGGCCGGCGGTTATATGAAACTACTGCGAATGGAAAGATCGGGCCACCAGGCCCGACGAGGTGAAAAGTGCAAAGATGGTCCGTTCGGAAAGAACGGACGAAGAGGTTTCAGAGAGAGGCTTCGAAATCGTCCATGGTGAGCTTGAACTCATCGTAGGACTTGATCAGGCCCTTCTCCTTGAGGATCTCCCTCGTCAGCAGCCAGTAGACGCAGGCGAGAGCCCGGCGCCCCTTGTTGTTGGTGGGGATGACGAGGTCCACGTTCCTGGTCTCGTTGTTGGCATCGCACAGGGCGACGATGGGGATCCCGATGTTCATGGCCTCGGCGACGGCCTGCTGGTCGGCGGCGGGGTCGGTAACCATGAGAACCTCAGGTTCGAGGTACTCAGGGAGGGCGGGGTTGGTCATGGTGCCCGGAACGAACCGTCCGGCGAAGACCTTGGCCCCGATGGTCTTGGCGAAGACCTTGGCCGGCTTCTGGCCGTACTGCCTGGCCGAGGAAATGAGGATCCGGTCCGGCTGGATCCGGGCCAGGAACTTTGCCACCGCCCGGATGCGGGCGTCGGTCTGCTTAACATCCATTACGTAAAGACCGTCCGACCTGACCTTGAAGATGAACTTCTTCATGTCGGCGCTCTTCTGCTGGGTACCAATGTGGACGCCCGACGTCAGGTAGACATCTTCGGGCACCAGAAGCTCGGTTTTAACCTCTTCGCTCATCTAAAAACCTCACGTGTCTCTTTTAACAGTGATAGGGAGAACATCCCTATCGAACTCGAGCCTGGCAATCTCCACCGGGTCGATCATTCCCTCGGGTATATCGATAAGAACCGGCGCACCCAATGATACCTGTAAAGACCTGGCACCGATGATACGCGCCTTCTCAAATCTAGTGTATTTCATAATTGCACCACGCGGGAGTGGCCTGATATTAACAGTCCGCTTATAAATCTTTTGTAAGCTGTCCGATCGACGTCCAGATAGTTAATCGCCATGCATCTCATTCCGTTCTTTTTGCATCACCTGTACCGATTTTCAGGGTGTGACCAATGGTTTTGGTAGATAGCCGATTACAAAAGGTCGTCTTAAATACTTCTATCGCCGGGGAACCCCTGCGCCCGCTCTCGAGCCCGGGCACGGGCCTGCGGATAACGATTTGTAGGAGAACGCTCTCCCCCCGATGTCCCCGTCGTCCCGAGCCTCGGACCCCGACGGGCAGGAGACACAGCATTGTACTCTGACAGGACCGCGGCCATGTCCAAGGTCGGTCGGCAGAGGTACCTGGGAGAGAAGGGGCTTATCGGCCTTCTGGGGCTCCTGAGCGCGTTCGTCCCCCTGTCCACCGACCTCTACCTCCCGGCGCTACCGAGCATGATGGCGCAGTACCAGGTCAGCGAGGGCGAGATGAACCTGACGCTGATCCTGTTCTTCATCGCCTACGGCATCGCCACCCTGGTCTGGGGGCCGCTGAGCGACAAGTACGGGCGGAAGAGGGTGCTGACCGTCGGGCTGGCGGCGTACATCGCATCGAGCCTCATGTGCGCACTGTCCGGCAGCGTCCACGAGCTCATCGTCTTCCGGACCTTGCAGGCGGTCGGGGGCGGAGGGGTCACCGCCGTGGCGACCGCGGTGATCAAGGACGTGTTCGAGGGCAGGAGGCGCATCGTGGTGCTCGCCATCGTCCAATCCATGGTGCTCATCGCTCCCGCGGTGGCCCCGGTGCTCGGCGCCGCCCTGCTGCAGGTCACCTCGTGGCAGGGGATCTTCCTGGTCCTCGCCGCCGTCGGAGCGATCGCCCTGGCCGGAAGCGCGGCCATGGTGGAGACGCTGGAGGTCCCGTACCGGGGCTCCGTCCTGAGCACCCTCGGCCGCCTGGGCGTCGTTCTTAGGAACCGCCGGTTCACCTACCTGCTCATCATGTTCTCGCTGGTCAGCATGGCCTCGCTGTCCTTCGTGGCCGCGTCGTCCTACATCTACGTCAACGGCTTCGGGCTGTCGGAGCAGGAGTACAGCTACCACTTCGCCCTGAACGCGGCGGGCCTGATCGCGGCACCGATCGCCTACATCTTCCTGTCCCGGCGGTTCGACATGTGGTCGGTGGTCGGCTTGTGCTTCGCCGTCATCTCCCTCTCGGGCATCCTGGTGTGCGTCGTGGGCGACAGCGCTCCCCTGGTGTTCGCCCTGTCCCTGCTGCCGGCCACCTTCGCCGGCAGCCTGACCCGCGCCCCGGGGACGAACTTCATGCTGGAGCAGCAACGCACGGACGCCGGCTCGGCCTCCTCCCTGATCGCCTGCACCAGCCTCGTCGCCGGGAGCCTGGGCATGTCGGTGGTCTCGCTGCCGTGGCCGGACCTGATCCTGGTGCTCGGCTCGGTCAACGCGCTGATCGGGGCGGCGTGCCTGGCCATGTGGCTCCTGCTGCCCAAGAAGTAAAAAGGGAGCGATGGCGCCGATGCCCCGCTACCGGGGACCGGCCTCCATCCTCTTCCTCAGGTGGGGCACCAGCCCGCCATCCTGGAGGATCTGGAGCAGGAACGCCGGGGGCGGGCTGAAGCTCACCGACGCGCCGGTCCTGGGGTTGCGGAGGACGCCCTGGGCCAGGTCGATCTCGGCGGTGTCCCCCTGCTCGAACAGCCTGGCCGCCTCCGGGCACACGATGATGGGCAGCCCGACGTTGACGGCGTTGCGGTAGAAGATGCGCGACACGCTGCCTGCGATCACCGCGGCCACGCCCGCCGCCTTCAGCGCCAGGGGGGCCTGCTCGCGGGACGAGCCGCAGCCGAAGTTCCGGCCGGCCACGATGATGTCCCCCGGCCTCACCTCCTTCGCGAACTGGACGTCCACGTCCTCCATGGCGTGGGCGGCGAGATGCTTGAGGTCGTAGTTGTCCAGGTACCGACCGGGAATGATGAGGTCGGTGTTGATGTGGTCCCCGTACCTCCACACTCTGCCGGCCATCATCTCAGAGCCTCCTGGGGTCGGCGATGACGCCCTTCAGCGCGCTCGCGGCCACCGTTTCCGGCGAGGCCAGGTACACCTCCGAGTCCGGAGAGCCCATGCGCCCCCGGAAGTTGCGGTTGGTGGTGGATATGCACCTCTCCCCGGCCGCGAGTATCCCCTGGTGGGCGCCCAGGCAGGGACCGCACCCGGGGTTCACGATCACCGCCCCGGCCTTTGCCAGGGACGACAGGATGCCTTTCTCCGCGGCCTCGATGTAGATCTCCCGGGAGGCCGGGACCACGATGAACCGGACGTCCCTGGACACCCGGTTCCCGCGCAGGACGCCCTCGGCCGCGGCCAGGTCCTCGAGGCGGCCGTTGGTGCAGGAGCCGAGGACCGCCTGGTCGATCCTCATGCCCTCGACCTTGCCCACCGGCACGACGTTGTCCACCGTGTGCGGGCAAGCCACCTGCGGCTCCAGCTCTTCGACGTCCATCTCCAGTTCCTCGTCCGCCTCCGCCGACTGGTACGAGGTGTCGATCTCCAATCTGCGGCCGGTCCTCGACGACAGCCAATCCTGCGTCTTGCGGTCAGGGTAGCACACGCCGGCCTTGGCCCCCATCTCGATGCTCATGTTGCTCATCACCATCCGGGAGGCGATGCTCATCCTGGAGACGGTGTCGCCGACGAACTCCACGCACTTGTAGTCCGCGCCGTCGGAGCCCAGGGAGCCTATGATGTGCAGTATGACGTCCTTGGAGCAGACATGCGGCGGGAGCTTGCCCCGCAGGTGGATGCGCATGGTCTCCGGCACCTTCATCCAGATCTCGCCGGTGGCCCACACCGCGGCCATCTCCGTCGCGCCTATCCCGGTGGAGAACGCCCCCAGAGCACCGTAGGTGGTGGTGTGCGAGTCGGTGCCCACCACGAGCATCTCCGGCAGCACGTGGCCCTTCTCCGGCAGCACCTGGTGGCAAATCCCCTCTCCCAGATCGTAGAAGTTGGGAAGCGCCTCGGCCCTCGCGAAGGTCCGCACCTCCTTGTGCCCTTCCGCCGCCTTGATGGTGTTGGCGGGGATGCGGTGATCGAAGAGCATCACCACCTTGCGGGGGTCCCAGATGTGCTTGGCCCCGATCTCGCGGAACGAGCGCAGGACCAGCGCCGAGTTCTCGTGGGACATGGCCAGATCGACCTTGGCGTTGACGATGTCCCCTGTGTTCGCTTTCTCTCCGCTGGCGCGCGATAGGACCTTCTGCGCAAAGGTCATGGGAGGCATGTTCGAGCAGACATCATGGACGGATAAATCACTATCGCATGCTCGCCCGGAGCGCCGGATGGACCGCCCTTAACGTATGTTCCGGCCGGCCTCTTTTTTCTGATTATAGACGCCTCGTTAATTTCATAAGCGCGCTGATATGCTTCGAAAAAGCAGGTTCGGAGCCTCGTTTGTCGTTTTTTTCGAGGACATTATCGTAATTCATCTGCGATTGTCGAAGCTGACATTCGGTAAAGATTTATATCGATTCATATTTCCTTATTCCTGTTAGATTTGGGAGAATTTGGCATGGAGGAGTTCATACCATCCAAGCACAAGGGAAATCTCCAGGATTATGAGACCGCTCTGAAGGAGTTCACCTGGTCCTCGGTCGACAAGGAGTTCGACTGGCATTCCGGGGGAGCCTACAACGTGGCTCGGGAGGCCATCGACCGGCATGCCCAGAACTGGAGGAAGAACAAAATCGCCCTGTATTCGATCACCGCCAACAACGAGGTGCGCAAGTACACCTTCGGCGAGATGGCGGAGATGACCAACCGGCTGGCATCCGGGCTGGAGAAGCTCGGGGCGGTCANNAAGGGCGATCGCATCTTCGTGTACCTGGACCGCACCTCGGAGCTGTACATGGCCATGGTGGCGATAACCAAGATGGGGGGCATCGCCGGTCCCCTGTTCTCGGCGCTCGGGCCGGACGCGGTGAAGG
>DAVH01000052.1 GCA_002508545.1 Methanomassiliicoccus sp. UBA6
GCACGCGGGGGTGCTGCGCCGCACCGGCCTGCTGGGCAGCGAGAGGACGATCAGCCTCCTGTTCCCGCACATGCGGACCTCGAGGTCCGGCGATGTGGTGGCGGTGCGGGGAGTGGGCGCCGGCGGATGCACGGTACTATCGTGCGGGAACTTGGTGCCGACGGACAAGGGGCTCAGGGAGATCGGCCTCGACCTGGCGCGGGAGTTCGCGGAGATCGGAGCGCTGGTGCCGACCTGCACGGTGCCCCGCGACCGCTGGAGGCCGATATCTGGCGAGATGTTCGACGCGGCGGCGAGGATCGGTCTCTCTCCGAGCCTCACGCCGAAGGCGATGGATCCCGGGAGGTGCATCGGTTGCGGGATGTGCGAGCTTGGCTGCCCTTCCGGCGCGAGGTGGGACTCACGCACGTGGGTCGAGGATGCCGTCAAGCACGGCAGCGAGGTGCTCTATGGGCACAAGGTCACCGAGGTCGTGGTCGAGCACGGCCGGGCCGTCGGGGTGAGGGCGGAGACCCCGTCCGGGAAGGTGACCATCAAGGCGGACACGGTCGTTCTCGCCGCCGGCGGCATAGGTACGGCCCAGATCCTACTGCGCTCAGGCGTAGAAGTTAGCGACACCCTGTGGATCGACCCGGTGATCACCTTCGGAGGCGTGAAGCAGGGTGCGCGGCAGCTCGATGAGGTGCCTATGTCCTGGTACGTCGCCAGCGAGAACTACATGATCTCGCCCTACATCGACCTCCTGTCCCACTTCTTCCATCCCTCCTGGCGGAAGGTCGGGGTGAACGACCGCGTGGGGGTGATGGTCAAGCTGGCGGATGAGGCCAACGGGCGCGTCGATGCCGACGGGAACGTGAGCAAGGCGCTGGGAGCGGGGGATGAGGAGAACATCACCGAGGCCGCACACGTGGTCGAGCGGCTCATGTCCGAGGCCGGAGTGAGGGGTCCGCTGACCAGGGGGATGATCAACGGCGGGCATCTCGGCGGCACGCTGCCGCTGCATCGGGAGGATGTCCCGAGCATGCGTCCGGGCGCGCTCCCCGACGGCCTATGGGTCGCCGACATGTCACTTGTCCCGCGCTCCCAGGGCATGCCGACGATGATGCTGGCGGCGGCCCTGGCGCTGAAGGTGGCGAGGACGATCGCGTAGCAGCGGGGCTAACGAAGACGCGGGATAGTGCGATTCCCGGGCGAGGGGCGCTCACATTACGTGGATGACCATCAGCCTCCAGTTCGCTTCCGTCATCCCGAAGGAGGTCCAGTACACCTCCTTATCCACGAGGTCCTGGGAGCCCAGGGTGCGGTAGTACCGGTAGGTCCCGTACCCATCATGTTCGTCGACGACCGTCCGCATGAACTCCAGCATGGCGGGGTGGTCCGCGTAGACCGAGTCGTTGAACAGGTTCTTGCCGACCTGCGCCCCGTCGGAATCGTAGATTTCGGTCCCATCGATCTGCAGGCAGGTGAACTGGAAACGCTCCCGGTCGAGGCACGCGTCCACGATATCCCTCAGCATCGCGCTGAGGTCGATGGCCGCCGACACACTGCCGATGAACATTCCGCTGGCATCGAACACAGGCGACTCCATGTCCGAAGCGGGGAATCCCTCGGCCATGACGAAGACGTCGCTGGCCACCGGCCGCATGGTGCGGAGCATCTCCTGGACCTGCGGCTGGTCACTGATATCCACGCCCTCAATGTCGCTATACTCTTCGGGATAAGCGGCAACGATCACGCCGGTACGATTGATGGTCACGACGTCCACGGCGTAGGGCAGCTTCGCCTTGAGGTCCGACAGGACCGCCCTGGCATCATCCCCATCCAGGCCGGTCGGCCTCAGCTCATCGCTGGCCGTGTTCAGATGCTTCGTTATGTTCCCAAGCTCCGACCGGACCGCCGATTCGATCCTGCTCAGCGTGTCCTTCATGTCCTGCTCGATGACGATGCGGTCCTTCTCCCTCAGCGTGTTCTCGTTCTGCAGATAGAGCAAGCTCATGCCTATTGCGGAGATCACGACGACCGCGACCAATGCGATGGCGAGGATCCTGGCCTTCATGATGATGCCCCTATGACGTTTCTGCTTCTCACAGATCTTGCTCGAAGGTAGTCGGTACCTTGGGAAATATATTCCCGTCCGGGAATCCATGTCAATATTGGAGAAACTCGGGCCTTTACAGCGCTGAGCAGTGTGACACCAAGGAATGCTTCGACACGGTCACAACAACGGTCAAAGCTGCCGCCGGATCGACCCCTCCCGTAGGGCCCCATGAGCTCGGGGGCTATCGATCCCATCTCTTCGGCGCCGGTCGTCGTGATCGCAGCGGCCTTGGTCGTAGGGTTGCTGACGGTCAAGCACAAGCGGTCACAAGGTATGGGTGGCGACCGCTGCCCCGGCATCTTTTATCGCCGATCAGCTCAGGCGAGCCTCTCCCTCTGCGGCCCAGGCAGCTATCCGCGCTTGAACTCCCTGAACACCCGGACCGTCTCCTCGCGGTCCTCCCGGTCCTGGAAGAGGCCGAGGCGGTCGGCGAGCACGATGGCGAAGTCGACGAAGGCGTTCGGCCAGGCGGTCACGATGTTTCCGTCCTCGACGACGTCCCGGTCCACGTACGTCCCGCTGACAAAGTCGCCTGGCCGCTCGTGGTAGATCGAGGAGGTGAAGCTCCTGCCTTCCAGAACCCCTGCCCTCGACAAATGGACCGGGGCGCCACAGATCGCCGCGATCAGCTTGCCCCTGGCGTTCAGCTCCCGAAGCTTCTCTGCCAGCACCGCGTTGTCGAGGATCGCGTCCGGCTGACCGCCCGGGACGATGAACGCGTCAAGGGCGTCGGGATCGAGCTCGGAGAGCGGATGATCAGGCTGGAGGCGAAAGCCCTCCGCGGAGCGATGGTCCCTCATCTCGATGCCGTAGGTCTCTACCTTCCCCTTCTGCTGGACGAAGAACGCGGCCAGTACGACCTCGAACTGCACGCAGCCATCGTAGATCAGGACGCCAACCCGCAAAGTCACACCGGGGCGGGGATATGGCTGGGAGATGAAAAAGCGTTCGTCCGCAGATGGCCTCTACTTTGACAGCGCCCGCCGGAACATGGCGGTGGTGGCGGTCAGCGTTATGGAACCCACAATGAGTATCGCCAGGAGCGCCTGGCCGACCAGGGCCCAATCGTAGCCATCGATGATGAGGCTGCGGACCGCGTCGGCCACATAGGATACTGGGTTGTAGGCCGAGAACGCCTGCACCCAGGGCGCCAGCAGTTGCTTCGGCATCACCGCGGTGGAGAGGAACAGCAGGGGGAACACGAACATGATGGAGATGACCAGCGTCGATTCGGAGTTCCTGGTGGCCAGCGCTATGAAGGTGGATATGCCGGACCAGGCGATCCCGAAGAACATGGAGAGCAGCAGGATCAGCACGATGCCCGGGAGGCCGGTGGCCACGTTGACCCCGAGGAGGTACCCCAGGACGATGATGATGGAGACCTGGATGATGATCCGGAAGCCGTCGCTGAAGACCTTGCCCATGAGTATGGACGCCCTCCGGATCGGGGTGACCCTCATCTTGTCCAGGTATCCGGACTCGACATCGTCGACCATCCCCAGTCCGCTCTGGAGCGCCGAGCTGAGGACGGTCTGCACGATGACCGCCGCGCTGAAGAAGGTCAAGTACGAGTCGGTGCCGGTGATCTGCTGGAAGCCCGGGATCTGGGCGACGGCCTGGAAGGACTGGGTGAAGAGCAGGAACCAGATGAGGGGTTGGATGAGAGAGAAGGTCAGGTTGGTCGGCCGGCGGATCAGCTTGCGCACCCAGCGGCCGAAGATGGCCCCGACCTCCATCGGCAGGTCCAGCATCGTTACCGCCTCCTGGACCGGAACGCGATCCTGGGCGGGGCCTTCTGGAGGTCGGTCCGGAGCTGCTTGCCGGTGAACCGGATGAACACGTCATCGAGGGAAGGCCGGGACAGCGAGAGGTCGGTGATCTCGATGTGCGCGGCATCCATGGAGCGTACTATGGCCGGCAGCAGGTTCTCCTCCGCCGTTCCGTAGACCACGATGTCCTCCGCGCATCCCATGCTGCCGTGCTCGCACGCCTTCGCATCGTTCACCCCAGGGATGGCGGTCAGGGCCTCCAGCGCCTTCCTTATGAGGTGAGGGTCCTCCCCGCCCTTGATCTGCAGGCGTACCGTGTCCGCACCGATCCTTTTCTTGAGCTCGTCGGGCCTCCCCTCGACCACGATCTTCCCGCGGTCGATGATGCACAGCCGGTGGGCCAGCTGGTCCGCCTCCTCCAGGTACTGGGTGGTGAGGAAGATGGTGGTACCGTTCCGGTTGAGGTCGCGTATGTGGCCCCAGATGGAGCGACGGCTCTGGGGGTCGAGGCCGGTGGTCGGCNNTCATCCCTCCCGAGTACGTTCCAGCAAGCCGATCACCGACGTCCGCGAGACCGACCATGCCGAGCAACGCGCTCACCCTCCTCCTCGCCTCGTCCCTGGGGATGTGATAGTAATAGCACTGCAGCATCATGTTCTCCCGACCAGTGAGGTCGATGTCCACCCCGATCTCCTGCGAGGCGTAGCCTATGATGCGGCGGATCTCGCGGGTGTCCTTTTCAATGTCGAAGCCCTTGATCCTG
The DNA here is from genome assembly GCA_002508545.1 of Methanomassiliicoccus sp. UBA6. GTDB lineage: Archaea > Thermoplasmatota > Thermoplasmata > Methanomassiliicoccales > Methanomassiliicoccaceae > UBA6. The sequence continues at coordinate 4,631 of DAVH01000052.1, forward strand.
ACCTCGCCGGAGGTCTTCCTCAGCAGGGTGGTGAGCACCTTTATGGCCGTGCTCTTGCCCACCCCGTTGGGACCGAGGAAGCCGAAAATCTCTCCTTTCGATACGCTGAAGGAGATGCCGTCGACGGCACGGACGTCCTGATCATAGATCTTGACGAGGTCCTTTACGGCGATGATATCTGCCATGGGAGGGGCCGTTCCTTTGGGAATCGAGTGAAAGCCCTGTCTATTTCAAATGAGCGAGGGACATCGTCGCGCCGTTGAGCACTCTGGCCATCATCACGACGGGAAAGGAGCAAACCCGAGCGCCATTCATTGGCATTGTTTTGCGATAGCGACCTATAGGTCGAGGTGACTTCGAGGGCCATCGATGGGCCGGGCAATCTGCTGAAGAAAGGGCATGCAGTCACCTAATGAGGGGCATGTGGGAAGAGGCATGACGCTCTCCTCGGCATATCGGTGGGATACACGGTCTTCCTGGAGACCTTCGAGGAGCTGGGGTATGACCTCATCATCCCGTGGTTCGACATCGCCGTGGTCGGGACAGGTGCCTTCATGGCCACACTGCTGAGCGTCTATCCTGCTGCCAGGGGGGCGAGCAGGGTCAGCCCGGCCGAGGTCCTTCGGTTCGAGTGATGGCTCAGATAAGGCTGCAAAGAGCTCAGGCCGGCGGCCGACCGTCCTCGGCGAGCTTGCGCGCGATCCCCCTGAACCCCCTGAGATGGCCGTCGGGACCAAAGAACGGCGCGCCGCGAAGCTCGATGCGGACCAGCCCGCCGTTCTTGTGGACCGTGTCAAATCTCGTGATGAACTTCTTCGGCTCGGTCAGGCTCAAGGCCGCAAAGTTCTCCGCCTCCATCGTGAAGCCGGGAGCGGCCAGGTCGAGGGCCGACCTTCCCAGGAGGTCCCTTTCATCGTACCCCAGGACGTCCCTGACCTTGGGGCTGATGTAGGTGAACAGTCCTCTTTCATCGATCTCCCACACGATGTCCGGGGACATCTCGATCAGGTTGTGCAGGATGCCCTCCGTCTCCATAAGCTGCCTCTCGATGTCCCTGGTATCGGGTAGATCGAGGATCGTGCTGAACCTCGCCGCCCGCCCGTTCCAGGTGATGTCCTTCCCCCTGGCCTTCACCCTCTTTATGGTGCCGTTCTTCCCCACGATCTGAGCGTCGAACGGTTCGGAAACGGGAAGCTTCAGCCTCTCCATGATCGTACCCCATGAGCTCCTGGCGAACAGCTCCTCCATCCGCATCCCGATGAGCTCCTCTCGGCTGTAGCCGGTGATCTGACAGAAGACGAGATTGGCCTCGACCAGTACCCTGTCGACATGGACGCTGACCCCTTCGAAGGAGTTCTCTACCAGGCCACGGAAGCGCTCCTCGCTCTCCCTCTTGGCCCTGTCGGAGCGGTATCTATGCACCCCCTGCTTCACGTAGTTCTCCAGCTCGGCGAACTGGGCT
>DAVH01000016.1:0-18349 GCA_002508545.1 Methanomassiliicoccus sp. UBA6
TCGAGGTCTTCTACAACCGGCGCCGGCGGCACTCGTCCCTTGGCTATCTGGCACCGGTGCAGTACGAGGAGAGAGCAGCCGACGCCTAACCCGGCTGTCCACCAGACCCGGGCAAGCTCACCCTGTCCGTGCACCGTGCACCTCGGGCCACGGCCACGGAGTTGGTCCACGGGATTCGGGCACGGAGCGGCCGGTGACGGTCACGGTGACGGTGACGGCGACGGGTAGGGCGATGGGATGAGGCACGACCAAACACACCCTTCCCCCCCGCTCGACTCCCTGCGACACTCGCTCTCCCCCGCATGGAAGCCCGATCGCCCATCCCCGCCGCGCGCGACGCCGCCCACCACGAGAAGCGGCTGGTGGCCCTCTCGTCGGTGCTGGCGGCGGTGGCGCTGACCACGTTCAAGGTCGCGGTCGGCTTCTCCACCGGCTCGATCGGCATCCTCTCCGAGGCGGCGCACTCCGGGCTGGATCTGGTGGCCGCGGCCATGACCTTCTTCGCGGTCCGGGCCTCGGGGCGCCCGGCCGACCGCGAGCACGCCTACGGCCACGGCAAGGTGGAGAACCTCTCCGCCCTGGTGGAGACGCTTTTGCTGCTGGTCACCTGCGCCTGGATCGTGCGCGAGGCCCTGACCCGGCTCTTCTTCGCCCCCGAGGCCGTGGAGGTCACCTGGTGGAGCTTTAGGGTCATGGCCGTGTCCATGGTCATCGACATCACGCGCTCCCGGATGCTCAGGCGCATGGCCGAAAAGCACAACAGCCAGGCCCTGGAGGCCGACGCCATCCACTTCTCCACCGACCTCCTGTCGTCGGCGGTGGTCATCGTGGGCATACTGATGACCATGGCCGGCTTCGAGAACTTCGACTCCATTGCCGCCCTGGGCGTTGCCGCCGTCACCGCGGTGATCGGCTACCGGCTGTGGAAGAGGTCGGTGCACACGCTTATGGACGGGGCGCCGGCCGGCCTGTCGGACGTCATCGCCGCCGAGATCATGTCCGTCCCGGGCATCCACCGGGTGGAAAGGATAAGGGTCAGGGAGTCCGGGGCCATCACCTTCGTCGAGGCGACGGTCCTCGTCGACCAGGTGCTGCCGGTGGAGCAGGGGCACCGCCTGACCGAGGAGGTGGGGCAGAGGATAAGGTCCGCCATACCGAACGCCGATGTCGTCGTGCACGCTGAGCCCATCTGCCTGGAGAACGCCTCCCTGGAGGACCGCATCCGGGCCGAGGGCGCGACCATGCCCGAGGTGAGGAGCGTGCACAACATCGCCATCACCGAGGGGCCGGAAGGCCGCCTCGTAGAGTTCCACGTCGAGATGGACGGCGAGCTGACGGTGGAGAAGGGGCATGAGTCCGCCTCTCTCCTGGAGGACAAGGTCGCCCGCCTCGACCCGTGCATCGCCAAGGTGGTCTCCCACATCGAACCGGTCGGCTGCCTGGCGTGCAAGGGCGAGGCCTCCGAGATGGAGAGGGAGCTCATCCAGAGGACCATCGACCGGATCGCCTACCAGTTCCCGGAGGTGCGGTGCTGCCGGGACATCCATGTGCACTCCACCGCCAACGGCTACCGGGTGTTCTTGTGCTGCCAGTTCGACCCCCAGCTGACCGTGAACCGGGCCCACGAGGTCGTCACCCGCCTCGAGGGGGTCATCCGCTCGAGGCACACCGAGATCGAGAGCGTGACCATCCACCTCGAGCCGGTCTGAGGTCAGTCGATGTCCGCCGCCAGGTTCCTGGACAGCATGGAGCACTTCTGCTCGTGGACCATCCCGTCCCGCTCGACGAATATCCTGTAGGTGCCCTTGTCCCCGCGGTCGATGTCCACCTCGTAGCCCTCGTCCTTGACCTTGACCCGCTCCACCTTTCCATCGCCGATGAATTCCAGGGCCCGGTCGATGGCGTCCCTCTGGCTGATGTCCCGGGCTCCGCTGGGAACCTCCTCCAGGTCCTCCTCGAAGCAGTGCCTGGTCCTCCCGCTCCGGTCCACGACAACGCCGCGGTCCCCCTTCCGGGTGCGGAACTCGAAGTAGTGGTCCTCGCCCTTCTCGTACCTGATCACCACCGCCTCTCGGTCGCCGGTCCGGTTGGCGATGCACCGCCTGGCGACCCCCAGGGCCTCATCGAAATCAACTTCCATCGTCGCCCCTCAACTACTTGGAGGTCGATGGAGAAATAGATTTCAGTCCGCCCTCGCCGGAACATTGTCCCTGAGGCAGCGGGCCATGGTCATCGCCACGTCCCGGATGCTGTCGCCGTCCCTCGCCCGGGCCGCCATGATCTCGGCCAAACTGCCCTCCTCGATGCGGCGCTCGATGAGCGGGAGGTAGGCGAGCTCCTCGGAGGTGGCGGCCCTGGAGGCGGCCCTGTAGAGCCTCATCAGCTCCGGGCGGCAGGCGGAGACGCCTTTGGTGATGGAGGCCTCATTGGCCTCCAGCAGCGCGTCGTGGTCCTCCTCGAGGTCGAGGTCCGGCCTGAGCAGCGCGAGGATGAACGCGGTGACCGCCATGTCCGAGCGGATGCACTCCTGCTCGTCGCAGGCCTTCAGCTCGAGGCACTCGCGGTGGTAGCGGACGATCACCCCCCTTGAATCGATCCACTCGTGGCAGAGCTCGTCGCCGCCGATCTCGCGCAGGTCGGAGTAGATCGATCCGATGATCTGGTCGTGGTGGCTGCGGGACCTCAGCTTCTCCGGTATCACGTTGTTGCAGATGGAGGGCACCCGCTCCTGGTTCTGGCGGTAGTACAGCAGGCGGTTGTCCATCGCACCGGTCGCCCGCCCCTCGACGAAGGGCGAGGAGGCGGTGAGGGCGACGAGGTACGGGGTGAGCGCCCGCATGCGGTTGAACATCGAGACCATCTTGCCCTCGTTGGCATAGTGGACGTTGACCTGCAGGGCCTGGATGTTCAGCCAGCCGTGCTGGTGAAGATCGAAAAGGCGATCATAGACCGCGTAGATCTCTCGGTCCTCGTGGTCCCACACCGACGTCTGATCGAGCGTCAGCAGGGGATGCATCCCCAGGCCGAGGAGCGTGTACCTAGAGCCGGTGGCGAGGTGGAACCTCATCATCCCGTCGTACAGCACCCCCTCCATGTCGGCGACCGAGGTCTGGGGGACCGACGGGACGATCTCGATGACGTTCTTCTGCAGCTCCTTGCTCAGGTTCACCCCGCCGAAGGGGATCTCGTTCTCCACCCTGCCGTGGATGCCCTCGATGATCCGGTCCACGATCGGCAGTGGCCCGAGAAGGGCATCGTTGACCGAGAGCTCGTGCTCAGTTCCCACGGTCGTCGGACAACACCTCGGACATGGGGATCTCGGCTATCTTCTCGGTCTCCGGCTCCTCTATCCTGCAGACGCTGTCCAGCTCCTCCTGGGGAAGGGACCTCACCAGGTGCCGGATCTTCTCCACCGCCAGCCCGTACTGCTCGTCGTACACCGCGGGGTTCCCCTTGAGGAAGGTCACCAGGTCGCACCTGCCCTCCTTCTTGAGGTAGATCTCGAGCTTGCCGTTCCGCACGTCGAATGTGAACGGCCCGGCCGAGCAGGTCTCCGGCTTCACGCTCTGCACGCGGCACCTTCCCTCGGAGAAGCCGACGCAGAACCCGGTGGACTTGCAGTCCAGCATGCGATGCTCCCGGAACAGCACGTCGTCCAAGGTCATTCCGTTCTCCAGCAGTATGGAGATGCGCTCCTCGGTCAATGGAGGACGGGCGTAGTAGCAGCAGCGGCCGCCGCACTTGTCGCAGATCCTGGTCAGAAGATCATAGGTTGCCTGGTTCATCTTAAAACACCTCTCGGGCGCCCCTTGCAGGAGGGCGGAAACCCGTGATTGCGGTTGCCCTGAAACAACGCCTGAACATGACGCATCTAGGCTGTTAAGGCCGGTGATTCTATGCTTGCTATATATTTATTGCGAAATGAGGCCTGGCCGGCCGCATCCCTGGCCCCTGAGGATCACGGGCCGGGGAGCGTGTGGCGGAGCAGCTCCCTCCACGCCTCGAGCTCGTTCTGACCGCGCCCGCAGAGCTTCAGGTACTCGAACTCGTACCCCCGCCGGAAGAGGTCCTTGAACTCGTCCGCCTCCGCCTCCTCCTGCCTCGGCTGCCAGCGCTCCATAAGCAGCGAGGACATGGCCACGTCGGCGAGATAGTCGCCCCGTACCGCGTTGCCCCAGTTGAACACCACCGGCCCGTCGATGGAGATCATCATGCTGTCCGGAACGAAGTTCATGTGGCAAAGCCAGTCCCCGTCGGGCATGCGCTTCAGCCGCTCGCGCAGCGCCCGGCGCTCCTCCCCGGTCACCTCCGCCCCGGCCAGGATGTCGTCGAGGATCCCCTTGAGGCGGGGCAGCTCCGGCACCTTGTGCATGTGGACCTCGTGGTGCTCGTGAGCGAAGAACTCGATCAGCCGCCTCAGCCAGTTGGGGTGCTCGATCATCCACCGGGTGAAGGTCGGCCCATAGACCTTGTCGATGGCCATTCCCAGGCGGCCCTCGTGCTCCGCGAGCCCGCGGACGAACGGCGTCTCCAGACCATACCGTCGGACGAGCGAGGTCACCTCGATCTCGCGCTCCGCCTCCTCCCTTGCCGTCCCTTCCGGGAAGAGCTTGATCATTATGCCCTCTCCGGCCTCGACGAGCTCGTACACCGCGGTCGCTGACATGTTTCCTCCGATCGATGCGGCGTGAGCCGTTCCCCGCCCCCTCGACACCGTCCAGATGGTTCCATGGAGGTAAAAACCTATTTGAGGGCTGTTTACGAGCGGGGACCACGGGGCTACGGCAGGCTTATATCGGCCGGAATGAGAAGTGTGCCAGTTGTGAATGTGGAGGGACCGGTGACCGCCGCGGCCGAGCCTCGCGAGGTGGATATCAGGAGCAGGCTGTTCTACAAGCTTCTCCTGATATCGGGGGCGGTGGGCGTGCTGGGAGCGCTCCTCACCGTGGCCTTCTTCGCGGTCATGCAGTCAGGCATCACATTCATCTGGGAACGCCTGCCCCAGGCGCTCGGGCTGGAGGCCGGCGTCGCCTCCGCCGCGTTCATCATCGCCTTCTGCCTGCTGGGGGGCCTGCTGGTCGGATCGATCACCCGCTTCTCCAGGGTCCGGCCGCTGCTGCTGTCGGAGGAGCTGGAGGAGTTCACCGACTGCGGCAGGTTGCCCCCGCGCAACGGCATGGTGGGCATGGTCCGGGGGCTGACCGGCCTGATCTTCGCCGGCTCCATCGGTCCGGAGGGTCCTCTGACCGGCGCCTGCGGCTCGCTGGGCACCTGGATCGCCGACCGGATGAAGGTCGGGAGGCCGGCCAACGCCGTCTTCACCCTGGCCGGCATCAGCGGGATGTTCGGCTCCTTCCTGGGCTCCCCCTTCGGCTTCGCCGTGCTCACCATCGAGGTGGGGCTGGAGAAGCAGAAGATCAGCTGGAAGATGCTGCTGCCGAGCATCGTGGCCGCCTCGGTGGGCTACACCGTCTTCTTCGCCCTGACCGGATACGTGTTCGGCGGCATGTACCAGTTCCCGGCCTACGAGGGCTGGAGCCTGGTCGACCTCGGCTACGCGGTCCTGCTCGGCCTGGCGGGGGGCGCCGTGGGCCTGCTGTTCATCTTCCTCCTGCGAGGTCTCAGGAGGCTGTCCGGCAGGTGGGCCTCCCGGCCGGTAACGCTCGCTATCCTGGCCGGCCTGATGCTGGGGGCGGTCGGCTCGCTTTTCCCGGTCCTCCTGTTCTCCGGCGACGCGCAGATCCAGACGATCATCGACGACTCCGCGAGCCTGGGGTTCGTCACGCTGATGGTCCTCGCCCTCCTGAAGGTCTTCCTGACCACCGTCTGCCTCTCCCTGGGCTGGTCGGGCGGCTACATCTTCCCGTCGTTCTTCATCGGGACCGCGATGGGGCTGGCCGTCCACCAGCTTCTCCCGTTCATCCCGGAGATCGTGTGCATCGTGTGCGTCATGTCCGGGGTGGCCGTCGCGCTCCTGAAGTCCCCCATCGCCATGGCCTTCATCATCCTGGCGCTGTTCGACGTCCGGCTGAGCCCGGTCATCGCCATCGCCATCACCGCCGCCTTCCTGCTGACCTACCGCATCGAGCTGCTGCCCCCGGCCGACCGTCCGGCGTGCGCTGAGGACGGCGCGCCTCAGACCAGGTGATGGGGCATGCGCACCGAGGCCATCGCCCTCATGTTGGCCAGGGGAGTATCGGGAGCGAACCCGCATCCCGGGGCGAGGACGTCCGTGCCTGCCTCGATGCACTCCCTGCACTCCTCGATCACGTACTCGGGAGAACGGAACAGCAGGGTGTTGGTCGGGGAGACATTTCCCACGGCCGCCACCTTCCCTCCCAGGGTTCGCTTGACCCACCTCATGTCCATGCTCTGGTCGACGCTCACCCCGTCGGCGCCGGTCGCCTTCATCAGCGGCAGGTTCAGCTTGGTGTTGCCGCAGATGTGCAGTATGCTCGCCGCTCCCGCGTCCCGGACCAGCTGGGCCAGCCTCTTCTCGTAAGGCTGGGCGAACTCCTCGTACTGCTCCGGGCTGAGGATGTCGCCGCTGGCGGTGGCGTCGACCAGGACGATGACGTCCGCGCCGGCGCCCACCGCCTCCTGGACGAACTCGACGTTCCAGCGGAAGGCTTTCTCCAGAACCACCCTGAAGTAGTCGGGATCGAGGACCAGGTCCATCAGGGCGTCCGCCTCGCCCCGGAGCTGGCAGGCGAGGGTGAAAGAGGATATCGCCCCGCACAGCACCGGCGATTCGTCCTTCAGCCTCTGGCGGAGCAGGGACACGGCCTCCAGCACCACCGGCGCCCGCCCGTCCCGACGGGGGTCAGGGATCGTCACGATGTCCGCCAGCTCCCGGGAGGTGATCGGGCGCCCGGTGATCGCCGGCTGCCTCCGCTCCGACTCGTGCGAGGTCGCCGCCCCGAACGCCGAGGCGTCCACCGACGCCTCGAACGGCACCCGGCAGCCCTCCAGGCCGGCGACGGTGTGCGCGGCGAGGGACAGCTCGAACATCTTGCGGGGATCGCCGTGGGCCTCTGGCCAGAACGCCCCGGAGGCCTTCATCAGGTCCACAGTCCCGGTCTGGGTCGCGGAGACCACCGGCACCCTGTCGACAGGTTCCCGGGCCAGCACGCTGAGCAGCCGCTCCCTCTCGTTCATGCTCCGAGGATGGCATGGCCACGGCTTCAACCTTTACCTGCGGCGAGGCGGTCAAGGTTCGATATGGCCAGGCGCGTCCGAGGCGGTCTCCCCGCCGATCTGACGGGGCGGCCTCCACAGCCTCCAGGCCAGCGCCGAGAGCCCCACGGCGCTCGCCCCGAGGATGGCCAGCACCGGTATTTCGAAGCCCGCTGCCGGCGCGGCGCCGCCCCTGACGGGCTCCCCGGCGTCGTCCAGGGCGCCCGTGGACTGGTCGCTGCTCTCGGCCAGCATGGCGGAGGGCTGGGCCGCCATGAACGCCACGACCATCATGGCCAGCAGGCAGACCAGGGCCGAGGAGATCAGGATGACGATCCTGGTGCGGTCGTTCGGCTCGAGGATGTCCCTGGACTTCCAGGTCAGGGCGTAGTACACGAAGCCATGGTCCTCGGTGCGGACGACGAAGCCCCCTTCCTCCAGCTTCTTGAGATGGCGGTGCACGGCGGCCTTGTCGATCGCCAGCAGCTCGGCCAGCTGGGACACCGTCCGGCGGTTGGAGTGAAGGCTCTTCAGTATCTCCAGCCGGGTGTCCGATGCCAGGGCGTACAGCGACCGCTTGTCCAGTTCCACCTTCATGGCCGTTCCGCTCACCGACAGCGCGTCCGGGGGCTTGAAACCTGCCACCTCAGACGGCCATGGCGACGCCGTCGTCGACGCCATAATAGTAGGTCCTCCCGTCGCCGTAGGTGATCGAGCCCAGCAGCTCCAGGTCGCTCAGGGAGCTGGCCTTCACCGTGGTATCGGATATGGTGTACAGCACGTCCCCGATGTACAGCGAGCGGTCCACGGTGGCGTTCTCGTGCGCTATCCTCCCCATCTCGCTGATCCCGTCGCTGGCCAGCCGCAGCACCAAGGCCGACGAGGAGGGCGGCTGGTAGGTGTACGTGCCGGTCCAGTACGCCGGCCCGTAGTAGGTCATCGGGATGACCAGCGTCCCTTGCGCGTACATCACCGCCTTGTGGTCGTACTGCGCCGGGGAGTACGAGAATCCCTCGACCACGAAACTGTCGATCTCGGTCATGTTGCGGGGATCGGTCACGTTGAACAGCGACACTTTCACCGATCCGTTCTCGAACCCGATGCCCATCAGCCCGGCGTCGACCATCTGAAGGTAGTTCGAAGCGCCGGGGACCTTGAGCTCGCCCAGCACCGTGGGCGTGTCGGTCGAGAGGTCGACGATGAACAGCGGGTCCACCTGCAGGAAGGTGACCAGGTACAGCCGGTCGCCCATGAACCGGCACGAGTATATGCTCTCGCCGGGGGCGATGCCGGTGAGAGAGCCGACCTCCTTCAGCTCCAGGTCGAGGACGTGCACTTCGTTAGTAGGGCTCGGCCAGGCGGTGGTGGTGGCGATCCGCAGCCGGTCCCCGCTCTCGTCCAGGGCGAACTGGTTGAGCGGCCCGCCGCTCACCGAGGCCTGCGCCGCCAGCGTCAGGTCGGTGCCGCTGACCGCGATGCGGTAGATGGAGGTGGTGAGCCTCGAGGAGGTGCCGAGACGCCCCTCATCCCACAGCTGCATGGTGATGTACATCGCGGTCGGGGACATGTACACCACCGAGGAGGAACCGGCCAGGGTCGACAGGCTGCCGGCCTGGCCGGAGGAGGTGTCGAACGCCAGGAGGTTGATGAAGCTGGAGACCTGGGGCATGGCCGGATCGTAGCTGATCTCGGTGGCTACGACGGTGCTGTCCTTCCCGCCGGCGGTGAGCGAGGGTAGGCGGACATTGCTGCTCCCGTACGCCCACACGCTGTGCTCGGTGACCAGGTAGAGGGTGCTGCCGATCATCCGGGAGGTGACCTGGTAGCCGGTCACTCCCGCCTCGCGCTCCAGCACCGGGGCGGCCGGGTCGCTGACATCGAACACCCTGACGCAGGTCCGCTGCGCCTCGTAGTACGGGTAATAGTACATCTCCGCCGGTCCGTACCTGGCATCCGATAGCGAGGCATACTCGGAGTAGAGCACGGTGAGCCGCCCCTCCGAGAGATACAGCCCGTGGACCGTGGAACGACCGCTCGGATCGATGACCATCTCCGAGACGTTGACCATGGGAAGGCCGGCCCTTATCACGTGCACCCTGCCGCCATCGGCGATATAGATATGGGTGCCGTCGGTCTTCACCCTGTCGCCCTCGTCCACTCCCTCCACCTGGACGTTCGTTTTGGAGTACGAGCTGTCGGAAGCGTCCTCCATGACGCCCGAGACGGCCAGATTCCGGCCCGACCCGGGGCCGCGGTCCATTACGAAGGCGCGCAGCTCGAGGTCCGAGCTGAACTTGATCAGCTTGCTGTTCTCGACATGCTCGGTCGTCGCCATGGTGGCCAGGGAGCCGAGCATGGCTCCCACGACAAGCAGGGCCCAGAGGGCGGGCAGGGCTTTCATCGCCTCCCGGACGGCCTTGCGGGCTCATATACCCGCCCTTGTCGTTGACCGGCCGGTCAACGGCGTCCACGCCGGCGAGGCCGTGGGACCGGGTGGCCATTACGGTAGGGGCGCCTCCACGTGCTTGGCCTTCCGGCTGACGTAGGGGTCGCCCTCCAGGAGGAATCTCCAGGGCCAGGCGGCGGCCTCGCCGGCGTAGTCCACCCCCACCCTGGGCGCGGCCACTACCTTTCCTCCGGCCTCTCCGTCCAGAACGTAGAGGACATCGCCTTGCAGGTCGATGCCGTAGAGGTCCCGCCCGATGGCGAAGGCGATGCACAGCTTGGACGGCCCGTTGCACAGCTGCCTCCGCGTCCGCTCGTTGGTGACCTCCAGCCCCCTTCTCCGGGCCATGAGGTCCACCCCTTCCAGCGGCCGGACCGCGCGCACGAAGACCCCCTGGGGATCGCCCTCCGTGCTGCACACGATGTTGAAGCAGAGATACATCCCGTATATCAGGTAGACGTAGGCGTGGCAGGGCGGGCCCCACAGCACCTCGTTGCGCGCCGTCCTGCGTCCGCCGTAGGCGTGCGACGCCGGATCGTTAACGCCGGAATACGCCTCCGCCTCGACGATCGTCCCGCACACTAGGCCTTCGGGGGACGCGCGCACCAGCCTCTTCCCGATCAGGTCCCTGGCCACCTCCAGGGCGGGGCGGCCGAAGAACTCCCTTCCCAGCTTCCGGTCCATCCGCACTCCATTGGTCCCACGCCCTATAACTGTGCACCTTGGGCGAGGACGTGTCGCTGTCGAACATCCAGCCTGAAACCTTTATATCCCGATGACGCCTCTTTGACGCCTTCAGGATGGGAGATGCTAAAATCAGGCTAAATGCGGCCAGCTTGCGATCCCAGAGGGTGATCTTCTGATCGACATCCTTTTGATCACACTCTTGTACGCGTTCCTGGGCGGTTCGATCAAGTACATCGACCAGGCCTATGACGAGAAGGCGTTCTCCATCCGCTCGGCCAATACCGTCGCGGTCATGGCCGGGCTGATCATGGGGTACCTGATGGCCAGGGACAGCCCGTTCTCCACGGCGTTCTTTGCGGCCATGCTCATCTCGCTGGTCATGGCGAGGAAGATCGACAACCGCGCGTTCGCCCTGGGCACGGTGCTCGCGGTCGCCTCCCTGCTGGCGTTCTACCCCAGCAGCGACGTCCAGTGGTCGCTGTGGCCGATCGCGGGGTTCCTGGCGGCGGGCTTCGTGGACGAGGTCGCCGACGGCCTGGTGGACAGGTACGGCCTGACCGGGCCGCTGCAGATGTTCCTCAACTACCGCCCCTTCAGCGACATCGCCCTGCTCATCATGATGATCGCAGGAACGTTCTCCTGGATCTACCTGGCGCCGTACTTCGGCTTCACCTTCTCCTACCTGCTGGTGGAGAGGTACTCGGGGAAGGAATGGTCCATCTCCGAGGGCGTTGTCTGGATAAAGGAGCGCGTGCTGCGCCGGGCCGACTAGGACGGCCCGCAGCTCAATGGCATATAATGGCCGCGGCCCGTGAGCATGAGCTCCGGCCGTTCCGGCCGCGCCTTCCATGACCTGCTCGGGGAGAGCCAGGCAGGGACGCGATCACGACCGAGGCGCGTTGGCCGTCCCTGTTCCGGAGAGTTGCGGTCTCCGTTCGCAAAAAGTTAAAAGGGTGTCGAGAATGTCAGGTCAATGTCCTACTCCAAGTCCGGCAAGTCCACCCTCAACCTGAAGGTGATCTACAACAAGTGGAGAATGGCCTCCCTTGGCCTGGCCCTGGCCGGATTGGTCACCTTCCTCTTCGCCCTGGGGACCGAGGGCCTCACCGTCCCCCTGATGGTGGCCGCCGTGGCCTTCCTGTGGGTCGGGGTTCTCGTCTCCCGCAAGTACGTGGAGATCGAGGAGGGAAAGCCCTTCGAGCCCGTGGCCAAGGTCTCCTACTTCATCAACCTGATCCTCGCCCTGGTGCTCTCGGTCCTCACCACCATCACCGCCATCAACGCCTTTGGCGCCTGACCAGCGTTCACTTCTTGGCCGTCTTGCAGGCCTGGCAGGTGTTGCCGACCCTTATGTACAGGTAGAGGGCGAGCATGGCCACGAACACGCCCACGATGATGGCCGCCCCACCGGCCACGGTGGCGAAGCCCACCAGGGTCGGTATAATGAGCATCATGATCACGGTCATCAGCGCAAGGGCCAGGGTCAGCATGAACACCGGAAAGCGACCGGGTATCACCGCCCCGCAGGTCCGGCACTTCAAGGTCATCGCCATGGCGTGTCCTATGGCCACGGCCCCCCGATAAGGTTTTTCTGGTCCCCGCCCGGGGTCGCGGGAGCCCCCTGTCAAGCCTGGCCGGAGACCGGGCGATGAGGGGAAGCTCGTGGGATCGCTTGATTATCGCAGGTTGCCAATGGTAGCCTGTGCATCGCCGGGAGAAGGGGAAAGCGCCGAGCGGGAGGGCGGCCGCCGGCAAGCTCGGGACCTTCGACGTGACCAGCCTCGTCGTGGGCTCCATCATCGGCGCGGACATCTACGTGGCCACGGCCATCAGCTCCCGGCTGATAGGGCCGGCCTCCCTGGTGGTGTGGGTCGTGGCGGGCATCATCGCCCTGGTCATCGCCATGTCCTTCGCCTACTGCGTGATGGTCCTCCCCAAGGTCGGGGGCCCGTACGCGTTCGTCACCGCGGTGTCCTCGCCCTTCCCGGGGTTCATGATCGGATGGGCTCTCCTCCTGGGGGAATGGCTCTCCCTGTCGGTGTTCCCGGTGGCCTTCGCCCAGTACTTCACCGCCCTCGTTCCCGGGACCGGCGCCGCGGGCCAGACGGCCCTCAAGGGCCTGTTCGTGGTGATCGTCGTGGCCACCAACATCGTCGGGGTAAAGGCGGCCGGGAGGTCCAACGACGCCCTCACCCTGATCAAGCTCAGCCCCCTGGTGCTGATCATCTTCGGGGGCCTTCTCTTCATGGGCGCCAATCCCGGCACGGTCGCGTCCGACCTCAGCCCGTTCCTGACCGGAGGGATCGGGCAGATCGGGCAAGCGCTGGTGCTGATCTTCTGGGCGTACGGGGGGTTCGAGCTCAGCACGCTCCCGGCCAACGAGATCGACCAGCCAGAGAGGACCGTCCCCAAGGCCATCGTGGCCGGGATGCTCATCGTCATGAGCTTCTACTTCCTGACCAACCTGGTGGTGGTGTCCTCCCTGCCCCAGGCCGCCCTGAAAGCGTCCCCCTCACCCCTCCTGGACGCCACCGGCTCGATCTTCTCGTTCGCCAACGGCGGGACCGATGTGCTGGTGCTGTTCGTAGGCGTGGGCGCCCTGCTGTCGATCATGGGCGCCGACGAGTCGGGGACCCTGACCACATCCAGGCTGGCCTACGCCATGTCCCTGGACGGCCTCCTGCCCCACCAGCTGGCCCGCCAGCACCGCCGGTTCAAGACCCCGTACGTGGCGATCATGGCGATCGGTCTGACCGCGTTCATCGCCTCTCTTGTCGGCGGCCTCGCCGCCCTCATCAACGCGGCGGTCTTCCTCCTCGCCCTCGTCTACCTCGCGACCTGCATATCGGCCATCCTCCTGTTGAGGAGGAAACCCGAGCTGGCCGCACGGCTGAGAGGACGGAGGGTCGTCCCCCTGGCGGGCGCCGGGCTCTCCATCCTGATCCTGCTGCTGGTAGATCCCCTGATATGGTTCATCGGGCTGGTCCTCCTGGCGGCGGGCGTGCCGATCTACACGTACTTCTCGCCCCGCAAGGAGCTGAAGGAGCTGCGCGAGGCATACTACTCGAGGGAGAGCACGATGAAAAGGGTGCGCCACGAGAGCCGCCGCTTCCTGGCGCTGCCTATCCACCTCCTCCGTCACCTCTACGACCTGCTCAAGGAGAGGAGGCGGGCGAGGGGCGGCTGACGGAAGGATATGATTAGAAAGGGGTCCGCCCATCCGGTTACAGGATGCCCGAGCTTCCCGAGGTAGAGACCTTCAGGCGGTACATCGAGGCGGGTGCACTGTGCTCGCCCATCCGCAGGACGGAGGTGAGGAACCGTATCGTGCTCGCCATCGCGCCCGAGGAGCTGGAGCGCCGGACGCAGGGCGCGATGTTCCGCTCCGTCCGCCGGCACGGGAAGCAGCTCTTCCTCGAGCTCAGCTCCTGCGGGTGGCTCACCTGGCACTTCGGGATGACCGGGGAGCCGGTGCTGTTCATGGATGGCGAGGAGCCCCGCTTCCCCCGGGTGCTGTTCCACTTCCCCGACGCCACCCTCGCCCACGACGACCCACGGATGTTGGGGAGGATCGGCTGGACCGCCACGATCGAGGAGTTCGTCCGCCGGAAGAGGCTGGGGCCGGACGCCCTGTCGATATCCAGGAGCGACTTCGTCGAGAGGTTCGCCGGGGCCCGGGGGGCGGTGAAGCCGGCCCTCATGGACCAGCACCGGATGGCCGGGGTGGGCAACATCTACGCCGACGAGGTGCTGTTCCAGAGCCGGCTGGACCCCCGCACCGAGGTCGGCCGCCTGTCCCGCCAGGACCTGGAGGGGATGCACCGCAACATGCGCAGGGTGCTCAAGCTGTCCATCGACCGGGGCACCGACTTCTCCAGGTTCCCCCGGAGCTACCTGCTCCATCACCGGCGCCGGGGCGCCAGCTGCCCCGGGTGCGGCGGGACGGTGGAGACGGTGACCCTGGGCGGGAGGACGACCTACTTCTGCCCGGCGTGCCAGATGGGCCGCGCCCCCCGGAGGGCAGCGGGAGGCGGGCGATGAGGATCGAGATATTGGGCACCAGGGGCCACATCGAGGTCAGCGCGCCGGGGCACGAGCTGCACTCCGGGGTGCTGATGGACGACGTGCTGTTCGATCTCGGAGAAAGGCATTACCTCGACCGCTCTCCCCGGGCGGTGTTCATAACCCACTTCCACGAGGACCACGCCTTCTTCCTGAACGAGGACGTGGACATCGGCGTGCCAGTGTACGCCCCGGAGCGGCTGGCCGGCCACAAGGTCAAAGTGATCAGGAGCACGGTGGAGGTGGACGGGATGAGCGTCACCCCGGTCCCCACGAACCACAGCGAGAAGGTGCGCTCCTGCGGGTACCTCGTGGAGAAGGACATGCAGCGGGTGCTGTACACCGGGGACCTGCTCTCCATACAGAGGAGGTACCGCGACCGCCTGCCCGACCTCGACCTGGTGATCACCGAGGGAAGCTTCATCCGCCGGGGCGGGCTGGTCAGGAGGGACCCGGAGACCGGGCGGCCCCACGGCCACACCGGCATCCCGGACCTGGTGAGCTTCTTCTCCCCCATCGCCCGGAGGGTCGTCATCACCCACCTCGGGAGCTGGTTCTTCCATGATATCCCGGCCGCGGTGCAGAAGATCGAGTCGCTGGGGCTCGAGGGGCAGGTGATCGTGGCCGAGGACGGCACGGTGCTCGAGCTGGGAAGCGACATCTGACCCAGGGGCGGAAAGGGCCAAATTATCAATACCATCAGTTTCGTATTTCGAGCTGAACGATGACCGCGAGCGATGGCATATTCCGGGAGCGGGTCACTGCCGAGCGCATCGCCGAGGAGGGCCCGGCGGCGGTGGACATGCATTTCCACACCAACCATTCCGACTCGCACACCACCGTGGCCGCCACGATGAGGAGGGCGGAGAGGCTGGGAGTAGGGGTGGCGATCACCGACCACAACACGATCAGCGGGTCCGAGGAGGCCTACCGCTCGCGGGGCGACATACTGGTGGTCCCGGGCATCGAGGTGTCCGCCGCCGACGGGCCGCACATCCTGCTGTACTTCTACGACCTGGACAGCATGCGCGACTACTACGAGAGGCACGTCCGCCCGTACAAGCGCGCCAGCCCCTACCTGGCGATCGGCCTGGACACCGCGGAGATAGTGCGCCGCTCCGCGGGCTACAACTGCGTCCGGGTGGCCGCCCATCCGTACGGCTACCTGCTGTTCAACAAGGGCCTGCAGAAGTGCATCGATGCCCACTACATGGAGCAGGAGGTCCTGGAGCGCTTCGACGGCGTCGAGGTCATGTGCGGGGGGATGACCAAAAAGCTGAACGACCGGGCCGCCGAGCTCGCCGAGCGCTTCCTCCGGGGGCGCACGGGAGGCACCGATGGCCACCTGCTGCATGACCTCGGGAACGTGGTCACCGTCGGCCCCTCGGAGGACCTGGACGGATTCCTCGGGGACGTCGTGGAGCGGCGCACCAAGGTGATAGGGAAGGAGAAGACCAACGTCCAGAAGACGGTCATGGGCTCGGTGGTGATGACCAAGTACATCCGCTACACCCTGCCCTCGTTGCGCATCCACTACGAGCAGAACGCCCCCCGGGCGCGCAGGTACCTGCGGGACCTCAGGTCGAAAGGGCGCTGATCAGAGGATCCACGAGAACATCCGGGAGAAGGTGCACTTCGCCTTCAGCCAGGGGGACCGCGAGAGGTGATCGTCGAGCGTCCACTCCCGGCAGCTCATGAGGTCCCTGAAGAACGCCTCCTCCTGCCTCACCGCCACCTTGCGGCAGTACATGATGGCGTTGGTCTCGAAGTTGAGGTTGAAGCTGCGGATGTCCCAGTTGGCGCTGCCGACGGATGCCACGGCCCCGTCGACCACGATGGTCTTGGCGTGCAGGAAGCCGTCCTGGTACAGGAACGCGCGCACCCCCGACGGCAGCAGGTCCCCGAGATAATCGATGCTGGCCCAGTGCACCAGCGGGTGATCGGGCAGGCGGGGCATCATGATCTTCACGTCCACCCCGGAGAGGGCGGCCACCCGCAGGGCGTCCATGACGCTCTCGTCCGGAACGAAGTACGGGGTCTGGATGTAGATGCTGCGCTTGGCCGAGCTTATCAGCTTCAGGTACGCCTCCTTGACCCGGCTCTGCCTCCGGTCCGGGCCGCCGGACACTATCTGGACGGCGCCGTCCCCGGGGTGCTCCTGCTTGGGAAAGAACCGGGCCTCGATCTCCAGCGGCCGCCCGAGGGTGAAATCCCAGTCCAGCAGGAACCTGGCCTGGAGGTCGAAGACCGCGGGGCCCTCGACCCTGAGGTGGGTGTCCCTCCACCGCCCCACCCTCTCGTTCTTGCCGAGGTACTCGTCCCCGACGTTGTACCCGCCCAGGTACCCGACGCGGCCGTCGACCACCACGATCTTGCGGTGGTTGCGATGGTTGATGCGCAGGTTCAGGGTGGGGAGCCGCTCGATAACCGGCGGGAAGAAGGTGAGGACCTTGACCCCCTTCTCGCGCAGCTCAGCGATCCGCGGGGGCGGNNTCCACCAGGAGGCGGACGTCCACGCCCTCCTGGGCCTTCCTCGCCAGTATGTCCAGGAAGCGGTTCCCCAGGTCGTCGTCGCGCACGATGTAGTACTCGGCGTGGATGTGATCGCTCGCTTCCTCGAGATCTTTGAACATCAGGCGGAACTTCTCCTGGCCGTCATTGATGAGGTCGACCTTGTTCCCCGACGTCAGGTGAAAGCGGTTCGCCAGGAGCATGCGGACCAGGCTGGAGTACTCGGAGAGCGCGACGCTCAGGCCCGGGTCCGTGGTGTCCGGGGAGCTGATGCGGTAGAGCTCCTCCAGCCCCTTGCGGTCCTCCGCCTCCTTGGTGCGGTACCGGCGCCGGATCCGGTGGGCGGCCAGGCCGAAGAGGAAGTAGAACACCAGGCCGAAGGTCGACAGCACGAAGACGAAGAGCAGCCACAGGACTGCCGCGCGGGGGTTGCGGCGCTCAAAATAAAGGATCACTATCGCTCCCAGTACGTTGAGCGCCGCCATGATTATGGAGGCGTAGGCGTCGAGAGCGGCGAAGAGGTCTACCGTCCTACCCCCCTGCTCCCATGATCTGCGGCATGCTCCTTATTTGGGCTTCCGGGAGATATATATCTGGCTCATTCCTCATGGAACGATGCTCCGGCCCCTGTACGGGTCGGCGGGATCTCACGGACCGCGCCATTTCCTCAGCATTCGAGTGCTGTTCTCGAACGCCCCGCATCAGATATCCTTGCGCAGCAGCACCGTGGGGTCCTTCAGCCCTGAGCCGGTGACGATCAGCACGATGCGGTCGTCGGGCCTGCGGTCGATCTGGTCCAGGGCGGCCATGGGAGCGGCGGCCGCCGGCTCAGCGAAGANNATGCCTTCCCGGCCCAGCTCCTGCATGGCCTTCAGTATCTGGTGGTCGGTAACCGTCACCCCGTAACCGCCGGAGCGCTTCATCGCCTCGATGGCCGAGAGGCCGTTGAACGGAGCCTTCACCAGGATGGCCGAGGCGATGGTGGTGGCCTCCCTGGACGGCGGCCTGGGCTCGGTGCCCTCCCTCCACGCCTCGACGATGGGAGCTACCTCCGCCGCCTGCACGGCGATCATCTGCGGCAGGCGGTCGGTGACCCTGAGGGCGAGGAGCTCGCGGAAGCCCTTGAAGATCGAGGTGAGGATGCCCCCGGTGCCGGTGGGGACGACGATCTTGTCCGGCACCCCCATCTGCTCGTACAGCTCGAAGGCGATGGTCTTCAGGCCCTCGATGAAGTAGGGGTTGAGGCCCGTGGATGCGAGGTAGGCTCCCGCCTCGGTCTCCGCGCGCGACCTTCTTACGGCCTCGGAGAAGCCGCCCTCCACCGGCACCAGCTCCGCCCCGTAGGCGGTGATCTGGACGACCTTCTCCTCCGGGATCCCGGGAGGGATGAAGATCTTCGCGGCGATGTTGGCGTAGGCCGAGTAGGCCGCCACGCTCGCCCCCATGTTGCCCGTCGACGCCACGGTG
>DAVH01000016.1:18358-25444 GCA_002508545.1 Methanomassiliicoccus sp. UBA6
CTTGAACGAGCCGGTGGGGTTGTCCCCCTCCACTTTCAGGAACATCTCCTCCTTGCTGTCCCTCCGCTTGACCAGGGGGCTGTTCCCCTCGGAGAGGGAGATCGACATCGCCACCGGGATCATGGACCGGAACCGCCACAGCCCCGCCCCCTTCGGCTGCCAGCTCTTGGGGGCGTCCTCCAGGAGGAGTGCGGAATCGCAGCGGGCACAGGTGTACCGGAAGGTCGGGAACTCCGAACCGCACTTGGTGCAGCGGAACATCCTCACTTGATTGCAGTCGGGAGGCAATAGCTTTGGCGACGCTTCTGGCATCTCAGCATCCTTGGTAAACAAATAAGACTTCGCTCGGGTGTCAGGGGCCAGATGAGCGGGGATGTGGTGTTTGTCTGCGGAGGGCCGGAACTGATCGACAAGGTGGAGGGCCTGTGGAAGCAGCTCACCCTGAACTCCTCCCGGCACTCGGTGGACTTCAGCGAGCACTACGCCTCCAGGTGCTTCGACCAGCGGAGGAGGGAGCTTCGGTCCAGGGCGGAGAGGGGCAAGCTGCGCATCGACATCGCCAGGGAAGCTGGCTCCGGCCACGACCTCGGCTACTGCGCCAGCTGCGTCGACGCGGACGGGCTGGGCACCATCGAGTCGCTGTACGTGCACGAGCACGCGCGGGACCGGGGGATCGGCGACCAGCTCATGCGGCGAAACCTGAAATGGCTGAAGGAGAACGGGGCCCGCAGCGTCGTCGTGTTCACCGTCTACGGGAACGAGGGCGTGCTGCCGTTCTACTACCGCTACGGGTTCCGCCCAAAGGCCCTCATGCTCGAGATCAAGGAGCAGTAAGCGTCCAGATGGCGACGGGTAGAGCATTGATAGGACACGGCCAGAATGCATAGGGCGAACGTTCGCTCGAGACCAATATCTTCGCCTTCGCATAGTTAATTATTTTATAATGTGAGATTCCAATTTTACATAATCGTGCCTTCGGGCGCGTACGGAAGGCATCCGGGAGGTGAGGCGGACGCCGGCCTGCCGGGCCGATACGAGGAGGATGAAGAACAATGGCAATGAGTGGAATGATGGGGTCGTTGGTGGCCTGGCTGATAGGAACGATAATCGGGATAGTGCTGAGCATTATCTACTTCGTGATCACGCTGTTCGTCGTCAAGGCTGGGGCGGACATCGTGTTCGCCGAGAACCTGGGCACCGACATGGCGGTGCTTGCTGCAGCCCTGATTACCGTCGGATCGATGCTGGGCGGCGCAGGGATGCGCAAGGGAGCCCTCGACTGAACGCACTGGAACGAGCACAAATTCGGTCCGGCCCGGGGCGCACCCTGAGGATGGTGCGATCGGTCCGGGAAGGGCCACGGAGCGATGGGTGAAGCTCGCTGTGATGTGGTCCCGGAAACAGGCGCGCGTTCAGCGCGGCCTTCTCCCCCCTTTTCTTTCAATAACCGCGTTCGAAGGGACGCGAGCCGGCGGACCAGGCAACATTATTATCCCTGCACCTGCCACGTCCGCACCGAGGTCTAACATGAAGGTAAAATGCCCACGAAAGGGATGCAACTATTACGCCACCGCAGAGGCCGCCGAGGACGCCATGGTGGACCTGCAGGACCACCTGAGGGAGGTCCACGGGATCGAGGAGACCCCGGACCGGGTGAAGGGGAACGTGGATGGGGTGATCAAGTCCCAGTCGCGGTCCCGGACCTGAGCCGGCCGTCCGCATCGTACACGGTCATAGATACATGGTCCGATGATGTGATGATCGCAAGGACCGGCCTGCGCTCGTCCCGGGAGGACGATGAAGCGCGTCGATGAGCTGACCGTCCTGGTGACCGGTTCCACCGACGGCATCGGGAAGCGGACCGCGCGCGACCTCGCGGGGATGGGGTCGAGAGTGCTGGTCCACGGGCGGAGCCGCGAGCGGGGCGAGAGAACGCTGCGGGAGATCAGGGAGGCCACCGGCAGCGGGAAGCTGGAGTACTACAACGCCGATCTCTCCTCCCTGGCCGAGGTTCGGCGGCTGGCCGCCGAGGTCTCCGAGGACCATCCGCGGCTGGACGTCCTCATCAACAACGCGGGCATCGGCAGCGGAGGGAGCGGCCGCAGGAGGCAGGTGAGCGCGGACGGCCACGAGCTCCGGTTCGCGGTGAACTATCTCGCTCCGTTCCTCCTCACCCACCTGCTGCTGCCAACGCTCAAGCGCTCCGCTCCCTCGAGGATCGTGAACGTCTCATCCCTGGGGCAGAGCCCCTTGGACCTCGATGACCTCATGCTCGAGCACCGCTACAGCGGGTGGGAGGCCTATGCCCGAAGCAAGCTCGCCCAGGTGATGTTCACCTTCGACCTGGCGGAGGAGCTCCGGGGCGAGGGAGTAACGGTCAACGCCCTGAGCCCCGGGAGCCTCCTGGACACCAAGATGGTGAGGGAGGCGTTCGGCAGGGCGAGGGGCGACGTGCAGGAGGGCGCGGATGCGGTCATCTACCTGGCCACCTCACCGGAGGTCGAGGGCGTCACCGGCCGGTTCTTCGATCAGGAGCGGGAGAGCAGGGCGAACCGGCAGGCCTACGACCGCGAGGCGAGGGCAAGGCTGCGACGGGCCAGCCGGGAGCTGACCGGCCTAGAAGGGGGGCTCCCTTCTCCCGGTGATCATCGAGCCCAGCGCGTCATTTCTCCCTGAAGCACTTTTCTTTATCACCGAGAGCTTGCCGTCCGGCTCTAGCACCACCGCTTCGACCTCGTCCATGGACGACAGCCCGCTGGACCTGACGGCCTGCCGGATGTCCTCGTTCGAAATGCGCTCGCGGTGCATCTTGGAGAGATGAAGCTCCCCGCGGTAGAACAGGAGACTCGGGCGGGGATGGACCAGGCCCCTGATGATCGCCTCCCTGGTCGACAGCCAGGTGAACAGGACCTGCATGATGATCAGGGTGACCAGGGCCGCCACGCTCTCCAGCAGGGCGGCCTCGCGGGCCAGGATGGTCCTCGCCAGCAACGAGCCGATGACGATGGAGAGGATGAGGTCGAAGGTGTTCAGCTTGGATATCGTCCGCTTCCCCGATAGTCGTATGATTATGGCGAACGCCAGGTAGCCAAGGACGGCGACTATGGCCACCCTGGCGATGTCCTCCCAGCTGTTGAAGAGCCAATCCATCTGCCTTCCTCGCCACTCTCTTGGGCGCAGGGTAGTAATAAGAAGGAGGCGAGCCCGGGGGTTAAGCCATGCCCTCAAGCCAGATGATCAAGCAGCGTCCTCTCGTGCGTCCTGGGCGTGATCGCGGATGATCGAACGAGACGGGAGCGATAGGAGATTGAGGTCCTAGAAGGGATGAGCCTTGCCGCCCTAACAATATGTTAATACATAGTTCTCCAAAACAATAGCAGGTGAGGACACGTCGTCTGGATGGCTCAAGGGGGATAGCAGACGGTTGACCATATCGAGGGAAGAGCCGGGGGCCATGAGCGCTGTAGGTCCCGCACTGGACCTCAGAGCGAAGTGCCTGATCCTGTTCAAGACCTCCTTCAGCCTCCTGGGGTTCAGTGCCATCGTGACGGCGATCGCGACCCTGGTGGAGCGGGGAACGTTCGATCCGGTGAACTTCTTCAGCTTCTTCACCGTGCTCAGCAACCTCCTGGCCTTCGCGACCCTCCTGGCGAGCGCCCTGCTCTACCGAAGGTCCGCCGACGGCGGCGGGCTGGCGATGCTTCGGGGCGCCGCGACGCTGTACATGGCGATGACGGGCATCGTGTACATAGCCCTGCTCTCGGCGCTGGACAGCGAGCGGTTCTCCGCGGTCCCGTGGGAAAACATCACACTTCACTATGTTATGCCGGCGGTCATGGTGGTGGACTGGGCGATCGACAGGCCACCGAGGCCCATATCCTTCCGACGAGCGCTCCTGTGGCTGGTATTCCCCCTAGCTTACTTGGTGTACAGCCTCGTCCGCGGTTCGTTGGTCGGCTGGTACCCATACCCCTTCCTCGACCCCGCGACGAGTGGTTTCGTCGGCGTGGCAGTGACCAGCCTGGGGATCATGGTACTTGCCTTGGTCCTATCCTTCGTCATCACCTGGATCACGCGTTGGCGCTCCTCCCCCGCCCGCATGCGGCCTGCCTGACCTCGCCTGGCATTGCAAGCTTGCGTTGACTCCAGAGCCTATAGCCTATAGCTGTTGGCTGCCGATCGGTCTCCTCCCGGCTATGTCCGCGCAGCTGAGGCTTGCGATCCTAGCCAAGACGCAGCGCTCGTGCTGCGCGATGCAGCAGGGCGTCGCCGGCAAGCAGCTCAGGGAATCGTGGAGGGACTCTCCGATGGCCCCTGTACAAAAGCCCGTTATTGACAAAAAGGGACCTATCTGACCATAGTTAGGAGCGGGCCCGGGGGGATTCGAACCCCCGTCATCGGCTTCGAAGGCCGAAAGGATAATCCAGGCTACCCCACGAGCCCTTGATGAGGTCACGAGACCGCACCGGACCCGGACCAGGTAATCCAGGGATTTAATTGTATCCATGGCTCATGCGGAGCACCGTACCCGCCAGATGATTTATTATAACCACCATATATTATTTATCCAGGCAATCCCATATCCTGCTGCGAAAGTGGTTAAAGAGGGAAGCTTTACCATGATCACCGAGCACGAGGGGATGGTGCTGCTGGACAGGATATTGGAGAGCAATCCCGCCTGGTCGCCCAAGGGCAGCCGGGTGGACCCTTATGTGGGCGTCGACGAGTGGACGAAGAACTGGATGTGGCATCGCATCCGGAGCTACGTCCTGGAGCGCGACGCGCACACCTGCCAGATATGCGGGGACGACTCCCACGAGGTCCAGGTGCACCACATCGTCTGGAAGAGCCATAACGGCTCGGACCACCCCAGGAACCTGATGGTGGTCTGCGAGCACTGCCACCGGCAGATCCACGCCAAGCAACTGCCCTTGATCATGTACCAATAGGCAGCAAGAGCGGAAAGGAACTCTCCCTTCCAGTTGGCTAGGGGAACTTGCCCACGACACCGCCGGGCTCAGAGCACCTTACCCAGCAGCGGCACCCTCCTCAGCGCCACGCTGAGGACGAGGGTGGCGGCGAGCCCGGCAAGGAACAACAGGCCGAACCTGACCAGGGCCGGCAGTCCGGTGGACGAGAGCAGCAGGGCGATCCCGACCAGGACGGGGGCGTGCAGGACGTACACCGAGAACGAGTTGGACGACATCATATCATCCACCCTGCCCTTCACGTTCCTCCGCTCCCTGAACCACACCAGGAGGCCCAGCGACAGCCCGACCCCCATGAACTCCTCGATCACGACGAGGGATATGGCCTGCCACCTTAGTCCGCCGGCGAACGCCTCGATGTCGCCGTCCAGCGCCCCGCCGGTCACGAACAGGAGCGGGAACGCGAGCACCGCCATCACGGCGGCGACGGAGAGCCACAGCTTGGCCGTCGGTCGCCCCAGCGTCTCCAGCCATCCCCCTCTCTGGGCACCGGTCCCCAGCAGGAACATCGCGATGTACTGAGGGAAGAAGCAAAGCTGCATGTTCCATACCGCTGTCCCGATGGGGTAGAACAACCTGACCGCCACGGTGGAGGCGATGATGGCCAGGACCAGGACGAGGATGGCGAGGTTACGGGGGGCGGAGCGGAACAACCTTGGCTCGCCCACATAAGTGGCCCATGCAGCGTACGCGACGGAGAATGCCAGCAGGGCAATGACGAACCATAGCGGGCCGGAGTCCCACCTGGTCGGATCGGCCAGATAGGACGGCAGGAGGGACAGGGCCATATCCCCCATCATCATGAGGGCTGTGATCGGCGCGATCACCAGCATGAACAGGAGGGCCGGCACGCCCAGCCGGACCGCCCGATCGCCCAGGAACCTCTTGGGGCCCTTGCGCTCGAGCGAGGCGGGGACGAAGTACCCGGCCACGAAGAACAGGAGGCCCATGAAGAATGTCTGCGCGTAGGTCGGGATGATGATGAGGACCGCCTCCGACAGCGCGTCCAGTTGCAACGGGTCGTGGTAGAACCAGCTGCCGACGGGACCGTAGGTGACGGCCGAGTGGACCAGCAACACCAGCACTATCATCGACCACCGTACGTTGTCCAGGAAGTGTAGCCGCCCGCCCTCGCTCATCCGACGGGAGGTAACGCGTCCGCCCATAACAATTTTCAGTACCGACCGTGGGAAGGTTTAAACTCGAACGCAGGAATCTCAGGGGTCATGAAAAGGGTCACCATGGGCGACGGCGCCGGAGGCGAGCTCATGCACGAGCTGCTGTCGCTCCACATCATACCGTTCCTGCCCCAGTTCCCCACCGAGGTCCCGCTGCGCTCGTTCGACGACTCGGCGGTCGTGGACGACGTGGTCTTCACCACCGACGGCCACACCGTTAAGCCGCTGTTCTACCCGGGCGGGGACATCGGCTCGCTGTCGGTGTGCGGCACGGTCAATGACATCGCGGTCATGGGCGCCACGCCCCTGGCCATGGCCCTTTCGATGATCTTGGAGGAAGGCCTGGCGATCGATGACCTGGAGAAGGTCATGAAGTCGGTCGGGCAGTACTCCGAGCTGGCCGGCGTACCGGTGGTCACCGGAGACACCAAGGTCGTGGAGTCCGGGGCGGTGGACGGTATGGTCATCACCACCTCGGCCATCGGGAAGCGGAGCGCGTACATGGACCACAACCTCAAGGTGGCGCGCGAGTACCGGCCGGTCACGTCCAACTGGCTCACCGACGACAACATCCGCGACGGTGACGCCATCATCGTCTCCGGCACGCTGGGCGACCACGGCATCGCGCTGCTGTCGTTCCGCGAGGGCTATGGGTTCGAGACGGAGGTCAAGAGCGACACCGCGCCGCTGAACCGCCTCATCGAGGATGTGCTGAAGCTCGGAGGGGCGGTGAGCATGAAGGACCCCACCCGCGGGGGGTTCGCCAACGCCATCAACGAGTGGTCCTCCAAGTCCGGCGTGGGGGTGGAGATCGAGGAAGCGTCGGTCCCCATCTCCGAGCCGGTGAGGAACGCCTGCGAGCTTCTCGGTCTCGACCCGATGACCATCGGCAACGAGGGCAAGGTGGTCATCGGCTGCGT
>DAVH01000016.1:25470-37381 GCA_002508545.1 Methanomassiliicoccus sp. UBA6
GAAGAAGTACGAGCGCGTGGTCCTCCGCACCGAGGTCGGGGGCCGGCGCATCCTCGAGCCGCCGGTGGGCGACCCGGTGCCCCGCATCTGCTGATCACAGCAGCGACTCGATCCAGAAGCAGATCAGGAACGCCGCCACACCGGCCACTGCCATCCTCGCGCCCTGGACCCAGGGGTTGCGCTGTCCCGCCCGGCCCATGGCCGCGCCGACCACGAACAGGATGGTGATCGCCAGCCCCAGGCTGACATAGGCGGCCAGCTGGATGTCCTGCTCTCCGACCAGCAGGAACGGGGTCAGGGTGATGGTCCCGGCGACGATAGGGGCGCAGAAATTGACCGCCGCCACCAGCATGATGGTGTACCTGGAGATGCTGTGAAGGTGGGTGTCCTCGAGCGATGTCAGCATCGCGCGCTCCATCTCCCGCATCTTGATCGATTGCTCCATGGTCTCTGCCTCGAACACGCTGATGCCAGTGGAGATGCCCAGCGCCACGCTGCTGGTCACGATGGTCACGATGACTGTCCTCAGGCTGGGGTCGCTGGAGAACGCCGAAGCTATGAGTATGCCCAGTATGACGAAGGTGGAGTCGAACATCGTGTTGACGAAGAAGCGGCGCAGGGTGGGGCCGGTCTCCGGCTCGTCCAGGACCGCCCTGATCTTCTCGCTCAGGCCATTAGGTGCCAATTCAGATACCGTAGGAACGAATGACGTGGTCGTTTATGACCTTTCGTGTTGGCGGCCTTCGCCCCGCTGCCATCGCACCGCTGAGGCATATTTTTAATACCCTCTCCTCATTCAGACCAACGCACGGGCTCATGGTCTAGCGGTTATGACGTTGCCCTTACACGGCGAAGGTCGCCGGTTCAAATCCGGCTGAGCCCACTCCCACTTACTGGCAAGGGATACCGTTCTCCCCTTCAAGGTATTTTGAAATGGTCATCACCCCAGCGTGGTGCCCGGGTCCTGTGACGGTCCGCCGCTCATCTTGCTCTTCAGCCAGATCTGAATTGAGACACGCCAAAAGGATAGTGGATGGCCTCAACGAGATCGCTGGGATATGAAAAACAAAGAAAGAGTTTGGCCGAAAGCGCCTCAGCATGGTAGCACGGTGCAGGTGAAACCGTTCAGCACTGAGGCGGGGTAATCCCCGATACCGTACGATGAGTTGGTGGTCTCGCAATAATAGTAGGTCCTTCCGTCATGACTGAAGAACCATCCAGACAATCCGACCCCTGCTACCCCGACGGCCATGTGGCCGGTCTCCCCAGGCTTTGTGAACATGAGGAGGACGGTATCGATATTGATGGAGCTGGCTTGCATCAGAGAGGCATATAGCACGGCCACATCCTCGCAATCCCCGACGTGATCGACCAAGGTTTCCACCGAGTACCGGGGATATTCCTCCTGTCCAGTCGATTCGATATCATACATGTAAGGAATGGTCTGGACGAACTTCAGGACGAACTCCGCCTTCTGATAGACGGTATACCCTCTGGAATCGGCCATCTGGTCCAGTTTCGCCGCTATGGCCTCCACCCATTTATCATCGGTCACATACGAGGCGTAGTCGTAGTTCCTGGCCTGATCGTGGTACATATAGTAGTCCGATCCAGGAATAGTATCGGTCAACGTCCAGGACATACCGCCGTAATTCCAGGAGAACGAGATGGGGAAACTGCTGTGCCCGAGATAGAAGTGCCATGTCGAGCTCCACGCGCTTCGGTCCCCATCCCGTTCGGCCTGGACCCGCCAGTAGTAGGTGGCGTTGTCCTGGATCGATGAGGTCAATTGATACCTTGTCTCCTCGACCGTCGTGTTGACGACAAGGAACGAGAACGAAGAGGTGTTGCTCACCTGAACGTGGTAGCTATCGGCATCTTCGACAGAGGACCATGTGAGGTTCGTGAAGCCTTTTATCGCGGTCGCTGTCTGCGAAGGCCCAGTAGGCGAGGGGACCGGGACCTCGACGTCCCAAACGAAGCTGTAGGATCCACTCCATGCGCTCCATATCGATCCCTCATGGGCCATCACCCGCCAATAATAGGTAACGCCATCCTGCATCCTGACATTGAGGTTGTATTGATTGGACGGCGTGAGGACATAGAGCAAAAGGATGGAGTAATCGGGGCGATCGGATAGCTGAAGGCGATACTCCTCCGCCCCGTTCACCGAAGCCCAACGAAGCACCGGGGCTTCGGCAGATAATACGCCACCGCTCTCTGGAGAAAGCAACGATGGGGCATCCAGCATGGTGCTGACCGTGAACAACCAGTAGGGACAGAACGGACCATATCGGCCGTCCTTGACCGCGGCCACTTCCCACCAATAGGCCTCGCCGTTCGTTAGGTCAGACAGGGTATAGTATGTCTTTTCCGTGCTGGTGTTGAGATAGAAAGACGACGACCCTCCGATGACCACCAGCGTATAGCTTTCCGCACCTGGCACCGGCGTCCAGTACAACGTTACCTCATCATCCTGAACCACGGAGTTATCCTCTGGCAGAAGCGGTGTCGATGCTGTCAGCTCCCCGACGTCGGCATCCCCGTTCGGCGATGCGAAGACGGCGGGGATCAAGATCGCCGACGCGATGAGCGCCCCGGCGATGATGATGGCCGCGGCGATGGCCAGGGTGCCCTTGGTGACGGACCTGATGGGCCGGATCTCGTGGCCGGGTGGCACTCGAAGAAGATAGTGTATCTGCTGCTGTTGCACGGCCTGCTGCTGAGCTAGCTGTCTCCTCCGCGATAGCTCGGCCTCAAGGCGGGGGTCCGTGGGCTGTTGGTTCGCCATGGCCTTTCACCAGAACAGGGGCGCGGAGGCAAGGTACAGCGTTTAATCTTGCTGGCCTCCTATCAATCTTGATTATAATATAAAATAATTAGAAATATGATTCCGCTTGAACAGCGAACACTCTATTATGAGGAGCTACCGCCGCGTTGCGCCAGTGGTCCACGTCCATCTCGTTTTGCGTTCGGGAAGACAAGGTTCTGATCGAGGGCTTTGATCGTTGCCATGATATGGCCAAACCGTCTGGCCAAATCCTAACATGGAGCATGAAGTGTCATAAGGGAGACCGGTCTCGGCCTTCGATGTTCGTAGAGAACATGGCGCCATTTTCAATAATCGGAAACCTATTCGGGGAGACATTGGGGGCCTTTGACGATTCGGACAACGTCCGACGTAGCGTACTGCCGCCCGGGGTAGCGAGCCCCCTCTCGCCTGGCCCTGGGCCCCAAGTCCGGTGAACTGAATGATGTTTACTGACTATGAGCTGGTCGAAAGGATCGAGGAAACGCCCACTACCTCGATCTTCAAAGCGTATAGCAAGAGAGATCCTAGCCGACCGCTCATCCTCAAGGTCTTCAAGGCGGGCAGCCTTTCCGAGGCGGCGAAGGGCCAGATAAGGCAGAAGATAGAGCACCTCAGGATACTGAACGACCCGCTGCTCATCACGCCGACCCATTTCGGTGAACGAGAGGGGACCTGCTACATGGTCCATGAATACTTCGACGGGGTCCCCCTCGACCGGCTGATGAGGGAGCGCTCCAGGCTCCCGCTCGATAATTTCCTCGTCATAGCCTGCGCGCTGGCCCACGCGCTGGAGAAGGTCCATGAGGCGGGGATCATACACGGCGGCATCAAGCCCCGCAACATCCTCGTCGACCGCGACCTTAACATTCGCCTGATGGACTTCATCACCGCGGTGGACGTGCGGGACGTCAGCCATTTCATCTATGACCGCTCCTTCATCCGCAACACCCTGGCCTATACCTCGCCGGAGCAGACGGGGCGCATCAACCACCGGGTGGTCTTCTCCTCCGACCTCTATTCCCTGGGGATCGTGTTCTACGAGATGCTGGCCGGCCGGGTGCCGTTCCTCTCCAATGACCCCCTGGAGCTCATACATCAGCACCTGGCGAGGGAGGCGCCGACGGTCCGCGAGCTGGACCCGGAGGTGCCGGCGGTCGTGAGCGACATCATCGCCAAGCTGATGCTGAAGGAGCCGGAGAAGCGGTACCAGAGCAGCAAGGGGCTGCTCGACGACCTCGTCCGGTGCAGGGACGAGCTCTCGGCGCACGGCACCATTCGCTATTTCCCCCTGGAAAAGAGCGTATGCACCCACCGGGTCACCTTCATCTCCAAGATGGTCGGCCGGGACGATGAGGCGAGGGTCATCCTCGACGAGTACGAGAAGGTGATCAATGGAGAGTTCCGCTCGCTCTTCATCTCCGGGCTGTCGGGCATCGGGAAGACCCGCCTGATACAGGAGCTGCAGAAGCCTATCGTCAAGCACCGCGGGTACTTCGCGTCAGGCAAGTTCGACGTGTACCAGAGGAACAGCCCGTACAGCTCGCTCATCCAGGCGCTCAGCGGCCTGCTTCGGACGTTCCTCACCGAGAGCGATGAGCGGGTAGCACTGTGGCGGTCGAGGATGCTCGAGGCCGTGGGCCAGAACGGGAAGGTCCTGACCGACGTGATACCCGAGCTGGAGATCCTTATTGGCGTGCAGCCCCCGGTGAAGGAGCTGCCTCCGGTCGAGTCGCTGAACCGCTTCCACGACGTCTTCGACCGGTTCCTGGGCTGCCTTGCCAGCGAGGAGAACCCCCTGACCCTGTTCATCGACGACCTGCAGTGGTGCGACGTGGCCTCCTTCGACTTCCTGGCCAACCTGTTCTCCAACCACCAGGACCACCCGTACCTCTTCCTGCTGGGGGCGTACCGCGACAACGAGGTGGATTCCAGCCACCCCCTGACCAAGCTCATCAAGGACGTCCGGGAGAACGGCCGGCCGCTGAAGGAGGTCAGCCTCGGCCCCCTGAGGCCGGAGGACTGCCACGAGATGGTGTCGTACATCCTGGATTCCCCTCTCGAGCAGACCAGGGCGCTGTCCTCGTTCATCAGCGCCCTGACCGAGGGGAACCCGCTGTTCGTGAGCGAGAGCCTCTCGTACCTCCACAACGAGGACCTCCTGTACCTCGACGACGAGAGGCAATGGCGCTGGGACCTCGACCGCATCCGGCGCTCCCGCATGCCCACCACCGTGGTCGCGCTGTTCAGCTCCAAGATGCACCGGTTCCCCCCGGAGCTCAGGACCCTGCTCGAGTACTGCGCCATCATGGGGAACACCTTCTCGCCCTCCGAGCTGTCACTGATCACCGAGCGGACCCTGGTGGAGGTGTTCGAGACGCTGAAGCCCGCCCTGGGCCAGGGGCTGATCATCGAGAGCAAGAGCCAGCTGAGGTTCATCCACGACAAGGTCCAGGAAGCGGCGCTGGCCGCCATCCCGGCGGAGAGGCGCCGCCGGATGCACAGGCAGGTCGGAGATCACTTATTGTCCTCGGTCCCCGCGTCCGCGGAACTCGAGAAGCTGGATAACCTGTTCACCATCGTGTCCCACCTCAACCTGGGGCGGGAAGAGGATCTCGAGCCCGAGAGAGCATACCTCCTGTCGGACCTGAACTATCATGCCGGGAACCGGGCGCTCAACTCCCTGGCCACGGAGGCGGCGAACGAGCACTTCAACATCAGCCGGGAGCTCCTGCCCGACG
Source organism: Methanomassiliicoccus sp. UBA6 (assembly GCA_002508545.1). Lineage (GTDB taxonomy): Archaea > Thermoplasmatota > Thermoplasmata > Methanomassiliicoccales > Methanomassiliicoccaceae > UBA6. Next base: position 31,021 of record DAVH01000016.1, read on the forward strand.
ACTGCTGGGACGACGCCCACTACGCGAGGACGTTCAGGATATTCCAGAAGGCGGCCAAGACCGAGCTGATGTGCGGCCACTATGGGCGCTCGGAGAGGCTGCTCGAGCAACTGCTGGAGCACGCCAAGGCCGACCTGGATAAGGCGGAGTGCCTGGCGGAGCAGACGACCTCCCTCTCGTCCATCGGGAATTTCATCAAGGCCATAGAGACGGCGAACCGCGGCCTCGCCTACTTCGGCAAGGCCATCCCCGAGGACCCCGAGGAGGCGGACCGGAGGCGCCGGGAGCTGATGGCCGAGATCGAGACCGACGGCCGCGACGTGTGCGAGGCCATTCTGAACATGCCGTTCACCACCGACCGTAAGAGCAGGATCGAGCTGGCGTTCTACAGCGAGCTCATCCCCGACCTGTACATGTCCGGCCTGGTGCCCCAGCTCTACCTCTCGGCCGCGCAGTCCACCAAGCACTGCCTCACGGGAGGCATGGACGAGTCGGTGATCTACTCCTTCAGCATCATGGGGCTCCAGCTCGGGGAGGTCGGGGAGTTCCAGCAGGCGTTCCGGTACGAGGACCTGGCCCGCAGCCTGTCGGCGAAGTATCCCAACACCTTCGGGGCCACGAGAGGCATGAACGGCGTGGTGTGGTGCAACATGCACTCGAGGAGCCACCCCAAGGAGATCGTGGACTGCTGCCTGCGGTCGATACAGTGCGGCAAGAACTGCGGGGACCTGTACAACGCGGGGCTCTCCTACGGGCCGCTGATGTGGAACCTCCAGGTGCAGGGGGCGGACCTGACGGCCATCGAGGACTACGCCGAGGAGTGCCTCCAGTTCTCCAACCGGTACCACCTGTCCTTCTCCGCCGGCCTCGCCGAGGCGATGAGGGCGGGGTGGATCGAGCCGATGATGAGCGGACGCTCCCCGGTATCCATGGAGGAGAAGGTGAGGAAGTGGGAGCAGGACAACCACATCGCCTCCGCGGGCAGCTACTTCGTCCACCTGGCCCTGGCGCATTACTACCTGGGGGAGCATGAGAAGGCAGAGGAGGCCCTGGTGAAAGTGGAGCGGTACCTCTCCGGGCTCACCGACAACGTTCTGAAGAGGCAGTGGTACGTCTTCCGCGCCCTGAACGCCATCAAGCTGTACGAGAGGGGTAAGTTCAACAGCGAGAAGGAGCTGCTGGCGGAGGTCGGCCCGATCGTCCGGAAGGTCGAGACCTGGGCCGCCCTAGGCCCGCTGCTCAAGCCGTACCTCGCCCTCCTGCACGCCGAGCTGGAGCGGGTCACCGGGGAGTTCAGGGAGGCCAGGGCCCTTTACCTCGACGCGGCGGACATCGCCGAGAGGCAGAACTACACCTTCCTCCAGGGATACATCGACGAGTGCCTCGGCGAGCTCCTCCAGCAGGCCGGCCACGGCTTCGCGGGGATGTTCTTCTCCGAGGCGGCCCGCCTGTACCGGCAATGCCACGCCACGAGGATGGAGAGCAGGCTCCTGGAAAGGCATCCGGTATGCGTCGAGGAAGAGAAGCCCTCGCATCGGCAGGTCGAGGGGGATCTCTCGCCCCAGAAGCTACCTGACCTGGACGTCGAATACCTCATGAAGGCATCCCTCGCCATCTCCGCCGAGATCGAGCAGGAGACCCTGCTGAGGAAGATCATGAACGTGGTCATGGAGAGCTCCGGGGCACAGCACGGATACCTGCTGACCGAGAAGGGCGGGACCCTGTACGTCCGCGCCGAGAGCCATGGGACGGAGAGCGATGGAACGATAATATCCGACAAGAGGCTCGAGGATGCCGAGGGCATCAGCCGGACCATCGTCCGGTACGTGTACCGCACCGGGGAGCGACTCAACCTGGGCAATGCCTCTCAGGAAGGGCCGTTCAAGGAGAATCCCGAGGTCCAGGCGCTGCGGCTGCGGTCAGTGCTGTGCCTGCCGGTGATCAAGCAGTCGAAGACCGTGGCGGTGCTGTACCTGGAGAACCGGCTGGCGGATAACGTGTTCACGTCGGTGAGGACGGACATGACCGGGATGCTGGCATCGCACGCGGCGGTGTCGCTGGAGAACGCCGCCCTCTTCGAGGAGCGGAGGAGGACGGAGGCGGCCCTGAGGGAGGCCAGCGAGGCCCTCAGGAAGAGCGAGGAGCGGTGGTCCACCATCCTGGGGAGCATCGGCGACGCGGTCATCGCCTCGGACACCGACGGCAGGATAACCTTCATGAACGCCGTGGCCGAAGAGCTGACCGGCTGGACCTTCGAGGAGGCCTCGCGGAGGCCGATCAAGGAGGTCTTCAACATCATCAACGAGGAGAGCCGCCAGGAGGTCGAGAGCCCGGTGGAAAGGGTGATTGAGAAGGGCACCATCATCGGTCTGGCCAACCATACTCTTCTCGTTAGGAAGGACGGCGGGGAAGTGCCGATCGACGACAGCGGCGCGCCCATCAGGGACAAGGACGGCCGCATCGTCGGCGTGGTGCTGGTGTTCCGCGACGTCACCGAGCGCAAGAAGGCCGAGGAGGTGCTGCTCCACGCCAAGCGCGAGTGGGAGCAGACCTTCGATCACATCCCCGACCTCATCGCGATACTGGGCCCCGAGCACAACATAGTGCGGGCGAACAAGGCGATGCTCCAGCGGCTGGGGGTTCATGGCCCCGAGCAGTGCGCGGGGCTCAAATGCTACAAGTGCGTTCACGGCACCGATCGCCCTCCGACCTTCTGCCCCCATTCCCGCACCCTGATGGACGGCAGGGAGCACGTGGTCGAGGTCCACGAGGACGCGCTGGGGGGAGACTTCCTGGTGAGCACCACCCCCATATTCGACAGCCGGGGGAAGATGACCGGGACCGTGCACGTGGCCAGGGATATCACCGAGCGCAAGCGGATGGAGAGGGAGATCCTCAACAAGGCGGAGGACCTCACCCGCTCCAACGAGGAGCTGGAGCAGTTCGCTTATGTCGCGTCGCACGACCTGCAGGAGCCGCTGCGGACGGTGACCAGCTACCTCTCCCTGTTCGAGAAGAGATACGGCGATCAGCTGAGCGATGAGGGAAGGGAGTACATCCAATATGCGGTCGAGGGAGGGCTCAGGGCAAGAGCGCTCATCCGCGACCTCCTGGACTATTCCAGGGTCGGCTCGCGGGGGAAATCGATGCAGCCCACGGACATGGAGGGGGTCATGAGCACCGTGTGCGATAGCCTGAAAGCGCAGATAGAGGACGAGGGCGGCGCCGTCACCCACGACGATCTGCCCACCATAATGGCGGACGATAATCAAATGGTCGCCCTGCTGCAGAACCTGGTCAGCAACGGCATCAAGTTCCACGGCGACAAGAGGCCCGCGGTCCACGTGTCCTGCCGGCCGAACGGCGGGGACTGGTGCTTCTCCGTCAGCGATAACGGCATAGGGATCGATCCGCGGCACAAGGGGCAGGTCTTCCAGCTGTTCAAGCGGCTGCACGGGGCCGACCAGTACCCCGGCACCGGGATCGGGCTGGCCATCGCCAAGAAGATCGTCGAGCGGCACGGCGGCCGCATCTGGCTCGAGTCCGAGGCCGGCAGGGGGACCACCTTTTTCTTTACCATACCGAAGGGTGATCAGCAGTGAAAGATGACCGCGGACCGCTGAAGGTGCTGATCATCGAGGACAACCGGGCGGATGCCTTCCTGCTTACGATGATCCTCAGGGACCTGGGCCTGGNNGGCCGCCCTGGACATCCTAGCTGAAGCCATCCTGGGCCCGGAGACCGCTCCGGACCTGGTGATCCTTGACCTCAACCTGCCCCGGGTCCACGGCTACGAGGTCCTCTCGTTCATCCGGTCCGGCCCCCTGAGGTCGGTCCCGGTGACGGTGATGACCGGCTCGCTGAACAAGGAGGACGAGGCCAGGTCCCTCCGCTTGGGCGCGACCTACTACCTGACCAAGCCGTCGACCCTGCCCGAGATCGACATGGTCAGCACCTTCCTCAGGACGGAGCTCCGGAAGGCGGGGAGGGAGGGAAAGGACGAAGGAGGCACCGAGGCCCCCGCCGGACCGAAGAACGGCATGAGCGGGCACGCGAGGTGCGCCCTCGGGGACCGCCTGCCGCTGTCCTTCGGGAGCGGGCTCTCGACAGGAACTGCCATTTATCCCTACGGCCTATTACGGTAACGCATGATCGACGAGAAGGCGGAGGTGCTGATAGTCGAGGACAACCGGGCGGACGCCCGCCTGGTGGAGGAGGTCCTGAAGGACACCGGCGCGCCCCTGACCATCCGCGTCTTCCCCCGCGGCGAGGATGCCCTGGCCTTCCTCAAGGCCGACAGGCCCGCCAACGCTCCCCGACCGGCCCTGGTGATACTTGACCTGCACATGCCAGGGATGAGCGGACGGGAGTTCCTGGAGCTGGCGGGCGAGCACCTTGAGAACATCGAGATCGTGATCCTCAGCGGCACGCCGGACGCAGCCGGGTCCATCCAGCGGCCTCACCGCAGGATGACGAAACCGGGCACGGCGGACGAGTTCGAGTCCATGGTGGCGTCGTTCAGGGAGATCCTGAGCGGCCCCCGCCAATAGTTCGGAAGCAACGCCCCGCGGCCCTCATTTCTGGATGTCCAGCATCTCCTCTAGCCTCTCTCCCATGTACCCGTAGGCGTCACGGACCCCCTGGTTGTAGAACTCCGGGGCGATCTCCTCGATGATGAACGTGAGCAGCAATCCAGCAGCCAGGTCCCCGATCTCCTCCTCCCTCTCCCGGAGGAAATAACCCTTGATCGCCGCGACCGCGCGGTCCCTATTCTCCTTGCTCAACGAAAGCTTCTCGTCCTTCCTCATCGCCAGCTAATCCGTATCAGCGGTCTTAATGGAGACGCCCGCGCACCGCAACGGTTCAATAGCTGAAGCTGACAAGTAAGGACCGAGATGAGACGGGCGGCATGGCTAATCATTGGCGCGGTGCTGGTGGCGGCGGTGGTGATCGTGGCCGCGGTCCTCAACGCTCGGCCGGAGGCCTCGAGCTCGGGCGGCGGCATCTCCCTGGAGCTGGTGGCCGACGGGCTGGAGCACCCGGTCAACGTGGCCAGGGCCGCCGGCCTCGATGATCGCGTCTTCATCGTGGACCAGGTCGGCGTGGCCTACATGCTCATGAGCGACGGCGCACTCGACCGCACGCCGTTCCTCGACCTCCGGGACCGCATGCTCCAGCCGAACCCCTCATTTGATGAGCGCGGATTGCTGAGCATCGCCTTCCATCCCGATTACCCGGAGAACCGTAGGCTGTACGCGTTCTACTCCGCCCCCCTGCAGGACGGCGCTCCGGAGGGTTACGATCACACCAACATCATCTCCGAGTTCACTGCCTCCGAGGATGGCCTATCGGTGGACACCAGCACGGAGCGGGTCCTGCTGCGCATCGATAACCCGGCCATCAGCCATAACGGCGGACAAGTGCTCTTCGGCCCCGACGGCATGCTGTACATCACCACCGGGGACGGGGGAGGGGCGAGCGACCTCGGCCCAGGGCACAATGCCTCGGTGGGCAACGCCCAGGACCCCACCTCGATACACGGAAAGTACCTGCGCATCGACGTGGACGGCAGGAGCGACGGAAAGGAGTACGGCATCCCGGATGACAATCCCTTCGTGAACGGTGGCGGGCTGCCGGAGATCTACGCGCTGGGGCTGCGCAACCCGGCCTACGCCACCTTTGACGGGGAGAGCGGGGACCTGGTGGTCGCCGACGCAGGACAGGAGAGGTACGAGGAGGTGGACCTCATCGTCAGCGGAGGCAACTACGGGTGGAGGTTCCGGGAGGGCGCTCACTGCTACGATCCCAGCGATCCCGACGGAGATCCGACATCCTGCCCCTCGGCCGGCGTGAACGGCGAGCCTCTCATCGACCCCATCGCCGAGTTCATCAACTCCCACATGCCGGGCGGCGAGGGCCAGTCGGTCATCGGCGGAGCGTTCTACCACGGGGACATCGCCGCACTGGACGGCGGCTACGTCTTCGGCGCGTTCGTCGACGGCAGCCCGCTGTTCGTCCTCCATCGCTCCGGTGACACGTGGACGAGGAGCGTGATCACGCTCGAAGGTCAGGACGACGGGAAGGTCCCCGGGTACCTGCTNNGGACGTGCTGGTCCTCAGCTCCGACCGGGCGGGACCGAGCGGCGGCACGGGCAAGGTGTGGAAGCTGAGCGCTTGAGACGCCATGAATTCATCCTAAGGCCATTATTCAAGGGAAGATATATTTTATACTGATGAACTAAATAATAATATAGAGCGGTCGCTCCCAACGTCGCCTGCCCAACCGGGCAGGATGGACCATGAGACGAACAACGATCATATCAGCGGTGCCGGTGGCCTTGGCGGTGATCGCCGTGGCGGG
>DAVH01000008.1 GCA_002508545.1 Methanomassiliicoccus sp. UBA6
GACGACTCGAGCAAGTACGAGGCCTCTCAGCCCCTCACCGTAGAGGTCGGCAGGAACCCCGCGGCCCAGACCGTGGAGGTCACCGAGCGGGCCAAGGTGACGGTCAACGTGAACATGGGCTCGGCGACCAGCGGCTCGGTGCGCTTCATCGGGCCGCAGAACCTGACGGCCAACGCCTCTTCGACCGTCATCGAGTACCTGGTCCCCGGCACATACACAATATATACCTCGCTAGTGAACGGCGACGCGCACTACGCCGACCTCCGGTCCGAGACCATCGCTCCCGGCTCGTCGATCAGCGTCGAGCCCCAGTACGCCCCGGCCTTCACCGGCCAGCTGCAGTACTCGGGAAGCGACCTGAGCGTGCCGGCGAACGTGAGCATCAGCTCCGGAGCGGCGAACCTGACCATGAACGCCAACAGCAGGGGCTCGTTCACCGCCTACCTGCCCAACGGCACCTACGATGTCGCCGCGACCTACCATACCAAGGCGACGGTGGACGAGAAGGCCCGGTACGTGGTGTACGACGGCTCGCAGAGCGTGACCGTCGCCGGTACGACCGAGTCGGACATCGGCCTGAACCGCGCGCTGGACAACGTCACCCTGACGCTGAACAGCGGCTCGGGCGTGAGCTTCACCTTCGTGGCCCTGTCCGATACCGCGATCGACACCGTCGGCACCGGTCCCTCGGTCAGCCTGGCGCCCGGCACCTACAGCGTTTACGGTGTCTCCGGCTCCGATGTGTACCTCGGGGTCATCACCGTCAACCCCAACCAGGCCAACACCGCCGACCTGACCTTCGAGCCCGGCATCCAGGTCTCCGGGGTCGTCAGGTCCAACGGCGCGGGCGTGAGCGGGGCGAGGGTGACCTTCTCCGACAACGCCCAGGCGACCGCTACTACCGACGGTTCGGGTTCGTACAGCATCCTGCTGCCGGCCGGGACCTACAGCGCCTCGGCGGTCTGGACCAACGAGGAGGTTCCTGGAGTTAACGTCACCCACACCAGCAACGCCGAGGTCTCCACCTCGGTCCCCACCAGGGACTTCGACCTGGCGAGGCAGCTGAGGGGCGCGGTGGAGCTGACCTGGGACTCCGGGACGATCAGGACCGTGGACGCCGGGCAGACCGTGACCTACGACGTCACGATCACCAACCGCGGCAACGTGGACGACGTCTACCGCCTGAGCACCAACTCCACCTGGGACGTGAAGTTCTCCGAGAACGACATATCCCTGCCCTGGGGCGCCGGGAGCTCTAAGACGGTGCAGGTGACCATCACCGTGCCGTCCGACGCCAAGGTCACCCACTCGCCGATAAAGATCACGGCGACCTCGCTCAACCACACCGGTGCGACGGGCAGCGTGAACCTCGACGTCAACGTGAACCCGACCTACAAGGTGTCGGTGACCGGCTCGCCGCAGGCGGTCGACGAAACGTCGATAACCTATCCCTTCGTGGTGAAGAACGAGGGCAACGCCCAGGATACCTACAACTTCACCATCGCCAACCTCGACCAGCTGGCGACGCAGGGGTGGACCGCTAAGATCGCCGGGACGGATGCCGACTACCGGCTGGTGACCGTTTCCGCGGGCAACAGCCAGACGGTGAACGTCATACTGACCAAGGCCCGCGACTCGCCCGACCTCAGCGTGCCGATACAGGTCGCCGTGGCCTCGACCAACGCCACCGCCTCGGGCGAGCAGCTCATACAGAGGACCTCGGTGGACGTCAGCGATGGCGGCCTCGAGGTCAGCGGTGACGGAATAAGCATGGGCACGCCGCAGGTCCCGGCGGGCACCTGGGCCCTGCTGGCCCTGGTCGCGCTGTTGCTGGTCGTGTTCGTGGTCCTCAGGGTCAACAAGGGGGTGTTCGGACGCCGAAGAAAGAGATGATCGCGATCGCGGCGGCGGTATCGCTGCTGCTGATGGCCTGCCTCGCCGCCCCGGTGGCGACGGCCCAGGAGACTAGCAGCTACAGTGTGAACTTCGACGGGAGCGTTCAATACCTCCAGCCTAATGAGGCCGGCACGGTGACCGTTAACGTCGCCGCGGACCGGCCGGCCGGGAACTACACCTGGAACGCCTCGGTCAGCGCTGGCACGGTCACCCCCACCAAGGGGACGACCGATGCCGAGAGCTTCGCCCTCACGGTGACCGCGGGCACCACCACCGGCGACCTCGTGCTGACCATCGGGCTGACCAACGGGAGCGTCAGCCAGACCGAGAAGTACACCATCAAGGTGATCAGCCCGGTGGTCATCACCGCCGACGTCAGGAACACGGGCAACGTCACGCTGAGCAACATCCCGGTGCAGTTCAAGGCCGATGGCGCGGTGATCAACACCACCACCTTCACCATCCCGGCGAACTCCACCAAGACGCTGACCTATAACTGGACGGCGGGAGGCCTCAGCGACGGGGACCACACCGTGGAGATCGTCCTGGACCCCGACAACGAGTTCGTGACCTTCCTCGACGGCAGCAAGACCTTCACCTCCACCTTCCACAAGGGAGGGACCATCTTCGGGACGCTCAACATCCTGCTGGCAGGCTTCGTCGTCCTATTGGCGGTGGTCATCATCCTCACCTACCTGAACCGGGGGAGGAAGAAGAGGAAGAAGTGAAACGCCTTTCAAACCCTCTCTTTTTATCTTCTCATCGCCCGCGCGGCGCTAGTTTGGGAATACCGTCATATACCCCGCGCTCGATAAATCGGGCCGATACACATGGCCGAGAACGTCATCGAGATCGACCAGTCGAATTTTGACTCAACAGTGAAGGCCAACCCCAAGCTCGTCGTGGACTGCTGGGCGGCGTGGTGCGGGCCGTGCCGGATGATGGGGCCCATCATCGACCGGATGGCCAAGGAGAACGCGGGCAAGGTCGCGTTCGCCAAGCTCAACGTGGACGAGAACCCCCAGATCTCCCAGAGCTACCGCATCATGGCCATCCCCACCCTGCTGTTCTTCAAGGACGGCCAGGTGGTCGATCAGATCGTCGGCCTGGTGCCGAAGGAAGAGATCGAGGAGGTCATGCGCAAGAAGCTGTAATTACAGCTTCCTGGACAGCTCGTCCAGCTTGCTCTGCAGGCGGGACGAGTACACCGCCACGGCGATGTCGCCCCTCGTCTTTTCGACCAGCGAGCGGGCGATGTCCTGCTTCCTGCGGATGGGTATGAGCGCGTCGGGGAAGTCGAAGCGCATGATGACCAGGAACATCTCCTCCATCATGTCCAGGTACGTGGTCGCGCGGTCCACGTCGCCCTCTCGGAGCTTCTCCAGCGCGAACCTCCTGAGCTCGCCGATGGCGTCGGCCATGCCCAGCATGTAAGCGTTGCCGGTGATGCCCATGTCGTCGGGGTCCGGCAGCTCCTCGTCGCGCACCAGCGCCAGGAGGATCGCCGCCTCCGCCAGCTCCTGCAGCGCGCCCTCCACCAGTCCCGACTCCCAGATCTCCGGGTAATCCTCCAGGAGGGAGCGCAGGCGGTGGGCCTCGTCGATGGCCTCGTGCATCTGGGGCTTGACGTCCTCGCCCTTGTGGATGAGGTGGACGATGCTGCCCGAGAGCCGGTTCACCGCTCTCGCGGACTTTATGGCCACTTCCCGTACCTGGTCCTTCTCCTCCAGTCTGGATTCGATGCGNNGCGATCTCTTCCAGGTTCTTCATGGTCATGACAACGCCTCCGTTACCTCATCTATTTTCTTACCTGCTGCATGTGCTCGACCCGCTTGCGGACCACTTCCGGGCGGCCGATGTCGTGGCGGACGAACAGCGCGTCGCCGGTGACGTGGGCGAGCGCCTTCTCGCACATCTTTTCCGCGCCCTCGATGGTGTCGTCGATGCCCACCACGCCGACCGCGCGGGAGGTCGTGGTAAGCACCTTGCCGCCCTCCTCGCTGACCATGGCGTAGTACGCCCGCGCTCCGAGCTTGGCGATGGCCTTCTCATCCACGTGTACCGCCTTCCCGGCCGCCGGGTCGGTGCCGTATCCGCGGGGGACGACGTACTTGCACACCGTGGCCTTGGGCATGAAGGAGACCTTGCTCGGGGAGAGACTGCCGCTGGCGATGCCGTCGCACACCTCGGTGAACGATGACGAGATGATCGACAGAACGTTCATCGCCTCCGGGTCCCCGAACCTCGCGTTGTACTCGATGACGCGGGGGCCGTCCCGGGTGTTCATGAACTGACCGTAGAGAATCCCGCGGTACTCGCTGCCCTCGGCGCGCATCGCTTCCACGGTGCGGCGCATGATGTCCAGCGCGGCGTCGCGCTCCCGGGCGGTGACGAACGGAAGGAGGTGATCTTCCTGCGAGTACGCGCCCATGCCCCCGGTGTTCGGCCCCACGTCGCCCTCATAGGCGCGCTTGTGGTCCTGCACCAGAGGCATGGGAACCACTGTGCGACCGTCGCAGAACGCCTGCAGGGTGAACTCCTCGCCGACGAGCTTTTCCTCGAGGACCACGCCGCCCCCGCCTATATGGTGCTCGAATATCTCCTCGAGATAGCGGATGGTGTCCTCCTTGCCCAGGAGGTGCTCTCCCATGACCTTGACGCCCTTGCCGCCGGTCAGGCCGACCGGCTTCACGACCATGTCCCGGTCGTTGTCGAGCACGAACTTGCGAGCCGATGCGAGGTCATCGAACACCGCGAAGTCGATGTTGCCCGGCACCTGGTGTCGGCGCATCAGGGCGCGGGTGAAGGATTTGGAGATCTCAAGTCTAGCGGCGGCCTTGCTCGGGCCGACGCACCTGACGCCCTTTTCCTCCAGCGCGTCGACCAGGCCGACCTCCAGAGGGGCCTCGGGGCCGATCACCGCCATCTCCGCTCCGGCGGAGAGGGCGAAGCTCGTCACCGCAGTGACGTCGGTCTCCTTGACGATCTTGAACTCCTTCGCGAGCTTCGCGATGCCGGGGTTGTGGTTCCTCATCACCGCGAAGATGGTCGAACCGCTGGCAGCTAGAGCNNGAGAGCCGAAGCGATGGCGTGCTCCCGGCCGCCCCCGCCTACCACAAGGACCTTCATGGACATGCCTCGCAGGTGTAAGGGGCGAAGCTAATAATAACTTGGTCTCACGCCTGGATGTTGAGCGCGCGAAACAGCTCGTCGATGCCCTCGCCGGTCTTGGCGCTGGTGCGGTAGAGCTTGGCACCTTTTTTCACGCGATCGTAGTCTCGGTCCATGAGCTCCGCGTCTATGTCCATCAGCGGCAGCAGGTCGACCTTGTTGAGCACGGCGATGTCCGCCTCGACGAAGATGCCCGGCTGCTTGCGGACCATGTCGTCACCCTCCGTCACGGAGATGACGACCATGCGCTGGTCCGTTCCGAGAGGAAAGTCGGCGGGGCACACGAGGTTGCCGACGTTCTCGATGAACAGGAAGTCGAGGTCGTCGAGGTCCAGCTTGTCGAGCGCGTGGTCCACGAGGTGCGCGTCGAGGTGGCACTCCTTGCCGGTGTTGACGTTGACTGCGGCGACGCCTGCCTTGCGGAAGCGGTCGAAGTCGTCCTGGCCGGTGAGGTCGCCGGCCAGCACCGCGACCTTCATGCCCTTCTCCATCATGCGCACCGCCATCTTCTGGATCAGCAGCGTCTTCCCGGAGCCGATGGCCCCCATGACGTCCAGGGAGCGTATCCCGTGGGCCCTGAGCCGGTGGTGGTTGTCGTGTCCAAGCTTGCGGTTCTCGGCCAGCACGTCCGCCTCGATGGAGATGTCAGATACCTTGTGCACACGGCGCGAAGATGGATAGAGAGTAATAACGGTTGCCCCGATGCCCGGCGCCCGGGGCGAAGGAGCATCGATCGCCCTATTCCAAATCAATGCCCCATTTGCTCTGAGCTTCTCGGACGGCGTGGCGGGGTCCTTGGCCATTTGCATGGGAATGGGCGAGAGAGCACGTGTTTTCTTCCATGATAAATTATATAAGTTTTACAGGGCGGTCCCCCTCCTGGGATTCAGGAGGAAGACGAATGGATCAGAATCAACCCATTGCACCGCCGCAGACTCCGGCGCCCCTAACCTGGGCGCCGCCGGTCCCGGAGAAGAAGTCGAACAAGAAAGCGATCATCATCGTGGTCGCCATCGTGGCCATCCTCATCGTCGCCGCGTTCGCGTTCACCATGATGAACACGGCTGCGAACGTCAAGAGCAAGTCCAGCGAGATGACCTTGAAGGCAAGCGACTTCTCGTCGGGTTGGCGCGTGGGCGGGGACGCGCCCGAGCCGATAGACGAACCCGGAGTCGATTGGGCCTACTCCGTTTTCACAAACTCCGCCACCGGGGCGGCGATGGAGCCTATGGCCGAGGTCTCCTGTCAGATATTCAAGTACCCTAACGAGGCCAACGCCAAGGCTGACTTCGAGACTCTTCTGAAGGAGGACACCTTCGATTCCATGACCAAGGTCAGCGGACACTTCGACCAATGCTGGCTCTATGAGTTCGACAAACCGTTTGGCGAGGGGAAAATGTACGTCTTCCAGGAGAGGAACGTCGGAGGGATCATACTGTTCACTTCCTACTGGGGCTACGATCTGGACCAGGCGTTTATCGACGAGATACTGAGCATCCAGGACAGCAAGATCGCCTAAGGTCGTCCGTACCAAACCATTTCCATAACACTTTTACTGATCGGCCGGCGTCCCCTCATCGTCACCTATTATAAGCGAAAGCTACATCCTGGCCTCGGTGTCATATCATGAGCTATTCTGCGCGCGTGCGCGATATCCTGGATAAGGCCGGCGCGGCCGAGGGCGACACGCTCCTGGTGAGGAGCGAGGGCCGCGACAGCACCGGCGTCCTCATGCCCCATCACGAGTTCAGCCATCCCGACGTCGTGGTGCTGAAGCTGAAGAGCGGCTACAACGTCGGCGTCATGGTCACCCCATCATCAGAGCTCAAGGTCGTAGCGAAATCCGAGGCGCGCGAGAAGCATCCCAAGGCCGCGGCCAATGGCAAGGGGAAGAAGAAGGTCGCCGTGCTCGGCACCGGGGGCACGATCGCTTCTTACGTGGACTACCGCACCGGCGCGGTGCACCCGGCGTTGTCGGCCGGGGACCTGGTGGCCACGGTGCCGGAGATCGCCGACGTCTGCGACGTCCGCGCCGAGGTGCTGTTCTCCATCTTCTCGGAGAACATGAACGTCGAGCACTGGCAGTGCATCGCCGAGGCCGCCGCGGACCGCATCAACGACGGCGCCGAGGGATGCATCATTCCCCATGGAACGGACACCATGGGCTACACCTCCGCCGCTCTGTCGTTCATGCTCGACGACCTGGTCCGCCCGGTCGTGCTGGTCGGGGCGCAGCGCTCCTCGGACCGCCCGTCCTCGGACGCCTACACCAACCTGCTGTCGGCCGCCAGGTTCATCGTGGACACCGATGCCGCCGAGGTCGTCGTCCTCATGCATGAGACCGCTTCGGACACCACCGCCGCGGTGCACCGCGGAACGAAGGTCCGAAAGATGCACACCTCGCGCCGCGACGCGTTCCAGAGCATCAACGCCTCGCCGATCGCTCGCGTGGACTTCGAGGGCGGGATCGAGTTCCTGCAGCCGTACCGCAAGCGCTTGCAGGGCAAGGTCGTGGCGCGCACCGAGATGGAGAGCAACGTCGCGCTGCTGCACTTCTACCCGGGCATGAGCCCCGCCCTGTTCGAGAAGGTGTTGAACGGGAGCCGGGGGGTGGTGTTCGCTGGCACCGGTCTGGGGCACGTGTCCTCGGACATGGTGAAGGCGATAGGCAGCGCGGTCAAGAACGGCACCACCGTGGTCATGACCTCGCAGTGCCTGAACGGCAAGGTGAACCTCAACGTGTACGACAACGGCCGCGACCTCGTCACCGCCGGGGTGATACCGGGCGGGGACATGCTTCCGGAGACGGCGTACATCAAGCTGATGTGGACGCTGGGGCAGGAGAGCGATGAGAAGAAGATCAGGGAGATGATGACCACGGACCTCAGGGGCGAGCTGACCGAGAGGAGGGAGGTCGCATGAGCGAGCACGAGCTGACCTGCGGCCTGGAGATCCATCAACAGCTTGATACCAAGAAGCTGTTCTGCGACTGCCAGACCATGTTGGTCGAGGATGAGGGAAGCACCCTGCTCCGGCGCCTCAGGCCGACCCAGTCCGAGCTGGGCGAGGTGGACCGCGCAGCGCTGGTGCAGGCTGAAAAGAAGCTGCGCTTCCGCTACCAGGCGCCCCGCGGCTCGTCCTGCCTGGTGGACGCGGACGAGGAGCCGCCGCACAACGCGAACGCCGACGCGCTTGACATCGTGCTCACCTTCGCCGCCATGCTCGACGCCAGGCCGGTGGACGAGGTCCACTTCATGCGCAAGCTGGTGATCGATGGATCGAACACCACCGGCTTCCAGCGCACCGCCATGATCGCCATGGACGGCAAGCTGGAGGTCAACGGCCGCAAGATATCGGTCCCCACCTTCTGCCTGGAGGAGGACGCCGCCCGGAAGGTCGAGACCAAGGCCGGCGAGATCACCTACCGCCTGGACCGCCTGGGCATACCGCTCATCGAGGTGGCCACCGGGCCGGAGCTGCACACTCCCGAGGAGGTCAAGGAGGCGGCGCAGCGCTTGGGCTCGATGATGCGCGCCACCCGGCGGGTCAAGAGGGGCATCGGCACCATCCGCGAGGACGTCAACATCTCCATCCCCGGCGGCGCCAGGGTCGAGATCAAGGGCGTGCAGGAGCTCCGCCTCCTGCCGCTCTACGTGGAGAAGGAGGTCGAGCGCCAGCGCTCGCTGCTGCGCATCCGCGACATCCTGAAGGAGAGGAACGTGACGAGGAGGGACGCGGAGATCAAGGATTTCTCGGAGCTCTTCGCCTCCTGCCCGTCCAAGGTCATCGCCGGTGCGCTGAAGAAGGGCGGCCGCGTTCTCGGCGCGCCGCTGCCCGGCTTCGCCGGCGTGCTTCGCTCGCACGACACGAAGCTCCGCCTGGGGGCGGAGATGGCGCAGTACGCCCGGACCAAGGGCGTCGCCGGCATATTCCACGCCGACGAGCTGCCGGCCTACGGCATCGATCAGGAGTACGTGGACAAGCTCCGCGAGCTCATGGTCCTAGGACCGCAGGACGCCTTCGTGCTGTGCGCCGACGAGCCCCGGAGGGCCGAGGCGGCGCTGCGTGCCGCGATCGCGAGAGCGTACGACGCGCTGGACGGCGTTCCGGAGGAGACCCGGGACCCGCTGCCCGACGGCGCTTCCGCCTACTCGAGACCGCTCCCCGGAGCGGCCAGGATGTACCCTGAGACCGATGTCCCACCGATCACCATCGAGGCGGCGCGCATGGAGCGCATCAGGACCAACCTGCCGGAGCTCACCGACGTGCGCATCGCCCGCATCGCGT
This sequence comes from Methanomassiliicoccus sp. UBA6, assembly GCA_002508545.1. GTDB lineage: Archaea > Thermoplasmatota > Thermoplasmata > Methanomassiliicoccales > Methanomassiliicoccaceae > UBA6. The sequence continues at coordinate 9,355 of DAVH01000008.1, forward strand.
CCCAGTACGGCATCCACCAGCAGCAGGCGCGCCAGCTCGTCCACGACGGCTGGGACGACCTGTTCGAGGAGGTCGCGAAGAGCAAGGAGCTCGCCGGCACCGCGGCCAGGACCCTGCTGTCCACCCTCCCCGAGCTGGAGCGACAGGGGGTGGACATGAGCAAGCTGGACGAGGGAGCGCTGCGCGAGGTCTTTGCCGCGCTTTCCAACGGCAGCTTCGCCAAGGAGGCCATACCCGACGTCCTCGCCCTGAAGGCCAAGGGCAAGAGCGTGGAGCAGGCGGTCAAGGAGCTTGGCCTGTCCATGATGTCGTCGGACGAGGCCGCGGCCATCGTCGCCAAGGTGGTCAAGGAGCGGGAGGCGTTCGTCCGCGAGAAGGGAAAGGGTGCGGTCGGACCGCTCATGGGCGTGGTGATGACCGAGCTCAAGGGCAAGCTGGACGGAAAGGCCGCGAGCGAGCTGCTCAGGAAGGAGATCGACAAGCTCCTCTCCTCCTGACCGCAAACCACTTCCGTCCCTTCCTCGGACATCTTTTTCTCATACCGCCGCGGTGAGGCCAAAGGTTCTTGAACGGTACGCTGGCCTCTTTTTCTGGTCCGCTTGACCGCTGTCAGGGGGACAGGATGGTGAGAATCGAATGACTAGGCAAGACGTGACAACGGCGCTGGGGTACCCGACCAGGACCACCTACTCCTCCTGGCCGTATATACTGGCCCTGATCGGAGGCGTGCTGGTACTGATCGAGGGCATAATCATCGCCCTGGCCGGACCGCTGATCATGGTCATCGGCGGGGACTTCGGGCTAGGCACGCTGCTCTTCGGGCTCGTGGTGATCATCCTCGGGCTGGTCATCATGTGGATGGCCTTCGCTCTGAGGAGCAATCCGGCAAGGCATGTGGCGTACGGGGCAGGGATAATCATCGTCTCCGTGCTGGCGCTGGTGCTCGCCGGGGGCGGGTTCATCATCGGCTCGATCCTGGGGATCGTCGGGGGCGCGTGGGCCATCATGCGGGCCTGAGGCCGATGGAGAGAGCGCAAAGCTAGAGGGGCCGGAGCTCTTCCACCCACAGCTCCTCGAAGAAGTAGCGGCGGGAGCCCAGGCGGCGCCTGGAGAACGAGCGGAGCGCGCCGTCAAGAGCGCCCTGTCCCATCTCCGAGGAGAGCAGGAGAACGATCCTGCCGCCGGGGGAGAGGCGCTCCCTGCCTCCCGTGAGGAAGGGGACCAGGACGTCCACGCCCTCCCTCCCGCCGGCCCACGCCTTTTCCAGCAGGCCGTCCTCCTCCACCGAGAGGTAGGGCGGATTGAACACGATGAGGTCGAAGCTTCCCGGCACGTTGGCGAAGAGATCGCTCTCCACCACCGTGCCGGGCAAGTCGTTCCTCTCCAGGTTCGCGCGAGTGCATTGCACCGCCTTCGGGTTCACGTCCGCCGCGGTCAGCGCGGCGCCCGCACGGGCAAGGTGGCAACTGATGAGCCCGGTGCCGCACCCCATCTCCAGAGCCCTCTCGCCAGGCGTCACCGACAGCGTCTCCAGCAAAAGGAAGGTGTCCTCCTTGGGTGGGTACACCTCCTCGCACTCCTCGATATCGATCTCCTTCCGGTACTCCACTGCCGATCGCCTACTGACCCGACGCCCTTCGTCCCCATAAATCTGAGCCATTGGAACCTTGACCCGATGTCGATATCGAAACGGTATTAACCGAGTTAACAATAAGCTGTCCCGAATGGAGCTCGCGTCCCTCCTAATAGTAGCAATCATCATCGCAACGCTAGCCCTTGCGCTCTTGAAAAGGTTCGAGCTGACCCCCCTGCTGGTGCTGGGCAATCTCGCCATATTCTTCGTCATGCTTATGCCCTTCACTAGCGAGCTCGCGGTGTTCGGGGACCTCGCGTTCCAGCCGTCCGACCTGCAGAGCGGGACCGATATCTACACGCTGTTCACCAGCATGTTCATCCACGGCAGCTTCCTCCACGTCATAGGGAACATGCTGTTCCTCTTCTTCCTCGGCTCGCCCCTGGAGGCGCGCATCGGGAAACGCAGGTTCGCCATAGTGTATTTCACCGCCGGGATCACCGGCACGCTGCTCGCTGCGATCTATTACTACGCCCTCGGCCTCAACATCAACATATTCATGGTGGGTGCTTCGGGAGCGATCTCCGGGACGGTGGGTACCCTGTTCGCGCTGTACCCCCGGGACGAGATACCCATGTTCGTCGGCCCGCTATTCCTGCCGAGGGTCCCGGTATGGCTCGCCGGCCTCAGCTGGTTCCTGCTGTCGGTCATCCTGGTCTCGGTCACCGCGTCCAACGTCTCCTGGCAGGCCCACCTGGGCGGGTTCATGGCCGGACTGGTCCTCGGCCTCGCGTTCGCCCGCCGGGTGGAGGAGGCCAGGAAGAAGGAGGAAGCGCCCCGGGACTACTCCAAGCTGGAGGCGCTGGCTGCCACGCCACAGCTGAGGAGCGCGCTGGAGAGCATCAAGGACGAGAGCAACAAGGACGTCCGCAAGGTGTGGTTGGAGTACTTCGCTGAACATTCCACCTGCCCGATTTGCGGGGGAAAGATGAAGTACCGAAAAGACCGCTTCGTGTGCCAATGCGGGAAAGAGGTCGAGATATGGTGATGTCCATCGAGGTGGTCTGCGAGGGCTACCTCCGCCGGGACAACAGGGTGCTGCTGGAGGCGCATTCGACCTCCTCGCTCATCGTCGGCGGCTCCCACAACATCCTGGTGGACACTTCGACACCAGCCCTGCGCAACCGCCTGATCTCCGGACTGAGGTCCCGCAACCTCGGCCCCCAGGACATCGACATCCTGATCTGCACCCACCTCCACCCGGACCACGTGGGGAACAACGACCTGTTCCCCAACGCCATCTGGTACGCAAGGCAGGAGGAGAACCCGGAGCCGTTCTACCGCAAGGTCAGGAACGACGTCGAGCTCATCCCCGGCGTGCGGCTCATACATACCCCGGGGCACACCCGGGGCTCGATGAGCGTGGAGGTCGATACCCCCGCTGGGCGGTACATCATCGCCGGGGACGCCTTCCCCACCAAGGACAACTTCGACAAGTGGTGCCCGCCGAACATCAACTGCGATGAAGGCGCGGCGCTCAGGAGCATGAAGCGCATCGCCTACTCCGCGGACTTCATCGTACCGGGGCACGGGATGCCTTTCCTCGCCGATCTCGACGGCCGGCAGCGATAGTTATATTCTACCGTACGGTACATGGTTCCGGTTGAGTAAAGATGACCGTACCTAACGCGCTCTATCTGGACTGCCCCTCCTGCGGCGAGCACGCCGTCCACGAGGTCCTGAAGGGAAAGATGAGCAAGAAGCAGGACAGCATGGAAGCGACGGTGAAGTGCCAGGAGTGCGGCCACACCTATTCCACGGTGGTCCGCGAGCCCGAGGTGATAAAAGTGCCCATCATCGTCTCCGAGCAGGGTCGCTCCAAGAAGGAGGAGATCGAGCTGGAGGCCGGCGAGCTGCTGAGCCTCAACGATGAGCTGTACCTGGGGGAGACGCACCTCCTGGTCACCGGCATCGAGTGCGGGCAGAGGAGGGTGGACAAGTGCGACACCAAGGACGTGTCCACCATCTGGGCCAAGAAGTTCGACAAGGTGATCGTCAAGATATCCATCAACAAGCACACGAGGACGATACCGACACAACTGGAGGCCATGCCGGACGAGGAGTTCTACGTCGGCGACATGATGACCGTCGGGAAGGAGAAGGTGGTCATCCACAACATAAAGTCCAAGGAAGGAACGGTGCGCCGCGGCGGGGTGCCGGCGCGGGACATCGTGAGGATCTACACCAAGGCGGTGCGGACGACGAGCTACTGAGGTCAGCATGCGAGAGAGCGAGCGAAGAGCACTGGTCAAGAGGCTGAGGGACAGCGGCTACGTGACCGACGATGCCGTCCTCGAAGCGATGGAGCACGTGCCCCGCCNNAGACGATGGCCGAGCTGGCGTACGAGGACACCCCGCTGCCGATAGGCCAGGGGCAGACGATCTCCGCCCCGCACATGGTCGGCATGATGCTCGAGGCGCTGGACCTCAAGCCGGGGATGAAGGTGCTGGAGATCGGCACCG
>DAVH01000010.1:0-201 GCA_002508545.1 Methanomassiliicoccus sp. UBA6
GCCGAGAACGGCGCGGTCTGGGTCCCCACCGCCGCGCTCCGGCACCGCGGCATCTTCGTCATCGCCGAGCACCTGGCGCTGGTGGTGCACGCGGACGCGATCGTGAACGACATGCACGAGGCCTACGCGCGGCTCCGCTTCGAGGGGACGGGCTTCGGGGTCTTCATCGACGGTCCCTCCAAGACCGCCGACATCGAGCAG
>DAVH01000010.1:336-1654 GCA_002508545.1 Methanomassiliicoccus sp. UBA6
TGGTGGGAGAGAACGGCGCCGGCAAGTCGACCTTCATCAAGGTCATCACCGGCGTCCACCAGCCCGACGCCGGCCAGATCCTGGTGGACGGCGCGCCGGTCGAGATCCGCGGCCCGGCCGACTCCCAGAAGCTGGGCATCGCCGCCATCTACCAGCACGTCACCTGCTACCCGGACCTCTCCGTCACCGAGAACATCTTCATCGGCCACGAGAAGGTGCACCCCTTCTTCCGCAACATCGACTGGAGGGATCTGCACCGGCGGGCCGGCGAGCTGCTGCGGCGGCTGGACGCGGACTTCGATCCCCGCGCCGCCATGGAGACGCTCTCGGTGGCCCAGCAGCAGATCGTCGAGATCGCCAAGGCCCTCTCGGCCAACGCCCGCATCATCATCATGGACGAGCCCACCGCGCCACTGACCGCGCGGGAGAGCGAGGACCTGTACCGCATCACCGAGGCCCTCCGCGACCAGGGGGCCTCCATCATCTTCATCTCGCACCGCATGGAGGACATGTACCGCCTGGCCAGCCGGGTCACCGTCCTCCGCGACGCGCACTACGTGGGCACCTGGGACCTCAACCAGATCCGGCGCGAGGACCTCATCACCGCCATGGTGGGCCGGGAGATCACGCAGCTCTTCCCCAGGCGCGACGTGGCCATCGGCAAGGAGGTCCTGCGCGTGGAGGGCCTCTCCCGCACCGGCTTCTTCCGGGACGTCTCCTTCTCCGTGCGCCGGGGCGAGATCGTCGCCATCACCGGGCTCATCGGCGCCGGGCGCACCGAGGTGTGCGAGGCCATCTACGGCGTGACCCGCCCGGACGGCGGCCGCATCCTGCTGGACGGCGAGGAGCTGCGGGTGGCCGGCCCGGCCCAGGCCATCGAGCGGGGGCTCGGGTACCTGCCCGAGGACCGGCTGCGGCAGGGGCTGGTCCTGGACTGGGACCTGGCCAGGAACGTGACCCTGCCCACGCTGGAGCGGTTCACGACGCTGGGCTGGCTCCACACCGGGAAGGAGAACGCCGTCGCCAAGAAGCTCACCGAGAGACTGGCGGTGAAGGCGGGGAGCGTCTTCGTCCGGGCCGCCACCCTGTCCGGCGGGAACCAGCAGAAGATCATCGTGGNNAAGGGCGTGGACGTGGGCGCCAAGACCGCCATCTTCGAGATCATGAACGACCTGGCCGCGGCCGGGTACGGCATCGTCATGGTCTCCTCGGAGATGCCCGAGGTCCTGGGCATGAGCGACCGGATCGTGGTGATGAGGGAGGGACGGGTGGCGGGCATCCTGGAGACGGCCTCGGCCTCGCAGGAGCAGATCCTCCG
>DAVH01000010.1:1662-4872 GCA_002508545.1 Methanomassiliicoccus sp. UBA6
TCCCGGTGGAGGGAACGGTGCGGAGGGCGGCTCCCCTCTCCGAGAGCTTCCGCGAGCTCGGGCTCCTGGTCTTCATCGTGGCCCTGTGCGGCCTGTTCCAGCTCGGCAACCGCAACTTCCTCACGCTCGGCAACATCCGCGACCTGCTCACCAACACCGCCATCCTGAGCATCCTCTCGGTGGGGATGATGATGGTGATCCTCACCCGCGGCATCGACCTCTCCATCGGATCGATCATCGCCCTGTCGGGCATGGCCGCCTCGATGACGGTGAGCGCCCACCGAGACATCCACCCCATGCTCTCCATCCTGGAGGGGGTGGCGGTGGGAACCGCCTGCGGGGCGCTCAACGGCCTCCTCATCGCGCGCTTCAACGTCCTCCCCATCATCGCCACCCTGGGGCTCATGAACGTCATCCGCGGGGGGACCTACCTCCTGAGCGGCGGGGCCTGGGTGAGCGCCTACCAGATGTCGGACGGCTTCAAGGCCATCGCCACCGGCAAGGTGCTGGGGGTGAGCCACCCCATCCTCATCGCCGTGGTCATCAACCTGGCCTTCCTCTACTTCATCGACCACACCCGGACCGGCCGCCGGATCTACGCGGTCGGCTCGAACCCCGACGCGGCCGACGTCTCCGGCATCCCGCGCCGGCGCATCATCTGGCTGGTCTACGTCATCATGGGCGCGCTCTCGGGCCTGGGCGGCGTGATCTGGGCGGCCAAGTTCGCCTCGGCCCAGAGCGACAGCGCGGTGGGGTTTGAGCTCTCCGTCATCGCCGCCACGGTGCTGGGCGGGGTGAGCATCGCGGGCGGAAGCGGCAAGGTCTCGGGGCTGGTGCTGGGGACCATCCTGCTCGGCATCCTCAACAACGCCCTCCCGCTCGTGAAGGTGTCGCCCTTCTGGCAGATGGCCATCCAGGGGGCGGTGATCCTGGCCGCCGTCCTCACCAACGTGCTCGTGAAGCGGAACAATCAGCGGTTCGCGCTGCGCAGGCGCGTCATCTAGGGAGCCCGATGGCGGAGCGAACGATACGGGTCGACAGGCCGTGGAGCTGGCGCTCCTTCTTCCTGCAATGGGAGTGGCTGCTGGTCCTGATCTTCGTGGCCGTCCACGTCGTCAACAGCCTGCTCTCCCCCTACTACTTCAACGCCGACACCTTCCTCCAGACGCCCATGTCCTTCCTGGACAAGGCGTTCCTGGTGCTGCCGATGACCATGGTCATCGTGCTGGGGAACATCGACATCTCGGTCGGCTCCACCGTGGCCCTCTCGGCGGTGCTCATGGCGGTGGCCTACAATGCCGGCCTCCCCATGCCGCTGGCCATGATGCTGTGCCTGGCGGTGGCCTCGGCCTGCGGGCTCCTGAACGGGATCCTCATGACCCGGTTCAAGGAGCTGTCGTCGGTGATCGTCACCCTGGCGACGATGATCATCTACCGAGGCATCGCCTACGCCATCCTGCGGGACCAGGCGGCGGGCGGGTTCCCGAGCTGGTACTCGGCCCTCGGGTGGGAGTCGGTGGGCGGGATCCCCATCATCGTGGTCGCCTTCGCCGCCTGCGCGGTGGTGTTCACGCTCCTCCTCCACAGGACCAGCTTCGGCCGGCGCATCTACGGCATGGGGAGCAACGCCACCGCCTCCCGCTACTCGGGCGTCCGCACCGACTCCATCATCCTCATCGTCAGCGTGCTCACCGGCCTCATGGCCGGGTTCACCGCCCTGTTCCTCACCTCGCGCATGGGCAGCACCCGGCCCAACGTGGCCCAGGGCTACGAGCTGGAGGTGATCGCCATGGTGGTGCTGGGCGGGGTGAGCACCTCGGGCGGCAAGGGGCGGATGGCCGGGCCCCTCCTGGCCATCTTCATCATCGGGTTCCTCAACTACGGGCTGGGCCTGGTGAACATCCCGGCGCAGGTGCTCCTCATCATCCTGGGGCTCCTGCTGATCCTGTCGGTCCTGGTCCTGAACCTGAGGTTCCGCGAACGGCACGCACACCCTCCGGCGACGGAGATCGCCGGCTCGAAGCAGCAGGACGAAGCAGCACCCTGAAGGAGGAGAACAACATGCGGAAGCTTCTACGCAAGGCGCTCACCGTCGTCGCGCTGGTCGCGCCGCTGGTGCCAGGGGTGGCCTCGGCGGCGAGCGGCGACAAGTACGCCATCGTCTTCAAGAACACGGGGAACCCTTACGGCGATCGCCAGATGGGCGGGTTCAAGCAGGGGATCGAGGAGCAGGGCTTCCAGGCCATCCTGCGCGCACCGGATCAGCCGACCGCCGAGGCGCAGATCCAGATCCTGGAGCAGCTCATCTCGCAGCAGGTGAAGGCCATCTGCATCGTCGGGAACGACCGGGACGCCCTGCAGCCGGTCCTCACCAAGGCCACGAAGAAGGGGATCAAGGTGTTCTCGCTGGACTCGGGCGTCAACCCGGCCAGCCGGCTCACCCACGTGAACCAGGCTGACTCGGAGAAGATCGGCCAGACGCTGGTCCAGGCGGCATTCGACATGTCCGGCGGCAGCGGTGAGATCGCCATCCTCTCCGCCACCAGCCAGGCCACCAACCAGAACCTCTGGATCGAGTTCATGAAGAAGGAGCTGGCCAAGCCGAAGTTCGCGAACCTCAAGCTGGTCAAGGTCGCCTACGGCGACGACCTCCGCGACAAGAGCGTCTCCGAGGCCGAGGGCCTGCTCCAGTCGTTCCCGAACCTGAAGGTCATCATCGCGCCCACCACGGTCGGCATCGCCGCGGCCGGCAAGGTGCTCACCGACAAGGGGCTGGGCGGCAAGGTGTTCCTGACCGGGCTGGGCCTGCCCTCCGAGATGGCGACCTACATCGAGAACGGCGTGTGCCCGTACATGTTCCTGTGGAACCCGATCGACGTCGGGTACCTGGGCTCGTACACGGCCACCGCGCTGGTGAGCGGCAAGATCACCGGCAAGGTGGGCGAGAAGTTCAAGGCCGGCAAGCTGGGTGACTACACCATCACCAAGGCGCCCGACGGCGGCACCGAGGTCCTGCTCGGCCCTCCGTTCAAGTTCGACAAGGCCAACATCGCGGACTGGAAGAAGGTCTACTAATGTTCACGGGGCGTGCCGCCCGGCGATCTTGCCGGGGGGCCCGATGAGACCGGGCCCCCGGTCCCCCCGCTCGCTACGGTCCAGCAAAGCTGGGCCTGCGCTCGCCCCGCCGCCCTGAGCCTGTCGAAGGGGCGG
>DAVH01000034.1:0-4506 GCA_002508545.1 Methanomassiliicoccus sp. UBA6
CACGAGATCGCCAACGTGATGGGCATGGAGGGCATAAGGTACATGATGGACGACGGGAAGAACGCGCCCCTGCGGTTCTTCTTCAGCGCCCCGTCCAGCGTTCCCTCCACCGCGATGGAGACCTCCGGCGCGGTCATCGGATGGAAGGAGATCAAGGAGATGCTGTCGGCCGAGGACTTCGTCTCCCTGGGAGAGGTCATGAACGTGCCGGCAGTGCTGAGCGAGGACCCGGCGATCATGTCCAAGATCGAGGTGGCGGTGCAGGCCGGGAAGCCGATCGACGGCCACGCTCCCGGCCTCTCCGGGTACGACCTCGACCGGTTTATCATGGCCGGGATATCCACCGACCACGAGTGCACCACGGCCCGGGAGGCGGAGGAGAAGAACCGCAAGGGGATGACCATCATGGTCCGGGAGGGGAGCGCCGCCAGGAACCTAGAAGATCTGATGCCGTTCGCCACGAAGCACAAGCACCTGCTGGTGACCGATGACCTGAGCGCGCTGGACCTGGCCGACGGTCACGTCGATGCCCTGCTCCGCAAGGCGGTGGCCGGGGGGATGGACCCCATCCATGCCATCCGGGCGGTGACGCTGTGGCCGGCCCAGCACTATCACCTGCCAGGCGGCTCGGTGGTGGTGAACAACGCGGCGGACCTCGTGGTGGTGGAAGACCTTACCACGTTCAAGGTGGTGGAGACCTGGATCGAGGGGGAGCTCGTGGCCAAGGACGGCTACCCCCTGTTCGTGGGTGCCCCGACCATGGTGCCTCCGATGATAGCGTCCGGCGAGGTCCTGGCCAGGGACCTGCGGGTCGCTTCCCGGAAGCCCGTGGCCAAGGTGAGAGTGATAAAGGCCCTGCCGGACGAGGTGGGCAGCCTGGCCGCGATCGCGGAGCTGGACGTGGACGATGGCGTGGTGCTGCCCGATCCCTCCCAGGACATCCTGCTCATCGCCGTGGTCAACCGCTACCGTCCAGCGCCCCCGGCGGTGGCGTTCGTCAGCGGCTTCGGGCTGAAGAGGGGAGCGATGGCCTCCTCGGTATCCCACGATTCCCACAACCTCATCGGTGTGGGCACCGACCCCGCCCTCCTGGCCCTGGCGTTCAACGCCGTGGCGGCCCAGGGAGGCGGGTACTACGTCACCGACGCGGTGAACAGCGTGAGGCTGGAGCTGCCGGTGGCCGGGCTCATGACCGCCCTCCCGTGGAACGAGGTGGCGAGGAAGGGGAGTGAGCTCAACGCGTTCCTCCAGGACATGGGCTGCACCCTGCCCGCCCCGTTCATGACCCTGTCCTTCCAATCCCTGCTGACGGTCCCCGAGCTGAAGCTGGGGGACCGGGGTCTTGTCGACACCATCCGCGGGGTGCCCCTCAGCCCGGTGGTCGGTGAGGCGGAGCCCGAGCTGATCGCCGATGTCAGTCCTTGAAGGCAGGCTGGACCGCCTTCGGGCGGACCTAGAGCGATCGCCCGTGGTCCGGATGGGCAGCTACGATTACGCGGTCACGCCGATCACTGACGGCATTCCGCGGGTGGACCCCCGGGCGCTCAGGGAGGCCATCGACCGCATAATGAGAATAGCGGACCTGGACTGCGACGTCATCCTAGCCCCGGAGGCCATGGGCATTCCCATAGCGGTGCCCCTTTCCCTGCGCACCGGCGTGCCGTACGCCATCGTGCGGAAGCGGAGGTACGGGCTGCCGGGCGAGGTGGAGGTCGATCAGTCCACCGGCTACTCCCGGTGCGCGATGTTCATCAATGGCGTCAAGGCCGGCGACAAGGTGGTCATCGTCGACGACATCCTGTCCACCGGGGGAACGCTCAGGTGCATCGTGGCGATGCTGCAGCGGATGGGGGTGCGCATCGTGGACATCGTCGCCGTCCTGGAGAAGGGTGACGCGCGGCCGGCGCTGGAGCGGGAGCTGGGGATGCGGATCAAGACCCTGCTGAGGATCGACATCAGGGACGCGAAGGTCGTCGTGAGCGACCCCCTCCCCGGGACGGGTGAAACCATGACGAAACCTTAATGGCCTCCACGCCGTTGCCAGCACGATCATGGCCACGGGCCGCCAGCCTGTCCTGAGGGACCCGGCGGCCGGGCCCACGAGGGTTCGACATGGCGGATGTTGAGAGCTTCAAGTGCAAGTTGGTAACCTATGATGAGATCTCCAAGTGGACCACGGACGTCGCCAAGCAGGTCCAGGCCAGCGGCTTCGAGCCGACAGTAATCGTCGGCCTGACCCGCGGGGGCTGGGTCCCGGCGAGGCTGCTGTGCGACACCCTCAGCGTGAAGAAGCTGTACGCGGTAAAGACCGAGCACTGGGGGGTGACCGCGAACCAGGACGGGAAGGCGCTCCTCACCCAGGAGCTGAGCGTGGACATCAAGAACGAGGCGGTGCTCATCGTGGACGACATCACCGACACCGGCGAGTCCCTGACCCTGGCCACCGCCCACCTGTTCAAGAAGCACCCCCGCGACATCAAGACCTCCACCCTGCTGCACATCGCCCACTCGAAGATGGAGCCTGATTTCTACTCGGTCAGGGTGCCCGAGGACAAGTGGACCTGGTTCATCTTCCCGTGGAACCTGCACGAGGACCTGAGGACCCTGCTGCCCAAGACGCTGACCGAGCCGAGGGATGAGGCCGGGATACGCAGGGCGTTCAAGTCCCAGTTCAAGATCGACGTCCCCCTGCCCATGGTCCGCTCGACCCTGAAGGAGCTCAAGGGATCGGGCAAGGTCACGCGGACGAAGTGCGGCTGGACCAAGGCGGAGGCGAAGTAGCGCCCAGGGAGCGCGTCTCGCGGTCTCATGCTCGATCTCTTCAAGGCCAGCCTGGAAAAGGCCACCATCATCAACGTGGACGGCTACGATTATTTCATCCACCCCATCGCCGACGGCATCCCCCGGCTCGACCCCGGGATGCTGGACGAGGTGGCGGGAGCGATGCTTGAGGCGGGCCGCTTCGACTGCGACGTCATCCTCGCCCCGGAGGCCATGGGCATCCCGCTGGCGGTGCTTCTTTCTCAGCGGACGGGGGTGCCGTGCGCCATCGTTCGTAAACGGAGGTACGGACTGCCGGGGGAGCTGGAGATCGGCCAGTCCACCGGCTACTCCAAGGGCCGCCTCTACGTCAACGGCGTCAAGGCCGGCGACCGGGTGGTCATCGTCGACGACGTGCTATCCACCGGGGGAACGCTGAGGCCACTGATCACCGCGCTGAGGGACGCCGGCGCCGAGGTGGTGGACGTGCTGGTCGCGGTGGAGAAAGGGAACGCCCGCCCGGCGCTGGAGCTGGAAATGGGGATGCGGATCAAGACCCTGGTGAAGGTGGAGGTCCGCGACGGACGGCTCGCGGTCGTCGGCACGATCACTTCACTAGGCGCTTCCTCATCAGGTACACCGCGGGAATGAAGGTCAACACCGTGGCGACAACGATATAGGCGAGGGCGGCCAGGTCGATAAAGCTCACCAGGCCGAGGCTCATGTCCCGCACCAGGATGCTAACGTGGGTGAGCGGGAACACGTACGCTATCGGCTCCGCCGCTCCCAGCTGAGAGATGGGGAAGAAGGTCCCGCCCAGAAGGAACATCGGGGTGACGAGGAGATAGAAGGGATAGTTGAACGAGTCGATGTTGGGGACGACGGCGGTGAAGATCATCGCTATGGCCGAGAACATCAGGCCTCCCAGGAACGCCAGGAAGGGTACGGTCAGCACGGTGAGGTCAGTGAACAGCACCGCGGGGAAGAAGGTCAGCCCCATTAGCTGGATCACCACCAGGACGATGGTGGAGTTGACGAAGCTCTTGGTGGCGCCCCAGAGTATCTCCCCGGTGATGACGTCCTCCAGGCTGACCGGCGTCGTCACGATGGCATCGAACGTCTTCTGGTAGTGCATCCGGACGAACGACCCGTAGGTGCACTCGAAGAATCCTCCGTACATGACCGCTATCGCCACCAGGCCGGGGGCCAGGAAGCGCACGTAGTCGATGTCCTGGCCGGCGTACTGCAGGCCGACGATGAGGCCGCCCAGGCCTGCGCCCAGGGCCACCAGGTACAGCAGCGGCTCCAGAATGGAGGGCAGGAAGTTGGTCTTCCAGGTCTTGAAGAAGACGTCCGCGTTCCGCCTCCACACCATCAGCGCCCCGGTGTCGATGTTGGAGAGCAGGCTCATTCCCTCAACCTCCTTCCGGTGAGCTTAAGGAAGACATCCTCCAGGGTCGCCGGCCGGACCGTCGAGTATGTGTCAGGGTAGCGCTTCCGGAACTCCGACTGCAGCGTCTGGCACTCCTTCGAGTAGACATATATGCGGTCGCCGGACCGCTCGACCTGGTCGCCGGCGCCACGGAGGTATCCCTCGATCCCTTCTACGTTCGGCTCGATGATCTCCATGACGCACGGGCCGACCACCTCCTGTATAAGGTCCTTCGGTTTTCCTTCCACCAGGAAGCGCCCGTTCTCCATGATCACCAGGCGGTCGCACAGCTGCTCGGCCTCGTCCATGTAGTG
>DAVH01000034.1:4526-43654 GCA_002508545.1 Methanomassiliicoccus sp. UBA6
TCGGCTCGTCCAGTATGAGCAGCCGGGGCTCGTTGATGAGCGCCCTGGCCATGATCAGCCGGCGCTTCATTCCTCCCGACAGCTCCTCGATCTGCGAGTCAGCCTTTTCCTCCAGCTGCATGAACGCGAGCAGCCGCTTGGCCCGCTTCTCCGCCTCCGCCGGGGGGATGCGGAAGTACCTCGCGTAAGTGGTGAGGTTCCGGAAGACCGGGAAGTCCGGGTCCAGGTTGTTCTCCTGCGGAGCGACGCCGATCTGGGCCTTGATCTCCCTTGTGTGCGTGACGATGTCCATGCCCAGCACTTCGAGCTTCCCGGAGGTGATCGGTGATACCCCTTGGATCATCCGCATGGTCGTGCTCTTGCCTGCGCCGTTGNNCGCCGTTGATGCAGTTGAGCATGGAGCTCTTGCCTGCGCCGTTGGGGCCGAGGAACCCGAAGATCTCGCCCTCTTCGATGTCGAAGTCGATGTGATCGACGGCCACGAGATCATCGAACCTCTTGACCAGCTTCCTAGCGGAGACCACGGGCATGTGAACTACAGTATTCTCACTCCGCCTTATAACACTAGACGCAGGCTAAAGGTAGGGGACATGGATTTGCCCCATGGGGAGAAGGGAGGAGGGTGGACCTCCCCATCCTGCTGGCCGTCGTGTACGTTTCCCTGCTGGGAGCGGGGCTGGGCTCCCTGACCGGTCTCGCCCCCGGCCTCCACGTCAACACCCTGGCGCTGGTCCTGGTGGCGTCCGCGCCGGCATTGCTCCCCCTTCTGGAGGAGGCCAGCATGCTGGTCGGTGCGGACAGGGGAAGCGCCCTGCTTCTGCTGGTCGCCGTCATCGTCTCCGCGTCGGTGGCCCACTCCTTCCTCGACCTCCTGCCCTCCATCTTCCTGGGCGCCCCGGAGGAGGGCACCGCGATGAGCGTGCTCCCGGGGCACCGCATGCTGCTCGAGGGGCGAGGGCTGGAAGCGGCGCGATGCTCCGCCTACGGCAGCCTGGTGGGGGCGGCCGCGGCAGTGGCCGCTTGCTTGCCCTTATCGATAGCCCTCGGGCCGCCCCTGAACCTCTTTCCCCTGTTGGACGCGGTGACCCCGGCGGTGATCGTCATCGCCCTGGTCACCCTCGTTCTGTCGGAGCGGGGGCGAAGGTTGCAGGCATGCATCGTCGTCCGCTCCGCGGCCCCCGCCGGCGCCGTCATATCGACCGCTCGCCCGGTGCCGGTGAACGGTCAGGAGGTAACGCTCAACGGCACGGTGGAGAAGGGACCATTGGGCCGGCGATACCTGCGCACCGGCACGGGGCGGTGGAGGCTGAGACGCGCTCTCCGCCTCGCAGGCCAGGTCCGGGTGAGGGGCACATGGAGGGTGCGCCGAGCCGCCGGACGGGAGCGCCTGCTGGCGGTGGCCTTCATTTTCCTCTCGGGCATGCTGGGCATCACCTGCATGGAGGCGAGGCTGCCGCTGTCCGACATGTTCGAGGGGATGGGGCAGAGCATACTGTTCCCGCTCCTGACCGGCCTGTTCGGCCTGCCGTCGATCATCGCCTCCCTGGGCAGCGCGGCCGTCCCTCCGCAGGAGCACAGTTCGGAGGAGAACGACGATCTCCTCGCCGGCCTCAGGGGAGCGTTCTCCGGCGCGCTGGTGGGGTGGTTCCCGGGCATCTCCTCGACCACCGGGGTCATCATCGCCTCCGCTCTCGACCGCAGGAGGAACACCGAGGCCGACACCCGGAGCTACCTGACGATGGTGTCGGCGGTGGGCACGTCGTCCACCGTGCTCGGTCTTCTCGCCCTCGTGCTGGTGTTCAAGGGCCGGTCCGGCGCCATGCTGGCCGCCAAGGAGGTGCTGGGCGCGGACGGCGCGGCGATGATCGCTCCGCCCTCGCCGTGGTTCCCCCTCTTGCTGATCTCGGTGCTGGTCTCCGCGGCGGTCTCCTACCGCCTCACCCTCTCGCTGGGAGCGTGGTTCGCCCGGTCGGCCGCGGGAGCGGACCTCCGCCTCCTGAACCGGGGGATACTCGTCCTCCTGATATCGCTGGTGGCGGTGTTCTGCGGCCTGCCCGGGCTGCTGGTCCTGGGCATAGCCACCCTCCTCGGCCTCCTGCCGCCCCGCCTCGGCATCGGCCGGGTGCACATGGCCGGGTGCCTGTTGCTGCCGTCGGCGCTCTCGTTCCTGGGGCTAGAGGCAGCGCTCCTGTCGGTGCTTTGACCTCTTCCCCTCGTCCCTTTCCCGCAGTTGTTGGAAGCTCCACCCGAAGGGGGACAGGAGCTCGGCCGCCCCGCGCAGCGCGAACTCCACGTACCTCTCGGCATCGTAACTCTCGTCCCCGTCCAGGAAGGGCGCGGCCCGCACGCGCTGCCAGGAGCTCTTGCTCCTCGAGTCNNTGCCCGGGCTGCAGCTCGAAGCCCCGGTCGTGGAGCTGGCGCAGCGCGGCCACCGAGTCGTTGAACTGCACATACTCTTCGAGCTTCCGGGAGATGCTCTTGCGCATGACCAGCCGGTCCCGGGACACGGTGCCGGAACGCAACTCCTCGGCGTACCGGTCCAGGACACCAAGGGACGAGGGCACGAGCTCCCTGAACTCGTTCGCGTCGCCGGCGGAGGACAGATGCTTCAGCATGTCGTGCTGGAGCTCTTCCACCATCCGCGGGGTGTCCTTCCGCCGCACGGCGATGCCCCGCACCTTGAGCTCGCCGTTCTCGAACCTTCCGTAATATCGGTTCAGCGCGCCGATGCCCGTCGAGATGTTGGGCAGGAAGACGATCCACGAGTACCGACCCTCCAGGTTGAGCTGGATGCCGACCTCCCGCCCGATCTCCTCGCAGTACGAGCGGACGTCCCCGTCGCCCTTCAGCCACAGTGAGTCCACGATGCCGTGCAGCACCTCGAACCCCCGCCGCTCGGCGATGCCCGCTGAGCGGATCAGGATGTCCCTCCCGAAGGCGGTGATGCTCTCATGGCACTCGATGCGACCGAAACGAGCGTTGCGGTAGCCGGTGTAGCCGAAGCAGGTGACCAGGACCCACTTCAGCGCCTTGGACCGCTGGTCGTACATCTCTCCCTTCCTCCCGCCCTGCTTCCTCAGCTCCTTGTACGCCCGCCGGCGGTTGAGGATGGGCGTCAGCACTCTCGGGACAAGGCCTGTCCGCTTCTCGCAGATGCGGTATCCCAGCTCCGGCACCGTGCGCGAGGAGCGGGGGCAGCAGGAGCACATCACCGTCTCCGGGGAGATGTTGTGCACCACCATGATGCTCGGGTAGAGGGAAAAGAAATCGACCTCCCACACTCCGTCATGCACTCCCACGCGGGGCTCGTAGATGAAGCCTCCGCGGTCCGAAACGATGAGCGCCCCGGCGGTCTTGAAGTCCTCCGGCCGGTTCTTCTTCCACAGGATCACGTGCCCGGTGCGCACCGCCTCGTTCACCTGCATCGCGCTTATGGCGCTTCCGGGCGACAGCCGCGAGAGGTCCTGCAGCGGGATCATCGACAGCCGCGAGAGCTCGATGAGGCCGTGGAGGCCGCTCTCCCGGAAGGTGAACGATGCCTCGCGGTCGATGTGCACCCGGCCCCGGAGCTTGTGGCCTGGCGGCTTGTACACGATGCGGCCGTAGGTGAAGAAGCTCTTCCCCCGGGAGGTGCGCTCCCCGGCCTCGCGGCCCAGCTCGATCTCCATCCCATGCTCGGCCGCCCGCTTCTTCAGGTACGGGAGGTAGAAGCTGTCGCCCTTCGTGGTGTAGATGATGTCCGGGTCCTCCCTGCTGACCAGCTCCTGCAGCCGCTGCAGCACCGAGTCCTCCGGCCCGTCGAGCACGATGCCGTTCGCCTCCACCGAGGCGATGGGATCGTCGAAGGTCGGTATCACCGAGCCCTTCGTCCGCACCCGGAGGTCGATCGAGCTGAGGCTCGGCATGGGATAGTCGATCCGCAGGTTGGAGTCCAGGGAGCGCAGGGACGGCAGCTCCACCAGGCCCATGGAGAATATCCCCTTCTTCAGGAAGTACCGCTGGTCCATGCGCAGGTCGACGTCGTACAGCAGGTGCTGGCGGTAGCCGCCCCACGAGTCTATGGTCGCCGCTAAAGGCTGTATCGCCGAGTAGTCGCGCACCGCCACCGACAGCACCTCCCTCTCCTTCTCGCCCAGAGCGGTGCGCCGCCGCACCACGGAGGTGTCCTCGAACCCGATGAGGGCGAGATCCTTCCTCAGTTTCTCCAGGCGGTCCCTCGTCGCCTGCACGCAGATGCGGGGCACGAAGTCCTCGACCACCCTCTCCATGCCGCGGTTGGTCCTCACCCAGGTGACCATGCGGTTCTCCGCCATGTCCGCGTAGCAGTCCAGGACCCAGCCCCTCATTCCCTCGCCTTCAGCCGGCGTATCTCCTTCTCCTGCTCCAGCAGAATGGACAGCAGCGCGCCCTCCACCGGGTCGGAGAACGCCGCGTAGGTCGAGGCCGAGGAGTGCATCCTCGCCCGGTTGACCATGTGGTCGAAGATCTCCCGGTCCTCCCGGGGCAGCGCCCGGCGGAAATCGGCCCAGCTGTGTATGATCGATTCCAGCGTCATCCTGTAGGTAGGTACGGTCCGTCCCATGCTATCTCCCCATGAACTCCTCGAGCGTGGTCTGGTTATGCGGCACCGCGTGGTACAGCATCGTCTCCTGGCGGTTGGGCAACGATATCCGAAGACAGCCGGCGGCGTTCTCGATGCGCACGATGTCGTCCGCAGTGCCGTAGAGCAGGCTCTTCAGGCTCTTGCGCTGCAGTATCTTCGTCAGGCCGTAGTTGGTGACCAGGGTCGCCGCTCCCCTGCGCGATAGGTCGTGCAGCCGCTCCACGCACCGCTTGATCAGCTGGTACGATTCGGACCAACGCATCTCCCGGTCCTGGAACATGTCCGGCAGGCAGGACACCACGATCGTCCCGGCCCCGGTGCGCAGCACCTCGTCCTCCAGCCGCTCGTCGATGAGCGACACGAGCTGGTAGGCGGTGAACGCCCTCGCCACGCGTATGCTGTCCAGCACCTCGGCGCGGTCCAGCCCGAAGCGCCTGCATATGCGCCCTAGTTCGTAGGGATCGACGCAGTTGCCGCCGTCGACCCACACTACGTCCCGGCCCAGCGCGCTGACCGCGTTCACGCACAATATATGGGTTAGATCGAACACCATGCGGTCCGAGGAATCGATCAGGGTCATGCACCCCTGCCGCAGCCCGCCGAAGAACGAGTCCAGTGTGGGGATGGAGGTGCGTACCGTGCCGTGGCCCTCGAGCTCCGGCCGGGGCACGGCCGTCAGCGCGCCAGCTTCCCTGATCGTTGTGCTCATTCTCTCTTTATCCTCTCCGCCTTATGAATATTAAGCCGGAGCCGGGGGAGGTGCCCGAAAGTGGCCCTCCGTTTCCGGTGGGCTGGGAACGTGGGGAGGCGCCGAACGTAGCCGCCCGTATCATCGTCAACGCCTGCCCGGCGACCCCTAATCTTATCTATGCTCCGGCAACGTAGTTCATCCGAGGGCTGAACATGCCAAGCTGCAACGAGATGAAGATGAACCAGGTGTATGTCTGTGAGAGCTGCGGATTGGAGCTGAAGGTCGTCAAGGAGTGCAGCGAGTGCGGAGTGGAGACATCGTCATCGTCCGCCGAGGCCTGCGGGTGCGCGCAGGGCTGTTCCTTCGACTGCTGCGGCAGCCCCATGAAGCTGCGGTGAGATCCTCCGGTCGAGCTCACTGATTTGGAAGATCAGCGCTCCGGGTCGGACGGCGGGAGACCTCGGGGCATGAGTTCCTGTTCTACTACGTGCAGATCAGGCGCTCTGCCGTACCTTTTCCACCTGGGCGTCTATGATGGCCTTCATGGTCTCGATGACCTGGGGCGACAGCATGGGCACTGGGCTGTCCGGGAAATCGTCCCAGGGTGGACTGGCCGCGAACGTGAAATAGGTGACGGTATCGTTCTGCAAAACGATCGCGTAGATGTTAACCCGCATCACCCTCTCGCCGCCGTACGTCTCGTTGTGGTAGTCGCCCATGAAGCACCTATCGCCCGCGTCGATCTCGGTCCAATCGGCATCGAACCCGATGGCATCGAAGGTCTGGCTGGCCGAGGAGGATGAGTTGTAAAGCACGAGCAGGCACTGGACGTTCAGGTCCCAGCCGTCGACGGTCAGCCAGAGGTCGGACTCTGATGCTTCGGACCCTCCATAAGAGAGGTTCGGGTGGTAGGGACTCGGGAAGGGCCCCAATCGCTGCGTGGCGTTCATACCGGCCAGGTCGGATGCGGTCAGGGCCATCTTCTCCGTCCTGGTGCGGTCGTCCGGCGCGGGCATGAGCATGAGCACCGCGATCGCGGCCGCCAGGATGACAGCGACCGCGACGATGGCAAGGCGCTTGGCGTTCATCGTTCCTCTGCCGTATAACGACGTACGGATATAAACGCGGTCGAGGGCACAGACCTTTCGCTTCGCCGGGCGCCCCGGCAGATACCTTTAACTACTCTATCCAGCATCGAAACCGGGATGCCGGGGAGAGCGCTGACCATACGCCTGGGGAACGGCGTAGAGGTCCTGGGGGACGAGGAGTACCATTTTGACGCCGAGGTCATCGAGGCCTGCGGCAGGTTCTGCATCTCCCACGCTCACTCCGACCACCTGCCAAAGCGGGTGACCGCAGGCTCCCAGGTGGTCGCATCGGAGACCACCCTGCGCTGCCTGAACGACCGGAGCAAGAAGCAGGTGGCCATGGCCCCGGCCGACGGCATCGAGATGTTCGACGCCGGGCACATGGCCGGCTCCCGGATGTTCCAGGTGGAGGTCAGCGGCCGCAGCGTGCTGTACACCGGAGACCTGTGCCCCCGGGACCGCTGCGGGAACAAGGGCGCCCGTCCGGTGAAGACGGACGTGCTGATCATCGAGTCCACCTACGGCAAGCCGCGCTACGTGTTCCCGCCCAGCGACGTCATCGCCTCCCTGGTCCGGGACGAGGTGGAGGACATCCTCTCCCAGGGCCGCCCGGTATCGCTGTACGCGTACCCCTTCGGGAAATCGCAGGACATGCTTCGCGTGCTCCGCGAGTTCTCGCCGTTCGCCGACCGGTCAGTGTTCAACGCCACCTCCCTGGTCCGCTGCGACGCGGACCCGCTGGACTGCAGGCTGTGGGACGGGGACGAGGTCGACGACCCGTTCGTGGTGATCTGCTCCCCCTGGCTGAACCGTACGGCGAACGCCGGGGCGCTGCGCCGGCGGAACCCCAAGCGGCTGGCGGTCTCGGGATGGGCGCTCGACAGCGGATACAAGGCGAGGCTGGGAGTGGACGAGGCGTTCCCGTTCTCCGACCATGCCGACTTCAATGACCTCATCTCGTTCGTGAAGGCATGCGAGCCGGAGATGGTCATCACCCACCACGGGTTCGCGGACTCGCTCGCCCACGAGATCAAGGAGAGGCTGGGCATCGAGGCCCGGCCGCTGATCAAGGGGCAGCGGTCTCTGCTGGAGTTCTGAGCGCGGTCACGCCCCGCTCCGCCGGGGATCGTACTTCCCGCTGGCGATGCGCTCCATCACGATGTCGCCGATCCGTTTGAGCTCGCTCTCGGGGAACAGGCCCGAGGACACGTTCTTGGTCCCGGTGGAGGAGAGCATGTACACCGTAGCGCTGGCCACGTCGAACCTCCTGGCGATCGGTCCCCTGACGACCCAGACCATCTGGACCTTGTCGTAGCTCATTATGACCGTCTCGCGGTCGAGGATGCCGTTCACGAATGTGAACAGCTCCTCCCCGATGTCCAGCTCCCTGATCCGATAGGAGGCGCGGGCCGCCCCGACGAACGCCAGGACGGCCAGCGCCGTTAGCGCCGGCAGGACGAACGGCGACAGCGCCATCATCCCGGCCCGGGGCGCTTCATCGCCGTAGATTATCAGCGATGGATACGCCATCACCGCGACAAGGGCTAGGGAGGCGATGATCGTCCTGACGCGGAGCACGCTCCTCGCGCCGCTCGGCTGCTTGCTCGGCCAGCGCTCGTAGACGAACTCCGGAACGAGCTCGCCCAGAAGACGCTGGATCGTCGCGTCGTCCTTGAGCAGGCAGATGACCGGGCGGGTGTTGCCGTTGCCGTCGTTGGTCGCTATGCCCACCACCTCGGCCTCGATGCACGAGCGGTGCAGGAGCCTCGAGGCCAGAGTGCTCTTCACCCGGACGGCGTTGACCTTGGAGATGGGGAACGAGGTCCGGTACGTCCGGACCAGGCCGTGCTGCAGGTAGATAACGTCGCCCTTCCGGTACACTTTGAAGTTGTAGTAGCGGAACAGCTGCATCACCGACGGCACGACCTGGACCAGGAAGAACATGCCCAGGGAGATCAAGGCCGAGCCCCCCGCCGCCGCGTCCGTCGCCACGGAGAGGTACAGCTCGTAGACGGAGTTCACCAGGAACAGGGCGCCCAGCAGGTTCTGCAGCGTGGGGACGGCGAACAGGCTGTGGAGGACGACGTCCGCCGGCGAGAACGACACCAGCGTCTCGCCGCTCTCCTCCACGGGGAGCTCGTGCTGGTACAGGCGTTGGGAGAGTTCGGTCCGGATGCGGTCGGCCATATCCCGCTTGAACGTCAGCGCCGCCTCCGGGGCCATGGCGTTGTGGCCCGAGTTGATGTTGATCATGAGCCTGGACGTCCCGAACAGCCGGTTCACGATGCCCCGGTTGACGTTCACGGCCGCTATCTTAGAGTACGGCAGGGTCTTCTTGAGCTTGAACAGGGTGCTCCTCTCGATCACCACGTCCGTCTCGCCGAAGCGAATGACAGTCATCTTCCACTGCCGGTAGTTGAAGAGCACCGCCAGCACCAGGGCGGCCGAGATCAGCGCCGCGATGACGGAGATGTCGAACCTCCTTGCCACAAAGAGGATGACCACTATCGGGACGAGGATCTGGATCGAGTTCTCCAGGATGATCGAGGGATGGCACCTCAGGGCCTCTCCGGACAAGTTCACACCCTATCCCTTAGCAAGGTGCCGACCAGCCGGTTGAGCCGGTCCGCGACCTTCTCCGCCTCGTCGATCTCCAGGTAGCTGATGGTCGCGACGCCCCCGGCGGTGGTGATGTTCACTCGCCCCAGCCCGAGCATGTTGTTGATCGGCCCCCTCGAAACCTCGACCTGGTGGACTCTCTCGATAGGAACCAGGATATGCCTGAGGACCACGATGCCGTATCGGACGTCCACCTTGTCATCGGTGATCATGTACCGGTACCGGGAGTAATAGATGCGCGGCGCCACCGCCACGTACGCCAGGAGGAGGATGAGGATGATCGCGCCCAGCATCCAGGCCGCGTTCCGCGCCGGGCCGAGAGCGTCTCCAGCGAAGCTCATGATGCTCAGGAACATGACCACCAGGACCGCGTAGGCGATCCCGTAGCCGATGTACATGGATCGCATGCACTTCCGGTTCAACCTCCGGTATCCGCCCGCCTCTTCCCTTCTCCCATCCGCTCCCTCGCCATCCATGATATCGCCTGAACGACGGGAGATGCACGTTCCTGACTTCAATGTGGCCCCGCGGTTCCGGCACGATGCCGATGCGCTGTCGTTAAGATTATTACCGGCGATCCGATGCTCCATATCATGGCCAGCATAAGGCGCTGCAGGGGATGCGGCGAACTGTTCGTTCCCGGATTATTCGGCATCAATCTGTTCGTGGTGAGGATCCGCCGATGCGGGGTGTGCGGAAAGCTCACTCCCCTGTTCATCTGGGGCGACGGGCCTGCCGAACGGTCCCAGGAGAGCGTCGAACAGGAGAAGGTGCCTGAGCTGGACGAGGACGAGGTCCTCAGGCGCAGGATCGAGGAATCAAGGTACGATCGACCTTGATCGCTTGATGCCCGGGCTCACCGGTCCAGGGCATCCTTGAAATCGTCGGCGGTGAGGCGGAAGAGGTACCAGTCCAGCCTCTTGGCGCCCATGCCCTCGTAGAAGCGGTGGGCGGGGGTGTTCCAATCCAGGGCGGTCCACTCCATGCGCCCGCACTCCCGCCGCTCGGCCTCCCGGACGCAGAAGCGGAACAGCTCCCTTCCGATGCCCTTCTTGCGGTACTGCTCCAGTATGAAGATGTCCTCGAGGAACAGCGTCGGGCGCGCGAGGAAGGTCGAGTAGGTGAAGTAGAACGCCAGGTATCCGGCGGGGACGCCGTCCACCAGGGCGAGGTAGGCATGGAACATCGGGGGGTCGGAGGTGACGTCCCTTATCAGTCGCGCCTTTCCCTCCTCGTCCGGGGGGTCAAGGGCCTCGAAGTCGGCCAGCGCTTTGATCAGCTCCACATATCGCTCGACGTTGCTGCGGTCGACCTTGACGATCTCCAGTCCCTCGGTCTGCTTGGCCATGCCCACTGAATCCCTGCCGCCTAGATTAATCTGACCCCTTGTCGGTCCCCGGCGCCTCCTCGTCGTCGAAGAAGAAGAGGTCGTCGATCTTCACCCCTAGCACTCTGGCCACATCGTGCGCGAGACGCAGCGAGGGGTTGTACTTCCCCTTCTCCAGGAAGACGATGGTCTCCCTCCGGACGTTGACCTTTTCGGCCAACTGCTCCTGGGTGAGGTTCATCCGGGCCCGGTGCTCCTTGATGGCGGTCCTCATTCCACATCTCCCTTGCGGCCCAGGTACCAGTTGAACACCATGATGGACACGACCATGGTGATCAGCACGGCCCCGGTGGCCTGGGACATGGAGATCTTGTAGCCGCCGCCCATGCCGTACACCATGCCCAGGAAGCCGATTATCACCAGCACCGCGTACCACGAGTACGTCGCCGCCCGGGTGCCGATCCGCGCCGTGCGCTCATCCCTGAGCGGCGCCCGGAGACCGAGGTACTCGAACAGCCCTCCGCCAAAGAGGCCGAGGCCGAGCAGCACCTCGAGCCACAGTATGTCATCGATGGTGTCCTCGACCAGCATCAGGATGCCGCACGCCACCAGCAGCGCTCCTCCC
The DNA here is from genome assembly GCA_002508545.1 of Methanomassiliicoccus sp. UBA6. GTDB lineage: Archaea > Thermoplasmatota > Thermoplasmata > Methanomassiliicoccales > Methanomassiliicoccaceae > UBA6. The sequence continues at coordinate 15,480 of DAVH01000034.1, forward strand.
AGCACCATGCTGATCGTCCTCGCCCTGACCATGCTGATCCCCATGCTCACGCCTCCCCCTTGCAAACCTCGAGGATGATGGACGCGATCATGGTCGGACCGAAGTTGATCTCTTGGTTCGTGCTTTCCACTTGATCACCTATGTTATCTTATTCTAACTTTTTATGCGATATAGATAACATCCATATTTAAGCGTTGTTATGAATTTCTAACATGCACTCGGTCCGGGCGGCCGACGGCAGAAATGCTGCGAAGCCTGCCGGCTTCAAGATGTGCGACCACGGCCCCGCTCTCATGGGGTCAACGCGCTGCTGGTCGATCTAATAGAAAATGAAAAGAGCACCTTGCCGGGCGCGCGCACCGCCGGCTACCACATCTTGGGGTAGGTCCCGGCGGGCATGTACACCCGGTCGGTGGAGACGGCGACGCCTTCCTTGGCCTTCACCATCTCCTCGGCCGGCATCGACGAGGTACCGACGGCGACCGCTTCCCCCTTTGAGGTGAACATTGCGACCATCGTGTCCTTCTTCACCGACGCGTCCACCTTGACCACCCCGACCGCGGCCAGGTCCGCGCCGTGGCAGACGGCGTCCACCGCGCTGTCCTTGATCACGACCTTGGGCAGGGGGTCGAACAGCACCTCGATGGGCAGCAGCATCGAACGCAACCAGCGCTCGTCCCCCTCCTTCCATTCGACGTACGCGTCCTTGATGTCCTGCAGGGTCACCGCCTGGTCCTCGGACATGTTGCCCGACCTCGTCCTCCGGAGGTCCTCCATGCTCGCCCCGACCCCGAGCGCGTCGCCGATGTCCACGCACAGGGTCCGGATGTAGGTGCCGGCATCGCACTTGACCCGGAACAGGACGTCCCTTCCCCGGATCTCCAGGATGCTCAGCTCGTGAATCGTACGGATCCGCATCTGCCGCTTCACCGCCGAGCGCACCGGGGGCGTCTGGTAGATCCGGCCGACGAAGGTGCCCATGACCCGCCGGATGTCCTCTTCCTTCCGGTCGCGGTGGAGGCGCATGAGGCACACGTACTCCTTGTCGGAGCGCAGCACGAGGTTGAGCGCGCGGACCGCCCGTCCGGTGGCTATCGGCAGCACCCCGGACACCTTGGGGTCAAGCGTCCCGCCATGGCCGATCTTCTCGATGTGCAGGATGTCGCGGACCCATGCGGTCGCCTGATGCGAGGTCGGGCCCATGGGCTTGTCCATGATGATGACCCCTGCCTCGAGGAGCTCCTCGATGGTCCTCTCCGAAGGTCGCTTGCCGGCGCCCACTTCAAGGGGGCTGCGGTCTCGCGTAAGCATCTCAGTCATGGTGGGCCACCGCCGCCTCGCAGATGAGTTCGGCGACCTGCTCCGGGGTCAAGAAAGTGGTATCGATCACCAGGTCGTAGATGGACCGGTCAAGTATATCAATGTCATAATAGGCGAGGTACCGGCGGGCCTCGCACTCCTCCCTCTCGATGATCTCCTTCTTCCGCTGGGCCGGGGTGCCCCCCTCCCGTTCCGCCACCCGGGCGGCGCGGATATCGAGGTCGGCGCACATGAAGACCCGGAACGCCGGGATGCCGTGCCGGGTGAGCATGTGGGCGGTGAGCCGCCCCTCCAGAAGCAGATCGTCCTTGCTGCGCGCGATCTCGACCATGCGCTCGTCGAGCCGCCGGTCGACCTCGGGATCGGACTCGCACATAGAGCCGAAGTCGGCCAAGGACATCGCCGATTCCTTTGCCAACTGCCGGAAGATGTCCCCCGAGACCACGGTCTCCAGGCCCAGCTTCTTGGCCACGATCCTGCAGACCGTGGTCTTCCCGGACCCTGGAGGGCCGCTGATGGTTATCCTCATGCCGCCTTAGCCTCGACCTGTTTCAGCCGCTTGCGGAACTCGAAGTAGCGCAGGGTCCGGCTGAGGATCTGTCCGAACGGAATGCTGATCAGCGAGTAGAGGAGCACCCAGTTCGGCAGGAGGTTGGAGGCGACCAGGCTCACGTTGCTGGCCCACGGGACGTTGACGACCGCGGTCGCGGGGTCCAGGCCGCCGATCCAGACCGACAGCCAGGCGAAGATCGGGATGATCGCCAGCATGGTGACCGGCATCAGCTTCATCTGGCTGGTGGACATGTCCATGGACTTCTTGAGGATCTTCGGCTGCTCCTCGGTGAGCTTCTTGATCTTGTACTTGTTGTTCTCGACCCTCGCCTTCTGCAGCTCCTTGTTGAAGGCGCTCACTATCTTCTGGCTCTCGGCCTGGCCGACGTAATCGGTGAAGAAGTGGCGAAGTACCACGGACAGGGCGGTCATGATGATGCCCGTCAGGAACAGCGTCACCACCGGCATGGTGCCGTTGAGGCCGACCAGCGGCTCCAGGACGTATCCGACGGCGGTGCCCAGAAAGGTCCTGAGGGACTGGTCGAAGAGCACGAACATCGCGAACACGAAGATGAAGATGGTGATGAACTGGCTCATCTGCTTCTTCGGGTCGGGGGCCGGGCGGGGAGGAAGGGGAGCGTTCTGCATCTATCACTCACCTCCGAAGAATCCCCTGAGCATCGGGTGCATCTCCATCATCTGCTCCCTTCCCAGCGCCTCATAGAACTGGATCAGGATGCCCACGGCCAGCAGCACACCGGTACCGGAGGCGTTGCCCACCGTACCGATGAGGTCCGCTCCCGCTGCTAGAGCTCCGACCATAGCACCTGAGATGACCGTAACCACCGGTATATATCTTTCCAGCACCCGCTTCAGCACCCTGGGGTCGCGCCGGAACCCGGGGATCTGCAGGCCGGAGTTCTCGATCTGCCTCGCCACCGCCTCCGGGCCCATGTTGGTGGTCATGATCCAGAACTTGGCGAACAGGATCGAGCCTAGGACCATCACGCTGAAGTAGACCACCACCTTGATCAATATTTGCAGCGAGCCGTGATCGAACACCGCCGAGGCGTAGGCCTCCGGATTGAGCAGCGGCAATAGCCACCCGGCCAGCCCGTTGGGGGTGGTCAGGTACCATGCCAGCCCTCCGGCCGCGGAGGTGCCCGAATCTGGAGTGTAGTACCCCAGCCAGGAATTACCGCCGAGGATCGGTATCTGCGACAGGAAGTCGTTCGTGTAGAACAGGTACGCGAACATGCTGACGTTCGCCAGCACCGCGGACATCAGGATGACCGGGATGTTGGAGGCGTACAGCAGCTTGATCGGGTACCTGCCCCTGGCCCCCCTGGCGGTGCCGTGGGCCAGCGGGAGCTCGATCCTCGCCGACTCGACATAGGCGACGAACAGGAAGATCAGGATCGTCCCGATCAGCGCCACCACCGGGTTGGGGTTCTGTATCAATATTTGCTCATACCCGCCCCCCGCCAGCTGGCTGGCCGACATCGAGGTCAGCAGGAAGATGGTCTTGGGGATGGTGCCCGCGGGGGGATTGTCGACGCTGAGCGGCACGCTCCCGTCGACCGGGTACCAGTTCACCGTTCCCGTGAAGATCGCTTGCGCTACCCCCGCGGCGATGAACAGCGATATGCCGCTCCCGATGCCCCATTTGGACACGATCTCGTCCATGAGGAAGACGAAGTAGGAGCCCACGAACAGCTGCGCTACCAGAATGGTGCGCGCCAGGTTCGTTCCGCTGAGCAGGCCGCTCGCTCCCACGACGCCGTCCAGACCGTTTATCAGGGTGGTGGAAGGGGTCAGGTAGCCGAACACCTGCGGCACCGCTTCCACCAGGATCATGATGATGACCAGGAACTTCTGGGTTCCCTGGTACACCGCCTTGTCCTCATCATTCGTCAGATCCAGTTTGATGATCTTTGCGCCGACGAACAACTGCATGATGATCGACGCAGTGACGATCGGGCCGATGCCCAGATGCATCAACGAGCCTTGCGCGCCGGCAAGGATCGCGCGGTATGGACCGAAGATGTCGATGATCGTGCTCTGGTCCAGTCCGAATAGGAACACGTTGGTCATTACAAAGTAGAAGACCAGCATCAGGATGACCCACATGATCTTGGTCCGGAAGTGCACGTGCCCCTCCGGGCGCTTGATCGATGGGAGCCTATCCGTCAGAGGCTTCAACCTGTAGAGTCGGCTGTTCTGTTGCTCGGCCATGATGATCCCTGTTAACTGCAAACTGCCTTAGCCTAGGGTTGGGCTACCGAGCCCCCGGCGGCCTCGAGCTTTTCCTTCGCTCGGGCCGAGGACTCGGCGACCACTACGTCAAAGGGGTTTGAGACCTTCCCGAAGCCCAGTAGCTTGTCGACGCCCATATTGGCAAGGTTGATTTTTACTTTGCCGTCCTCATTCACGGCAAAGCCCTGCTTCTGGAACTCCTCGAGGCGCTCCTCAAGATCGCCGACGTTCAGGGTGATCTTGGCGGAAACGACCTTCTGGGGGCGCTTGAAGCCATGGCGGCCGAAGTGCATCGGGTCGTACTTGAGCACGCTGATGGTCTTGTGCTTGTGGAGGCCGGCGTTGCCGGTACCTCCGGTCTTGCCAGCACCCCTGCCGCTCTTCTTTCCGCGGCCGTGGGTACGGCTTCCTCTGAACTTGTTGGTCCTGCTTGGCATGTCTAGCACCTCACAGCATCTTCTCGATGAGGGCGTTTATCTTGTCGCCCCTGTACCCCAGGGACCCGTGGGTCTTGAGGTCCTTCTTCACTGCCTCGTAGCCCTTAGCGGGAGGATGCAGCCTGAACAGGGGCTTGACGTCCTTCAGCTCTGAGTACTTGGTCTCGTCCTTGACCACGCTCTTGGCGAACTCCTCGATGGAGCCGAACTGGGAGTTAGCTCCCACGTAGGCATCATCGATGGGCTTGTCCCCCATGAGCCGGCCGCGGGACTGGATCATCTTGACGAGGGTCTCCTCGGAGACCTCGCCCCAGGTGATGAAGTCCTTGGCCTTCTGCAGCATTCCCTTCATGGTCTTGTCCTCGGGGATGATGACGCAGTGGTTGACGCGGGTGAGGCGGAGCATGCACATCGTGTCTTCGATATCCTTGTTGATCTTTCTGTGTCCGCGAACTCTGATGACCGCGAATGCCATTTCAATCACGCTTCCTTGAGCGCATCGGCGTCGCCCTCGATGGGCGCACCGGCCACGTGGACCCTGGTAGGTCCGCTGATGATCTTCAAGCGCTTCTCCTGCTCGTCGGACACCCTCATCTCGGACGTCTTCTTGAGAGCGTCAAAGGTCGCGAGGGCGTAGTTCACCGTGGTCTTGGTGTGCCCGCGGGCGAAGCCCCAGGCGTCCTTGACCCCGGCCAGTCCGAGGATGGTCTTGGCCACATCGCCGACCGCGAGGCCGATCCCACGGGGGGCGGCCTTGAGGGTCACCTCGACCGATCCAGCCTTGCCGACGACGGCGAGGGGGATCGAGTGAGCAGTGCCGCAGCCGCACTCCCAGGACCCGCAGCCCCGCTTGATCTCGATGATGTTCAGCTTGGCGTTGTCGATGGCCTTGCGGATGGTCGGTCCGACCTCCTTGCCCTTGGCGCGGCCCAGGCCGACGAACCCATCGCCGTTGCCGACGCAGCTGGTGACCGCGAACCGGACCCTGCGGCCGGAGTCGGTCATCCTCTGGACCATGTTGAGGTCGATGACCTCGTCCTTCATCTCGGGCAGCAGGATGTCGACGATCTCGGGCTCCCTCAGGGGAAGCTTGGTGGCAAGGGCCTGGCTCATGGTGGTTATCTCACCGCTCAGGACCATCTTGCCCAGTCTTGTCTTGGGATTCCATTCTGCCATCTTACATCGCCTCCATCCGGCTCTTGACCTCTTCGATCATCTTTCCCATGTCCTCATTGATGTGGGCGCCGTTGATCCGCTCCTCGGCGGGGAGCACTTCCTCGCCGTGGGGGATGGCGATCCCGGCATCGAGCATTCCCTTCAGGGCGGCGAATATGGCTGAGCCCTTCGCCGGCCCCTTCAGGCCGATGTCCAGCACAGCCTCTTCCACGCCGTTCTGGGACGCCCTCTTGCCGGCCAGGTAGCCGGTGAGGTAGGCCGCGGGGAGATTGCCGGTCGAGCCGGTCCAGCCGAGCTTGGGCAGCTCCATGGAGGTGGCCGCGGCAACGATCTTGTCTCCCTTCTCGTCGTAGGTGATGAACTGTACGTTAGCGTTCCTGAGCGAGAGACGCACGACCGCCCGGGGAACGCGTCCCCTCAGCAGCCTCTGTCTCTGCCTGTAGTCGGTCCTTCCTTCCCTGCGCCTGCGGAAGTTCACTCTGTATCTCGGTCCTTCTGCCATTTACTTTGCCTCCTGCAGGTGGCCCTCGGTCTTGAGGTGAGTGAGCAGGTGGGCCCGGCTCTTGAACACCCCTCCCTTGGCCTTCATATAGAACTTGCGGTAGACATTCTTGGATATCTTGCCGCTGTCCCTGAGGTCCCGCAGCTCGGCGCGGATAGGTCTGATGGTCTGGATCCAGTCCCTCTTGGTGGGGGTCCTGGCCCCGGCCCTGCCCTTCCTGCTTCCGGGGCCGCGCTGGCGGCCCTTCTTGCGCTGGGCGGCGTTGTACCTGGTCCGTCCCTTCGAGATGCCGGCCTTGGGCAGCGCCTTGATGGTGCCGGACTCGATGGCGGTGCGGATGTCCGCCCTTGTGATGGCGTCGGCGAGGTCCTCGGCCCGGTTGGGGTCGATCCAGACGCGGTTCTCACCGCAATCGAGCAGCTCGGCCGCCATACGCCTCTGGTTCTTAAGATCCATATTCATCCCGTCCTGTTGAGGACACGAATGCCCAGCTCATCGGCCTTCTGCTCGATGGCCTGTCTCTTCTTGAATCCGACGCTCCCGCCGACCCTTACCGCCTGGACCTTGGGGTCCACCTTGTCCAGCTGGTCGGGGTTCCACACCATGACCTCCTCGAACCCGGAGGGGTGCAGGCCGCGTACCTTGGCCGGTCCGCGGTAGCCGATGCTGACCACGTTGGGGCGGTACTGTATGTGGCGGCGCATCTTGCTGTGCATGCCGCGGGGCTTCCTCCACTTCTCACCCAGGCGGGGGAAGCGGAACCACTCCTGCCTCAGGAAGGCGATGCGGTCGTGGTTCATGTCATAGCGGAGGGCGAGGAGCTTCTTGGTCTCATCGTCGAGCACGGGCTTCTTCTTGGCCACGTAGGCGCCCTTCTCGACGACCTCGGTCTCCGACTTCTCCACGATCTCCACGTCCGCGTCCGCCTTCTCGGCGGGCTTGGTCTCGGCCGCGGGCACGATGGCCTTCCTGGACTTCCTCTCGGTCTTGACGTCGAGGAGGGTCTTCCAAGCCTTGATGGTCTTGGGGCCGACACCGTTGAGCTCTTCCATGATCTTCTTGCTCTTCTCCGCGCTGCGGAGGGCTTCCTTCAGGTCAGGAACGTTCGTGATGCCCATGTCCGCGAGCTGGTCGGCGAACTCCTCCTTGTAGTGGGGCAGGTCCGCCAGCTCGTTGATCTCTCCCTTCTTCTCCTTGCTCATGAGCTCACCTTCTTGGCCTTCTCGGTGATGTAGATGCCATCCTGGAACACCCGGGGGTCGTAGCCCCAGATCTTGGTGGCATACTCGATGTTGGCCGCGGTCTGCCCGACAGCCTCGACGTCGATGCCGGTGAGCACGACGTCATTCCCCTTGACCACGATCTTGGTGTCGCCGACGATCTTGGCCTGGCGGGGAGCCCTCTCTCCGAGGAAGTTCTCGATGACGAACTTGTCGCCCTTCACCGCCGTCTTCATCGGGAAGTGGGAGAACACGATCTTCATGTGGTACTCGAACCCCGCCGTCACTCCCTCGATCATGTTGTTGAGATGCGAGGCGAAGGTGCCGATCATGGCCTTGTCCTTCACCCTGGGCATCTCGCAGCTTACGACCAGGTGGTCTCCGTCGAGCCTCACCTTGGTCTTGGGGTTGTAGAAGTCCCGGCTGAGCTTTCCCTTGGGGCCCTTGACCTCTACGATGGTACCGTTCACGGTGACGGTGACGCCATTGGGGATCGCCACCCTCTCTTCCAGTATTCCGCTAAGTGTCATCGAAGTCCCCTCAGTACACGTAGGCCAGAAGCTTTCCGCCCACCCCAAGCTCCTTGGCCCTGGCATGGCTCACGACGCCCGCAGTGGTCGTCAGTATGAGCACTCCAAAGTCCTGAGCGGGTAGGTATCTGGACTCGAACCTCTCCAGATCATTCTTCTGAACCGAGTATCTCGGCTTTATCACGCCGCAGTCGTTTATCTTTCCCTGTATCCTTACCTTGAACACGCCGGCCTTTCCATCCTCGACGAACTCGAACTGGTTGATGTAGCCATACTCCTGCATGACCTTCAGCACCCTTCCGATCAGCTTCGAGGAGGGGCGGATGGTGCATTCGCTCTTCCCTACCGAGGCCGCGTTCTTGATGGTCGACATGGCGTCGTTGAGTGGGTCGCTCTGCATGTCATCACCTCAGCTATACTTCTTGAACCCGATCTCCGGGGCTATCTCGCGGAAGCACTGCCGGCAGACGTGCATACCGTAGCGGCGCACGATGCCCCGCTTTCTTCCGCAGCGCAGGCACCCCTTCTTCCTTCCAAATTCCTTCTTAGTCTTCACTCGACCACCTCGACTTTGAACTGTTCCTTCATGAAGCCGATGGCCTCATCTCTGGTCATGCGGTGCTCCTTGGGGATCTTCCGGGCCATGATGCGCCTCTTGGCCACCCGGTACCCCGGCCTCATGAAGACCACGTTGACGTCCATGCCGAAGATGCCGATCTCGGGGTCGTACTTCATTCCCTCGAAGTCGGTGTAATCGGGTATCCCGAAGGAAAGGTTGCCTTCCTTGTCGAAGGAGTAGATCGCCACCCTGTTCTCGCGGATGGTGAGCGCCTTCCTGAGGAATTCCTGGGCCCTCTCGCCCCTCATGGTGACCTTGCACCCGATGGGCATGCCGTGCCTGACGCCGAGGTCACGGTTGGTGACCTTGGCGGTGGTGATCACCGGCTTCTGCTTGGTGACCATGCTCAGGACCTTCTGGGCCTTGTTCAGCCGCTCGCCGGCCTCGCCGACGCCGATGTTCACGACAACCTTCTCGATCCGAGGCTGCTTCATGAGCTCGCTCATATCGCGGCCTCCTCGGGCAGCTCGATCTCGGGCGTCTTGGTCCCGATCACGAACACGTTGCTCTTCACGGTGGACGTGCCGTCCTTGAACTTGACGAGGTTCTCGGAGGTGAGCCTGGTGACGACGTACTCATCGATCATCGCGGTCTCGCCGACGTGGGAACCGGAGGTTATCAGGCTCAGGGAGCCCTTGTCCAGGGAGTAGTGGTCGAGCACCTTCTGGCCGGGGACCTCGATCTTGAGGACGTCCCCGGTCTTGTAGCTGTCCTTCTCAACCAGGATGTTCCTCCCGTCGTGAAGGTTCAGCTGCACTTTGCCGCCGCTGACGATGGTCTTGTTCTCGATGCGGCAGAGCTTCCAGGCGGCCTTCTCCTGGGGGATCCCGACCAGCTGCAGCTTGCCCCGCCGGTCCATGACCATGCGGTAGGCGGCACCGGACTTGGGGAGGGACACGACGTCCATCAGTCCGACGCCCTGCTTGGAGTTGGTCACGGGCTTCCCGTCCACCAGGATACCCTTCTCGGATATGACCGACCTGACCTCGGCCCCGGTCTTGCACACCTGCAGCATGTCGCGGAGGACGATGGTCACCGGGATGCTGCCCTCCAGGGCGTGGGCGCCGGGGGAGGGCTTGGCGATCCAGTGGTCGGTCTTCCTCTTCACCGGCCAGCTGCGGGGCGCAGTCAATCTCTTCATCTCGTTGCTCATTGTGAAACCTCCTTGGCCCTGGCAAGCTTCTCCTTCCGCTTGGGGTCGGAGAGGTCAAGCTTGGTGATCATGACCTTGGATGCGTGGATGGGTCTCGCGGTCTGAGTGCCATCGGCCTTAGCGATGGTGACGCCCTCGACGGTGACCCTTCCGGTCTTGGTCATGACGGCGGCGACCTTGCCCTCGATGCCGAGGACATCCTCGTCACCGCGCATTACCTTCACCGTGTCTCCCTTGATGACCTGCAGCGAGCGGAGCTTGTACTCCTTCTGCAGTTCCTCGCTCAGATGGGAGGAGATGTTCCTCCTCCGGATGTGGCTGGGAGCGTTGAAGAAGGACTTCCTCTGCTTCCGTGCTTTCTTGCTCTCTACCATTCTCTCACCTTCAGATTATCGTAGAGGCGGTCGCTGCTATGCGGGGCCACCTCTCCGCTGCTTCCCTTGCCACGGGTCCCTTGATGTCCGTTCCCTTGGTCTCGCCCTCTTCGGTGGTGATGACCGCAGCGTTGTCCTCGAATTGGACCATGACGCCGTCAGCCCGGCGGAACGGCCGGCGCTGGCGGACGATGACGGCATACACTACCTGCCTCCTCATCTCCGGGCTTCCCTTCTTGACGGAGGCGATGACTATGTCCCCCACACCGGCCTTGGGGTACCGGCGGTTGGTGCCATGGTATCCCGGGACGGTGACGATCGAGATCGTCTTGGCGCCCGTGTTGTCGATAACGTTGAGCACGGATCCGGTCTGGACGCCGCGCGACTGTTTACCTGCAACTCCCTTCATCACGTTCACCTCTTCTCGACGATCACGAAGGACACGGTCTTGCTCAGTGGGCGGCACTCCATGATCCTCACCCTGTCGCCGGCCTTGACCCCCAAGCAGGGGGGGTTGTGCACTGAGTAGTGGCTCGTTCTCTTCTCATAACGTTCGTACTTCCCTTGGTACTTCAGGTAGTCGCGCTCTACCACCGCGGTCTTGTCCATCTTTGTGGAAATGACAACCCCTTCGATGGTCTGGCCCTTGACCGACAGCTGTCCGTGGAACGGGCAGTGCTTGTCGGTACAGGCGGACTCAGGCGCCCTAACATCGATTCCTATGTCCTTGACTTCGTTAGCCATTGGGATCACCTAATCTTCTTGATACGATCCTCAGGTCGGTGCTGGATCTCCGAACCGTGAATCTGGACCTTATCTCCCTGGTATGTGAACAGGAACTCATTGTTCGACTTGGGCACGGTGACCTCGCGGTCGTCCTTGCGGATGACGAAGGTCCGCTTGGTCTCGTCCACCACCACGCCGCGGATGTTGCCGCAGCCGGGGTTGGGCAGGACCTCAACTTCCAAGCCGATCAGTTCTGACCTCATGAAATCCCTCTTGTTCACGCTCATCTGACATCCGTCTTGAAGCCCATTTGTTCGAGGACCTCTTTGACCTTCTTCTTGTGGTCACCCTGCAGCTCGATGCGGCCTTCTTTGGCCGTACCGCCAGCGGCGCACTTGCTTTTCAGCTTCTTCGCCAGATCGTCCATGTCGATATCGTTCTCATCGATACCTTCGACGACGGTCACTATCTTTCCATAGCGCCTGCTGTCGGTGCTGATCCGTACGGTTTGCTGTTCGCGTGCGATCTCTTCGCACATGCACAGTTCCTTGGGCAGCCCACATACCGGGCAGATTTCGGCCATTAGTGCTTCTCCTCCTCCTTCTGGATGGTCTCGATCCTAGCAATGTTGGTCCTGAGGGCCCGTATCCTTCCGGGGTTGGTGGGCGCACCGCCCATCGCGGCAGTGCCTCTCTCGTGCATCAGCTCGTCGTGGAGCTCGCGCAGCTTCTTGGCGCGGTCCTCGGCGGACATGTCCCTGATCTCGGACGTGCGGAGGAGCGCCATTACTGCTCACCCTCCGTCGAGTCAGTGCCCTCTTCGACCGGGGCAGCGGGCTCTTCCGACGCGCTTTCCGAGCTCTCCTCGTTGGGAACGATGACCGAGGGCTCCTCCTTCTTCACCATCAGCGGTGCGAGTTCAGGGAACTTCTCGGTCGCCTCTGCAGGTGCGGTGACATCGATCTCGTCCGGCAGCTTGGCCTCCGGGCGCATGATCTCCACGGTGACGCCGATGACGCCGGGCTTGAGCTTCGCTACCGCGTAGCCCTTGTCCACGTTCACCAGCTTCGGCTCGCCGCAGAACTTGATGTAGCCTTCCTTGAACTTCTCGGTGCGGTGCCTCTGACCGGTAAGCTTACCGGCGATGACGATGTGGCAGCCCCTCGCTCCGGAGTCCATGACCCGGCGGATGGTGCTGTGACCGGCCCGCCTGAAGTGCCAGCCCCTCTCGAGGGCGAAGGCCAGCTTCTCGGCCATGATCTGAGCGTTGAGGTTGGGGTTCTCGACCTCCTGGACCTCGACCTGGGGGTTGTCGAACTTAAAGTCCTCCTCGATCGCCCGGGTCAGGTTCTTGATGGCCGCGCCGCGGCGGCCGATCACGATGCCGGGGCGCTCGGTAATGAGCGTTACCCTGGTCCCCATGGGGGTCCTCTGCACATCCAGTCCGCCGAATCCTGCTCTGGTTACCTCCTTCATCAAGTATTCCTTGAGGAGGACCCTGCGGACGTTCTCAGCTATGAACTTCCTCTCGTTCGCCATAATTACTGCGCCTCCTCCAGGATGACCTCGATGTTGACGGTCTGCTGGTTCCAGGGAGTGCTCCGGCCGTAGGCGCGGGGCATGTGCCCGGGGATGGTCCGTCCGAGGTTCGCGGTGATAACCTTTACCTTCATGTTGTCAGCGTCCAGGCCCTTGTACTCGGCGTTGTGCTTGGCGCTGTTGATGACATCCAAGATGGCCGAGGCCGACTTCACGGGGAAGCGGCCGGGGCCGACGCCGGCCTTGTGGGCCACGCCGGTGTTGTACCGGGCGAACTGGACCGGCCTCTTGAGGTCAATGACCTCCTCCAGCATCCTGATCGCCACGGTGACCTTCTTGCCTCTGATCATCCGGCAGACCTCACGGGAGTCCTTGGGGGAGATGGGCATCTCCTTTCCAATGGCCCTCGAGGTCTTGTCCGGATCTGCGTATTGTGTGTATCCAGCCATGTTTCCACCTCACTTAAGCGGCAGGAACTTGGAACCCCTGGTCGCACCTACGCCCGGTCCAGAGTGCTTCACTTCGTGCCTGGTCATCGCGAACTCGCCGGTGAAGTGCCCGATCATCTCGGGCTTGATCTCGAACTCGAAGAACTCCTTGCCGTTGTAGACAGCGACCCTCTTCCCTACGAACTGGGGGATGATGGGGACGTCCCTGCGGTGGGTCCTGGTGACCTCACGCTTGCCGGACCTGAGCACCTCGAAGGCGGTCCTCTGCTCTTCGTTCATTCCGCGGGCCAAGGTCCTCCTGGCACGGGACGGGAGCAAAGTGACCATCTCGTCGAAGGGCATCTCCAGCAGCTCCTCCATGGAGAAGCCACGGTAGGTGAACTCCTTCTTGCGCCGGGCGGTGATGCCGCCCTTCTTCTTGCGCTGCTTCCTGCGCGCGGCCTTCTGACCGCCAATCTTCTCCTTTGCCATATTGATCACTTCCTCCGCTTGGGCGACAGGCGGCCGACCTTACGTCCAGGCGCTGCGTTCCGGCTAACGGTGCTCGGCTTACCCACATGGGGGTGTCCGCCGCCGCCGTGGGGGTGGTTCACCGCGTTCATGGCCACTCCCTTGACCTTGAAGTTCGCCTTTGCCTTGCTGCGGTAGGCGTGGTACTTGTTGCCCGCCTTACCGAACGGCTTCTCCTTCTGACCGCCTCCGGCGACCACGCCGAGCGAGGCGCGGCAGCGGGGGTCGAATGTCTTGAACGAGCCAGAGGGCATGAGGACGACGACCTTGTCTCCCCTGCTCACCACGGTCGCGGACGCTCCGGCCACGCGGACGAACTTGCCGCCGTCGCCGGGCTGTCCCTCGATGTTGTACACGAAGCTTCCCTCGGGCACGGTGCTCAGAGGGACCACGTTGCCGGGGCTGAGGTCCGTCGCGCCAAGGTCGTAGCTGACGGTCTTGCCGACCATCATGCCCTCGGCGGCGAGCATTAGAACGCTCTCCCCGGAAAAGTCGATCTTGGCCAGAGGACTGCTGCGTCCAGGGGCGTGGATCAGGTCGACGATCTTGCCGTTGCCGGCATCGACATTAGGATACCGAATGCTGCCAAGCTGCCTGTGGCCAGGGTTGCGGTAGACCGCGCCGCCCTTGCCGCGTCTCTGCTGTCTGAGTTGTTTTCCCATAATATCCCCTCAGAACACTCCAATCCTCATCCCGATGTCCTCGGCCGAGTAACCCTCGGCGAGCTGGATGGTGGCGCGCTTTCCTTCCTTGGTGATCTTGGTCCACACCTTGAGGACCTTCACGTCGAAGTACTCCTCGAAGGCCTCCTTGATCTCCTTCTTGGTGGCCTCCTTCAGGACGACGAACTCGATCCGGTTGCCGTCCTTGAAGTCCTGGGTGGGAGTCCCGGTCATGTGGTTCATTGTCTTTTCTGTAACGTAAGGATGGAGAAGGATGTCGGTCTTGACCATGCTTACCACTCTCCTATCTTCTTGAGGGCGGACTCGGAGAAGACCGCAAGTCTTCCAGCCATTCCGCCGGGAGCGAGCACACCGGCGCTCAGTCCCTCGGTCGATACGATCTCGACGCCGGGCAGGTTGTTGGCGCCCATGAACACCGGCGCCTCCTTGGCAGAAACGACCACCAGGATGCTCCGGGGGGTCTTGTACTTCCTGCCCCTCATCTTGCCGCGGCCCGCGCGGATCTTCTTACCGTCCTTGGCCCTCTCCAGGTCCGAGGACACGCCGATCTTCTCCAGCGCGGACACGACATCGCTGGTGGTGGCGAGGCTCTCGAAGTCGTCCTCCACGATCACCGGCACGGTCAGACCGTCATCGAACTGGTGCCCTCTCTGCCTGACCATCTCGGGGTCGGACATGGCCGCCAGCGCGGACAGCTTGGCCTTGAACTTCTCCTTGCGGTTGACCTTCTTGGAGTAGTCCTTCTCCGGCTTGGGCGGGAAGGCCCGGCGGCCGCCAACGTTGTTGGGGGACTCGGCGGCCTTGCTGCCCTGAGTAAGCCTCTGGACACGGGAGGTACCACGGCCCTTTCCCCACTGGGAAACAGCGTGCCGGACACCCGCGGTCGGGCTCGGCCCGTAGGGCTGGCGCCGGTTGGCCTGCTCAGCTACAGCGGCGCGGTGAATGATGTCCGGCCGGTAGTCGGAGGCGAAGGCGGCGGGGAGCTCCACGCTCTTGACGATATCGCCTTTGACAGAGTATATGTTAACATTGTTCTTGGCCATGTTCTTCAGGCCCCCTGCTTGGACTCGGTGGAGACGTATACCATGTTGGGCGCCTCCTTGAGCACGGTACCGGCCGGCCTTACGGGGTCCCTGAGGCGTATGAGCCTCTTGGTGGGGCCCGGAACCGAGCCGTGTATGAGAACGTAGTTGTTCCGAACGTTGCCGTAGTGGACGAACCCGCCCTTGGGGTTGACCTCATCGCCCTTCTCGCCGATCTTGAGGATCCGCTTGTTGAACTCGGTCCTCTGGTGATAGCCGACCTGTCCGGCCTGGGGAACCTGAGGCCTAACGAACCCGGGCCTCTTGGGCGCGAGGGTTCCGACCATCCTGCGGTGCTTGGAGTTCTTGTGGGACAGCAGCTTCACGCCCCACCTCTTGACGGCACCCTGGAACCCCTTCCCCTTGGTCACCGCGGACACGTCGATGATGGCGCCGTCCTTGGCGAACTCGGTAACGGTGATCTCCTTTCCTAGCAATCCCTTCGCATACTCGAGCCTCTGGGCCACCGAGCCGCCGCCCACCCGGGTCTCCATAAGATCGGGGACCTTCTTGGGCACGCCGGTGAGCATCTTGGGCTGAGTGTAGGTCAGTACGCGGACATCCTCGATGTCCTTCTTGCTCAGCTCGCTCCAGGCCTTCTCTACATCCTGGTTCTTGGGGATCGGAAGCCTCCGGGCGAGGTTCTGGTCGAGCCCGCTCGCCCACACCTCGCCAGCGGTCCTAAGACCGTAGCGAGAGCTCTCGTAGACCCGGACCGCGGCGACCTTCATCGGGGGCACCTCAAGAACAGTGACCGGGATCTGTATCTCCTGACCCGAAGTGAGACTGTTCTTGTTGAAGTCCACCACGAATGCGTGGGTCATTCCCGCCTTGTACCCGGCGAAGCCCTGCAGCTTAGGGCCTTCGCTGATCTCTGGCCAGGAGTCTAACCTGGGCGTCTGGCTTACCGCTCGCTTCCTGGGCGAATACGCATGCGAACCTTGTTTTGGACGTCTCTTGTTTGGCATGGTTCTCCCTCTCTTCTCTTGAGAGAATCCACTCTCTGTGCTTGCGCCTCTTTCTTACTCGATCGCTCGAGGTCAGCACCTCCGACCGTGACGCGTTATCCACCCTCCGAGAATGGAGTTAGAGGGGAAATTGGGTTGCAGAGCATTGCCCATGGCGTCTGGTCGAACGTCCTCAGCGCTTACAGCGTGCCTGTGGCATTAAGGTTGTGATATTTAAACCTGCCGTGAGCTCCGAGCACCCATCTGGCATCGCCCTATTCCAACACGCTGGAACGCTGATGTTTTTACCTGTCCCGTCCATCCTGGCCGGGCTCTCGAGGAAGGTCGCTTGCTTTCGACGCTACGTGCATGGAACCAATCTGACAATATGAACGATGGGCCATAGTGATCGGCCATTAACCGTTGGACGGGCGGCCCACGCGCCCCCGGACACGATCTTTGTTCCTAGAGGCGTACCGATCTATAATTATTTATTGATACAAATATTATAAATATTCCCAGGGCGATTATTAATCATGTATTGTCCGATCTGTGGGACGGAGGTCCAGGGCGGTAATTTCTGTCCCAAGTGCGGGAGCAACCTTCCTCAGAGCTGGCCGCAGCCATCGGGTGGAATGCCGGCCCCCGCACAGCACCAAGCGCCCTATCCTGCTTATTACTACCCACAGACGGCATCGAGCCAGACACGTCCGGAGAGGAACTGGGCGATCGCGTCGGTGGTACTCGGCATCGCCAGCTTCATCGTGTTGCCGATAATCTTCACTCCGGCGGGGGTCATCTTCGGCGCGATCTCGCTGTCCAAGAGGAGCGAAGGGAACACCCTTGCCTACGTAGGCATAGCCTTGTCTCTCCTAGGGTTCATGGCGTCCATCGTGGTGAACAGCATACTGCTGTCCTAGGCAGCTCCGATCCTCGACGCCGCAAGCGGCACGCGCCACGGTCGACCATGGTAAAGAGATCAACGATCGGGCAGGCATATCCGATTCAAGGCTCCCTGCTCCCAATGGACAGACGGCGGAGCCGGCTCTCATCCTGTACGACGAAACCCATCATGACGGACCGTGCTCCTTCCGGAGGCTTTTCATCGACGGCAAGCGCGATCTCATGCTCGCTGGTCGGCCTGATAAGATGAACCATCAAAGGGACGCCGGCGAGCGCAACAGCGACCGTCGGCGTGCGCCCCCCTCAAGATTTCTCTCAATGGAGGAGCATTATTATCCCCGAGCCCAATATCCTTCGATGTGGGGAAATGTTGAACAACGATCAGCTCAGATTGGTGGCCTTGATCGAGGTCGGGGTCATCGCGGCCTTGCTCATCATCTTAGTGGCCAAGGGGCCATTGGACTCGGGGTCGGGCAAGGCCATGGACCGCGATCTACGGATCGACTACAGCATAACTGACCACGAGGTGCGCAGCATCGAGAAGGAGCTGTTCGTGAGGAACATCTCGGGCAGCGAGGTCTTCATGGTCGACGAGAACTGGAGCGCCATAGGGATCTACGTGGAAGCGATGACCGATTCCGATGTTAGCTGGAACGTCACGTACCCTGGTTTCCCCCAGGGAGCGCTGACGGTCAACGGGACCAGTTTCCCGTTCGATGAGATGACTATGGCGCATATCGAGAGCTCCAACGTCAGAGGTGCGGACACGGCGATATATGACAAGCCCTTGGGGAACTGGACCCTGAACTACAATGTTGAGGAAGGTTTCGTCAAGATATCAATCATCAAAGTGAGGTTCATAGCTTGAAGATGGTGCGACGCAGCGGGTGCTGGAGAGTGAGCTGATAATGCCACTGCTCCCTGCTGGACCTCGTGGACGTCAAAATCGATGCGGGAAAATATAAGTTGTCTCGAAGCATTCTAGGATAATAAGAGGGATGCTTTGATCAAACCGCGTGGGAACGATCCGGCCCAGAGGACTCTCCTGAACTTCGACGTCGTCGATCCCTTCCGGGCCGCTACCATCGAGGGCTTCAAGGACCAGTTCAAGCGGCTGAACGGCCGCAACCCCTCGGCCGTCGAACTCAGCACCTACTACCGGCAGCATCCCCACGAGCTTGCCCGCCGCGGGGGCGGGGGAAAGCGGTAGCCGCCGGCACGAGCCGTTAGAGCTTGCCTTCCTTGGCCTTCTTCTGCAGGCGCTTAGACCGCTCCTTGGCGTTGAAGCCAGTAGCCTTTTCCATGAACTCGTTGTACTTGCGGTTCGACTCCATCATCGCATCGGTGCTCGCGTTCTTGTCCGAGGTGCTCACCACCGACAGGACGCTCTTGCTCACCAGCTTGACCTCGAACCTCGTCGTGGCCCCGAAGGAGGTCACCAGCGCGCCGTTCTCTTCCTTCACGTTCCCGAAGATGCTCTTCATCAGGTCCTTCAGACCATCCCCTTCCAGACTGGCACCGTGTCCTTTCTTGATGTCGAATTCCATATTGGATCCCTCTAGTCGAACTCCAGCTCATCCCCCAGGTACCTGGCCACGTCCACGGTGGTTCCCATGGTGTCCTGGAGGTCCATGATGGCGGCCCACTCCGCGCGGCATCCGCAATCCAGTCCCCCGAGGTCATCGAGGTCCTGGCTGAACGAAAAACGCTGGACCGCATCAAGTATCTTTCTGTCACAGCTATCGCAATTGTGGACGCCCCGGGGGGTCCCCCCGCCCGACGGCGAGGACATGATCCGGACCGAGGCCACCTCCCGGCCCTGGCGCAGCACCTCCACCAGGGACCACAGCCAGGGCGGGCGATAGTTGCCCCGCCTCCACATCGCGTCGACCACGGTGTCCCTCTGGACGTTCACCGGGTTGACGCTGACGCTCTCCGAGAACGGGGCGGCGAAGTGGATGGAGGCGATAGCGTCCTTGACCGCGGCCCTCTCGGTCATGTACGGGGGCTTGAGCAGCAGGTAGGTACGGAGGGGCAATCCCTTGTCAAGCAGAACCCCCGCCGCCCTCTTGTAATCCTCAACGGTGAAGCCCTTACGCACGCATCTTCTCAAAACTTCCTCATTGGCGGTCTCCAGCCCTATGGCCACGGCCGACCGGGGGTCGATGTCCTTCAGGTTATCGCCGGTGATGAACTCCGGACGGCTCTCGAACAAGATCCTCTCCGCGGCGTCGAACGAGGAGAAGACATCCGAGCGCAGGTCGAGGGGGACCTCCTCGGGATCGAGGAAGGAGCCGGAGGTGTAGATCTTCACCATCGCTTCGCCCTGGTACCTCTGCACCGCCTTCTGAAGCTGATGCCGGAGGTCCTCGGCGGTCACCGCCTTGGAGCTCGCGGTATTGTAGCCGCACATCGTGCAGCCTTTCTGCCAGGACCACCAGCATCCCCGGGTCCGCAGGATGACGACGAACGCATCGACCTTGCGGCCGTTCACGACGTCCTGCTCCTTCCAGATGCTGACTGGGCTCTGCAGCTCCTCGGCGCTCAATCGGGCCATGTAATCACGTTCCGGTTGGAGATGGGCTCAACGATTATTACTTTTCCTTTCCTCGGCGACCGCTGACGGAACGACCCTTCAGCCCCGTCCAGCTTCGCGCCTACCAACCCTTTAATATGGTACGGTCAATCCTGGACAAGAAGGTTAAGGCATGGCCAAGAGGATTATCATCATAGGGTCGGGGGCCGCGGGGATGACCGCGGCGTCCTCGGCGAGGGCGGCGGACAAGGACGCTGAGATTTCGGTCTTCACCTGTGAGGAGCACATATCCTACTCGCCCTGCGCCATACCGTTCGTCCTCGAGGGCAGGATAAAGGATTTCGCGTCGATCATCATGCACGATCCCGAGTTCTACCGGCGCGAGCGGAGGATCGATGTCCACACCAAGACCAAGGTCAGCTCGATGGACGTCGACGGCAAGACGATAACCCTGGCCGACGGTTCATCGCTCCCCTACGACTCCCTGGTCCTAGCGACCGGGGGGACGGTGTTCGTGCCTCCCATCGAGGGGGCCGGTCTCCCCGGGGTCTTCAAGGTCCGCTTCATCCAGGACGGCATGGACGTCCAGAAAGCGCTCCCCAGCACCAGGTCGGTGGTGGTCGCCGGCGCCGGGGTCATCGGGCTGGAGATCGCGGTCGCGCTGCGCCATGCCGGTAAGGAGGTCACCGTGGTGGAGATGTTCCCCCAGGTCATCCCCCGCATATGCGACACGGACATGGCCCGGGAGGTCCAGGACTACTGTGAACGCCTTGGTATCAAGTTCATCATGAACACTCCCCTCGGCGCCATCAAGGGCACGGACAAGGTCGAGGCGGTGGTGGCCGGAAAGACCGAGATACCGTGCGAGATGGTCATCATGTCCACCGGCGTAAGGGCCAACCTGGAGCTGCCTAACGCCATGGGCCTCGAGATCGGGCCGCTGGGAGCGGTCAGGGTGTCCCCGAGCCTTCAGCCCTATCGGAAGGGCCGGCTGGTGAAGGACGTCTACCTGGCAGGGGACCTCGTGATGTGCCAGAGCGCCGTTGCTCCCGGGCCTACGATGAGCCAGCTGGGGGCGACCGCGGTGAGGCAGGGCCGGGTGGCCGGCCTCAACGCCGCCGGCAGGTACGCGACCTTCCCCGCCGTCCTCAGCGCCTGGGTCTCCCAGATCGGGGACCTGCAGATCGGCGGCACCGGGCTGTCCAAGGGGCTCGCCGAATATTATGGCCTGAAGGTGGTGGAGGGCTATGGGACCGGGCTCACTTGCGCCAGGTACTACCCGGGAGGCAGGAGGCTCCTCGTCAAGCTGCTCGCCGACCAGGAGACCCACCGCCTGCTGGGCGCCCAGATAGTCGCCGGCAGCGAGGTCACCGGGCGCATCAACTGGCTCACGGCCGCGATCCTGAACGGGGCGACCGCGGAGGAGTTCGTGAACTCCTACGAGAACGCCTACTGCCCGCCGACCTCGATGGTCAAGGACGCCGTCAACACGGCCGCCGAGGACCTTGTTCAGAGGCTCTGAGATGGTCCTGGTAACGGTCCGCACCTTCGGGCACCTGACCTCGATCATCGGCGGCCATCAGGTCCAGGTCGATTCTCCCGGGACGGCGGTCGAGGACCTCCTCCGGGAGCTGACGGCCAGGTTCGGCGCCCCCATGCAAAGCTTCCTGTATCCGGGCGGCGGGGAGCTGTCGGACATGCTGTTCGTGCTGGTCAACGGCAAGAACATCGCCCACATGGACGGGACGAGGACCTCCCTGAAGGACGGGGACGTGGTCTCGATCCTTCCTATTACTGCCGGGGGATAAAATACCGCTCTATATATCGCGGGCGATAATATTATCGGGTGCTTGAAATACTAGTCGTTCCAATATTATATCGCACTTGGTCTGTCTAGTCTGTCGCGGGGGATGGGGAGGAATGGACATGAGAGACTCGGAGATCCTCCAAGCCAAGATGGCGGCCCGCCTGCTGAGCGGACTGAAGGACGAGAGAGACGTTCAACCGTCCCTGAAGTACCCCGAGCCTGTAGGCAGCAAAGAGCCGATCGTGCCCTCGTCTCAGGGTGCCTAGATCGGGCCGCATCGGAAACCACCATGCTGACAAGGCCGTGCTCCGGCGTGGCCTCGAGCATTCTTTTTCCAGTCCGAAAAAACCGAATCAGGACGCCATCTCTATATCGCTCCCGGTCGATACTTTTCCGCTGACAAGTGGAGTTTGAACGGGCCGCGTAGCATGATGCTAGGTGGTGATGGGGTGGGACGGTTCAAATTCATCAAGGCCAGGAACTACAAGGACTATTGGATCATCAACGAGCTGGTGGAGCAGTGCAACGAGGAAGGCAAGGACGGCAGGTTCCGATGGTGCTACGCTCCCCGAGAGCACATAAACCTGCCGCGGATCGATGAGGGCTCGGAGGCCAAGCTGGTCATCACCAAGGACCGGTTCCCCCGGATCGTCGGCTTCTACTCCTACAGCTCGAAGGACAAGCGGCTCGACGTGATCTACGTCGTGCCCAGCAAGAGGGGCCGGCACATCGCCCTGGACATGGTGGAGGATTTCATGCGCATGTTCCGCCCCTACGACGAGCTGTTCGTCCTCAACCCAGGGAAGGCGGTGCGGAAGATGCTCAACAAGCATTACCCCGGCCGCTTCACCGCGGTCATGACCGGCGGCAACGGGGTCGTCAGGATGCACTTCGAGGAGGATGACCTGGCCCGCCCAAGCGAGAGGGGAATGCTCCTGGGTTAAAAAAGGGGAAAAGGTTTGACGGGCAGAAGAGATTTAATCGTCACCGCCGCGATCACGTGTCGAAGTACAGATAGAACTCCGACGGGTGAGGCCTCAGCCGGACGTAGTCGCTCTCCTTGTGGGCCTTGTAGTCGATCCACCCGTCGATGAAGTTCTTGGTGAAGACCCCGCCCTGGAGCAGGAAATCGTGGTCCGAGCCGAGGGATTCCAGCGCCTTCTCCAGCGAGCCGGGGACGGTGCGGATCTTGGCCAGCTCTTCCTTGGACAGCTCGAACATGTCCATGTCGTGGGGCTCGCCGGGGCTGATCTTGTGCTTGATGCCGTCCAGGCCGGCCATGAGCATGGCGGAGAACGCCAGGTAGGGGTTGGAGGTCGAGTCTGGCGGACGGTACTCGATGCGCTTCGCCTTGGGGTTCTTGGAGTACACCGGTATCCTCACCGCGGCGGAGCGGTTCCTCTGCGAGTACACAAGGTTGACCGGGGCCTCGAAGCCGGGCACCAGGCGNNAGTTGGTGGACGGGTTGGTCAGGGCGAGCAGCGCGGCCGAGTGCTCGAGCAGGCCGCCGATGTAGTACAGCGCGGTCTGGGACAGCATGCTGTACCCGTCGGAATCGAAGAACACGTTCGTGCCTTTGTTGGACAGGCTCTGGTGGACGTGCATGCCCGTGCCGTTGTCACCGAACAGGGGCTTGGGCATGAAGGTCACGGTCTTGCCGTGAGCGGCGGCGGTGTTCTTCAGGACATACTTGTACAGCATGACCTGGTCGGCCATCTTGGTGAGGGTCTGGTACCGCATGCCGATCTCGCCCTGCCCGGCGGTGGCGACCTCGTGGTGGTGCACCTCGCACTCGATCCCCGCGGCCATGAGGTTGAGGACGCACTCGGACCTGAAGTCCTGTAGCGAGTCGGTCGGGGGGACCGGGAAGTAACCCTCCTTGTTGCGGGGGCGGTGGCCGTGGTTCGTGCCGTTCACGTTGTTCCCGGAGTTCCAGATGCCCTCATCGGAATCGATGTAGTAGAACCCCGAATGCTGGTTCTGCTCGAACCGGACGGAATCGAAGACGAAGAACTCCAGCTCCGGGCCGAAGAAGGAGGTGTCCGCTATCCCGGTGGTCTTCAGGTACTCCTCGGCCTTCTGGGCGATGAACCGGGGGTCCTTCTCGTACCGCTGGCCGCTGATCGGGTCCCGGACATTGCAGAACACCGACATGGTCGGGACCTTGCAGGCCGGGTCGATGATGGCGGTGTCGATGTCCGGGATCAGCAGCATGTCGCTCTCGTTGATCGAGGCGAAACCGCGGATGGAGGATGCATCGAAGCCCACACCGTCCTTCAGCAGGTCGTCGCACATCCTGCCCGCAGGATATGTGATGTGCTGGAGGGTCCCCGGCACATCGGTGAACTTGAAGTCGATCATCTTGACCCGGCCGGATGAGCACAGGTCCATGGCCTCCGCCCTCCGGTCGTTCTTCGCGTCGTGTTTCCTGATCTCTGAAACCATCATTCCTCTCACGTCCTTCTGCCGTTCGTCCCCGGACATTTGCGGCGGGACCACCGCTCTTCCTGAACGTTCGACGGGCTTTCTTGCCTCAGCCTATACGCCCTTCGCGCTCAGGCAAACCGCTATAGACAAATGCATAATATAAACTTTTCTTGCGAGACAAATGTAGGGCGTACTTAACAAGAATGAGACATATGTATGATTGGAATTATTTATTCCTACTTGCATAGAAAATTTCGATCGCGGCCCTCGATGCATGTTGCGCTGGCCGCCCTGGAACGGGCCGCCGGCCCCTAAACGATAAATAATGCGCAGGGAATCGGTACCCGAGTTACATGGACGCCGAAGAGAGGTTCAACCTGCTGGCCAGGAACACTGAGGAGATAGTCACCGTCGAGGAGCTGAAGCACATCCTCGCCACCAACCCCTCGCCCAGGGCCTATATCGGGTTCGAACCGTCCGGGCTGGTCCACCTCGGCTGGGTCCTTGTCGCCAACAAGATCAAGGACTTCGTCGACGCGGGGTTCGAGATGATCGTGTTCTTCGCCGACTGGCACGCGTACATCAACGACAAGCTGGGAGGCGACGTGGAGCGGATCCGCACCTGCGCCCACTACATGGAAGATTGCTTCGAGGCGCTCGGTGTGCCCCGGGACAAGGTCAAGTTCGTGCTCGCGTCGGAGATCATGGGGATCGAGTACTGGGAGATGGTCATGAAGGTCGGTAAGGTGACCTCGCTGTCCCGCATCAAGCGGGCCATGACCATCATGGGCCGCAAGGAGGACGACGCCGAGCTGGACTCCTCTAAGTTCCTGTACCCTCTGATGCAGGCGACGGACATCTTCCGGATGGATATCGATGTCGCCTACGCGGGCATAGATCAGCGCAGGGCGCACATGCTCGCCCGCGAGGCCGCGGAGAAGCTGAAATGGAAGGTACCGGTGGCGCTGCACACCCCCCTGCTCCCTGGGCTGAAGGGAATGAACCGCATGGACCCAATCGCCAACAAGATGTCCAAGTCCGATCCTGACAGCGGCATCCTCATCCACGACACCCCGGAGGACATCGACCGCAAGATCAAGAAAGCGTTCTGTCCGCCCGAGGTGGAGGGAAACCCCCTGCTCGCGATAAGCAAATACCTCATATTCCCGAAGAACCCGGTGATGATCATCGACCGTCCGGAGAAGTTCGGCGGGAGGCTCGAGTTCCGCTCCTACGAGGAGCTGGAGAGCACCTACGTCGCCGGGAAGCTCCATCCCATGGACCTCAAGAGCGGGGTGGCCAGGGCGCTCAGCGAGCAGCTGGCGCCGGCGAGGGCGTACTTCGAGAGGAACCCCGATAACTACAACGCCATGAAGAAGGCCATCGGGCTCCTCTGAGCCCCTCTCGTGATCGTGGCGGGGAGAACGGAGCGGCGTCATCTTTTTTACCGGGCACGCCCTCGTTCGACCCATGACCCTGCGCGTCGTGCTCGTCGACCTCGGAGGGACGCTGGTCGATTTCTTCGGCCACACCACTCCCGGGAAGGTCCTCCCCTTGGCCCTGGCCTCGGCCCGGCGGGTCCTGATCGAGAAGGGGAGGGACGCACCCCCTCTCGCCGTCCTGGAATCGCGGTGGGGGTGGAGCGCGCAGAGCCCCGACGATCCGGTGGTCCGGCCACTGGAGGGCCGTTTGGCCAGGACCTTCGGGCTGGGAGATGAGGACGAGGTCCTTCCCGCCCTCTGCCGCTCGTTCATGGTCCCCCTGTTCCGCCAGGCGAGACGGTTCGAGGACGCCCTGCCGTTCCTCGATTCCCTCCGTCAGATGGGGTATGAGGCGATCATCGTCTCCAACACCACCTGGGGAAGCCCGGCGGAGCTGTGGAGGGAACAGCTCTCCCGAACCGGCATCGGGGCCAGGGTGAGCGGGTCGGTGTTCTGCCGGGACGTCGGATGGAGAAAGCCGGACCCGCGCATCTTCGCCCATGCTCTCGGGGTCGCCAAGGCCAGGCCCGAGGAGTGCCTGTTCGTCGGCGACAACCCGATATGGGACGTCGAGGGCCCGGGCAAGGCTGGCATTCCCGGCGTTCTGCTCGATCGTCGGATAGAGTTCGCCGGGCAGGGCCATGACAGAATAATCAACCTTATGGAACTGGTCCGGCGCCTTCAGGACTGAGACCGGGCGGAGTCGCGCAGCTCCCTGAAGAACGCCATCGATCGCGCCATGCAGATGTTCAGGATCGCCTCCACGTCGCCCACGCCGGTGAGCCCGGCGGCGCCGGCATGGCCTCCCCCGTTGTTGCTGGTCTCCCCGCCGACATCGTCGAGGAGCTTCCCGAGGTGCATGCCCTTCCTCACGATGTCCTGTCTCGCCCGGGCACTGATCCGGAACCTCTCGTCCCGCTGGGAGCCGACGAAGGCGACATCGGCCCCGATGCTCAGCAGGGCCTTGCAGACCGAGCTCTCGTGGGCGCTCCCCAGGGAAATGGCCACGATGTTGTCTCCCAGCCGGTCGAAGCGCATTCTCTGGGCGCCCTTCAGCTGGGAGATGCGCTCGGAGACGTCCGGCTCGAGGTCGGTGAGGTCCATCACCTCGTCCATGTTGATTCCGCTGGCCTCCATGATTTCGGAGAACGTGCGCATCATGGCGGCATCGGCGAACCGGAAGTGCCCGCTGTCCGTGAGCATGCCGACCGCCAGTGCCAACCCTATGCGCCGGTCGATCTCTGTCCCCGCGGCCTTCAGGATGTCGAACACCATCTCCGCGCAGCTGCGCCTAGTCTCGTCGCAGTAGAAGAGCACTCCATCCCAGTCCCCGCAGGGAGCGTGATGGTCGATGGCCACGATGTCCCGCCCGGTCAGGTCGATGCCCACCTGCTCCATCGAGGAGGAGTCCACCACCACGACGACATCGTACATGTCCAGGTCCACGGCGCTCTCCACCTCGATCTCCAGGTTGGAGGCCATCACCTTGGCCAGGCGGTCGAGGCCGCCCAGGGCGGCGACGGTCATGTTCGGGAAGGCTCGGTACAGCGCGTAGGCCGAGCCCAGGGCGTCAGGGTCGGCGTTGCCGTGCAACAGAACGATCTTCTTTCCCGACATGAGCTTCTGGACTATGGTGGACAGCATCCCAAGGTGGTATGTCCAAATGATATTAGACCTTTCGCCGGAGCGGGAAGGAAGGCACGAAGGCAATGCGAACGTTCATCTTTGGTCGATGGACTGGGCGATGGATATGAGATAAAAAACAGGATGGCCGGGAGGTCCCGGAAAGGTATTCACTCGCCGGGCGATCTGCCCATGGGCGCGATAGGTGCGGTGCCCGCGCCGGCGGAGAGGGCCTTGTTCAGCTGGTCCTGGAGCACCTGATAGCGGTCCTTCAGGGACTTCTCCTGCCTCTCCAGGGTCTTGACCCGGATCTCCATGGTCTCTTTGTCCTCCTCGATCTCCTTGAGGACGGACTCCTTGTTCTCCGCCCTGATCAACAGGGAGCCGATGGACTTGTAGATCACGACATCCTCCGGGGACTTGCCAAGCTCTTCCGTAGTGCGCTGCATCTCCTTCAGCTGAGCGTCCATCTGGAACTTCTGGTTGAGCACCGCCTGCAACTGCTGCTGGAGCTGCTGGAACTGAGCGATCTGATTCTGGACCTTGGGGCTTAGTTCATTCATCTGATTCACCTACCATGTTACCGATCTCTTCCGAGATTCTGATCCACCTGAGATATGAATTTAGAGCGGCCCGCAGGGCACCGAGGTCGGAGGCCTCGATGTTGAGGACGATCTCCCTCTCGCCAGGGACGATGTTGACCCTGGTGCGTGGGATCTCCCTCCCGACCTCGGGGCGGAGCGCACCCCATACGGCCTTGCCGTGCGGGGTGGCCAAGCGAAGGGTTGCCCGAGGCATCCTTCACCGGGCTTTGATGACCTTCTTTACGTTAGGTCGCTCCTTATAGAAGATCTTGGAACCGCACTTCTCGCACTGGATGCCCACGGTGTTGACGTTGGAGCGAATGGGCTCGTTGCAGTTCCCGCACNNTGTACATTTTCACGCACCCTTGGTCTCATCGTTCACTGCCCGGCCTTCGACCTTGGCAGCCTGGGCGGCCTTGAACTCCTCAGAGGTCTCCTTCTTGGAGATGGGGGAGTAAGCGCCGGCGGCGAACTTGGTATCGCACTTGCTGCATTCCCAGATGCCGCTGCTGACGCGCGACACGCTCTTCCTGTGACAGCTGGGGCACTCATGGGCCGTGGTCCTCATCTTGTCGATGTCACGGACACGGTTCCTGACGACCACGCCGTACCTCGTGCCGAACCTTCCCGAGCTGCCTGCCTTCTCTGTTGACTTGGACATACTATCACCCTACGATGTTCCTGAGGTCCTTGCTCACGCGCAGGGACATATCGATCACTTGCTTGACCTCATCCAGCGT
>DAVH01000034.1:43666-56682 GCA_002508545.1 Methanomassiliicoccus sp. UBA6
GTAGTGACGGTCAGGCGAGCGTCCGCGACCTTTTCTTCGTCCAGAGTCGGGTCAAACAATATAGAGTTTTCTATCTTTACGACCGTGGTCTGAATGGGCAGGTGGTTCAGGGGCATGGGGTAGTCCTCGCCCTTCTCGTTCTCCTTCGCCGGGACCATCGTGGTCTTCAGTGCGGCGACCGCGCCCAGGAAGCACGCGTCGAACAGGTTGCCGTCGTANNCTTCTTCAGGTCGATCATCTCGCTCTCGCGGATGCCCCGGTCGATGACCCTGGCAAGCTCAATGGCGCCGGCATCTGGGGGACCGGACTCGAAGGTCGGAGAGGCCAGCGGGATGAGCTCGGTGTTGGTCGTCAGCACCCCACGGTCAGGGGTGTCCGCGAACGGGGAACCGACCTCCATCTTCACGCCGACCAGCACATCGGTGTTGCCCAGGCGCACCCTGGCGGATCCCTGAGCGCTCTCGATGTAGTTGGTCTCGATGCTGATCTGGCGGTACTCGTCGAGGGCGCGGCCGTCAACCCGCTTGCCGGTGGACAGGAGCTTGTGTATGTGCCCCTTCTTGATCTCGGACATTACTGGTTCGGACATGTTCAGGCCTCCGATCCGTTGCTCTGGGCAGCCTCGTCCTCGGCCTCGCCGTTGGTGGCGCCCTGCACGGCATAGCGCCGGCGGAGGGCGTCCTTCTGCACATCATAGACCATCTGGCAGGCCTTCTTCCCGTACTCCAGGGCACGGTCGAACTCCTCCATGGTCATGTGGCCGTCCATCTGCATTAGCAGGACCTCTCCGGTCCGG
The DNA here is from genome assembly GCA_002508545.1 of Methanomassiliicoccus sp. UBA6. Taxonomy (GTDB): domain Archaea; phylum Thermoplasmatota; class Thermoplasmata; order Methanomassiliicoccales; family Methanomassiliicoccaceae; genus UBA6. Next base: position 44,463 of record DAVH01000034.1, read on the forward strand.
GGGATCATGGCGATGGGGAGGTCAGCGTTCCCGTAGTTGTCCTCTTCCTTGTTCAGGTCAAGGACGATCTGTCCGTCGGCCTTGCCGATGGCGACCGCGGGGACCAGGTCCTTCATGGGTATCCCGGCGTCGGCCAGGGCCACGGACGCGGCGGTCAGGCCGGCGCACCGGGTCCCGGCGTTGGCCTGGAGGACCTCGATGTAGACGTCGATGGACGCGCGGGGGTAGTTCTCGGTGAAGACGACGTACTCCAGCGCCTCGGAGATGATCTTGGAGATCTCGATGGACCGGCGGTCGGGTCCCGGCCGCTTGCGGTCAGAGACCGAGAAGGAGAGCATGTTGTACTTGCACTGGACGATGGCCTTGGCAGGGTTCTGCATGTGGCGGGGGTGGCATTCCCGGGGCCCATATACCGCGGCCAACACCTTGTTCTTTCCCCACTCCACGTAGGCGGAGCCGTCCGCCCTCTTCAGGACGCCGGCCTCGATCTTAAGGGGACGGAGCTCGTCCACCTTCCTTCCATCTATCCTTATACCGTTGTCATCGATCAGATCGATATCAGTTGTCATTCCCGACATAAGCTTCACCTCACTCCGAGCTCGGGGCGGGCTGCTGGGACTCCGCCTCAAGGTACGCCTTCACCTTCTCGGTCAACCCGTAGGAATGGGCGTCCTGCTCGATCATCTGGATGGCCTTGATGGCGTGCATGATGTTGTCCACCTCGCCATCGAGCCAGATCCTCCCGTTCTGCCCTACGAAGATGCGGCAGTTGGTGTATCCCTTTATCATCTGAATCATGGAGCCGCTCTTCCCTATAATCCTGGGCACCTTGCTGGGAGAGATCTCGATGATCTGCCCTCCCTGCAGTTTTCTGAGTCCCTGGTCCTTCATGGTGACCTGCACCCTCATGGTCTCGTCCACCATGAGCACCTTCGCCAGGATCACATCGCCCACATTCATGTATCTAGCGGTGTCGCCGAACTCGACCCTCCAGGGGACCTCGTTCACGTGCAACGGGGCAGGATATGGAGAATTGATGTCGATCAGCCAGTTGGATGGACCGATGTCCTCCACCTTGCCGATCACGCTGTCCCCCACGGCAGGGATGTATCGGCCGCTCAGGGGGATGATGTTCACATAGTTCGATTTCACGGATTTTATACCAAGGAGGGCGGCGTAGATCTTACCTTCAGAAACATAGGTGCCAGACCCAGGCTTCAGCTTGTCGCCGTCCAGGAGATCACCGGGCATCACGATCTCCCGTGGTTGTCTCGACCCTTCACTGTTCATATCATATCTCCTCTGAAATTAACACACGAATATGCTGTTGATGGTCTACCTTCTTAAATGTCTTTGCTCGACCCGTCACGGCGTATAATATCCAATATCTTAAGAATTCCCTCAAATGGCGCCCTTTAGGATCTTGGTCTCGACATCTCCCTTGGTCCTCTCCGCGAGCTTGCCGAGAAAATCGTCGCGCATGCCCGCTGGCAGCTCAACGATACCGATCCAGTTGCCGTTCGACTGCCACTCGTCCTTGGTGACCCTTCCGGACTGGGAGATAAAATCATAGCAACGCCCGTACTGTTCTCCGGTCAGCTTCACCGCTATGCGGACCTTATCGAAGCGTATTGGGATGAGAGGACGGAGGGCCTTGAGCACCGGCTCGATCTGCGATTCCACCGATTTGAACGGGTCCACGTGGACCCGCGCCTCCTCCATCGCCGCCTCTATCCTGGCAGGAGGGTGAGGAGTGTTGGTCTGGGGGTTTATGGCGTTCCGCGCTATCTCCATCACGATGCGCCTTCGCTTGCTCTCCAGCATCTCCTTTCGCTGCTGGGTCGTGAGCTGCACCTCGCCTTTGAGGATGATGTGTTTGGCGACCTCGGTGGGATCGGTGGTACCGAAGACCTCCTTGACCTTCTTTTCCTCAGGGCGGGTGCCTTTATGGGCGTTGCGGAAGATCTCGTCGATGACCATGTGGTCGGCAAGGTCGACCTCCTTGCCTTCCCGGATGAGATTCACTACCTTAGGGTCGATCAGTATCTCGAAAGTCTCCCCGTGAGACTCAAGCTTCGCCACTATGGCATCTTCGAGGTCTACCATCTCACCACGGGCTCATGCGGTGTTGGCCTTTCCCACCACCGCCTCGACCTCACCCTCATCGAGCCGGCGGAAGTTGGATCCCTGGCGGACGATGCCGATCTCCACGGACTTGGGGTTGAGCTTCTCCTCCTCGGTGGCCTTCTTGAGCGCCTTCAGCCCGAGGACGATGGCATCCTCCATCTCCATTCCTTCCTGGTACTGCTCCTCGAACACTTCCATGACCACATTGCGGCCCGCCCCGATGCTGCCGGCCTTGTACGATACCAAGGCGCCGGACGGGTCGGTCTCGAACAGGTGAACTCCCTGATCATCGACACCGGCGATCAGGAGAGCGGTGCCGAACGGCCTGACGCCGCCGTACTGGGTGTAGTTCTGCTTGTAGTCGCAGATCTTCTTCACCAGCATCTCCACGCTGATCCTTTCATCATAGGTGATCTTGCTGATCTGAGCGGTGACCCTGGCGTGGTCCACCAGGACCCTGGCGTCGGCGACCAGGCCGGATGTGGCGCAACCGATGTGTTCGTCGATCTGGAATATCTTTTCGATGGACCTAGGCTCCATGAGGCGGCTGGCGATGCGCTTGTCAACGATGAGGACGGCCCCGTCCTTGAACTTCAAACCTACCGTGGTGGTGCCCCTCTTGACGGCCTCCCTCGCGTACTCGACCTGGAATAGCCTTCCGTCCGGCGAGAACACGGTGATGGCCCTATCATATGCCATTTGTCCTGGTTGCATCTATGTCACTCCTAGACTAAGCGAATTTCACTAAAGCACTTCGGTGATATATAGCTTAATATGTGCGCCAGGCAAAATATTGCGAAGCTCGCATGCTTCCTCTCAACCCCTGGCTTCCGTGGGTTTTTTGCTCAGGACGCCCTCCCTGAGGGTCTTGAGGGTTCCCGAGACCCGCAGGGTGACCAGGGAACTCCCGGCCGCCTCGTTCAGGATGCTGAGGGCGCGATCGCGGTCTGCCCCGCTCACCCTGACGATCCCCTCTCGACCGTCGAACTGGATGACCTTGTACCGGACCCCGGACCGGTACAGCGAGGAGTTCAGGACCCCTAGGAACGCCTCCTCGGTCATTCCTCCCTCCCGAACCCGTAGCGCGATATATCTGCGCCTTCCCCTCTTGGATTTGACGACCATCGGTGCGCTGGTGCCTCAGCCGTTGATGAGCGGGGAGTTGACCCCGGTTATCACGACCAAGATGCTGACCTTGCCCTCCATCTCTGGCTCAACGGAGCATCCCCATATAATCCTTGCCCGCGGGCTGAGCCTGGAGGAGACCAGCTCGGCTGCCCTCTCCGCCTCCCCCACGGTCATGTCCGGTCCTCCCTGGACCCGGATGAGGGCCCCCTTCGCCGTGGACATGTCGATGGTGCCGAGGAGCGGAGATTCCATGGCCTCCCTGACCGCCTCCTGCACCCGCTCGTTGCCGTCGTCGCTCTCCCCCATGCCGATCATGGCCATGCCCCCGTCCTTCATAATTGTATTAATATCGTTGAAGTCGACGTTGACCAGGCCAGGCTTGGTGATGATCTCGGTGATCCCCTTGATCCCGAAGACCAGGACCTCGTCCGCCACCCTGAACGCGGCCTCCAGCGGAAGCTTTGGCACCAGCTTCAGAAGTTGATCGTTGAGGATGACGATGGTGGTATCGCAGCTCTCCTGCAGCAGCTTCAATCCTTTCAGCGCGTTATCCATGCGCAGCTTCCCCTCGGCCTTGAACGGGAGGGTGACGATCCCCATGGTCAGGGCCCCGGAGCGCCTGGCCATGCCGGCCACGAAGGGCGCCGAGCCGGTGCCGGTGCCCCCGCCCATGCCGGCGGTGACGAACACGACCCGGCTGCCGTCTATGAAATTCCTAAGCTCCTCCTGGGCTTCCTCCGCCGCCTTCCTGCCCACCTCGGGAAGAGCTCCGGCGCCCAGCCCTCTGGTGGACACCTTCCCGAGAATGATCTTGTTCGGCGCACGGATCGCCAATAGGTGGCGCGCATCGCTGTTGGCGGCGACCAGGGTGGCGCCGGAGATGCCTGATTGGGTGAGACGGTTGATGGTGTTGGAGCCGCCACCCCCGCATCCGATGATGGTTATCCCGATCTGGATCGATTCGACCAGCTTTCTCAGTTCATCGTCATCCACATTGGCCAGTCCGAGATCCTGGCCTCCCGCGTAATTGCCGGCACTGGACAGGAAAGGTCCAATGCTGTCCTCGATTTCCTTCATGTGCATCCCATTATCTAACTAAATCTGCATTGATAAGATAATATAAAAAATGTATATTGTTAGCTCTGGACGGTGATGATGGCATCAACGCTGAATGTCGAACGGTCCAGGCATGGACGGAACATGGTCCGGCGGGGTCGATCATATGAACTCGAAGACGGCACCGCAGTTTTTGCACACGGTGTCCTCTTCCGGTAGCCGAATGCCGCATTCCGGGCAAAACTCGCCGAGGACCGCCCCGCAACTGCATATTTTGTCGTCCTGTCCGACCGGGCGGCGGCATACCGGGCAGGTAGGCCGAACGAATTGCCGGAAAGGCTCGCCGCAGGTCGGGCATTTTCTTTCGTCCTCGCCCATCTCTGTTCCGCACGACGGGCAGTTGAACGTTCCACCGTCGATTATGAAAATGGCACCGCAACCGGGACAACTGCCTGCGTCCTCCGCGATCTCTTCTTTGCAGACCGGACAGCGCACGTCCTCCTCGACCGGTGGCGGTGGCGGGGGCGAGGGCTTGTCCTTCGGGGCGCTCGCGATGGGCTCGATGACATGCCGTGTGGTCGTGCTCTCCCGTCCCTTGACCGCGTATGTCCTCTTACAATATGGGCAGCTCCCCAATCTCGACAAGCAGCTCGAGTGGAACACCCTTCCGGAGCCGCAGGTGCAGAACTCCGAGCCTTCCTTGATGTTTCCCATGCAGATCAGGCATGTCAGGGTCTGGGTGCTCGCCCCAGTGATCATGATCCGGGGACGCTCGGGCCTCTCGCCATCGTCCGCCCTTACACGGCGATCCTTGACCAGCCTCTTTATCAGCTTCCCGATCCCGGTCCCCCGCAATAGGGCTCTGAACGGGAGCGCCGCTTCCATCACGGCCCGCCGAGCAGAGTTCCCCTTTAAGCAGATTCTTTCTATATTTCTAGGGTTGATAATGACCCTGGCGTCGTATCTGTTTACATTCTGATAACAGCGATACGAACGTTCGTAAAAAGGTCTCTTAGGCACCGAAAGCTTTTTAAACAATCATGCTGAAAAGGATGCATAATCCTAGATGTGGGGCAATGTACGATATGTTAATATACGAACATTCCATTTCCGGCAAAAAGCACCCGGGCCATGACCAATGTTCACACGCGATATGCCGCGGTCCTTGGCCTCTGGAGGCTACTTGTCCAGTAATCGGAATCGACCGGAAGAGGACCCACAGAGGGGCCAGGTCCGGTGAGGAGGATAGATGCTCGTAAACGGGACGGGAAGAACTCTAAGAACCGAACAGAAACTGGCCAAAGGACGCGTGTATTGTATATCATACATGGACAAATTATCGATAGAGAAGAATTTTGGAGGAGCATAAATGTCGGAAAAGACAGGTGCAGTAATGGTCGTCGGAGGCGGTATCTCCGGCGTACAGACCGCATTGGACCTTGCTGAGTCTGGGTTCAGGGTCTACCTGATTGAGAAGACGCCAAGCATCGGTGGGGTCATGTCCCAGCTGGACAAGACCTTCCCGACGAACGATTGTTCGATGTGTATCCTTTCGCCCAAGTTGGTCGAGGCTGCCAGGCATCCGATGATCAACCTCATGACCATGTCCGAGGTCGTCGATGTCTCAGGCGAAGCCCCCGACTTCAAGGTGAAGGTTCGCCACAACCCCCGCTATGTCAGCATGGACAAGTGCGTGGGATGCGGGATCTGCGCCGAGAAGTGCCCGGTGAAGGTTCCCAATGAGTACGATGCCAACCTGGTGAACAGGAAGGCGATCTACATTCCGTTCGCTCAGGCCGTTCCGCTGAAGTACTCGATAGATGCCACCAAGTGCCTGAAGCTGACCAAGGGCCGCTGCGGTCTCTGCGAGAAGAACTGCCCGGCCGGAGCCATCAACTATGAGGACAAGGCCGTCGAGGAGACCCTCGATGTCGGAGCGATCATCCTTGCTCCCGGCTTCTCTACCTTCGATGCCCGTCTGAAGAAGGAGTACGGCTACGGACTATACCCCAACGTCGTCACCTCCCTCGAGTTCGAGAGGTTCCTGAGCGCCACCGGCCCGTACGGCGGACACGTCGTCAGGCCGTCCGACCAGAAGACGCCCAAGAAGGTCGCCTTCCTGCAGTGCGTCGGGTCCAGGGACGAGAAGGTAGGCAACACCTACTGCTCTTCGGTCTGCTGCATGTACGCTATGAAGCAAGCCATCATCGCCGGCGAGCACACCGCTGGGCTTGAGCCGCACATCTTCTTCATGGACATAAGGGCCGTGGGGAAGGAGTTCGAGGATTACCGCAACAGGGCCGAGAAGGAGTACGGCATCACGATGCACCGCGCCTCCAGGGTCGCGAACATCATCGAGGATCCCGAGACCAAGAACCTCATCCTGCGCTACTCCGCCAACGGGGACGTGGCCGAGGAAGAGTTCGACATGGTGGTCCTGTCCCTCGGTCTGGAGCCTCCCAAGGGAGCCAGCGCCCTAGGCAAGATCTTCGACGTCAACCTGAACCGCTTCGGCTTCGCCGGCACCAACGTCTACAGCCCGCTCACCTCCAGCCGCCCCGGCGTCTTTGTGACCGGCGCCTTCGCCGCTCCCAAGGACATTCCGACCTCGGTCGCTGAGGCTTCGGGCGCAGCGGCCAAGGCCGGTGCCTACATCGCCAACAAGAGGGGACACCTCGAGGAGGCCAAGGCAGAGGAGCTGGCGGTGGAAGGCCAGGAGCCCAGGATCGGTGTCTTCGTCTGCGACTGCGGTATCAACATCAAGGGAACCGTCGACGTCCCCAGCGTGGTGGACTATGTCAAGACCCTCCCCAACGTGGTGTTCGCAGAGGAGAACAAGTACTCCTGCTCTGCCGATACCCAGGCCAAGATAAAGGAAATCATCAAGAGGGAGAACCTCAACCGGGTCGTGGTCGCTTCCTGCACTCCCCGTACCCATGAGGCCCTGTTCCAGAGCACCCTGAAGGAGGCCGGCCTGAACCCGTACCTGTTCGAGATGGCCAACATCAGGGACCAGTGCTCCTGGATCCACATGGGAGAGCCCGTAAAGGCTACCCAGAAGGCCAAGGACCTGGTCAGGATGGCCGTGGCGAAGTCCCGGCTGCTGGAGCCCCTGTACGAGTCCAAGCTGCCGGTCACCCACTCCGGCGTGGTCATCGGCGGAGGCATCTCCGGCATGACCGCCGCTCTCGACATGGCCGCCCAGGGATTCCATGTGGACCTCCTGGAGAGGACCGGGGAGCTCGGCGGGAACGCCATGAAGATCTACCACGAGGAGGACGGCCGCAAGCTCCGCGAGTTCGCCAAGGAGCTGGTCACCCGCGTGAGGAACAACAAGAACATCACCGTGCACCTCAACACCGAGGTCAAGGATGTCGGTGGCTTCGTTGGCAACTTCAAGGTGAAGATCAACGACGGCACTGAACTGGAGACCGGAAGCATCGTCGTGGCGGTCGGTGCCGAGGAGTACAAGCCCAAGGAGTTCCTGTACGGACAGGACAAGAGGGTCGTCACCCAGCTTGAGCTTGAGGACCAGATGCAGAAGGGTCCCCTCGCCGCCAACAAGATCGCCATGATCCAGTGCGTCGGTTCCAGGAACGCGGAGGCCCCCTACTGCAGCAGGGTGTGCTGTGCCAACGCCATCAAGAACGCCATCGCGGTGAAGAAGGCGAACCCCAAGGCCGATGTGTATGTGTTCCACAAGGACATCAGGACCTACGGGTTCCGCGAGGAGCTGTACAAGGAGGCCGGGCAGGTCGGCGTCAGATTCGTCCGCGTCCCCGAGGACAAGCCTCCAATGGTCACCAAGGAGGGCGACGCCCTGAAGCTGGTCGCCACCGACACCATCCTGGGCGACGACATCATGCTGAAGCCCGACATGGTGGTCCTGAGCACCGGTATCCGGCCGCACCACGACAACGAGGACCTGGCCAAGATGCTCAAGGTGCCTCTCAGCAAGGACAAGTACTTCCTGGAGGCCCACATGAAGCTCAGGCCGGTCGACTTCGCCACCAACGGCGTGTACCTCGCTGGTCTGGCCCACTGGCCGAAGTTCACTGACGAAGCCATCGCCCAGGCGTCCGGAGCGGCCGCCCGCGCCATGACCGTGATATCCAAGCCTGAGCTGAAGAGCGAGGGCATCATCGCGGCGGTGAACGAGGATATCTGCGACGGCTGCGCCATCTGCGAGCCCGTCTGCGAGTACAAGGCCATCACCATCGTGGCCGACCCCAAGAACCCCGAGAAGAAGAAGGCCATCGTCAACGAGGGTCTGTGCAAGGGCTGCGGCTGCTGCGTTGCGGCCTGCCCGTCCGGTTCCATGGAGCAGAGGGGCTTCAAGAACCAGCAGATCATCGCTGCCATCGACGCCGCGCTCGAGGAGAGTGAGTAAACATGTCTTCAGCACAACACGGACACGAGGCCGCCCCTGCGGCGGCCACCCCCGCGGAGGGCGGCTTCGAGCCTAAGATCATAGCCTTCTGCTGCAACTGGTGCTCTTACGCCGGCGCAGACTTGGCCGGGGTCTCCAGGCTCCAGATGCCGACCAACTTCCTGGTCATCAGGTCGATGTGCTCGGCCAGAGTGGACCCGGAGTTCGTCCTCCGGGCCTTCGCCAAGGGCGCCGACGGCGTCCTGGTACTGGGATGCCACCCCGCGGACTGCCACTACATCGGTGGCAACTACCGGGCAAGGAGAAGGATCGCACTGCTCAAGATGCTCCTCGAGCAGTACGGCCTGGACCCCGATCGCCTGCACCTGGAGTGGGTCTCCGCCTCCGAGGGCGTGAAGTTCCAGTCCACGATCAAGGAGTTCACCGAGAAGATCAGAGAGATGGGGCCCAGCCCGTTGAAGGAGGCCGAGGGAGAAGACCCCCGCGGTGAGGGAGCTTCGCACCATTAGGAGTAAGAGGTGGAATCATGGCAAAAGTCAAGATAGCGCAATATTGGGGCGCCGGCTGCGGTGGCTGCGACGTGGCCCTCCTGGACATCGACGAGAAGATCCTAGGGGTCGCTGAGATGGCTGACATAGCGTTCTGGCCTATCGCAGTGGACACCAAGCTAAAGGACGTCGAGGCGATGCCCGACAAGAGCATCACCCTGACGCTCTACAACGGCGCGGTCAGGAACAGCGAGAACGAGCATGTAGCCAAGCTGCTCAGGCAGAAGTCGGCCATCATGGTCTCCTTCGGCTCCTGCGCCTGCTTCGGCGGCATCCCCGGGCTCGCGAACGTGACCAACAAGAAGGACCTGCAGGACTATGTCTACAACAAGACCTTCTCCAGCGTCAACCCCGAGCATGTGAGGCCTCTGCCCAAGTACGAGGCCCCCGAGGGCGAGCTGGAGCTGCCGGTCATGTACGACACTGTCCTCACCCTCGATGACGTCATCGATGTGGACTACTACATGCCGGGCTGCCCGCCCACCACCGACCAGATCAACCAGTTCCTGGCCATCGTGGAGAAGCATGTCAAGGAAGGCGCTCCGCTGCCCCCGAAGGGAGCGGTCATCGCTTCCCAGAAGACCCTGTGCGATGAGTGCGGCAGGACCAAGGAGGTCACCACCATCGACAAGATCAACATGCCTTACGAGATCGCCATCGATCCGAAGAAGTGCATGCTGGAGCAGGGCGTCATCTGCCTCGGACCGGCCACCCGTGCCGGCTGCGGAGCGAAGTGCCTGGACGCCAACCAGCCGTGCCGCGGATGCATGGGCCCGACCGCGGCGGTCATGGACCAGGGAGGCTCGATGCTGAGCGCTCTGGCCTCCATCTTCAGGACCGCTGACAACGAGACCCAGCTCAGCGAGGACGAGATCCTCCAGCTGATGACCCAGATCAAGGACCCGCTGGGAACGTTCTACGCGTTCACCATGCCTAAGTCCATCATCAAGAGGAAAGTCAAGGAGAAGAAGGCGGTGAAGCAATGACCGGTCCGATAATTTCTGAACCGACCCACAAGGCTGAGTCCAAGAGGATCACCATCGATCCCATCACCAGGCTGGAGGGTCACGGGAAGATCGAGATCTTCCTGGACGACGAGGGTAACGTGGCGAACGCCTACTGGCAGGTTCCCGAGCTCAGGGGCTTCGAGAAGTTCTGCATCGGCCGGTCGGTCGATGAGCTGAACAAGATCACCCCCCGTCTGTGCGGTGTCTGCCCCGGCGCTCACCACTTGGCCTCAACCAAGGCCCTGGACGGTGTGTTCAAGGCGGAACCCCCACCCGCGGCCAAGAAGCTCCGTGAGCTGTTCTATGCCGCTCACTACGTCCACAGCCACATCGCCCACTTCTACGCCCTGGCGGCGGCCGACTTCGTGCTCGGCCCCATGGCCCCGGCGGAGAAGAGGAACATCCTGGGCGTCGTGGACGCTGTCGGCGTGAACATCGGTGCCGAGGTCATCAAGCACCGCTCCTGGGCCCAGAAGACCCAGGAGATGATGGGAGGCAAGGCCACCCATCCGGTGTGCGGTATCCCCGGCGGCATGAGCAAGCCGATCACTGAGGAGCAGAGAGCTCAGGTCGAGACCTGGGCCAAGTCGACCGTCGACTTCGCCAAGTTCACCGCCCAGCTGCTGACGGACGTGGTGCTGAAGAACGAGGACTACCTCGCCCTGATCACCAACCCCGGCATCTACTACAACGAGACCTACTACATGGGCCTGGTGGACAAGGACAACAAGATCAACTTCTACGACGGCGAATGCAGGGTGGTCGACCAGAAGGGCAAGGAGATGTGGAAGTTCCACCCCTCCAAGTACCTCGACTACATCGGGGAGCACGTCGAGCCGTGGTCCTACGAGAAGTTCTGCTTCATGAAGAAGGTCGGCTGGAACGGCTTCACCGACGGCCCCCAGAGCGGCATCTACCGGTGCGCCCCGCTGGCCAGGATCAACGCCTCCACCGGGTTCACCACCCCGCTGGCGCAGGACTACTACCTGCAGATGAAGGACTTCTTCAAGGGCCTGGGCATCGAGGGACCGATCCACCACACCATGGTCATGCACTGGGCCAGGGTCATCGAGCTGGTCCACGCGGCCGAGCTGATGCTCCAGCTGTCCCAGGACCCCGAGATCACCAGCAAGGACATCCAGACCCCGCCCGGAGAGCCCGGGGAGGGCGTTGGCTGCCTGGAGGCGCCTCGCGGTACCCTCATCCACCACTATGTGGCGGACGAGAACGGCATCACCACCGATGTGAACCTGGTCGTCGGCACCACCAACAACAACGCGCCGATCAACCTGTCCGTCCGGCAGGCCGCCAAGGGTCTCATCAAGAACTGGCAGATCTCTCCCGGTATCCTGAACGAGGTCGAGATGGCGTACAGGGCATACGACCCCTGCAACTCCTGCGCGACCCACACCCTGCCCGGCCACATGCCGCTCAGGGCCATCGTACGGTATGCCGACGGGTCCATCTACCAGGACATCAAGAACTTCTAAACCCCTTTCCCTCAACCTTTTCCTTTTTTCGTTTTTCATCTCGAAGGCATGGCCATCGGCATCGAGCTTTTTATTACTGGACGCACCGATGCGACGGGGATGAAGATCGATCTCAAGAAGCAGCTCCGGTCGCTGTACGACGCTCCGTCCGAGCCGGTGATGGTGGAGGTGCCTTCGATGAACTTCCTCATGGTCGACGGCTCGGGAGACCCCAACGGCTCGGAGGAATACCAGCAGGCCATAGAGGCGCTCTTCGGTCTCTCCTACGCCCTTAAGTTCAAGGTCAAGAAGGCCGGGACGGACTACGGCGTTCTCCCCCTCGAAGGCCTATGGTGGGTTGAAGACCTCACCGCTCTGGACATGAAGAAGAGGGACAACTGGAAGTGGACCTCGATGATCATGCAGCCCGACCTCGTGACCGAGGAGATGGTGGCCGAGGCGAGAGAGGAGGTGCGCAGGAAGAAGGACCCGCCC